>JAIXOR010000049.1 GCA_027486655.1 Verrucomicrobiaceae bacterium | reverse complement strand
TCCGGATGATACACTCTGTATCCGTATACTTTGATACCCATCCTCAATTCGGTGGGTTGGCGTTGCATTGCAGGGAATCGAGTATTCTTGTCCGGGCTTGGCGAGGTCGAATGCAATTCCGGAGCCTCGAAGGGAATTGCCGCCTTCTCTAGTTGGATGGGAATCGTTGCCGATCCCGAATCCGCAGGACGTATCGTAACTTCGCAGGGAGGCGCATCCGCCTGCTCCACAGCTACCGAAGATGGTGAAAAAAATTCCGCCCCGGAAGATGGATGATATTTGAGATGCGCTGTTTGCAGGGCACTGATGTCAAGATGAGTGTAGATCTGCGTGGTATCAAGACGTGCATGACCAAGCATTTCCTGAACGATCCGGATGTCCGCACCGGCCTGATGCATGTGTGTGGCACAGGAATGACGAAATAAATGGCAGGAACCTGGTTTGGTGATCCCCGCACGTTTGAACTGACGGCGCATCCAGCTACCCAGGTAATCGGAACGCAAGCGACTTGCATAGCCTGATACGAACAACGCTTCTTCGGAGGGAATCTGCGCCAACAACGGACGCGCCTCACGAAGGTATTCATCAACCCAAGCGCCGACCCTTGTGCCGACGGGAAGAAGCCGCGAACGACCGCCCTTACCCTTGCGAATGTGCAAAGTTTGGGAGAATGGGTCGTAGTCACGGAGATCGAGTCTGGCCAATTCGGATCTGCGAATGCCTGTCGCATAAAACAATCCGATGATCGCTCGGTCGCGGATTCCAAAGGGGCTGCTTGAATCTTGATTTTGAAGGATGCGCTCAATCTCGGACGGTGAGAGGATCATCGGAAGACTGCGGGGCTGCCTGCGGGGCAAATCTAGATCGGCAGCGGGATTCGCAGGGATCAACCCGTCCCGACAAAGCCGAGCGAAGAATCGACGCACGCACCCCAATCGGGCAAGTTGAGTGTTGATGGTGAGGGCCCTACCTGTGCGTGGGGAACGGTAGGTATGAAGATGGAGTTGGTAACTCTCCAGAACCCGGCGCGTCACGGCAGCCGGTGCCGAAACATTGGTCTCCTGGCACCAACGAATGAACTGAAAGATGGCCCCTTGATGAAGCTCCACTGTTCCATGTGCCAGTGAACGTGCTTTCATGTGTTGGAGAAAGCGCTCGGCTTCACTCGCAAAAGCAAACTCCTCGTCACGAGGCACAGTCCCAGTCATTCGTCCGCCCTTCCGACGTCCGAACATGCCTGCGAGATTTCGAATGCCCGGTTTTCCTGCCATGAGATGGTTGGTGCTTAAACTGATTCTAAGCTTTTTGAAAGTCAATGCAATTCTTGTGATCCATTGCCGAGGAAATCCGACATTCCTTGTCACGGAATGAAGTTCCTTTGCGAAGCATTGCCCCGAAACTCGTTCCCTACGAATGTATCCGTACCCTGATGAAAGGCTACAGGGGACTTCAATACCCCAACCCGTCCAGCACAGCAGAAGGTATGCCTATGATCCGCCGGCTTATCGAAATCCCGCATTTCTTCAAGGAAATCGGCGATAGCTCGTGGCCCATACCAAACCATAGTCGTGCCATAAGGGAATGGCTCGTCAGTCGGGACGAACAGAAGCTCAGAAGAACGCGCCTTTGAAAAATCATTCACAGGTTTGCAAAGTAGAATCATGTCAACGTAAGGAGACTCACGTCTTGCTTGTCGGATGATCTCAAATACGCTGGTGGCTACATCTGAAGGAACGATGTCGTCCTCCATAATGATGATTCCCTCCTCACCGATTTTTGGGAGGGCGTCTCCCATCACGCCAAGATGGGACATGAGGCAAGCAGTTTCGCCAGAGCTTAGTCTCCGCCCACAAGCTAGTGAATTGATCTCCTTGGGGGGCACTTGCAGAAGGCCTTGATCTAGGCTACGGCGGTCCACGGCCCTAAAAAACTCAAGATTGCTGCCAAAGACAGGTTCCCAATTTTCTTTGATTTGGGATCGCCGCTGTGTTGCGCGATCGAGATTGATGCATACAACCTTGGGAGTTGGGTCTGCGCGTTTGACTTCCTTGGGAGTATCAGACCATTCCAGATTCAAGCGCCGTGAAACCTCAATCCATGCCTGATGACGATCTTTGGTCGTTTGTAGCCGTTCGATACCATACCCCGGAGATCTCTTAGGATTGAGAACTTTTACAGAATGGATCACACCAAACGGTTTCTGAGGCTCATAACATGCCTTAGAAATTAGTAGATCGGTGCCCCATCCGGTTAGGAAAGGAGCCGCAGGCCTGAATATCTCAAGGAACCGTATTAGCGCTTTCCGTTGGAACAATACACAAGTCATTTCCACAAAATTGCAAAGGGTCGCATCTTTACCTTCTACATGTCTCATGTGGTTCCATGAGATTTTACCCTGGGGATCATGTGAGGGAGAACTGACAGGCAGATCAAGGCGCTTGGCTTCGAGAACAAGGGCAATCACTTCCTCTGAGCGGAGTTCAATGTCGTCATCACAAACAAGAAACCATTCATATTTGGAAAGTATGTCGGGATTTTTGTCCAACCACCAAATCAGGTTCTGGAACTTTCCCGCTCTGCGTCTGTCGAAGTAATCCGTACGCTTCGGTAGAGCTTTAGCGAGAAAGTGTCCATCATCGGCATCATAGTAAATCGTAGCGACATCATGCGGCCCTCCCAACCAAGTCAAAACCGCAGATTGTTCTTCGCCAACAGATCCAAAAAGCAGCGTTGGTGGGATTTCAGGAGAACATGGACGAAGGTCAATTCGTGGCCCGGAAAAGTGACCTTCGCGTGTTAGAATGGCCATCTCTGCGGGCCAATTGAACCACTTGAGGATCAAGTTTCCGGAGGGTTGCACGTACCATTTTCCCATACATCCGCTTGTCACCCGGAAAAGAATGTCACCTGGATGGACACGAATTTCATCCGTCCAGTGGAGATGCGTGGCATAATAGCGCCGAATGTGCTGAGTCGAATAGACGACATGGATGCTCCTCATTTGATCTGGAGAACACCAATGAGCTGAAACCATCGAATTGTCGGAAGTTGGGAATGGTGCAGGCTGTAAATTCAGTAAGGCTGTGCTCTTGGGAATTGCCCCATGGCGAATTGCGGCCTCCCCGACAATAATGTCCTCAGCTCCGCGGAGTTCCAGTGTCTGGTCAGCAACCAGCTTCTCGACGATATGACGAGCCAGCAGGTAACCTGCTCCTCCGCTTGGGGCTCCTCTTTGCGCAAGCGATTCATCGCCGACAAACGATATGCCGGGCTCAATGATTTCTTTCAGCCGTTCTGGCACGACGTAGGTGTCGTCATCACATTTGAAAAGCCAGTCGAATTCAAAGTTTATCAATGCATGTCGGAAGAACGCTAGCACCTTCGCCGGAAGCTCATCATAAGAATCACCCGCCTCAACCTCGATGGTGTCTTCCTCGGGAAGCGCCGTTTCACCCCGTCCAACAAAGAACCGGGAAATCACCCCATCACTCTTCCTCGATAGCCACGTTTCACGGATGGCTTGTCTCTTTTCGGGATACATGTGGCAACTGCAGACACCAATGAGTATCCGGGGATTTCTTGTTGCTCCGTCTGGATTTGGAGGACTGGGGATGGCAGAAGGATCGCGAGCTGCGATGATTCTTCGACATGCTTCGCTGAGGACTGCATCTTGAATGGGCACTGGCGTAATTTCCATACTCAATGGCGAAGTGTCCAAGGGCTTTTCTCCTCCGTTGATGGACATGTGCACGTAGTTAGACTTTCCTCTCATGATGTAGAAGCGATCTTCACGGCGGACGGGAAATTTGATGTAATCTGCACTCAGAGCCTCGTGAAGCTTCTTGAAGAAACCAGCGTCCTCACCAAGCCCCTGCGCAGGATATCCTCCGACTTGCTCCCAAAGTTGCTTTTCAAAAAGAACGAGTCCATGACTGACCCACGATTCCACACACTGATTGTCATGAAGGTTCAAATCGCCCCAGTAAGCCCAGAATTCGGCGGGCCTGTAAAAGGGCGTTCTCCATCTTCTCATTTCAGTGATTGAATGAGACAGCCTCCAAGGAAGATGAACATCATCGTCATCCCAAACAGCAATTAGATCGCCCCTGGCCAGTTCGATTGCAGCATTGCGTTTCTCGCCCAGAGTTGGATATCTGTTTGAGACATTTGTCACACTGACTCCTGGAAGGTCAGAAGAAAAAAATTGATCGGGACAATCGTTCAGGATGATCAGCTCTTTGGCGGGGTAGTCTTGCGCGAGGAACATCGCGACTGCTTCTCCGACGTAAGCGGGTCTTCCGAAAGTCGGCATAATGCAACTGATTAAAGGGAACTCCTGCATGTTCTGACGGACTATTCGGGAAGCTTCGCAATTCCCGCAAACACTTCCTCCCATGATGCTTTGGAGGCACTCAACCCACCAAGTTCCTCTCCTCGAAGTCTGGCAGCTTGAGCCATGTCCGCGCGTAGGTTCGGTTCGTAGGCCATCCGGCTGGCGTAGTAGATAAAGTCCCGCTCATGGTTACACAGCCATCCGGTCTTCCCGTGTTCCACCATTTGTTGCCATCCGCCCCGGTTGTCGACGATTAAGACGCTGCCGCTGGCCATGGCCTCGAACCCGATGCGTGGCCAGTTTTCGGTAGTGTCGGTGGGCTGGAGGATGATTTCGCAGTGTTTGTAGAAGTCCTGCTGGGAGAGCTCAGTGTGGTCTTTTGCCGTTCGAATCCAATCGAAAGGTTTGCCAATTTTTTGTTCCGACCTCTGATCGAAGCCCAAGAAAAGAGCCCGCTTGAATTTGGGCGCAACGAAATACTCGTAGATATGGAGTGTGTTGGCTGAGAACTTGTCCGAGTCCTGACGGGAAATCCTGCCGCATCCAAAAAATTCGGATTCCCGACTCTCGATAAAAGGAAATCTCGCTGCTTCAAAATAAGGTTTGAAGGTAAGGTATTGAACAGTGGGGTCGGGGTTGATTGCCTTGAGGGCCGCCATGTGTTTGATCCGGACATCTTCGTTCTGGTAAAGAAACATTGCAATCTGTCCATTTTGCATCCTGCGTTTTTCCTCCTCAAAGAGCCAAGTCATGCAGTTGACGAAGATTGTACGGCGAGTGCGTTTCCGAATTTCGTCAAGGCTAGTGAGGAAGTCTCCAGAACAGAATCCGAATATTGGATCGCCCGCCTCAAGAACACTCCAGTCGTTTTGCGAGCAAATCTTCACGCCCTTCGCGACCATCTCAGGATAAAGTGGTTCGTTTTCGTATCCAATCGAGTTTGGAATAAGCGCCACTTCCATTCCCATTTGCAACCACACGTCAATCTGGTGGTGTAGTTCTGTGCCGGCACCCCCGTAGAGGCCGGGAAATCCATAGACAAAAATGCGCTTAATTACGTATCCCATGCTTGCGAACTGTGTGCCTGATTTGGCGATTGCGGATCAAGGAAAAACTTTCTTTCAGCCATTAAATGACAGTCGATGAGATTTTGGGATTGCGCTCAAATGACTCCGCATAAATTGAGTGATTTCTAAAATCATTGTTTTTTCTCAGTTATTTCACGATTTTTCTTGAAGACATTGAACTCCATGTGCTTTTTCGTAATTCAAATTATGGTTCCTCCAGATTCGTCTTCAGGTAATGGTCCGTCTTCTTCTGGCGGAAATTCCAGTTCATCATCTTCGGAAGTTCAATCTTCTTCAAGCGGAGCGGGCTCCGGTTCTTCGTCAAGTGGCTCGGGCCCATCGTCAAGTAGTTCATCATCCTCGCCTAGTGGTACCTCATCCTCAAGTGGCTCCGGTTCCACGTCTGGCAGTTCTTCTTCATCTCCGAGTGGCTCCTCTTCTTCGAGCGGATCAGGTTCATCTTCGAGTGGTTCGTCGTCTTCAAGTAGTTCCTCATACTCGGGGAGCTCCAGCTCATCCACTTCTTCCGGCAGTTCTGGATCGAGTTCGTCGTCCGGCTCTCTTCCGCCCGGGCCTCCCCCGTGCTCCGAAGATGATTGTGATTGCCCACCGTGTGACTGCCCTGGTGGCGAGCGACCATCGGCTGAAGCCCCGAAGTATCCATTCCAGCCTGATGGAGGCAGAACAGATCCATGGAGCGGATGTGCCGATTATCCTGTCGCAGGAATTCCGAAGCGCAGGGTGAAGGGAGGCGTTGATATTGATACCGGGTTAAAGTATTCTGGAGGCCCTTACGATCCTTCAAAGTCATCAACCAATTTTGGTGGTAAAAGTGTTTGTGGAACCACAGTGGGTATAAGTGGCACAGATAGTGCGGGGCCTGCCCCCGGTGTGATTAGCTGCGTTAGAGCAGGCAACAGTGTCATTAGTTGTAGCCCGGTTCCAGGTCTCCAGGCCGTCGGTGAGGTTAACTATGTCGGAAACTATTATATTCAGGATACGGTTACATTTAATCAATCCAATCAATGTTACAAATGGAAGAAACCTGACGGAAGATCTACCACATACGATGTTGACGGAAAACCTCTGATCATTGAAGATGCGGGGGGGAACAAAGGAATCTTTAATTACGTCGCCGATCGTCTCTCTGACATCACAGTTGATCATGGGGGCGAAACGACAAAATATGCCTACTCTTGGAGCAGTGGTGCCAATAGTAAAACAACTTCTTTGCTCTACAGTGTCAGGGGCCGTGATGTGCTGCGCACCGACTATTCTTACGATGGCGACAACCTTGTTGGAGTAAAGATTTGGGAGAATACAGCTCCCGCCGGGTCCCCTGCCAATTGGGGTAGCAAGCCCATTTCCGCATCTCTATTCACTTTCTACCCCGGCACTGACAAAGCCCGGCATGTGATCCAGCCAGCTCAATATCGTCAGATGCTCAACAACGGCATCGATCCTGAAACCGCTACGGAAAGCCAGCTCAACGAGTATGCCATCACCGAATGGCAATACGGCTCCAATGGTCGGGTGTCAGTGATGTGGACAAACGGCAGGCGTTACCAATTCCGGTTTTCCTATGCGTTCAGCGGATATTCGGGCACGAGTTTCAATGCCTGGGCGTCCCGGACCGACATCGTTCAGCCGGACGGTTCCCTGCAGTCGCTTTATTATTCGCGTTACGGCCAACTGATTCTGAAGAAAGTCGTCGATTCAGCAGTCACTCCCACAAAGACTTGGTATCCCTTGTATCAGAAGTTTGAAGAGGGCTCCGCAAGGATTATCCTTTCGGCAGGGGATGACGCCATCGGTACTGTCAACGAATCTCTCTCTCAGCTTGTGACCCTGAACGCTTCACAAGGAAAAATCACCCAGTTCACGTACACAGCGAATGGCGATCTTGAAACGGTGAAGATTCGCAAAGGCACCTCGGGAGCGCTGGTTCCTCAAAGCCTGATGACCTACACCGAACGGAACGTTGCAGGCGTTGGAAAAATCTTCGTCCCTGCCTCGCAAACCGTCTATCGAGATGAAAGTGGTGCCCAGCCCATTACCACCAGCTACACTTACACGTGGCACTCTGGCACTCTTCAGATGGCGACCAAGACAACGACTTTGCCCGTTGTCTCTACAGCTGATAATGGAAGGGGCATCACCTACACGCGGGTGAGTCACTACAACCTGCGAGGCGAACTGGTGAAGTCCGTTGACGAACGCGGAACTGCAACGACATACCTCTATGACACAGTTCTTGCAGGCTTGATACGGACCATTGAGGACGAAGGCACCGGCAAACTCAATCTCCAAACCGACTACGTTCTGGATGACCGTGCCCGCACCATTCTCACCCTCGGTCCTGCCCACGAGATCGATTTGGATGGAAGTCCGACCCTGATCCGCACGGCCCGATGGACCTATTATCAAGATGCGGAAGATGGACAATGGAGCTTCAGCGGCTACCGAACTGCCACAGGCGTTCCGTTTGATCGGATCGTCGGACCAGTTACGATCACCCGCCCGAATCTGGCTCCGCCTCCGGGCTATGAAGGCTGGCGGCAGTCCACGCAGATTGATGCGGTTTATTCGGGTGAAGGAATACCCGCCCCGGGAACCGTCTTTGATCGCTCCACCTGGGTGCGCTGGTCTCTGAGCCTGATGGACAGAACCTCCCAAACCAAGGAACAGTGGACTTATTTCAACATTCCGGAAGAAGGGTATGGAGCCCAATCCGAGAACTACGGGCGGAAATTCTTCAGCTACGACAGCGCCGGGCGTCAGAACCAGACCATGTGTGCCGGCGGCACGATTGATCGCACCACCTTCAACGCGATGGGCTGGCCGGTCACCGAAGAACTCGGCACCCTCGAAGGTCTCACCGTCACGGAGAGAAAGGAATATGACGACAACGGCAACCTCACCAAGGTTACCCGGCCCGTGGATGCCAATCCAACCAAAGACCGCATCGCCACTTACGGCTACGATTGGCGCAACCGCCTCACCTCCTCCACCTCGGTCGTCGAGCAGTCGGCTGGCAGCAGCAGCACATGGACCCTCATCGCCACGTCCGTTTACAACAATCTGAATCAGGTGCTCAGCAGCACCAGTTACCACACATCTGCGGTTGACGGCAACCGTATGTCCCACCAGACAAGCCAGTATGACGTGCTGGGTCGGACCTTCCGTTCCGAGGTCTATGCCGTGAGCGCCACCGGTGTCATTTCCAACCCACAGGTTTCGAACACTTACTATGATCCCACAGGTCAAGTTGCCCGCAGTGCCCCGGCAGGCAGCAAGCTTTTCGGTGCCACGGTCTATGACGCGGTGGGCAGAGCCATTAAATCCTGCCAAGCTTACGAACCCTCCGGCTACGTGGCCGGTTCCGACCCCGCCAGCGTCGCAACCGCCATCGTCATAACCCAGCAGGAAATGACCTGGGACGCCGCAGGCAACATGCTGTCGTCCACCACCCGGCAGCGCTTTGATGATGCCACCGGAAATGGCGAACTCAAAGATCCCGCCACCCAGCCCAAGGCACGAGTCAGTTACATGGCGTCCTACAGCGATGCCATTGGAAGAAATGTCTCCAGCGCCGACTACGGCACCAACGGCGCCCTGCCTTGGAGTCGTCCGACCGTTGCTCCCTTGTCATCCGACACCGTTCTGGTCGCCACCACCACCTACGATGCTGCAGGCAACGCCGTCGAGCAGACCGATCCGATGGGTCAGAAGACCCTCCGCACCCTCGACAACGCCGACCGGCTCATCGCCACGGCGGAAAACTCCAGCGGTGGCCCCGGCGAAACCCGCACCACCCGTTACGAATACACCGACGACGGCTGGCTGACCCGCCTCATCAGCTCAAATCCTGCGACGGGCGAGCAAGTCACCCAGTGGTTGCGTGGTGTCACCCCGGCCCAAGGGTCCGCCCTCTACAGCAACCGCCTCGTTTACCAGAAAGTCTATCCCGATAGCAGCGATGCGGGCGATTGCATCACTTATTTCTACAACCGCCAACTGCAGGTCACCGGTATGACCGACCAGGCGGGCACCGCGCACAGTTACGGCTACGACAAACTTGGCCGGGCACTCACCGATACCGTCTCCTTCCCGGCCGGGACCAACGTAGATAAAACGGTCGGGAAACTGGAAACCGTTTACAGCCAGCGCGGTCTGCCCCTGCGGATTACAAGCTACAACACTGCAGGGACCACCGTGCTCAATCAGGTTCTTCGGGAATACAACGGCTTCAACCAGATGGTCACCGAGTATCAGGAGCATGCCGGCGCCGTGAACACCTCTACCAGCCTCAAGGTGCAATACAGCTACGCCAACGGCAGCGAAAATACCGTCCGTCCTACGGGAATAACCAACCCGGACGGCAGCAGCATTGCCACCGCTTACACCTCCACCATGGCGAATGCCTTAAGCCGCCCGGATGAAGTCAAAGAGGGCGCCTCTATTCTTGCCAGCTACCAATACCTTGGCCTCGGGACCGTTACCGAACTCAAATACAACGCCGCCGCCAGCGCTCTCCTTACCATGAAAGGCGGAGGCACGGGCGAAGCGGGCGACCCCTACACCGGCCTGGATCGCTTCGGTCGCTTGGCCGCCACGCTCTGGAAGAAAGGCAGTGAGCAATTGGTTCACACGAATTATGGACGAAATCGAAATGGCGGTGTAACGTGGCAGAGAAACGTGAAAGCCCACGCTCTATCGATTGCCACGGAAGACAACTTCTACTGGTATGACGGATTGAACCAGGTTACCCGCCACGACCGCGGCGACCTGGCTCCCTCATCGGGTGCACCCTACACCGGCATCAATCCTGCCACCCGCCAGCAGCAAGAGATCTTCACCTTCGACGAAACCGGCAACTGGCAAGGTGACTACTCGCAAAGTCCAGCCCTCAGCCAAGGAAGGACCCATAACGCGGCCAATCAGATCACCGCCATCGCGGGACCCACCGGAGCCATCCAACCCGCATATGACGAAGTGGGTAACATGACTACCATGCCCAAGGCTGGCAGCTGGACCACCGCCAACACCCTCAAATGGGATGCCTGGAACCGCCTAGTCAAACTCACCGAAGGCGGAAGCCACATCATCTACGCCTATGACGCTCTCACCCGACGCGTCAGCAAAACCAGCAGCGGCGAATCCCGGCGCTACTACTATGACCGCCAATGGCGCTGCGTCGAGGAACGCGTCTCCAACGCCGTCAAAGCGCAATATGTATGGAGCCCACTGGATCGCTGGACGATGATCCGGCGCAAACGTTCCACTACAGGCACGCTCAACGAAACCCGCTTTGTGCTCAAGGACTACCTCGACCCCACGGCGATCATCGACACAACCGGCACTGTCACCGAGCGCTACCGCTATGATGCCTTCGGCCCGGTGAAGATCCTCACCCCGAACTTCAGTGCGAGAAGCACCAGCGAATGCAACTGGAACTTCCTGTTCCACGCCGAGTTCCTCGATGAGGACAGTGGACTCTACAACTACGGATACAGAGTGTATCATCCGGAATTGGGTAGGTGGCCATCCAGGGATCTGATCGAGGAACCGGGTGGGTTGAATTTGTATGGGTTCGTTTACAATAGCCCATTGGGTTGGTTTGA
>JAIXOR010000073.1 GCA_027486655.1 Verrucomicrobiaceae bacterium | reverse complement strand
GACCCTGCTGAAAAGCCCGGACATTTCGCAGGATGCGCGCCTTTCCGAAGTGGGGACCCGCTTCGCCGCCACCCTGGATCCATCGCTCAAGCCCGCGGCGGATCCTTCCGCCGCCGAACATCCGCTCTCGGATCTTGCCAGCAGCGAGGCGAAAACCGGATACGGGCCTCCATTGCGCGACCGGCTGCCCGATGCCGCCGCCTTGCTGTCCTGCGGTGCGCGGCTCTTCGCCCACGGACTCTACGCCCACGCCCCGGCCCGGCACGTCTGGAAGCTCGATGGCTCGTGGAAATCCCTGCGCGGATTCGCCGGTGTGGCCGATGGCAAAGAGGGTTCGGTCAAGTTCGTGATCGAGGGCGATGGCCGCACGCTGTGGAATTCCCCCACCGTGAAAAACGGAGCACCTGTTTCCTATCAGGTGGATCTAACAGGAGTCTCCAACCTCGTGCTGCGGACCGAGGACGCCGGCGATACGAACCGCTCGGACTGGGCGCTCTGGCTGGAGCCGGTGCTGGTGAAGTGACTTGCCTTCAGGGCCTGCGGGCCGACTCCCAGGCCAGCATCGCCCGCTTACGAAGGGCTCCCCAGCGGTAGTGGCCGGGGATTCCTGTTTCGCGGATCACCCGGTGGCAGGGGATCAGGAACGAGATCGCGTTTCCACCGACCGCGCTGCCGGTGGCCCGTGAGGCCTGCGGGTGTCCCGCCGCGGTGGCGAGGTTGCCGTAGCTCACCAGCGTGCCGGGCCGCACATGCAGCAGGGCTTGCCAGACGCGAAGTTGAAACGCCGTCCCGCGCACAAACAGCCGCCATTCAGCCGCGGGATCCGCCTCGCGGAAGATCCTCGTCGCAAGCCGTGCCGCGTGGTCATCATCCCAGGCCAGCGTGGCGGCCGGCCAGTCGAGGCGCATTTCCTCAATCGCCCGATCGCGCCCGTCTTCGTCGAAAAACGAGAGGTGGCACAGGCCCCGCGGCGATTCCCCAAGCAGGCAGTGGCCGAACGGACTCTCCGCCAACCCCGCGCGGATCGACAAGCCGGACCCGCGCGATCGGATCTCCGCCGGGCTGGCCGCATCGAGGGAAACGCGTGGTTTGTCGCCCCGTCCGCCTTCGGCCAGCAGTTCCCTGGCATGCCGGAGCGTGAGGCACTGCATGACATCCGGCGCCTTGGCATCCGTCCATGTGGAAAACAGCCCATGAAAATCCGCGGGGCTCATCCCCACCGCCGTTGCCACGGATGCAAGATCCAGACGGGTTCCGCGATTGGCATCGATGAATCGAATGGCCTCTGCGATGCGTTCGTATGCGTTCACGCCGGCATCCTCGCATGTTTCGCCCGCGCCGCCCACCCGGTTCTTGCGATGTGCGAATCACTTGCCGCGGCCGCTCGTTTCATGCTGAGTTCCCGCCGTGGCCGCGATCACCAATATCTCCACCTACCGCTTCGCTCCTCTTTCCGGACTCAAGGAGCTCCGAGGTGAGCTCCAGGACTCCTGCAAGGCGTGGGGGCTCAAGGGAACCATCCTGCTCAGCACGGAAGGCATCAACCTGTTCGTCGCCGGTTCAGCTGAATCGATCGACCATCTTCTCGCACGCCTCCGCCGGATTCCGGGCCTTGAGGGACTCACGCCCAAGATCAGCCTCAGCGACGAGCAACCGTTCAACCGCATGCTGGTGAGGCTCAAGAAGGAAATCATCTCCTTCGGCGTCGAGGCGGTGCGTCCTGCGGAATACACTTCGCCGAAAATCGCCCCGCGCGAACTCAAGCAGTGGCTCGACGAAGGCCGGCCGGTGACCTTGCTCGACACGCGCAACGACTACGAGGTCAAGCTCGGCACCTTCAAGGGGGCCATCGATCCGGACATCCGGACCTTCCGCGGTTTTCCCGATGCGGTCCGCAGGCTGCCCGCTGAGCTCAAGGACCAGCCGGTTGTCATGTTCTGCACCGGTGGCATCCGCTGCGAAAAAGCCGGTCCCTTCATGGAGATGGAGGGTTTCCGCCAGATCTATCAGTTGGATGGCGGCATCCTCAAATACTTCGAGGAATGCGGTGGCGATCATTATGAGGGCGACTGCTTTGTCTTCGACCAGCGGGTGGGCGTGGATCCGGCCCTCCGTGAGTCCGGGCATGCGGTTTGTTTCGCCTGCCAGGCACCGCTCGATGCCGAGGATCAGGAGGATCCCAGATATGTGGAGGGGAAAACCTGCCCGCATTGCTTCAAGAGCGAACCCGAGAAACTCGCGGAGCGCATCGCCGCCCGCGAAGCCCGCCTCCGCGCCGTCTGCGACCCGCTTCCGGGATCCGTGCCTGTGGAAAACCGCCGCCCGGTGAACATCCCGGCCGCGCACGACCGCAGGCCGCTGCTCGAGGTGCTCGTCGATTTGTTCCCGCAGATCCCGGCGGATGAATGGGAGCGGCGTTGCGGGGAAGGCCGTTTCACCAGCTACGGCGGTGTGGTCCGTGGCCGCGACCACATCGTCCGCGCCGGCGAGCGTGTGTTGCAGACCTTTCCTGCGGATGTGGAGCCTGCGGTGGCCACCGACATTGGTGTGCTCTACGAGGATGAGGCCCTCATCGTTGTCCGCAAACCCGCCCCGTTGCCGATGCATCCGAGCGGCCGCTTCCATCGCAACACCCTGCAGCACCTCATGAACCTCGCGTGCGATCCTCCGCAGCTCCCGCGCGCCGTGCATCGCCTCGATGCCAACACCACGGGCATCGTTCTGTTTGCCAGAACCCGCCACTTCTGCCGCATCCTGCAACGCCAGTTCCTGGACGGTTCCGTGGACAAACGCTACCTCGTCCGAGTCTCCGGTCATCCGCAGCGCGACGCGTTTGTCTGCGATGCTCCGATTTCACCGGAGCCCGGGACGCTCGGCACCCACGCCGTGGACGAGGAGGAAGGCCAGCAGGCGCTCACCCGCTTCCGTGTGCTTGAACGAAGCGCAGACGGCACCGCCTTGCTCGAGGCGGAACTCTGCACCGGCCGCACCAACCAGATCCGCGTTCACCTCTGGCATCTCGGGCATCCGGTCGCTGGCGATCCCGCCTATCTTCCCGACCACCGCTTGGGCGATACCCAGACGCTTGATGCCTCGGCACCGCCCTTGCAGCTGCATGCGTGGAAGATCACGTTCCGCCACCCGCGCACCGGGCAGGAAATGGGCTTCGAAACCGATCGCCCGCACTGGGCCTGATCAACCGGCGTCCGGGTCGTCCTCTCGGCAACAGGCCCGGCAGCTGTCGGACTTCAGGAACCAATAGGCACCCGCCGCCAGCAGGCCCACCATAACCGCGCCTCCCACCCAGGCGGTGGCCGGGCGGTTCAGTTGGTGGCCCAGGCTGCGCAGATGCTCCGAGGTGTAGTCACGCCCGGCAAGCAGGCGGCTCCGTGCCGTGTCGGCAATCCCGCGGGCGGTCTCCGGCAGCGTGTGCCGCGCGGCATGCTGGACCAGATGGCCCACATCCTGACGCAGCAAGGAAACATCCTCACTCACACGGGACAAAAGACTGCTGGCACGGGGGTCCTGGATCAATGACGTGTTCATGATTTTTTATCTACATGTCCACGCTAGGTCCTCTCCCGCAAAGTCGCAAGGAGCGATCTCAGAAGTTCTTCACGACCTCGAGAATGCGCCCGCTCACTTCGTCCAGGGAGCCGGATGAATCCACCAACCTCACAAACGGCTCATCCTTCAGCGAGAGGAAGATCTCCCGGCAACGTTGCAGGCTTTCCCGTTTTTCAAACTCGTTGGCGCTGTCCCCGCGGTGGCCGATCCGTTCGTGAGCGGCTTCCACTTCCAGGTCGAGAATCAGCAGCAGGTCCGGCCGCGGCGCGAAGGCCTCGTTCATCCTGCGAATCTCCGCCGGATCGAAACCGCGCGCTCCCTGATAGGCCATCGTCGAAAAGTAATACCGGTCCAGAATCACCACCTTGCCCGCTTCCAAGGCCGGGCGGATTTTCTCCTCCACGTGCTGGCGGCGGTCCTTCAGGAAACAATCCAATTCCTCTTGGGGGGACAATCTGCCGGTCGATGCAGACTCACGCAGTTTTCTTCCCCAAGGACCATCCGTCGGTTCCCGGCTCAGCAGCACCTCCCGGCCCAGCGACGCATACCACTCTCCCAGCCGCTTCACCTGCGTCGACTTGCCCGTGCCGTCGATGCCCTCAATCACGATGAAAAGACCCTTCGGCAAAGGGGCGGCTGGGGCGGGTGAGGGATCGGACATGGCGGGACGTCGGCGTCTTGGGCGACACGGGTTGAAACCAAACGACGGCGGAGATGGAAAGCGCAATCCCTCGGGGCGCCGGACCGGGCCTCTGCTTTCCGGTCAGGGCCGCCGAATCCGATAGGCCAGCGCAAGGATGAATGCCCCCAGGAACAGGATGAGCAGCCCCAGATAAAACGAGTTCCCCTTGCCGAAGACCGACATCACAGGCATCGCCCCATGATGGCCTGCTCCTCCAAACGAGACGTAAGGAACCGGCGCAAACATCATCACCAGAGCGACCACCACCGCAAGGCCACCTGCGACGAGAAGCCCGGCGATGCCGCACTTCGGTTCCTCAGGTTCTTCCTGCTCATTCACCTGCTTTTTTCCTACGTTGAGGGTTTCCGATTGGCAGGCGAACCAGGCCCGATTTCATAACACATATCTTGATTTCAAGTGCCCGAGATATGCGTGCGGCGAGGGGGGCTCCCCGGTGGCCTGTCGGATGAGGGCCGGGGGATCGATGGTCGCGCCTTGGGCGTGGATGTTCCGACGGAGCCAGGCAAGCAGCGGGGCGTAGTCGGCGCGATCGCAGGCATCGGCAATCGCGGGATCCTGTCGGGCGGCGGTGAAGAGCTGCGCGGCGTTGAGGTTGCCGAGCGAGTAGGTGGCAAAGTAGCCGAGCCCGCCCATGGACCAGTGAATGTCCTGGAGGCAGCCCTCCGAGTCGCGGGGCGGGGTGAATCCGAAAAGGTCGCGGAAGCCCTCGTTCCAGGCGGCCGGGACATCGGCCACGGGGAGCTCGCCTCGCAGCATGCGGCGCTCGATGTCGAAGCGCAGCAGGATGTGAAGGTCGTAAGTGGCTTCGTCCGCCTCCACGCGGATGGTGGAGTAGTTGGCACGCCAGAGATAGGCGAGGAAGTCATCGAGCGGCAGAGACGCGAGTTGGGGGAAAGCCTCGATCGCGGCGGGATACCAATGGTTCCAGAACGCGCGGGAGCGGCCCACATGGTTTTCCCAGAGGCGCGATTGCGATTCGTGGATGCCGAGGGAAAGGGCGGATCCGGAAGGCAGGCCGAAGTCGGATGCGGGCAGCCCGAGTTCATACAATCCGTGCCCGGCCTCGTGGAGAACGCCGAAGAGCGAGGAGGTGAAGTCGGATTCGTCGTAGCGGGTGGTGAGCCGCACGTCGCGCGGTCCCAGCGTGGTGCAGAACGGGTGGGTGGTGGTGTCGATGCGCCCGGCGTTGAAATTGAATCCGATCCCGGCGGCGATGAGTTGGTTGAGTTTCTGCTGTCGCTCGATCGGGTATGGCCCATCCGGCAGGTGGACCGGACGCGCGGCGGATTTTTCGACGGCGGCCGCGGCGGTTTCCCGCAGGGTGGGCCGGAGTTCATCGAATAGCGCGGCCACTGCGGCGGTGGAGGTGCCACGTTCGTAGCATTCGAGGAGGGCGTCGTAGGGTTCGCCGTCATAACCCCAGAGATCCGCCTTCTCACGGGCGATCCCGAGCAGGGTTTGCAGATGGGGGGCAAAGGACGTGAAGTCCGAACGCTTGCGGGCCTCGGCCCACGCGTGTTTGGCCAGAGAAGTGGCCGTGGATTCGCGGGCGACGAGTTCGACGGGAATCCTTCGCGATCGATCAAAGCTGCGTCGGAGTTCTCGCAGGTTGGCGGTGTGGGTGGCGTCCGCACCTTCATCGTCGGCCTCGGCTTGTTCGAGGTCGCGCTGCAATTGCTCGGAAGTGGCGAGTTCGTGGGCCCGGGCGGATAGCCAGGAAAGTTGGGAAGCGCGGTATGCCGCGGCCTCGGGTGGCAGGTAGGTTTCCTGATCCCAGCCGATGACGGCGGCGGAGGAGTGGATGAGGGCGAGCTCGCGTGCTTTTTCGAGGATCGGCATGCAGGGATTTCTGAATCAATCGGCGATCCGGGCAAGGCCGGATTTCCAAGGGATCAGGAAGGCTCCGAGCGGGTGAGCAGGGGTTCGAAGACAAACCACTGGTGCCAGTTCCGGCGGGCGATCTGATAGACGGCGCGGGCCCAGAGTCGGGAGACCTCGGCATCGTCTCCCCGTCGACGCGGGGGCAGCCCGAGCTCCGGCATCACGGTGACTCGGTAACGCCGCCATCCATCGCGGGTGATGAAGATCGGATAACACGGCGAGCCAGTGGCGCGGGCCAGAAACAGCGGACCCTTGGGCAGGCGCATCTGCAAGCCGGGCTCCACTTCGACGAGCATCGGCGAGACATCGAACATCACACGATCCCCCTGGATGGCGACGATGTCCCCTTGGGAAAGAAAGCGGGCCAGCTCGACGCCCAGCAGGCTGCCGTCGGTATTGTAGTGCGTGCGGAACCCGGGATACTGCTGCTCCCTCCGGCGGATCTCCAGTTCGCGGATGCGCTGGGTTTCGGGTTCGCGCTCCGGTGCCCGGACGGTGTGGAGAGTGCGCTGGAACCGCGAAGCGAAGACCGGGGCGGCGAGATCGTAGTTCCCCATGTGGGCGGTGAGCACGACGCAGCCTTCCCGGCGGGAGTTGAGTTCCTCCATGGCGTCCAGCCCGTCGATGGCCCAATCCACGCCGCCGGTCCCGGTCTCGAAGCGCATGGCATCGGCAAAGGTGGCGGCAAAGTTGAGGAAAACCCGCCAAGCGCCCAGCGTGCCTCGTGCAAGGCCCCAGCCGGGGTGCATGGCCCGCAGATTCGACGTCACCGCACGCCGCTGGTCGCGCGCGATCACGAAAAACAGGGTCGTCCAACCGACGACGAGAACCGGTTCCAGAAACGAGGGCACCAGCGGCAGCGAGTGGCGCAATGAGCGGGTGGGCAGGTCGCCGAAGACCCCCAGTCGCTCCGCCCATCGTGATTTCGCCTTGGCCATTGGTGGGTTGAAGGTGGCGGATCTAACAACCAGCGGCGTCGAATCCCGTGTCTTCCGCGAGCCGGCCTGCGGTCACGGCGAGGTTGGCGAGTTCGTCGCATCGTTCGTTTTCCTGATTTCCGGCGTGGCCTTTCACCCAGCGCCAATCGATGCGGTGAGGTTCCATCGCGCTGAGGAGTTGGCGCCAGAGGTCCTGGTTTTTCACGGGCTTCTTGTCCGCGGTGATCCAGCCGCGGCGTTTCCAGCCATCGATCCATTTGTCCTGGATCGCCTTCACGAGGTATTTCGAGTCCGAATGCAGCTCGACGATGCAGGGCTCCGCGAGCAGTTCCAGCGCGGCGATGGCGGCGCGGAGTTCCATGCGGTTGTTGGTGGTGGCACGGTATCCGGCGGAGATCTCCTTGCGATGGCGGCCGCAGACGAGCACCGCGCCGTAAGCGCCGGGGCCCGGGTTGCCTTTGCAGGCCCCGTCGGTATGGATCACAACTCGTTTCACGGCCGAAGGCTGATCAGGCACCTCTCCCGCTGACAAGCCCAACCGGGAACATCCGCGCGACCGACGGCAACTCAGCGCGCCTCGGAGGCGTCGGATGGCGTGGAGCGGGTGAATATCGGAATCCAGGCCAGCACACAGGCCACGGCGATGACCAGATGGGTGAGGCGGGTTTCGCCGAGGCGCTTATCGACCACCACCGCGGAAATCACGGCAATCGATTCCGCCAGTGCCAGTCCGATGATCATGACGGGCAGTTTGGCGTTCAGCGTGGCGACACGGGGCAGCCACTTGAAGCGGAGACCGAGCGAGGCCACTGCAAGAACCACCGGCATCACCGTCCAGACGACGGGAGCCTGGCCATCATCCGGGCCGGAGGGGATGCCGCCGCCTATGAAGAACGGGATCATCACCACGCCCATCAGGATGGAGAACCAAATCGCCCAAAACACGATCGGCAGCTGGGCTTGGGATGGGGCGGGGGACTTCCGGGTCATGCGCGGAAATGTCCGTCATCCAGGCCAAACCGGCAAGACCCGCGTCACGGCGATGGTTTTCCCGCCGCACGCAGGACAAACGCGACGATCGGCGCCGGATCCTTGAGGCTGTGGGGATGGTGCTTGCAGCCCGGCTTGCGGATCACCTCGATGGGGCCGCCAAGCTCGCGATAGGTCTTTTCCACCCGATCGATGTTCTCGGAAACGGGGACCGCTTCGTCCGCCTCGCCGATCACCGCGAGGATCGGAATGCGGGCCTTGGCGAGAGGGGCGAGTTGATCGACGGGATTGCCCATGAAGCTCATCGCCTGCGCCTCGCTGAAACCGTAGACGGCCAGCAGTTTGTCCCAGTCTGCCTTGGATCCCGGGCCCTTGCCCTTGCCGCCGGGCCAGCTCTTGATGTCGCACACCGGGGCATCCACATACAACGCGGCCACCTGCCCGGGATGGAGGGCCGCCCAGTTGAACGCGAACAAACCACCGCGGCTGAATCCCTCGAGCACGGTCTTGCCTGCGAGAGACTCTGCCGAAACAAGGTGCCGGTGGAACTGGTCCATGATCTTCATCGCTTTGGGCGAGCCATAAAGGTCCTGCATGTCGGTGTAGGCGACGTGGAATCCTTTTGCGAGAAGGGCGAGATCCGCCTGGGGCTCGTGCCCGAAAAACTCGGTCCGCCAGATCCAGGGGCGACCCGGGGCCGCTTGCTTCGGACGCACCAAAAGGCTCTTCACACCCTGAACCACGAAGTCCGAGCGCTCGTATCCATTCCACTGGCTGGTTTTCATCGTGCACAGGACCCGGTAGCCGGAGAGCATCTCCGCGGCATCCCGCCCGGCCTGGTCGAGAGGTTTGCCCGCCGGAATTCCCGGACGTTGATGACCGGTTTTCGTCAGCCAGGCCAGCTTGAGCAGCTCGTTGCGCTTCAAAAGCAAATCAAGCGCCCGACCATCGGCCATCGATGGCGTGCCCGGCAGGTCGAGAATTTTCCACAGAGCCTGGCAAATCTCCGCCGCGATGAAATCGTGCCCGCGATCGCCGGGATGGACGCCGTCCTTGGCATACACAAAGGCCGGATCCGCCTTCTTGGCCTCGGCGACGGCTTGCTTCAATCCAGGCCGGATGTCGATGACCCTCCAACCATCCGCACGGCGCGCCGTCAGCCATGCCGCGAAGCCGTCGAGCACCACATCGTAACGCTGCGGGTCCGATGAGACCTGATCCGCCTGATGAAGCGGCGGCGAAATCAGGACCAGGGTGGCACCGGATTTCTCCACGTCGGCTTTGAGGCGGAGGATACCGTCCTGATACGCCTTCATCCGGGCCTCGTCCGGTGGCAGGTAAATGCCGTCGTTCATCCCGTAACACGCCAGAACCAGGGTCGGCTCGAAGGCCTCCAGGATCCGCCCCAGCCGTTCGTGCAAACATGGGCGGGGGAACTTCCCGCCCGCATGACCGGGCTCGGACAGGCCGGAGACGGTCTCGCTTCCCAGCCCGAAATTGACAATCTCCGCCTCCCGGAACCTCGGCGTCTCCCTCAAGGCACTCTCCACACGCGTCGCCCAGCGGCCGCCATACGTGATGCTGTCCCCCAAAATCGCGACCCGCTCCTCCGCTGATGCCGCCGCCAATCCTCCCAGCAACCCGATCCATACCCATTTCAACCATCGACTCATGACCCATCGTTTACGCCGGAATCGTCGATTCATTTCATGGATCTTGGTTTAAAGGATCTGAATGAAATAGTTGATTCATTCAAATGTTTAAAACCAGATAGGCAATCAGTGGTTTGAGCGTAACGGACTGTTCTCTAATGTATTCTAAAACAACGAATTACGGAATTAAATCCCGGAAATACAGAATTGGATCAAACCAAGTCGGAGGCCTCATCAGGCTGGAGAAATCCGAGATCGACGAGGAAACGATCGGCGGCACCGATGGTCAGTTCGAAGTTGCGGTGGCTGACGTTGAAGTTGAAGAAGCTGTGATCCGCCTTTTCGAAATCGATGAGCTGGCACGAATTTCCCCAGAAGCGGAGTTTGCGGCGGAGGCGATCGACCTCGTCGAAGGGGGTGATGCGGTCGGACTTGCCGTGGAAGAAGAGCATCGGGGGCAGTTTCCGGCGGACGAGCTGGGACGGGCTGTGGGCGCGGGCGGCGCGGGCATCCGGAAAGCGCGAGGCGGCCGTGCCCTTGGTGGCGGTGTTGACCAGGGCACTGAAAAGAATGAGAGCCTGCGGTCGGCAATCGAGACCGTCCACGGGTGGCAGGTGCTTCGGTTTGGGCATGGCGGTGAGCAGCGCGAGCAGGGCGCCACCGCCGGCCCCGCCAATGACGACGCGGTCGGGGTCGATCTCGAAGGTGTCGGCATTGTGGCGCAGCCAACGGATCAAGTCGCGGGCGTCCTCGATGGCTTCGATGGCCCCGGTGCCGTTGCGTGATCCGCTGCGGGTTTCCGCGGCGACCGCCACGGCTCCGCGGCTGGCGAAGTGGAGGCAGTGGGGAACAAACTGGGCAGGAGTGGAGTTTTCCCAGAATCCGCCATGGAAAAACACCACCAGCGGCCGGGGCCCGGAGGTGGGCATCTGCGGGAAAAACACATGGGCCTGGACCGGTCCCTGAGGGCGCTCCTGATAGACGTAGGTCGCCGCATCCTTGAGAATCTCACGGTCACGCGCCTCGCCGATGGGCGCCACTTTCTTCAGAATACTGCTCATACCGGGGGGTCCGTGTGTCTGCCGGGGGCGGGACGGACTGCAATTTGTTTGTTGTGAAACCGTCCTTCTTGTCCAATCGTTTCGCGCATGAATCGATTGATTTGTGCCGTTTGTCTGGTGTGGACCGGAACACTTGCCGCCCAGGAAGAGCTTCGAGGTTCGCTGGAGAGCAGCTACAATGCCTGGAGGGAATCGATCATCCGCAAGGATTCCGGCGCGTGGCAGAGAACGACGGCTCCGCATCGCCGGATGGAGGTGAAAAACCGGATTGTTTCCGAGAAACGGGCCTTTCCGAATGCGGTCTTCGAGCTGCCGGCGCCGCCGCCATCGATCAAGGAGCTGAAGTTTCTGGAGGCCAAGCAGAACGGTCCTACCGCCAAGGCCTCGTATTTCGGGAAAATCGACTTCGGGGTCGGCGGAAGTCCCACCGAGAACCTGATCGTGCTTTCATTCGTCAAAGGGGGCGCCGGTTGGCTCTACGACCGGGCGGACTTCGTCAACCTGGCCGCCTTGCCCGAGGTGCGGAAGGAATTGTCGGCAGGGGACCTCAAATACCTCAAGGAAACCCCGGAGGCCCAGCCGTCGGGCGTGGTGCCGCCGACGCCGCTGGAGGCCAGAGCCGCGAAATACATCGCCAAAGTCTACGTGTTTTGCCCGGGGCGCGAAGTCCAGGTGCAGGTCAACAAGATCAGCCGGCATCGGTTCGCCAACGCCAAGGAGGCCGAGGTCGTGATCGGCGGCGCGGCCGATGGGCCCAACGAGGTTCAGTTTTCAACCCGCAAGCTGGAGGGCGGAACCGGCAAGGAGGCAATGACCATCCGGGTTTACCTGATGTCCGAGACCGCGGGTGTGAAACCGATCAAGGCCTTCGAATACCTCGTTCAGGAAAACGCGCCGGTGAAACCTTTCGGCACGGATTCGTTTGTCGTTGATGCCGCCACGGTCGCCAAACTGAACGGCCGCTGAGGCGGGAATTCCTCCGGGTCCCAGTCCGCGGAGGCCGCCTTGCAGGGTAGACACGGCCTACAGATGAAGTCGGGCAAATTCCGTCTATGCGGGTCATTTCTCAGTTCCGGATTACATACATTGTCACAAGTAAGATGCCGGGAAGCCGTCTGGAGCTGGCGGTGAGATTTTCAGGCATTCCGGGTCGTTTGTGGCGCTGGATGGCGCAGATTCGTTTTGATCGACAAATTCCAACCACCAAGCAGCCTTTTCCCATGATTCGCGCGTTGACCTTTTGCCTTGCCATGACCTGTGCCGTTCAAGCGGCTTCCGAGCCCGCCAAGCCTGCGCCGGAGAATCCGCCACAGGAGAAGGCTCCGGAACCCAAGCCGGCTGAACCTGTGAGTCGCGAGGCCACCGTGGAGATCGCCGGGAAAAAGATTCCCTACAAGGTCACGACCTCGAAAATCCAGCTCAAGAAAGACGACGGCAAACCTCGGGCCTCGATCTTCCATGTCAGTTACATCCGGACCGACGTCAAGGATCCCTCGACGCGCCCGGTGATGTTCGCCTTCAACGGTGGTCCGGGATCCTCGGCGGTCTGGCTGCACATCGGGGTCCTCGGACCGAAGATCGTGAAGCTTCCGGGCGATGGCACCACGCCGCCCCAGCCGCCGGTCCGTGTGGCGGACAATCCGCTCAGCATTCTGGACGTATGCGACCTCGTTTTCGTGGACCCGGTTTCCACCGGCTACAGCCGCGCTGAAAGCGATGCAAAGCCAGGCGAGTTCCACGGGGTGAACGACGACGTGGAATCGGTCGGTGACTTCATTCGCCGGTGGATCACGGAAAACCAGCGCTGGGGATCTCCGAAGTTCCTGCTTGGCGAATCCTACGGCGGCATCCGGGTGGCCGGGCTGTCCCAGCACCTCCAGTCGCGCTACGGCATGAGCCTCAATGGCGTCGTCCTGCTTTCATCGCTGCTCGACTTCGCGACCTTGTCCGCCGCGCCCGGCAACGATCTGCCGTATCTCGTTTTCCTGCCATCCTACACCGGCACGGCGCATCACCACGGCAAGGTCCAGGGCGATCGCGATGCCTTGGTGCGCGAGAGTGCGGAGTTTGCGTTCGGAGCCTACGCCACCGCCTTGCTGCGCGGTGGCGATCTTTCCGATGCGGAGCGCAAGGACCTCGCGGCGAAGCTTTCCAAGCTCACCGGCATTTCCGCCGAGGTCTGGCTTACCCACGATTTGCGGATCGATCCGACCTTCTTTCGTGGCGAGTTGCTGAGAGCCGAGGGCAAGATTCTCGGGAGGTTCGATGCCCGGGTTGCCTGGGATGCCACGGACACCTCCTCGCCCTTTGCCAAATACGATCCCTCCTACTCGCTGGCCTACGGGGCGTTTTCCACCGCGATGATGGATTACCTCGGCCGGGACCTCGGCTACAAGGAGGACCAGCCCTATGAGATTCTCACCGGCAAGGTGCATCCCTGGCGATGGGACTCGGAAAACGAGGTGCTCAACCTTGGCGACCGTCTCGCCACGGCGATGCGCGACAATCCGAAGCTCAAGGTGCTCGTCATGGGCGGATACACCGATCTGGCCACTCCGCCCGAGGGCGTGGCCCATTCGCTGCGGCACCTGCTGGATCTGCCGAAGGGCGTCCGCAAGAACATCTCGACCACCCACTACGATGGCGGCCACATGTTTTACCTGAATCCGCCCGATCTTGAGAAGACCCGCCGGGACCTTGTCGAGTTCATCACCAGTCCCGTTCCCTGATCCGCTTCCATGCAGGACTCCCCTTCCCATGACTCCCCCACCCCGCCCGATCTAACAGTTTTCGAGCCTCCGCCGTTGTCCGCCGGCCCGCCGCCGGTGGTGCCGTCTCTATCGGAGGACGAGCGGACCATGGGCATGTTGTGTCATCTGCTCGGGATTCTAACAGGCTTCATCGGCCCGCTGGTGCTGTGGCTGGTGAAGAAGGACCAGAGTCCGTTCATCGATCATCACGGCCGCGAGGCGCTCAACTTCCAGATCACCTTGTTTCTGGTGATGATCGCTCTCGCCTCGGTGACCTTCGTGCTGATGCTCGTGGTCGTCGGATTCCTGCTCATCCCGGTTCTGTTTGCCATTCCGATCATCGGGCTGGTTCTCGAGATCCTCGCCGCCGTCGCCGCCCAGCGTGGTGAGTGGCACCGCTACCCGTTCTGCCTCCGTCTCGTATGATCCCGTGCGGTCCAGGCTGACGACCGCGCGAGAACCCGGCTGAAGAATCCTGGATCCGATCACGAAGCCGGGATCGTGGCGAAGGCCATTTCACAGAGCCCGATGAAGGCTTCCTCGACGAGGCTTGGCTCGCGTTTGGTGTGGTGAAACACGCCCCATTCGCGCTCGATGGCGGGCTTCTCGATGGGGATGGCTTTCAAACTTCCATCGGCGATCTCACGAGCGGCCACCCAGGGGGCGACGACACCCACGCCGATGCCAAGTTTCGCCATTTCCTTGATGGCCTGCATGTCGCCCAGCACCAGCGGTTTTCTTGCCTGCCTGCCGTCTTTTTCCAGCCACTCATCGATCAGGCGATGGGTCTCCGTGGCCTTGGCGTAGATGATGAACTGGTGGTCGTGAAGGCTCGCATGCACCGCGGCGCCCTCGGCGGCCCATGGATGGAAGGGTGACACCACAAAAGCCAGACGGTCGCGAAACATGGGCCGGTATGCCTCCTCACCATGGCCGCGGGGTTTCAATCCAACGACAAGATCCAGATCCGCATCGGCAAGGCGGTCGAGAAGCGCGGAAGTGTCGCCCGCCTCGATCACCGGTTCGCAGCGAGGGAAAAAGTCGCGGAACTCCCGCAGCACCGAGGGAATGAGAAAATGGCAAAGCGTATGAGGAGCGCCGATCCGAATGCGTGTCTGACCCCAGCGCTTCAATCCATCAAGATCCCGGCCGGCCTGGTCGAGTTCATGAAGCACGCGGCGGCACCGTTTCAGCAGGAGTTCCCCTTCCGGAGTGACCAGGACGCGCTTGCCGGTGCGGTCCAGCAGTCTGCACGAAAGCTGTTCTTCAAGCGTCCTGAGCGAGTGGCTTACGGCCGATTGGGTGACGAAGATCCGGCGGGCCGCAAGCGTGAAGCTTCCTTCCTCGGCAACTGCCACGAAGGCTCGAAGTTGTCGCAAATCGGGTACCCAATCCATGATGAACGGCCTTCATTGAAAGTCCGGGGAGAAACCAGCAGCACTTATGCCAATTTCGCTGATTTGGCATTCCACGCGCTTACCGCGGATCATGGATGCCCGCCTGTCCGCTGTTTCCACGCGCTATCCCATCCGTCTGGGTTTCGTTCCATTGAGCGATTGCGCCCCGATCGCAGTGGCCAAGGAAATGGGATTGTTCGATCGTTACGGGCTTCATGTCATGCTTTCCCGGGAACTCGGGTGGTCGAGCGTGAGGGACAAGATCTACTATGGAGATCTGGATGCGGCGCAATCGATCGCCGGCATCGCCTTCTCTCTCGGGCTTGGATTCAGCGAATTGAAGTGCGAAGTCGCCGTTCCGCTGATTCTCAACCTCCATGGCAACGCGGTCACACTCACGAAGGATTTGAAGCCAGCGGACATCGGCCATGGCGAGGGGCTCAAGGCGCATCTCGCCCAATTCTGGAAAAAGGACCGCCCATTCACCCTGGCGGCCACACACCGGTTTTCCTCGCACCACATCCTGTTGCATACCTGGCTGAAGCGTCATGGATTGAGTGCGCCGGAGGATGCGGAGATCATCTTCCTCCCTCCGCCACTGATGCCACGGCATCTCAAGGCAGGGCACATCGACGGCTATTGTGTGGGCGAGCCATGGAACTCGGAATCGATTCTCGGCGGCACAGGCTGGTGTCCGGCGACGTCGTCGGATCTATCCCACGGGCATCCGGAGAAGGTTCTGCTCGTTTCGGGGCGCTTTCTTCAGGAACGCAAAGAGGAGACTGTAGCGATGGTGGCCGCGTTGTTAGAGGCGTGCAGGCTTTGCCAGGATCCATCCTTCCGCAACGACCTGATTTCGATCCTCGCGATGGATGAATACACCGGAGCCTCCCCGGATGTTCTCAGAAACAGCCTGGGAGCCCATTTTGCAACGGGTGTCGAAAGCACGAACGGGTCATCGTTTCACGTGTTTCACGGAGAATCGGTCAACCGCCCGACCGTTGAGAAGGCCTCATGGGTGCTTGCGGGATTGCGCAGCATCGGGGCGCTTCCCAACATCACCGCGGGATCGCTCTCGAGGATCTATCGGGAGGATGTGTTCCACAGTGCGCTCACCTGCATGCAGGGTGCATGACTCGCGTCGATCGGGACGCGATGTCCGCCTCGTAACGGGATCGACAGCGAGGTAAAGAAAAAGCCGGCACCCCGGTGCTGGGATGCCGGCCATGGGATTTGCGAGCTTACTTCGGCAGGGTTTCCTTGACCGCGTCCTTGGCATCCTGAGCGGCGTCCTTGACTCCCTCGGCGGCCTTGTCCACAGCCTGCCCGGTGGCTTCTGCGGCGGCATCGGCTTTCTGCTGCACGGCGTTTCCTGCGTTCTCCACCGCGTCCTTCACCTTGTCGGCTCCGGTGGCGGCGGCGGCTTTTGCCTTCTCCGCGGCTTCCTTGGCTTTGTCTGCGGCGGCCTCCTTGGCCTTTTCCGCCTCGGCCTTGGCGGCGTCCGCGATGTCCTTGACGCCCTCGGCGACCTTCTCAGCGCCTGCGTCCATCTTCTCTTTCACGACTTCCTTTTCTCCGCAGGAGGCCATCAGGAAGGGCGTGGCGATCAGCGAAATCCAAACGAGTTTTTTCATGGTTTTGGGATTGGGGGTTGGGAAAGCGGATACATCCACTTCCAACTACAACCATCGTCCCTCCTCCCCCGCCCTGTCAAACCGTGAATCGATTTCATTGCAAACGCGCGCAAGATGAAAGCGTGCAGTGTCCCACCCCAAATGGCGGGATTTCCGGGTTTACGCACGGCTTGCGGATGGCAACATCCGCGCCGTGCACCCACCCGCCCCACGTCTAGCAGGCATTCTGATTCCGGCATTCTCGCCCCGCCGCAGGGGCGATCTCGGGATTGGCGACACACTCGCGATGCGACAGTGGATCGACTGGGCGGCCGACCATGGCGTGGGCTTCATCCAGCTGTTGCCGATTCACGAAAACGGCGCGGACGAGAGTCCCTACAGCTCGATCTCCTCGACGGCGCTGGATCCGATCTATCTGACGCTCGACGAGCCGTCGATTCCCTGGCTCAAAGCCGCGGACTTCCGCCGGGCTGCGGCCAGCCTGGGTGCGGCGATGGATTCGCACATGGTCGACTACACGGCGGTGAGGAGGGTGAAGAGGAATCTTCTCGAACTCGCCTGGTCCACCTTTGACGAAGCCACGGAGGATCTCGTTGCCGAGTTCGCGGGATTCCGTGACGAAGAGCGGGACTGGCTGGAGGATTACGCGTTGTTCCGTTTTCTGATGGAGCGAAATGGCGAACACCTCCGCTGGGATCAATGGCCGGAGGAATGCCGGACCGCAGACAAGGCGCGCGCTTTGTTAGAGACACTGCGGCATCGGGACGCGGCCGCGGTGGACTACCGCCTCGGTTTCTTCGCCTTCGTCCAGTGGCTGTGTTTCCGCCAGTGGCGCGGGGTCCGCGCCCACGCGGATTCCCGGCGCGTCAAGTTGATGGGCGACGTGCCGATCGGCATCAGCTGGCATTCCTGCGATGTGTTTTTCCAGCGTGAGGAGTTTCACACCGATTGGTGCGGCGGTTCTCCTCCGGAGGGAATGGGGCAGAGCGATCCGTTTTTCCAGCAGTGGGGACAAAACTGGGGCATTCCGCTCTATCGTTGGGATCACATGCAGGCGAACGGCTTCCGCTGGTGGAAGACGCGCATCCGGCGGCTCACCGAAATCTTCGGGATCTTCCGGCTGGACCACATTCTCGGGTTTTACCGGATCTATGCCTTTCCCTGGCTGCCGGAGCACAATGCCTCGTTCGTCGGGTTGTCCCATGAGCAGGCCGCGGCGCGCACGGGTGGCCGATTGCCGCGCTGGTTTCTGCGGCCGGACGACACCCCGGAAAACAAGGCCGCCAACCGGGCCGACGGCGATGTGCGGCTGCGTGCCATCATCGAAGCGGCAGGTGGTGCGGAGATCATCGCGGAGGATCTGGGATGGGTGCCTGAGTATGTGCGACCGCACTTGGAGGAGCTGGGGATCGCCGGATTCCGCATTCCCCACTGGGATTGCAATGATCACGGACATCCCACGCCCGGCCGGTTTTTTCCGGAGAACTCATTCGCCACGTATTCGACCCACGATCACGATCCGGTCTGCGGCATCTGGCGCGGTTGTCTGGGTGCCATCCAGAGGCACAATGAGAACCCGGGACATGAGAGTGATTGGCAGGCCCACGGGGCGAGGAACACGCTGCGGATTCTCTCCGAGTTCGCCGACATTCCCATCCCCGGCAACGGGGTGTGGCCTCCGTTCACCGAGGGCATCCGCCTTCGTTTGATCAAGTCCCTCTTCGATTCGAATTCCCGCTACGCCACGCTGATGATCACCTCGCTCTTCGGCATGAACGATCGCATCAATCATCCGGGCACTTCGGGGCCGGCCAATTGGCGCTTCCGCCTGCCTTGGACACTTGAGGAAATCATGGCGGACTCCCGCACCTCGGAAATATGCCGCAAACTCGCCGCCGTGATCAGCGTGACCCGGCGGCACCCGCAGGGCTGAGTGGCGGAGCGGATTCCAAGGCAAAAAGAAACCGCAGTCCGTGGATCAACGCCGGACTGCGGTGGGCTGGTCCCGCACGAGGCGGGATCAAGTGAAGTGGTCTCAGACTTTGGCTTCCTCCTGGGCCTCCGGACGGGATGAGTCGAAGGCGAGTTCCTCGGCATCCGACTTTTTCCCGACGCTGACGGTGTCTCCGGGTTTGACGTCGCCACGGAGCAGGGCCTCGGCGAGCGGGTCCTCGAGGAAACGTTCGACGGCGCGGCGCATCGGGCGGGCACCGTATGCCGGATCGAAGCCTTTTTCCGAGAGGAAATCGCGGGCCTCCGCGGAGAGCGTGAGGGCGATGTCCTTTTCCTTGAGGCGCTTGACGAGCTTGTTCACCTCGAGATCGACGATGCGATTGAGGTCGGTCTTTTCCAGCATGTGGAAAACGACGAGCTCGTCGAGGCGGTTGAGGAACTCGGGTTTGAAGTAGCGTTTCGACTCTTCGAGGATCTTCTCCTTCATGCCTTCGAAGTCCGCCTGATCCTCGGTCATCGCGCCGAAACCGAGCGAGGTCTGGCGCTTGATCGAAGAGGCCCCGACGTTGGAGGTCATGATGATGATCGTGTTGCGGAAATCGATCTTGCGGCCCAGCGAATCGGTGACGGTGCCTTCTTCGAGAATCTGAAGAAGCAGGTTCATCACATCCGGGTGGGCTTTCTCGACCTCGTCGAAGAGGACCACCGAGTATGGCCGGCGGCGCACGGCCTCGGAAAGCTGGCCGCCCTCCTCGTAGCCGACGTATCCCGGAGGCGATCCGATCAGGCGGCTGGCGGTGAATTTCTCCATGTATTCGGACATGTCGATCTGGATGAGCGCATCCGGATCCCCGAACATGAACTCGGCGAGATTGCGGGTGAGGTAGGTCTTGCCGACGCCCGTGGGTCCGAGGAAGAGGAACGAACCGATGGGACGGCGCGGGTCCTTGAGGTCGGCACGCGAACGGCGGAGAGCCTTGGAAATGGCGATGACGGCCTCGTTCTGACCGATGACGCGGCCCTTGAGCTCGTCCTCCATCTTGAGGAGTTTTTCGGTTTCCTTCTCCTCCATGCGGCGAAGGGGCACGCCGGTCCATTTCGAGACCACGGCCATGATGTCGTCGTCCGTGACCGTGACGATCGTCTCCTCGGACGCGGAACGCCAGGTCTTGAGGGTTTCCTCCAGGTTGCGCTTGGCGTTCTTCTCGTCGTCGCGCAGCGAGGCGGCGGTTTCGAAATTCTGTTCGGCGATGGCGGTGAGTTTCGCGCGGTTGATGCGTTCGATTTCCGCTTCAAGCTCCTTGATGGCGGGCGGGCGGGTCATGGTGCCGATGCGGGCACGGGCACCGGCCTCGTCGAGCACGTCGATTGCCTTGTCCGGGAGGAAACGGGCGGTGAGGTAGCGGGACGTGAGTTTCACGGCGGCCTCGATGGCTTCCGGGGTGAACTTCGCCTTGTGGTGGGCTTCGTATTTTTCCTGCAGGCCTTGGAGGATCTTGATCGCATCGGAGACCGAGGGCTCGTCCACCTTCACCTGCTGGAAGCGGCGCTCGAGGGCGGAGTCCTTTTCGATGTATTTGCGATACTCGTTGAGGGTGGTGGCACCCACGCACTGGAGCTCCGCGCGGCTGAGAGCGGGCTTGATGATGTTGGAAGCATCCATCGCACCTTCCGCCGAGCCTGCGCCGACGATGGTGTGGAGCTCATCGATGAAGAGGATGATGTTCTTGACCTTGCGGATCTCGTCCATGACCGCCTTGATGCGCTCCTCGAACTGGCCGCGATATTTGGTTCCGGCGACCATCAGGGCGAGGTCGAGGGTGACCACCCGCTTGTCACGGAGGATTTCCGGCACATTGCCGCTGGCGATTTCCTGGGCGAGGCCTTCGACGATGGCGGTCTTGCCGACGCCGGCTTCCCCGATGAGCACGGGATTGTTCTTGGTACGGCGGCAAAGGATCTGGATGACGCGCTCGATCTCGGATTCGCGGCCGATGACCGGATCAAGGCCGCCTTCCTTGGCCACCTTGGTGAGGTCCCTCCCGAAGGCCTTGAGGGCCGGGGTTTTGGATTTCCCCTCGCCTTCCGGACTTGCCTGTTGCGGTTGGGATTCGTCCTCGAAGGGACCGTCGCCATCCTCGATGTCGTCATCGTCGTCATCGTCATCCTGATCTTCGGGCGAGAAGTTCGGGTCGATTTCCGCGAGGATTTCGTTGCGGGTCCTCTGGATGTCCACATCGAGGCGCTTCAAGACGCGGGCGGCGACTCCCTCGCCTTCGCGGAGCAGTCCGAGAAGCAGGTGTTCGGTGCCGACGTAGGAATGGTTGAGGGCCTTGGCCTCCTTGTTGGCAAGCGCGAGCACCTTCTTCACGCGAGGCGTGTAAGGGATGTTGCCTGCCGCTTTCTGGGGCGGGCCGGAGCCGACTTCCTTCTCGACCTCCATGCGCACGGCTTCGAGCTCGAGGCCCATGCGTTCGAGGACATTGACGGCGACTCCCTGGCCGAGCTTGATGAGGCCGAGCAGCAGGTGCTCGGTGCCGACATAGGAATGGTTGAATCGGTCCGCTTCCTTGCGGGCCAGTGCCAGGACTTGCTGAGCGCGTGGGGTGAAGTTGTTCATGCGTCGCCGGGGTTGGTTGGATCGTTCGCCGGAGTGGAATCGCGGCTCGTGATAGGATTATCAGGGGAATCGAGAGAATGCAAACGGGAGCGGACGATTTCCGCGCGAATGGCGTCCCGCTCCTCCGGGCTGAGTTTGCGGCCCGAGTGAAGCTGGAGGTGCGCCGGCTGGATGTCCATCAGCAGAGTGTCGCACAGATTCACCGTCTCGGGAGGAAAAAACCCGAGGGCACCGCCGAGGCGGAGCAGGGACAACTGGCCGAGTGCCTCCTTGGAATCGATGATGTGGGCGTGGCGCAGCACTCCGTAGGCGCGGCCGATTTTGTCGGCCACCATCTCGGGGTCGTCCTCGAGGAGCTTTTCCCGGGCGTTTTTCTCGTGGCTGGCGACCTGGGAAATGACGCGTTCGAGGCGGCGGATGATCGTTTCCTCGGACTCGCCGAGAGTGGACTGGTTGGAAATCTGGTAGAGGTTGCCGAGCGATTCGGTGCCCTCGCCGTAGAGTCCGCGAACGGCGAGGCCGATCTTGTTGACCGCCTGGAGGACCTGGCCGATCTGGTCGCTGAGGACGAGCCCGGGAAGGTGGAGCATGGCGGAGGCGCGCAGGCCGGTGCCGAGATTGGTCGGGCAGGTGGTCAGGTAACCGAGCGAGGGATCAAAGGCGAATTCCAGTGCGTTTTCCAACTCGGAATCGAGGTCCGAGAGCGCGCTGAAGGCCGCGGTTAGCTGGAGACCGGGGCGGATGGCCTGCATGCGGAGGTGGTCCTCCTCGTTGAGCATGAGGCTGAAGGTCTGACGGCGCTCGATGACGGCGGCGGAGCCATCACCACGCGCGGCGTGTTCGCGGGAAATCAGGTGCCGCTCGACGAGCACTTGTTTCTGGACCGAGGTGAGATCGCCGAGTTCCTGGGAGAACGCGTCCTTCATGGCGGGCAGCGCCTCGACGGCGGGGCGCATCATGTCGAGTGCGGCCGCGCGCTGCTCGCGCTTCGCCCAGCCGGGAAAGGGATGACGCCGCAGATTCCTGGCAAGACGGATGCGCGAGGTCATCACGGCCCCGTGCTCCCCCTGCCCGCCGGTCATCCAGTCGGCGGGGTGTTTGATGAGGGTGGAAAAGCGCATCATGGCAGTGGGAGGTGCGTGAGGTGGATCGCGTGGCGAAACATCGGGGGTCTGTGATCGGCGGGTGTTCCGGGTGGGATGGGAGGGGCTTAGGATTTCGCGCTGAGTTCGAGATTCCGGATCTCGTCGCGGATTCCGGCGGCCTCCTCGTAGCTTTCGGAGGCGATCGCCTGGTCGAGACGGGCCCGGAGTTCTTCGAGTCGTTGATGGAGCACCTGCATGGCCATGAGTCCGGCGGGAACCTTGCCGACGTGCGTGGTGCCTTTGTGCATGCCGCGTACCATTTGGCCCACTTCCTCGGTGAAGGTGGCGTAGCAATCGCTGCAACCAAAGCGCCTCACGCGCCTGAGATCCTCCAGGGAGAATCCACAGGTCTGGCAGCGGCGACCTCCGCCCTGGGGGGCTTGAGGCGCGGCGCCTGGTGCCTTGGGTGCCGCGGCCCCGGCCACGCCGCCGAGCAGAAGGTCGGCAAGCGAGAAGCCGGTGGGGTCGGTGACTCCGCGTTCCTTCGCGCATGAATCGCAGAGGCACACCTTCTTCATCTGTCCCTCGACGAGCTGGGTCAGGAAAACGGTGGCCTTTTTATCGCAGAAGTCGCATTTCATGCCGGGGAGAGGATCGCGTGGATGTTCCGGAAAGGCTTCAGGAAATCGGAGTGCCCGTGCTCATGGCAAGCTCGTGGAAGGCGGCAAGGAAGCGCGACGTGAAGGGACCCGGCGTGCCGGTGCCGATCACGCGGCGATCGAGCGCCACCACGGGAATGACTTCGGCCGCGGTGCCGGTGAGGAAGCACTCGTCCGCGGTGAAGATGTCATAACGGGTCAGCGACTTCTCGACCACGGGCACACCGAGCTTGCCGGCGATCTCGATGATCACGGAGCGGGTGATGCCGTCGAGGGCCCCATCGCTGATGAGCGGAGTGAGCAGCGTGCCATTCTTCATGAGGAAGAGGTTGTCTCCGGTGCACTCGGCCACGTATCCCTGCTCGTTGAGCATCACGGCTTCCAGCGCGTTGGCCTGGATGGCTTCGACCTTGGCCATGATGTTGTTGAGGTAGTTGAGGGACTTGACCTGGGGCATCAAGGCCCCCGGTGCGGGCCGGCGGGTGGCGCAGGTGATGATGGACAGACCTTTTTCGTAATGCTCCTTGGGGTAAAGCTGAATGGTCGAGGCGATGATGAACATCGACGGGCGCTCGCACAGGTAGGGATTGAGCCCGAGTTCGCCGGCACCACGGGTGACGACGAGACGGATGTAACCATCGGTGAGTCCGTTTGCGGCGACGGTCTCACAGGTGAAACGACAGACCTCTTCCTGCGTCCATGGCAGGTTGAGAATGATGGCGCGGGAGGAATCAAACAACCTCCGGATGTGCTCCTCCAGCCGGAAGATTCTTCCGTTGTAGAAACGAATGCCTTCGAATACGCCGTCGCCGTAAAGGAGTCCGTGGTCGAACACCGAGATTTTCGCCTCGGATTCATCAACTAGTTTGCCATCGAGCCAGATTTTCATGAGTGCTTCGCCGCCAAGGGTAGGTGCTCGTCCGTCCGTGGCAAGCGGAAGATGGACGATTCCCGGAACACCGGCCAGAGACGGCGGATCAAGCGTCAATCGATGGGGGCGAGCTCACGCGGGCAAGGCTCGAATTGAAAAAGCGGGGATCGTGGGAAACTTCCATGGCTGCCCACTCCGGAACATCCACCACCTCGTTTTCGGATTCGAGTTCCACTTCCGCAAGCACCAGTCCCTGGTGAACACCGTGAAACACATCCACCTCCCAACAGCGGCCGCGGTGGGAAATGCGGTATCTCGTTTTGTCGATCACCGAGGGCAGGCACATTTCAAGCAGCTCCGCCGCCTCGTCCACCGGGATGGAGTATTCGAACTCCGCTCTCCGGATTCCTTCGCCACGCCCCTTGATGGTGAGCCATGCACGGTCACCCGACCGCCTCACCCTCACGGTGCGCTCCGGATCCATCGTGAGGTAGCCTTGGGCGATGCGGCAGCCGGGCGAGCCATCCATCCAGGCATCGCCCTCGACCAGAAACTTGCGTTCAATCTCCACTCCCATGACCGGATGGTTCAAGGTGCCGCCGCATCCGCATCGGTGACTGTGGACCAGTCGACCTCGCCCTGGTCGAGCCGGTGAACCTCGCTTGCATAAACGGCGTCCTCGTTTCGGGGATCCAACTCGGCGGCCAGTTGGATGAAAAACCGGGCGAGCTTCTTGTTTTCACCACCGCCCTGTTTTTCGAGAAGCTGCCCGCGCGTGAGGAGCAGCCTGGCAAACGCCTGCGGGGTGTAGTTGCCCTCGGTCACCTCGGGAACGACGCCTTTGGACAGTTGGAAGGAAACGACGATGGCCTTCTTGTTGCGCGGGGACAAATGAAGAGCCAGACCAAGGAACTTGCGGGCCTCCGCCGCGGATTTGCCAGCCCCTTTGGCCGCCGCCACTTGATTGGCGGCGAAGGCGGCCAGGTTCGTGGCGTATTCGTCCCGCTCGGAATCAAGCATGCCGAGATCCTGGGAAAACATGCTGCGGGCAACCTTCGGCGGATCGACCGCAAAAGCGGACCTCTCTTCGGCCGGAGAGACCGCCATGCAGGAGATCCCCACGCACACCGCTTGCCAGATGGCCTTCATTGGGGCTAAACATGGGAAATCACCCCGCCTTGGCAAGTGGCAATTCCCGATCCCCAGTCCGCCAAATCCACCCTCAGAGCCGCCATGCGCACGCTTGCTCGTGGGAGGACCGGCGATTCGTCCTCCGTTCGCCTGGCCTTGGGTTCCTGGTTGGCGCGGAACCCGGGTATCGTCACGCTCTCGGTGTTCTCGCCACTGCCGGATGAACCCGATCTAACAGACATCGTGCTCGCCCACCCGGAGCGGTCCTGGGTCTATCCGCGTGTGGAGGGCGATCTTCTGGTGTTTCACCGGGTGGTGGATCCCGCGTCCGGGCTCAGACCCGGCCGCTTCGGCATTCCGGAGCCATCCATCGATCTCGAAGTCATCGAACCCTGGGACATCGATGCCTTTCTTTGTCCCGGCATGGCCTTCGATCGCCGCGGCGGCCGTCTCGGGCGCGGCCGGGGGTTCTACGACCGGATCCTAGCCAAGGCACGGCCGGATGCGCTTCGCCTCGGCGTTTGTTTTCCGGATCAGGTCGTGGCGGACACCCATGGCGAGCCGCACGATATCCGGATGCACGAACTGCTTGTCTGAAGCACCGGCCATCAAGCCCAGTGCGGAACCTCCAGCCGGAACTCGGGGATCCTCGTAAAGATCCACTCCCCCGTCGCGGTTTCTCCGAAAAAAGCCCCGGAGGCGGTCGCTCCGCCGGCAATGACGTGATAGCTGTTGTAGGAAAAATGGCCACCCGGCTCGATCACCGGCGTCTGACCCACCACGCCATCCCCTTCCACCACGGTCACATCGCCATCGTCCTCACGAACCACCCACTTCCTGCCGCGGATCGTGACCGGGACCGGAGAGTCGTTGTGGATCGAAATGAAATACACAAAAGGATGTGGCTTGTCCGGAGGCGCGTCGAGGCTGGGCATGTAGACGACATCGTCCACCTTCACCCGAAGTTCCACGTATTCCCGAATCGCGCCTGCCATGACCCGGATGCTTTCGCGGGATTCCAAACGTGCCAAGCAAGAAACAACATCCATCGGACATCGGCTGTGGCTCGTCGGAGCCGGTGGTCGGGGCGGCCAGATTCGAACTGACGACTTCCTGCTCCCAAAGCAGGCGCTCTACCAGGCTGAGCTACGCCCCGTGACCGGGAGCGGAGGTTTGGGGATTCCCCACGCGGAATCAAGAACTTCCTCAAGCAAATGTTGGCGGACCCTTCCTCCCCAATTCTCGCTTGGCACATCGTCCGCCAGCATCCATGGTCTCCAGCACGACAGGGGTGCTCGCCGATCGGCGGGCCGAGATTTTCCGGCGCGCGGAAGAGACCCTTCGAACCTGACGCGGGTCATGCCGCCGTAGGAAGTCGAGATTCCCCCGCTCCCCTTCCCGGCCGTGCCTGATCCGCACGGCCGTTTTTTTGCTCCCAACCCTTCAGCTCCAACTCTCGACCTCTTCCACCATGATCCGCCCCGAAGAAACCACTGGCACGGCCAGCGAAACCCACGATGCCTCCCGTACCCAGCTGCCCGCCTCCACCCGCGTGTATGTCCAGGGTGAGCTCTTTCCGGAGCTCCGGGTGCCCTTCCGCGAGATCGCCCTCTCGCCCACCAAATCGTTCAACGGCCGCATCGAGGAGAATGAACCGGTGCGCGTTTACGACTGCTCCGGCCCCTGGGGGGATCCGGCGTTCACCGGCACCGTCGAGGAAGGCCTGCCCGCGCTGCGCCGCGACTGGATTCTCGCCCGTGGCGATGTGGAGGCCTACGATGGCCGCCCTGTGAAGCCGCAGGACAACGGATACCTCACCGAGAAACACGCGGAATACGCCTCGCAATCCGAGAAATCCAACCGCCTCCGCGAGTTTCCCGGCCTCACCGCCGAACGCCGCCAGCCACTCCGCGCCAAGGGAAAACCGGTCACCCAACTGCAATACGCCCGCGAAGGCATCATCACGCCGGAGATGGAGTTCATCGCCATCCGGGAAAACATGAAGATCGCCGATCTGAGATCGAAGATTTCCGATTTGAAAGAGGACATCGTCCGCAACGATCTCGGGAAACAACATTCTGGATCCCATCAGCTGCCGGACAGTGAATACACGCCCGGCATCTTCCGCCGTTTTCCGCAACGCATCCCTGCTGAGATCACGCCGGAGTTTGTCCGCAGCGAGGTCGCTGCGGGCCGTGCCATCATCCCTGCGAACATCAACCACCCGGAGCTCGAGCCGATGATCATCGGCCGCAATTTCCTGGTGAAGATCAACGCCAACATCGGCAACTCCGCCGTGGCCTCGTCGATCGAGGAGGAGGTCGAGAAAATGCGCTGGGCCACCAAGTGGGGTGCGGACACCGTGATGGACCTCTCCACCGGCAAGAACATCCATGCCACCCGCGAGTGGATCCTGCGCAACTCTCCCGTGCCCATCGGCACCGTGCCGATCTATCAGGCGCTGGAAAAGGTGAACGGCAAGGCCGAGGACCTTACCTGGGAACTCTTCCGCGACACGCTCATCGAGCAGGCCGAGCAAGGCGTTGATTACTTCACCATCCACGCCGGCGTGCTGCTGCGCTTCGTTCCCATGACCGCCAGCCGCATGACCGGCATCGTTTCTCGTGGCGGATCGATCATGGCCAAGTGGTGCCTCGCCCATCACAAGGAAAACTTCCTCTACACCCACTGGGACGAGATCTGCGACATCATGGCCGCCTACGATGTCTCCTTCTCCATCGGCGACGGACTCCGCCCCGGCTCGATCGCCGACGCGAACGACAAGGCGCAGTTCGGCGAACTTGAAGTGCAGGGTGAACTCACCCGCCGCGCGTGGGCCAAGGGCGTGCAGGTCATGAACGAAGGCCCCGGCCACGTGCCGATGCACATGATCGAGGAAAACATGGCCAAGCAGCTCGAATGGCGCGGCGAGGCCCCGTTCTATACGCTTGGACCCCTAACAACCGACATCGCCCCGGGTTATGACCACATCACCTCCGGCATCGGCGCTGCAATGATCGGTTGGTACGGCTGCGCCATGCTCTGCTACGTCACGCCCAAGGAACACCTCGGCCTGCCTAACAAAAACGACGTCAAGGAAGGCGTCATCACCTACAAACTCGCCGCCCACGCCGCGGACCTCGCCAAAGGCCACCCCGGTGCCCAATACCGCGACAACGCGCTCTCCAAGGCCCGCTTCGAATTCCGCTGGGAAGACCAATTCAACCTCGGCCTCGATCCGGAGCGCGCCCGCGAGTTCCACGATGAAACACTGCCGCAGGACGGCGCGAAAACCGCCCATTTCTGCTCCATGTGCGGCCCGCACTTCTGCTCGATGAAAATCACGGAAGACGTGCGGAGGTATGCAGCGGAACAGGCGATCTCCGAGGAGGAGGCGCTGGCGAAGGGGATGGAGGAGAAATCCAAGGAGTTTACGGAGGCGGGAGCGGAGGTTTACGTGCCGGCATAAAACAAGGAGAGGCGATCTCCGAATCGCCTGTCTTTGAGGAGACAATGGAGTGCGGTTTTCTCACCGCATTGGCTGATCAGAGACATGGCGGATCGGAGTCCGCCACTCCTTGATGTCATGGAACCTGACTCATCCGGCTATCCGACTCTAAGATTCCTCAACGAGTTCGCGGAGATTCGGAAGACACAAAACCATCTCCCCCACTGGCAGCAGGACGAGGCCACGTATTTCCTCACCTTCCGCCTCGCAGACTCGATTCCGGTCAGTCTGCTCGATGAATGGCGGAAAAAAAGGAATGTCTGGCTGATGGATCATCCGAAGTCTTGGACGACTGAAACGGAGGCCGAATACCACAAACGCTTCTCCACCACGATCGATCAATTTCTCGACCAAGGTCTTGGCTCATGCTTGCTCGGCGATTCCGGGATTGCCGCCATCGTGGCGGAGGCTTTCCACCATTTCGACCACTCCCGCTATTTGCTTCACACTTGGGTCATCATGCCGAATCACGTTCATTTGATGCTTTCGCTCGAAAAAACGGTGGACCTGGGAGAAACCGTCGCAAGTTGGAAACGCTTTACCGCGAACAAGATCAACCGGCAGGCTCACGCCTCCGGGACCATCTGGCAGCAGGACTACTTTGATCGATTGATCCGGGATTGGGATCATTTCATCAATGTCGCACGATATATCCGGAGGAATCCGGTGAAGGCGAAGCTGCCGGTAGGGGCTTTCGCGGTTTATGAGGCTCCTTGGGTTGTGCGATTGCTCTCTTCCCAAGGAGCGGCGGACTCCGATCCGCCGGAGCCCATGGGTGGACCATAAGAAGAGCTTCGCTCAATTCATCGGTTTCTCATGGGCATGGCGATTCGGAGATCGCCACTCCTTGATGAAGCTTTTCCTAAGGTGTTTGGCGGGCTCTGAGCTCGGCAACCTCCGCCTCCAGCTTGGCTACCCGCGCTTCGATGGCGGCACGCCAATCGTCTTTCGCAAGCGCGGTCGCAGCGGGTTCCGTGGTGTCCGCCACAGCCGGAGAGAGAAGCTGCACAAAAGTCTCCACCCTGCGCCCCTCCCCCACCGGGATCCGGCGGACGAGCGGGCCGTGTGGGTATTCGATGAACCAGGTGAGCGTTTCCTCCACTTCTTCCAATGAAGCAAAGAGGTGCAAACGATCGGTGCGTTGGCGGATTTCACCGGCGGTCTGGGGGCCGCGCAGCAGCAGGACAGTGAGGACGGCGCGCTCGCTCGGTTGCATGCTCAGCACGTCCTGGATGCAGTGTTCGAACTTCGGGGCGCGGCCGCCGAGGATTTTCTCGACGAGGTATTTCTCCGAAAGTCCGCGCAGGGCTTCCGAGACCTCCTCGCCGGTGAAACGGGTGATGGGATCGCGGCTGGTGCTTTGGTTGCAGGCGATGACCAGCGAGTTGTGGGTAAGCGGGTAGCTGTCGGGCGTGAGGATTTCCTTTTCCAACAAACAGCCGAGGACGCGGGCTTCTTGAAAGGTGAGCTGGAGTTCAGGGAAGTGCTGCATGGTCTCGCCGGAGACTAACAAAGCGGTGCCCCCCGCATCCATGAGAAAACGCGGGGCACCGGTGATATTCCAGACGGGTCAATGCCGGCTGCGACCCAACCATCGTGCGTCTCTATTTCCGGAAGACGATGCGTCCGCCATCGACCCCGGCCTGGATGACGTCGCCATCGATGAAGCGGCCGTCGAGCACGTCGAGGCTGAGTGGATCGAGCAGTGCGTGCTGGATGGCCCGTTTGAGCGGGCGTGCGCCATAGACCGGGTCGTATCCCTGATTGCCGATGAGTTCCTTGGCCTCCGGGCTGAGGGCGAGGGCAAGCCCCTGTTTGGCAAGGCGCTTGCGGACGCGGTCCAGTTGGAGGTCGACGATGGTGGTGATCTCGTCCCGTTTGAGGCGGTCGAAGATGATGATTTCGTCGATGCGGTTGAGGAATTCCGGCCGGAAATGGCCGCGGAGGGCCTCGGTGACCTTGGCTTCGCGCTGTTCGGCATTGTCCTCGTGAAGGATGAACTGGGAGCCGATGTTGGAGGTGAGGATGATCACCGTGTTGCGGAAATCCACGGTGCGGCCCTGACCGTCGGTGATGCGACCGTCGTCGAGCACCTGGAGAAGCACGTTGAAGACATCGTGGTGGGCTTTTTCGATCTCGTCGAAAAGCACGACCGAGTAGGGCTTGCGGCGGACGTGTTCCGAGAGTTGTCCGCCCTCCTCGTATCCGACGTATCCCGGAGGCGCGCCGATCAGGCGGGCGACGCTGTGTTTCTCCATGTATTCGGACATGTCGATGCGGACCATGGCGGCCTCGTCATCGAAGAGAAACTCGGCCAGGGCTTTCGAGAGTTCCGTCTTGCCCACTCCTGTGGGGCCGAGAAAGAGGAAGGAACCGATCGGGCGGTTTTCGTCCTGCAGCCCGGCACGTGCGCGCCGCACTGCGTTGGCCACGGCGGAGATGGCCTTTTTCTGGCCAACGACGCGCGCGGCCAGACGCTCTTCCATGCGGACGAGCTTTTGTTTTTCACCCTCCTGGAGTCGGCTCACGGGGATGCCGGTCCATGACGAAACCACGCGGGAGATGTCCTCCTCGGTGACTTCCTCCTTGAGCATGGCACCGTTTTTCTGGAGTTCGGATAGACCCGCCTTTGCCGATTCCAGCGCCTTGGTGGCCTGCGGGAGATCGCCGTAGGTGATCTGGGACGCGCGGGTGAGGTCGCCGATGCGCTGGGCGCGTTCCGCATCGCCCTTGAGCGTCTCGATCTTTCCCTGGGCCTCGCGCACCTTGTCGATCACGGCCTTTTCGTTCCGCCACTGGGCCATGAGTCCGGACGATTGCTCGCGCAGATTCGCCTGTTCCTCGCGCACTTTCTCAAGACGGGCGGCGGAGGCTTTGTCGGTCTCTTTCTCAAGGGCCTTCTTCTCCATTTCCAACTGCATGATCTGGCGCTCCAGCACGTCGATCTCGGTGGGCATCGAGTCGAGTTCGATTTTCAGGCGGGAGGCGGCCTCATCGACGAGGTCCACGGCCTTGTCCGGCAGGAAGCGGTCGGAGATGTAACGATCCGAGAGCGTGGCGGCGGCAACGAGCGCTCCGTCCTGAATGCGCACTCCGTGGTGAACTTCGTAACGTTCCTTAAGACCGCGGAGGATGGCAACGGTGTCCTCGACCGAGGGCTCGCCGACCATGACCGGTTGGAAGCGGCGTTCGAGGGCGGCATCCTTTTCGATGTATTTGCGATACTCGTCGAGCGTCGTGGCGCCGATCGTGTGGAGCTCACCGCGGGCAAGCTGGGGTTTGAGCAGGTTTCCGGCATCCGGGCTGCCTTCGGTCTTGCCCGCACCGACGATGGTGTGGAGTTCATCGATGAAGAGGATGATCTGCCCCTCGGCATCGGTGACCTCCTTGAGAAAGGCTTTGAGGCGGTCCTCAAACTCGCCGCGGTATTTCGCGCCTGCCAGCATGCCGCCGAGGTCGAGGGTGATGACGCGTTTGTTCTTCATCGAATCCGGCACGTCCCCTGAGACGATGCGGCGGGCGAGACCCTCGACGATGGCGGTCTTGCCGACGCCCGGCTCGCCGATCAGCACCGGGTTGTTCTTGGTGCGGCGGGACAGGACCTGAAGCACGCGGCGGATTTCATGATCGCGGCCGATCACCGGGTCGATCTTGCCCGCCCTGGCGCGCGCGGTGAGGTCGGTGCCGTATTTTTCAAGAGTCTGGTATCTTCCTTCCGGGTTCTCGTCGGTGACCTTCTGGGATCCGCGCACGCTTTGGATCGCCTCGGAGGCCTTCCGTTCGTCGAGGCCAGCCTCTTTGAGGAGCTGTCCGGCGGGAGAATCCCCCTTGAGCGAACCTAACAGGAAGTGTTCGACGCTCAGATAGTCGTCGCCAAGTTTCTCGCGAGCCCCGTCCGCAGCCTCGAGCGTGGCACGCAGCCCGACGGAGATCTGCGGCTGGGTGGTGGCTCCCTGGACGCTCGGTTCACGTGCGAGCGCGGCGGCGACCGATGCTTTGAGTTTCGGCACATCCACTCCGGCCTTCTGGAGGATGGGCACGGTGATGCCGCCTTCCTGTTGGAGGAGGGCGAAGAGCACGTGGATGCTTTTGAGCTCCGAGTGGGAGGATTTCGAGGCGATGCTTTGTGCGGATTGCAGCGCTTCCTGGAGTTTCTGAGTGATTTTTTCGAGTCCCATGGCGGTTGCGTTTTGATAGACGATAGAGCGCGTCCGCATGGGTTGCAATGGGTCGCGTGCAAAATTTTGCGGAGTCTTGCGGGGTCGACCTGATGAGCGAATGCACGGGATATTATTTCACCTTTCTTAACTATTTTTCTGGTTCGACTGGGCCGGATTCTGCTAATTGCCAAATCAGGATGTTGGAACACTGGATGCCGTCCTGCCGAAACCGCTTCACGGCGGCGGATTTCGACTTCGTCGCCGGGACTCTGGCGCGGGAGGGAGGCATCGCCCACCTCGCCAAACTCTGGGAGGATCCGGATGGTCGGCGGGAAATGTTGGACTTGAAGGAGGTGTTCCGCAGTTTGATCGAATCGCCTGTGGCGGTCGGGGTTTCCCCACGCTTCTACTTTTACCTGCTGGTGCGGCATTCGTTTCTCGATGCGGGTTTGAGCGATCCGGATCTGGCCGACTACGTGGCGGGCGTGATGACCAAGAGGGTCTGCGCGGAAACGGGGGATCCACTTCAGGATGTGACCCGCGGTTTCACGCATGCGGCGGAGTTTCTCTCGTTCATCACCCGTTCCCGGGGACGGATGCGCTTTCATTTGCAACTGGCGGCGGGCAATCAGTTCCTGGTGCTCACAGGCCTGTATCCCACCTTCCTGAAGCAACGCTGTGAGCGGGGCGAGGCGCCGGATCTTGAATTCTACGAATCGTTTGCCAGCAACGCCTATCGCGGGGCTGCGGATTGCCGGATGGTGGCGGCCGCCGGCAGTCGGCAGGTGCTGGGTGCGCTGGCGGAGTCCCTGCCCACCGCGCGGCGCTCCCTGAACCGTGTGGCCGAGGAATTCGTGTTTCTTGGGGAGTGAGGATTTCCCCATTCTGAAAACCCTTGGCAAGCGCGGCCGGGGGTTTCAAAAGGGGGCATGTTCAGCGCCAGCAAGCTCACTCCGGATCAAATCGCCACACTCAAGGAGCGCGCGGCGCAGGGGGCGTCGATGTCCGACCTCCAGCGCGTGCTCAAGGATGAGTTTGGCATTTCGATCACCTACATGGACACTCGTTTTCTGGTTCTCGATCTCGGCATCGAGCTCATTGAGGAGACCAAGGTCGAGGAAAAGAAGGAGGAGAAACCCGCGCCAGTGCCCACAGGCACCGTGGAGGTGACCATGGACACGCTCACCCTGCCGGGGGCGTTGGTGAGCGGCAAGGTGACTTTCAGCGATGGTGAAACGGCGATCTGGATGCTCGACCAGAACGGCAGGCCCGGGCTCGATCCGGACACGCCCGGTTACCGTCCGAGCCAGGAGGATGTGATGGAGTTTCAAGTCCAGTTGCGCGCCTTGATCCAGAAAAGCGGGTTGTGATCCGCCATGTGCCGGAGCCATCACAGACACAATCGGGCGGCTGCGGCATTGATGAGGGGACGCATGTGGACGCTCTCGCCTCGCCCTGGAATCTCCGTCATCGTGCGGATGTTGGCTTTGTTGTGCCTCGGCGTCGGTCTCCCCGTGTCATGCAGACACGGTTCCAAGGCAAATGCCCCGGGTGCCGCAGGCGAAATCCCGGCGCAAGCCACCATGGATCCCGGCCCGGCGGCGATCGAACTCGCCTCGGCAAGGGTTGCCGACTCCCGACCGGAACAGGCCCTGCCATGGCTGGCGGCCCTGCTTCGGGCGAATCCCGCGGATGAAGCCGCACGACGGAGCGCCGGGGATTTGCTAGGCCGCATCACCTGGCATCTTCCCAGGCTGCGGTTGGACCACGGCATGGCGGTCGAGCAGATTCTTTGTGGCCCGGAACATTCGATGTGGGTCAGCCTATCGGGGGATGTGGGCACCACCGTTCGCTGGAACCGTGCCACGGGCCGGGTGGAAAACGTGCTGTTTCCAACCGCCTCCGCACCCACGCGCTTTCTGGTTGCCGATGCCCGTCGGCAATCGATCGTCGTCGGTCGTGGGGAAACCGCGCTCCTTTGCGATGCCACCACGCTCAAGCCAATCCGCGATCTGGGCCGCCTGCCTGAAGGGGTCGATCCCGGAGCTGTCCTCACGTTTTCCGCAGACGGTCTTCTGTTAGGGCATCCGCTCCGGCAGGCCGGGGACAGCCCCGGCGTGGTGTGGCAGATCCGGGATGCGAAGAGCGGAGAGGTCGTCCGCAGTTCCGATCCCATTCCGGATGGCAAGCCCGCAGGCATTGCCGCAAGTCTGGCAGGGGATCGTCTCGATGTCTTGTTAGAAGACGGGACTCTCGTTCACATGCCGGTTTCCCCTGTGGAATCCATCACCACCACGCCGCAGGAGCAGAAAGTGAAGCTGGCACACGCCCGGTTCCAGATCGATGGAAACGCGGCGTTCGCACTGATGGACCAGGGGCCGCATGATCCGCCCGGTCAGGTGATGATCGATTTTCAAGGGGGCGAGTCGCCAACGCCGGGCCCCTTGGACCTGCTGAGGGGGGCTTCCTGGAGCCGCCATCCCTCGGTGTGGACCGGGTTGATGAGGGAGGCGGTGGCGACGATTGCCGTGGATGGCGGACAGCTGAGTTTCCCGGGCTGTGAGATGGCCGGCGTCCAGTCCGGGGATGAAATCACGGCGATCGCCTGGTGTGGCGGTGAGCTTGTCGTCGGAACCCGCGGAGGGGATGTATGCTTCTATCATCCCGTGTCACCGGCTGGGAAAATTGAAGCCAATGGGATGATAAGTCCAACACCGGGCCGTGCCGCCGCGGACGCTTTGGTGAAGCTTTCCACCGGCCTGACGGGCATGCGTCTTGAAACGAGTGGCCTTCAACCGGTGACCGTCAAGGAGCGGATGGAAGCGCTCGAAACCTGCGATTTCAAGCAACTTGGAGCGCTTTTCCCGGAGCTGGATCCCAAACCATGGATCGATGTGGCAGCGTCCTTCAAGCCGGGTCTTGCCGCGGCGGACGCCTTGTCAGTCCTGAGTGATCGTATCGTCAAGTCCCGGGCAAAGCCACCGTTTCCCGGGATCGAGGAGGCCTTTGCGAATGCGGATTCCGAGGCGGTGACGCGGGCGATCTCGGAGTCGGGCGGCAAAGGACCTGCCGCGGCGCTTTGTCTGCAACTGGCGCTCGGCTCCACCCATCCGGAATGGATCAGTGCCTGTCTCAAGTCGGCGGTCGATCTGCCGCCGCTTTTGCGTCGCATTGCCGTTTCGCGCATCGCCTGGCTGGATGGGCGCAAGGCGGACGCGATTGCCGGTTGGCCGGATACATTCCCTGATTACTCGTTGATCAGGCAGCGCGAGGATTGGGAAGGCTGGGAGGCGGCAGACTTCGCCCCCGCACTTGAAGGCTTGCGGCTTTGTGTGGGTGAGGAGCTCGCGAAACTGGAGCTTCCCGCGAATGCCACTGCCGAGCAACGGAAGGCATTGTTCGACCACTTGTCCGATCCAGCCACCTTGCAGGCGGTTGGCAAGGCGAGGTTTGCCCGGGCCTGCCTGAGGACGGCGCTCGCCTTTTCCGCCTTCAAGGAGGAAACCGAGACCACCTTCAAACTCGCCTCGCTCGCCCGTGACCTCGGTGAAGAACCCGCGCCGTGCCTCAGGGCGGAGGCGATGTCACTCACCGCACTCGGCGATTATCAGCAGGCGCGGGACCGCTGGATCGAGTTGATCAGCAACCATCCCGTGGCCACGCATGAGCCCGGGGACTATGCCGAAGCGGCATACACCTCGTTCGAGAATGCGGATCCCCGGCAGGCCATGGCCATCCTCACCACGGGAATCCACCGGTTTCCCAATGATGCGAACTTCGCCCTGCGTGCCGGTTGGGTAGCCTTGTTGACCGGCAATGGCGAAAGGGCCTACCGGTTTCTACTCACGGGCCGGCAGATTGGCTATCCACCGGACAAACTGGAAAACGCCACCGCACTGATGGCCATCGCGGCGGTGCAGAGCGGGGCGGTCGAGGATGCCAACGTCTTCTATCAGGATCTGATGAAGATGGATCCCGCTTGGGAGAACCCCGAGACTATCGAAACCCTTGAATGGCCGGAGGAGCTCAAGGCGTCGCTCCGGCAACTCGCGTGGTGAATGGCGGGTTTCAAGCGAGATCGCTCACCCGGACATTGGCCCACCAATCCTTGAAGGACTGGATGAAAACCTGGTGATCAGGATCGACCTGATAGGCATCATGATCCTCCAGCGTGTGGAAGGTCATGGTGATTGCATAGTCCCAGGACTGGTCCACCACCGGGCGGATCTCCACCTTGGCCGGAACCGACCAATGCCCGCCGGCGACGAGGTCCACCTTGAACAAGTCGTCGAGTCCCTTCTCGAAAACGGCGCGGTCTTCGGGATTGTTTCGTTCGTCCTTCAGCCAGAAATATACATGGTGCTCCATGCCGTATGGGCTAGCGCCCGGACCTTCCGCGGGCAAGCCTGGAATCCCGCCCCATGAAACGATTTCTTCTGTCGATTTCCGTCCTCGTCGCCCCGCTGCACGCGCAGGCACCATCGGCCATGGCCACGGAGGCTCGCGTCTGGCTGAAGGTGGCGCCGGAGCATCCGCCCCTGACCCGGGTGGTTGTTTCCATCGGCAGTTCCGAACCGGCATCCTGGGAGGCGGACGAGCTTGCCCGCAAGCGGACGACGGACATTCGTTTTCCCATCCGCTGGTGGTCGTGGCAGGAGGCCGAGCTGCGCTTCACTCCTGCCCATGACGGCGAGGTGGACTTGTATCTCCACGGACCCTGGTCGCCCGAGGTGGACGGGGTCATGCCGCGCAAGGAGGTGCTCTGGGATGACGTCAGCGCGGAGGGGACGGACATGGAAAATGGCGGCTTCGAAACGTCTTCGGACGGCGTGCCGACGGGCTGGAAATCTCCTTGGGCCGCTTACCCGGCAGCCGATGCATGGCCGTTCGCGCAAGGCGGTGCGAAGCAGGGTGAAAGGATGGCCGCCTCTTGGTGCAAACGTCCGCTGGTCCGTTCTCTATCAGTCAGGTCGGGGCGGGAGGTGGTGATCCGGCTGCATGCCAGGGCGGCGACTCCGCCGGGATTCGTGGAACCCGGACGCCTTTCCGGGAAAACCGCGGCACATCGTGCGCTGGCCCCCTTGAAACGCGGGGTCAACTTCGGCAACGGCTGGGAAGCACCGCCGCCCGACTATTGGGGTATCCGCTTCACTCCGGAAGACGTCGATCATGCGGCCGACGAGGGATTCGACCACTTGCGCATCCCGGTGGCCTGGCATTTCCATCTGAGGGAGCAGGACGGCGGACCACGGATCGATCCCGCTTTGCTCAAGGATCTGGAACCCGTGCTGAGGCGTGCGATGGACCGGGGATTGCGGGTCTTCCTCAACTGGCATCATTTCCACGACTTCACCACGGATCCGCAGGCGAATCTCGAACGATTCACTTCCGGTTGGGACGCGATAGCCCGGCACTTCCGGGACTGGCCGCCGGGATTGTTTTTTGAATTGCTCAACGAACCCTGCGACGCGCTGAGCACCGAGGTGGCCAATCCGATCTATCAGAAAACGATCCGCTTGATCCGCCGCAGCAATCCGCAACGGCTCATCGTGGTGAGTCCCGGCCACTGGGGCATCATCGGCGAACTCGGGAACCTGCGGCTGCCCGATGATGACGACAACCTCGCGGTGACCGTGCACTGCTACGAGCCTTTTCATTTCACCCACCAGGGTGCTGGCTGGGTCGGCCTTCAGTCGCTGAAGGGAGTGCACTATCCAGGGCCGCCGCCATCGCCAATGAAACTGCCAGACGATCTGCTCGGGCATGCCGGCGTGCGGACTTTTGTGGACCGATACAATGCGGAGTCATCCGCCACCAATCCCTCCTCGGCCGCGGCGATCCGGATCCTTTTCGACGAAGCACGCGCATGGTCGGAGCACTTCGGGCGGCCAGTGCATCTCGGCGAGTTCGGAGCCTACCAAGCCGCGGACCACGCAAGCCGGGCCCGCTATCTGAGGGATGTGCGGATACTCGCCGAAGAAAGGGGGATTCCGTGGACACTCTGGGAGTGGAAGGCCGGATTCGGATATTGGGACGCTCACGCTGGCAGACCCCGCTTCCGGGCGAGCTTGATGGAGTGAAGGCGGCCGCACATTTCCGTTGCCCGCCCGTCCCCTCGCCTTAAGATCGCGGAACACTCATGAGACGAGCCCTAGCCGCCCTGATCCTCGCTCTTCCGTCCGCCCTGGTCGCCCAGGAAGCCCCATCGGATGTCTACCGTTCGGTCCTCCGCATCGAGGTGGCCACCCAGGTGCCGGACTATGAGACCCCATGGAACTCCGGCCGCTTCAGCGGTGGGATCGGCACCGGGTTCATCATCGGAAAGAACCGCATCCTCACCAACGCCCACGTCGTCTCCAATGGGCGGCGCTTGCTTGTGACCGTCTATGGCAGCCCCACGAAGTATCCGGCCAAGGTCGAGTTCATTGCCCACGATTGCGATCTGGCGATCCTGTCGGTGGAGAATTTCTCGGACTTCGAATCATTTCCCGCCTTCCAGTTTGGCGAGGTGCCGAAGCTGGAGTCCCAGGTGCGGGTGATCGGCTATCCGATCGGCGGCGAGCGGCTCTCGGTGACCCGCGGTGTGGTCTCGCGCATCGATTTCCAACCTTACTCGCACTCGCGGGCGGATTCCCATCTGGCCGTGCAGATTGATGCGGCGATCAATCCGGGCAACTCGGGCGGTCCGGTTGTGCAGGATGGAAAAGTCGTCGGCGTCGCGTTCCAAGGGCTCCGGCAGGCGGACAACACCGGCTACATCATCCCCACTCCGGTGATCCGCAGATTCCTCAAGGACATCGAGGACGGTCGCTACGATCAGTATGTGGACATGGGCATCTCCGAGTTTCCCCTGCACAATCCGGCGATGCGCCAGGCACTCGGCCTCAAGGAGGATGGAAAAGGGGTGCTCGTCACCAACGTCATTCCCACCAGCGCAGCGGATGGCATTCTCAAGCCGGGCGACGTGCTGGATCAAATCGACGGCTTCCCGGTGGACGCGGCCGGCATGGTCACCATCGACGGCGAAAACGTGAATCTCAACGAGATCGTCGAACGCAAGTTCGCCGGGGACAAGGTGGCGGTGCGTTTCCTGCGCGATGGGGCATGGAATGAGGCCTCGGTCACCCTCAAGCCAATCCCATGGTCGAGGATGTATGCCATCGAGTATGAGAAGAAGCCGCGCTACCTCGTCTTCGCCGGACTCGTATTCCAGCCGCTGGACACCAATCTTTTCGCGAGCGTGAAGTTTGACGACATCACCCTGCGCAGGCTCTACACCGACTACGTGCCGAAGGGCCTGTTCCAGAAACGCAGGGACATCGTCGTGTTGACGCGCGTCGAAAGCGATCCGGTGACCAGCCTTCTGGGCGACTTCGCAGGGTATGCGGTGGACAAGATCAATGGCGTGGAGGTGGCGGACCTCAAGCAGGCCCATGAGCTTCTTCATCCGGCGGAGGCCCCGGAGTTCTTTGTCATCGAGTTGCTCGGTGTCCCCCGCCCCCTTGTGATTCCCTCATCGGTGGTCAAGGAAGCGAACCAGCGGGTCGCCCGCAACTCCGGGATCGCAAGACTCTCGAACCTCACCGACTGATCATGCGCCGCGCCGGCATCGCTCTTGGTTCCAATCTCGGTGACCGACTTTTGAACCTCCGTGAGGCGCTTCTGCGGCTGCGCAGCCTGCATGCGGGGGATGAGGCCCCACGGGTGGCGGCGGTCTATCAGACGGAGCCGCGGTTCTGCCCGCCGGGGTCGCCGGATTTCCTCAATACCGTGGTCGAAATCGGGTTTGCCGAGGATCCTTTGGATCTGCTCGCCGCCACCCAGCAGATCGAGCGCGATCTTGGACGAGTTCCCTCCCCTCTTCGGAACGCTCCGCGGGTGATCGATGTGGACATCCTTTATCTGGGCGATCTCCGCTTTGCGAACGAATCGCTCGTGCTCCCCCACCCCCGCATCGGGGAGCGGCGTTTTGTGCTCCAGCCATTGGCGGACATCCGCCCGGACCTCCGGATCGATGGACGGACGGTTGACGAAGCCCTGCTCGCGCTGGTTGACGATGAGTCCCCGCTCGAACGCCTGGACGAGGCGCTCTAACAGGATGCTTCCGCCCGTCTCCGGGCCCTGAAGGCGGCCCAGGCTGCCACGACTGTGGCCAGGGCGAGAATCTGGTAACCGGACAGCCCCAAGAAGGGTTTTGGAGTGCTGCGGAGAAACTCATGAAGGGCGCGGAAGATCCCGTATCCTATCAGATAGAGATGGAAATGCTGGCCGCGGCAGATTCCGCGGTGGTTCATCCAGATGAGTGCGGACAGGGCTGTGATCTGGAAGGCGATCTCCACCGGCACGGCGGGCCAGTTTCCGAAGGAGCACGGAATGCCACCGCAGCATCCGGCACTCAGGCAGCCGATCCGGCCCAGCATGAGAGGCACCGGAATAAGCAGGGCGAAGCGGTCGCCGGTGATGGCGCGGTATCCGATCGCCTTCTTGACGATCTCCACTCCAAGCCATCCGCCGGGAAGCGCGCCCATCACGGATTTTCCGCTCAGCCAGATCGTCCAACGATCCGGGTGTCCCAGGTGAAGCCAGCCCTCGGCGAAGAGAAACGCGAGCTTGGCACCGAGAAAAGCGAAGGCGAGCCCGCCGAAGTAGATGAGCGGGAGTGCCGGATCGTGGCGGGACTGCCGCAGCCAGAAGAAGGCACCGAAAGCGATGCCCGCCACCAGGCAAAGGACATAAAGCGGGCTGCCGATGGGAGGCATGGCTGACACGGTTAGATCTTCATGCCTCCGTTGATCGCGCAGATTCCCCACAGCACGGCGAACGAAAACAGGGGGATCCATACGATCTGGAGCACCACATAGAGCAGCACTCTCCAAGCCTCCGCGCGTGTGCCTTCCTTTCCCATCTTCCGCCCCACGGAGAAGGAACCCATGAGGATGAGAAACCCGATGGAAAGGAGCACCCCGAGCGGGAGCACCGCAGCCGTAAACAAGAAGATGAAGGGAACGACGAGCGTCGGGCCAAACCAGATCCACAGGGTCCAAAGACAGGACGAGGCGGTTCCCGCCGGACCTTCTCCGGGTTCACGCGGGGGCAGGTAGGGCTCCTCGTTCAAGCACCACCTCCTGTGAGATAGTAGCGGCAGAACGAATCCAGCGACCCGTCCGGGCGGATGACATGGGTGCAGCAGCGGTCGATCCGGTCCTGATCCCAGGTCCATGCATCCATGAAGGGCTTGATGAAGAGCCGGAACGCGTCCTTTTCCTTCATTTCAAAGCGGTGGAGGATTTCCCCCAGTTCGGTGTTTTCGCAGCCGCACTGGATCAGATCGGCAAGTTCATAGCGCACCTTGTCGCGGAGGAAGCCCTGGACGCTCGCAAAGTCGATGAACTCGGAAATGCTGCGCACTCCGATCGGCGTGCGCAGAAGGTAGCCGATGGTCGCGCAGTTCGGATCTCCGCAGGGAAGCGGCGTGAAGTCCTCATAGCGCAATCCGCCACCGGACTGGCCTACGGCTGCGAGAATGATGTCCGCGGTGTTCAGCCGGGTGGTGTCCATTCCGGGCATGCGGCCGGAATGGAACATCGGCTGGAAGGAAACCCCGCGGCAGAGCGGATGGGCGAGTCCTTCGTGGATGGTCTCCCAGAGATGAGGAAGGTTTGCGGGAGTGACGGTCATCGCCAGTGTGAACGGGATTTCCTGCTGGCCGCAGCGTGCCATCACCTCGCGTTTCATCGCCCGAAGATCCGCTCCCCTGAGTGCCTCCTGCCCGGCTTCCTGGGGTCCGTCGTATTGAAGGTAGAGCTGCAAGTTCCCCCTGCGGGCGCGGATGCCGAGTTCGTGAAGAAACGCGTGATCCTTCGCGATCCTCACGCCGTTGGTATTGATCAAGCAGTAGTCGATCCCGGGCTCTGCATGGATCCAATCGATCAACTGGAAAAACTCCGGATGCAGCGTGGGCTCGCCGCCAGAGAGCTGGAGGATCTCGATGTGTCCCTTGCGCTCCAGCACTCCACGGATTCGATGTTTCAGTGAATCGATGGGATGGGCCTTCAGGCGGTCGCCAGCGGCACCCACGGGTGAGTCCGCAAAGCAGGTCGGGCAGGCGAGGTTGCACGAGTCGACAATCTCGATGAGCGCGAGGCAGGTCGAAAGCACCTCCACCTCCGGAACCGTGGCATGGGCGTTGCGGCCAAGGCTGCCGTCGATCCCGGAGGCATCGGCGGAGCAGGCACAAGCGGCGCCGCAGCCGTTTTCCGGCTTTCCGGTGGCGAGCCAGTAAAAGCGGGCGTCACTGGAGATGCACGTGGAAGACTCGCCATGATGCTGGCAAGTCCGGGTGAGATGGACTTGCGAGGGGCTTCCCGTGGTTTTCCAGACCTCGGCCGGCACGGTGGCGTGGCACACCGGGCAGAGCGAGGTGGTGTGCTTGAGCGTTTCCTTGAGAGACGGAATGAGCATGACTCAGGAGGCGATGACCAGACAGGTGCCGAACCAGATGAAGAGGCACGCGATGAACTGTCCGAAGATGAATGCGAGGTCGAGAAACACGAGCGAACCACCCCGGTATCGGCGAGCCACGGTTTGATGGAAGAGGACGGCCATGGCGATGACCGCCGCACCGCCGACGAACAGTGAAACCAGGAGCGGCGTCGGGTTGTTGTTCGTCCAGGACATGCCCGAGCTGATCAAGGCACCGACCACCATGGCCAAGGGCGGAGTGACGATGGTGGTGACCAGACGGGTGCGGTCCACCACCGGAACCGCTTCGGGAACGGGACGAGGAAGCGGTGGCTGTGGATCGGAGGGCTTGTTCATAACCGCCCGGTCAGCATCGGTGTCGGGATCGGGCGTGGAAATGAAAAAGTGCGGGTGCGGAGCGCCGGATGCAGCCCGTGGGCAATCGATGATTGAAACCGGGCCTAGGAATGGGAATCCTCGAGATATGGAAATGCTTTCTGTCCGCTGCAATCACTGTGGCGCCCCGTTGGAGGTGGGTGAGGAAACCCGGTTCGTCACCTGCCAGTTCTGCCACAGCCCGCTGGAGGTGAAGCGGACGGATTCCTCCGTCTTCACCGAGGAGGTGGCGAAGATCGCTCGAAACACCGAACAGATGGCGGGAAGCCTCGGGGTGATTGAGTTGCAAAACGACATCGAGCGGCTCGACCGGGAATGGATGGCGAGCAATCCGGTGACTTTCGACAAGAATGGCCGTCCGATGGGGGAACCCGGATCGGGAGCCGCCGCCTTTCAGATGGGCTTCGCGATCTTCTTTGCCGTGGTTTGCTTCGGAATGGCGGCTGCGATGTCCAACTTCGGCGGTGGGATGATGGCGGTGGTCCCGGTGGGCATGGGAATCTTCGCCGTTGTGGCAGGCATCATGGGCATCGGCCGCGCGGGGCAATACCAATCCCGCAAGGACGCTTATCTCCAGCAACGCGCGGCGATGCTGGCTCAGTTGGATGCGAGGCGGCGCGATCCGTGAAGAGCAACCAGGCAAGGCCTGCAGCGGACCGGAGTTCTTGCAACGGACGAAAAGAAAAGCGCGCGTTGGAAGTCCCCCCGGATTTCTCAACGCGCGCTTTTTTCCATGCCCCACCGGCGCTTGCCTGGCCGGACTGACTTCCCCCCGGAGATCAGTGCGACACGAGCGGCTTGGCTCGGCGGGTTGTGGCGTCCCGGTCGGCCGGTTGGCGTCGCGGAACAAGGACAAAATGTCTGATATCCGGGATATTAAAAGGAAATTAAGGGTCGGAATCCGGACAGGTGGTCCCATTTTCGGCCACAAGGGGTAAATGGAAGCCGGTTTTCATTGCCCCCCCTCTGGGGGACTCAGTGAGTGGACTGCACCCGGAGCTTTTTGAAGACTCGGAAGGGCAGCACCGTTCCTGTGAAAACGAGCAGGGTGAGTCCCATCGATGCCAGCATCGCGGGGATGCCGCCGAGTTTGAATGCGAGTGAGGCGATCACGGCCACCGCCAGCGATTCTAACAACTGAATGCCGACGAGTTTCGTGACCTGTCCTGTGCCGATCATCATGGCATGATTGAGATGCCGCCAGACATGGGCGATGAAATACAGTCCGTAACAGGCGAGCAAAGGACGTCCGACGTCCGAGAACTCGTTGCCGAGCCAGATGGGAAGAATCCATGGACCCAGCGCCACGAGTCCGACGGCGGAGCAAATGGCAAACGCAGAACCGAAGCCATAGAGCCGCAGGGCTGCCTTGCGGGCCCAGGCGATGTCGTGACGGGCAAGCGCCTCCGCCACGGCGGGCCAGGTGGGTGTGCTGAGCATCACGACGAAGCCCAGCTGCATCACGGTGAGTGAAATGAAGATACCGTAGAGTGCCAGGTCCGCCGGTCCCCCGCCCCGGCCGACGAGCCAGCCGCAAAAGTTGTATTCGACGATCCCGGTCACGAGGCAGCAGGTCGAGAAGGCAAGACCATCGGTAAACAAGGCCTTGGCCCGCGCCGCGCGGAAGAATGCGCGGGATGGGCGCATGAGCGGATGTTTGCGCCAGAGTGAGGCGGTGTTGGCCAGCTTGCAGACCACCATGGAGCCGTGGACCGCGAGCACCAGAAACCAGACCTGCGGCAGGAACCAGACCCCTGCGGCGACGGAAACGGCGGCCAGCACGTTGCCGGCGGCTCCCCAAAGGTTGTTGGATGCGACTTCCAGATGGCCCTCGCGGATGCGCTCGGTGAGGTTGAGCACAAAAAGCATCAGGAACAGTCCCAACCCCGTCCAGAGTGCGGGACGGAGCACATCCTCCCTGCCGGCGAAGGCCTCACCGTAGATGGAGCTGAGAGGAACGGATAGAAGCACGGTGGCCAGCGCGAGACCGGCGAGTGTGGCGATTCCCGCCATCAGGAAAAACGCCGATGAGCCGAGAATTCGCTGCGTTTCCTCATCACCCCCGGCCCGGGCACGGGTGAGACCATGAGTGAGAGCCGGCCCCACGCCGACCTGGAGCAGCGAGATGGTGCTCAGAGTGAGGTTCACCGTGGTGTAGAGTCCGAACTCGCCACGACCGAGCACACGCACGGCGATGGGGATGGAGAGCAGCTGGAGAAGGATGGTGCCCGCTTTCGACAGAAAGGAAGTGGCCACCGCAAGCCGGATCGAGCGGCTGCGATGGCGAGCATGGTTTTCCTGGGCGGCGGAGCTCATGTCTTCACGGCGGAGATCGTCCGCCGGTGCTTGCGCCGCAGCGATGTCAGCATGCGCCACGGCGTTTGAAGAAGGTCATGAGCATGATCTGGAAATCGAGCGCGAAATTCCAGTTTTCGATGTAATCGAGATCGAACTTCACCCGTTCGCGCAGGCAGGTGTCGCCGCGCAGGCCGTTGACCTGGGCCCAACCGGTGACACCCGGCTTGATGTTGTGGCGGACATTGTAGTGCGGGATTTCCTCCTTGAAGTTCTCGATGAGTTCCGGGCGTTCCGGGCGCGGACCGACGAGGCTCATGTCCCCACGGAGGACATTCCAGAATTGCGGCAGTTCATCGATGTTCCAGGCGCGCATGAAGGCGCCCACCCTGAGGCGGCGCGGGTCGTCCTTGACGGTCCATCCGGGAACGCCGGCGGCTTCCGCGTCGAGTTTCATGCTGCGGATCTTGAGGATGTGGAACGGCTTTCCATTGAGACCGATGCGGCGCTGGCGATAGATCACAGGGCCGGGGGATTCGAGGTAAACCATCGTGGCGAACACCGCCATCACCGGCGCGAAGACAAACATGCCGATCAGGCTGCCGATGATGTCCACACTGCGCTTCGCGGCATTGTTGAAGGCGTGGTGAAGCGGCATCTTGCCGATGCCAAGCACGGGCATGCCATGAAAGCTTTCCAGTTGGAGCGTGGAAACGAGGATCTGGAAGCAGCTCGGGATGAGCTTGAAATCGATGAACTCACGGCCGCAGGTTTCCGCAAGTTCGAGCATCTGATGGCGGTTGAGGACGCCATCGACGACCATCACCACGTCCGCGCCGGACGAGCGCAGGATGGGCCGCAGTCCCTCATAGGAACCCAGCACCGGCACATCGGCAGGCGGTTGCACTTCGAAGCGACTTCCCGGAGGCTGGATCACCCCGGTCACACGGATTTGGTGGGAGCGTCCGTCACCAAAGCGCTTCACCGAGCGATCGCATTCCTCGTTCCATCCGACGAATACGGCTTTCTGGCGGAGGGCATCGGCAAAGGTATCCCGGCGGAGCACGCAGTAGAGAATCCAGCGCCAGGAAAGAAGGCCTGCCATCGCGGTGAAACATCCGATGGCGCAGTAGAGTCGGCTGATGGATGGCTCGATCTTGAGCACAAGGGCCAGCGCAAGGAAGCTGACGCCCCAGATGCAGCACGTCTTGACGATGATCGCGAAGGTCTTGCGGATCGCGAGGTAGTTGCGGGGGTCGTGCAGGCGGAAGTTGGCGAGCAGGAACACCAGCAGCGCTCCGCCAAGCAGGACGTGGCCACAGTAGCTGCGGATGTTGATCACCGAATCGGTCACGCCGACGCTTCGAAACTCGGTCTCGAAACGGATCACGTAGGCCAGCATCAACGAGGCGAGCACCATCGCCGAGTCTCCGAGGAAACTGATGGCCACCAGCTTCTGGTGGGCCACCCACGGGCGGTGGCGGTGGCGGAGCGTGTAGCTCTCAACCGGCGGAGATGCGGGAGAGGACGGGCGGGCATGCTGCCTCTCGCCCGTGACCTGACGGGTGGTTTGATTCATGTTCCGGGGGGGGATTGGGGGGATTCAGAAGAAAACGGCAAACTCAGGACTCAGGGGGGGATGCCGGGGGAGGAAGGCCGGAGAATGCCGCGATGAAGCGAAGATTTCTAGGCAAAAGTTTCGATGATTTTCAGGGACGAGCGCGACGGAGCAGTTCCCGAGCCAACCGGCTGCGGGGCACCCAGACCGGGTCGATTGACCGGGACGACGGGCCCCGGGCTGCCGGGGTTGCGGGCGGACTTCGGCACCTCGTTCCAGATGAATCCGACGAGATTGCCGCCCGAGCTGCGGATGAGGTCGGCGGCGCGTTTCAAGTCCCGACGATCGCTTCCGCCCTCACGCACGACCAGACAACAGCGATCCGCGTAACGGGAGACCGACAAAGCATCGCTCACACTCAGCACCGGCGGCCCGTCGATCACCACCCGGTCGAACCAGCGGAACGCATCTTCCAAGAGCGACGGGAAGCGGGTGCCAGCGAGCAGTTCCGCAGCGTCGGAGCGCATGGGGCCGGAGGAAAGCAGATAGAGGTTTGGCAAGGAGGTCGCGAAACAGGCATTGGCGGCCTCGATATGTCCGGCGAGAAACCCGCCGAGTCCGGATTCGCCGGACGGATTTCCGATGAAATCACGGCTCACACCGGGGTTCCGGAGATCCGCATCGATGAGGAGCGTGCGATGGCCCTGCATGGCAAGGGCGGTGGCGTGGTTGATCGCGCAGAATGACTTGCCCTCCCCTGCCTTCGCGCTGGTGAAGAGCACGGTGCGGCCGGTGTTTCCGCCGGGTTGAGGGGCAAGCACGACACGAAGCCGGCGGAATGCCTCCGCACCTGCCGAGGCCGGGTCGGTCATCAGCACCATGCCATCGCCGGGATTCTCGATCGCCGGAACACTGGCAAGCAATGGCGCGCCTATCGAGCGGATGGCGGCCGAGGCGTCGCGCACCCGACGGTCGCCAAGCTCCGCGATCACCAAGGCCACCAGACCTAGCAGAAAACCGAGGAATGCCCCCACGGCGGCGAAAACCGGTTTGCGCGGGCTGCTGGGTTTTTCAGGAAGCAGCGGGACGTCCTCCCAGCGAAGGACCGAGGCGGGAACGGACGCGGCAAGCTTGGTTTCGCGAAGGCGCTGGGATACCGACTCGTGAAGATTGCGATCGGCTTCGGCATCCCGGCTCAGCGCACGGAATTGTTCGCGGACTCCCTCGGTTTCCACCGCACGATTGCGGGCCTCCGCCACCTGGGCGGCGAGCTTCGTTTCGTTTTCCGTGGCGATCTTGTAGCGTTGTTCGAGCGACTGACCTGCCGTGCGCACGGTTTCCGCGAGGGTTTTGCGCATCAGTTCGAGTTCATTGGCCGCCTCGCGATGGACCGGATGTTTCCAAAGATAGCGCTCCTGAATGCGGGCGAACTCGGCCTCCTTGGTCTGGATCGCTTTCACCTGGGCAAGGACTTCGCTTCCGCGTTCGGACTTTTCGATCCCTGCGAGCGCCTCGGGTTTGGAGGAGTCGAACTTCACGTAGGCCTCGTATTCCGCTTCCAGGCGCAGACGTTCCGCCGTGCTGCGGGTTAGCTCCGATGACAGTGCGGCAAGCGAATCGCGAACGGGGCTGCCGCTGTCCGTTCCCTCAAGACCGGGCACCGGATGGTTCTGGCGGAACTCCTGCAAGCGTGCCGCGGATTCCTCCATCTTGCCGCGCAGGCGCTGCTCTTCGGTGGCGAGTCCTTCGTTGGCGCGCCGCGTGATCGCCTGTTGGCGCTCGGTGGTCCATGAGTCGTATTCGGCGATGAGGAGCTCGACGAGTTTCTTCGCCTGGGCGGGATCCCGATCCTCCACGGTGATGTCGATGATCCGCGTGCCCCGCCTCAGGGCGATCTCGATGCGGGACTGCAACGAGGAAACCAGAGCCTCCTGCCCCATCCCGGGTTTGGCAAAGCCGGGATCCTTGTCCAGACCATGGCGGTCAATGACCCGCATCATGAGTGTGGAGGAGGCCAAACCCTCTTCGACCGATCGGAGTTGCTCAAGGTCGCTCGTCTCCTCGGGGGCCACGGCGCGGATCTCCAGCACCACCGGAGCCTTGTTGCTGACATACACCGAGCCATGAGCCCGATAGGTCTTTTGCATGCGGCCTGCGACCCACAACAGGAGTCCGGCACCCAACAGCATCGGCAGCAGCACCATCCATGAGCGGCGCAGCAGCATGAGCAGCAGCCTGCCCGGCTCCAGACGGGGCAGATGCAGCGATGGATCCGTCCCGCCGGTGGGTGGCGGTGCGGATGACGGCGCGGCAAGCCCGCTGCCGGTGTGCGATCGAATGAGTGACATCGTGAAAGGATTCTTTGGAAGTTGTTAGAAAAGACTCTCCGGGATGGTGATCACATCCCCGTCCTGCAACGGAATGTCACGGCCTGCGCCGGCGGCGATGTCCTTGAGATTTATGTTCGTCACGGTGGCACCGCGTTTGAGGCTGACCTTGCGTGCGTTCGCAATGCGCGTGACCCCACCCGCCATGCCCACGGCTTCGACCAAGGTCAGGCGACGGTGGGCCGGGATCTCGAAAACCCCCGGGCGCTGCGCCTGCCCGAGCACGGTGACGGTCCGGCGGATGCGCGCCTCGATGGACACACTCACTTCGGGTTTCACCAGATACCCGTCCGCCAGTCTGCGGGTAATGGCTGCGGCGGCCTGATCGGTAGTGAGTCCTTCGAGACGGACCGCACCGATCAGGGGCATGGTCAATGTTCCGTCCGCCGACAACTGGCCTCTTGTGGTGAGTTCGTCCTCACGGAACACACGGATCTCCACCGTGTCCATGCGGCCGATCACGCCCGAGGAACGCTCACCCTGGGCATAGGCAGCCGCCGGCTGAATGGCGGCAACCATCGCGGCGAACGTGAGGAGGAAACGAAGGAGTCGATTCATGAGTCTCAGAACTTGTGGTTGAATTCCAGGCCGATCATTCCCTGGTCATAGCCGAACGCCTTGTCGGTGGATTGGTTGTCGGACATGCGGTAGAACAGCGAGAGCTCGGACTTGTCTCCAATCTTCCTGACCAGTGCCGGGCGGATGAAAACGATGCGGTCCTTTCTTCCCGCCGCACCGCTGCCGGAGACGACTTCGTATCGGTTCCGCTCGACGCCGGCATCAAGCTTGCCGGTCCAGTTCGCGCCGAGCCGCTGCGACACTCCCGCCGTCACGCCGCGGACGCTGTAGTTCTGCCCGGCATAGAACGCGGACGCCTCCTCGCGGGCGTAGGCCGTCGCAAAGAGTCCAGTGCCCTCGCGCGGTGTCCACTCGACACGACCCTCCAACACCGGATTGAGGCTGCTTCCGTTGTCATAGCTCCGGTGCTCCGCTCCGGCCTCGAGATCGATCCGCACCTTTTCGCGGGGCTGCCACTCAAGGGAACCCGTCAGTTGGTGCGTGTCCTGCGGACCGGTGCCGTCCACTTTGAAGCGCCCCACCTGATAGGCCAGCCCGAGCCGGGTCTTGGGCGAGTATGCGTAACGGATCGCCACTTCGCCGTAGTTCTTGGAGGAATCGAAATAGACCGGGTCGATGTAATCTGACCGACGGTCACCCGCAGCCACTTCGAAGGACACCTTGTCCTTGGCCATCCATGCCGCGCGGAGTTCATTGGCATATTCGAGACGATCGGTCGGGCGCCCGGTTTCCGATGTGGCATCGCCCAGTTTGCGAAGCGCTCCTGTGTAGATCACCCGGGTCACCTTCCCCCGCCATCCCGCCGTGGCGAGTGCCTCGTGATCGGTGCGGTTTTCGTCGTGATTGTCCGCATAGAACACAAAGCTCGGACGATAGCCGGCCTTGATGAATGCGCCTTCCGTCACTTGTTCGTCCTCGTCACCCTTCGAGCAAGCGACGGTGGGTGAAAAGCGCAGGACCTGGTCCTTTTTCGGATCGGTCGCGCTCAGGAAAATGTTGTCATCGTAGGCGGCGGAGATCACCGCGCCCAGATCCCAGCCGCCTTTGGGGCCGCCGGTCTCGACAGGCGGTGCCGCTTCTGGCTGAGAGACCACGGTCTCGAAACGGTCATCGACGACCGGCGAGTATTCCTGCCCAAAAACGGACGCCACCGGCACCGCGTGAATGCAGCAGGCCAGGCAGACAACCATCCGGGGGGACCATGGTTTCTTCAATTCCATTGCGGGGGGAGCAACGGGCCTTTGATCGCGCCCAAGACCTTGATTTGCAAGATTTTTGAAACATCGGACCGACACGTGATCACGTAATTCATGGATCACCAATCCATGTTAGAAGTTCAGCAACATCCGTTGAAACGGGTGGTTGATTTTCCGGATATCCGAAGCATCCGCGGGGTCGATCATCGTGCCTTGGCGGATGGAACAGAAACTGCGATTCTCCAGCAACACCCCCTGATGCTGCCCCCCCACGAGCAAACGATCCTTTCCGAAGGAACTGGAACCACCCTGGATGCACCTCCATGGTTCGAGGCCATCTTTCGACGTGCGGAAGACTCCCCTTCCGCGCCCGCCGTCATCTGTGGCGGTGTCACCACGGATTATGCCGCGCTGGTGGGCCGCGCCCGATCGATTGCCGCCCTGTTGCATGGTCGTGGAATCGGCCCGGGGTCGTTGATCGGAGTGGGCTTGGACCGGTCCATGGAGCTGATTGCCACATTGCTCGGCGTGTTGAAAACCGGTGCCGCCTATGTGCCGATCGATCCTTCGTATCCACCGCAGCGGATTTCAACGATGATTGCTTCCGCCGGGCTGGATGCGGTCCTGACCCGCCGCGGGCTTGAGGCATCGTTCGAAGGTGCGCCGGTTTGGTTTTTCGAGGATTCGGAGTCCCTCCCGCCGCTTGAGACGGAAGCCTCACCGGCATCCGGCGGAGCGGTGTATGCAATCTTCACCTCGGGATCCACCGGGGTTCCGAAGGCTGCCTCGGTCCGTCACTCCGGATTTGCGAACCTGCTGTACTGGTATGAGACCGAGCTCGATCTGACCGACCGGGACCGAGCTCTGGTGATCAGTTCGCCCAGCTTTGACCTTACCCAGAAAAACTTCTTCGCCCCCCTGCGGTCGGGCGGGGCCATCGTGCTTGATGACTGCCGCACCTATGACATCACACGCATCCTCGGATTGATCCGCGAGCACCGGGTGACCTTGATCAACTGCACTCCAAGCGCCTTCTACCCCTTGGTCGATGCCGCGGCCTCCGGAGCATATGGGGAGATCGCGACCCTTCGTTTCGCCGTGTTGGGAGGGGAACCGATCTCGTTGCCCCGTCTTCGCGACTGGCTCACCGCGCCGAACTGTTCCGCGGAGGTGGTCAACTCGTATGGTCCCACCGAATGCACGGACATCTGTCTGATTCACCGACTTCACCGCGGAAATCTCGACGATTTCCCCTTTGTTCCCCTGGGTCATGAGATCCCGAACGTTTCCGTCAGCATCCGCGATGAGGAACTCCGGGTTCTTCCGGACGGCGATACCGGCGAGCTGTGCATTTCCGGTGCGGGCCTCGGCTTTGGCTACCTGAGGGATCCCGAGAAAACCGCGGAGAAGTTTGTCGGCGGGATCTATCGCACCGGTGACCTCGCCAAGCGTTTGCCGTGCGGCACCTTCGAGTTCCGCGGGCGTGCCGATCATCAGGTGAAGGTGAATGGGCACCGCATCGAACTCGGTGAAATCGAAATCGCGCTGGCTTCCCACCCGGATGTCGCGGAGGCCGTCGTCACTTCCTCCGGAAACCGGATCACCGCCCACATCCAGGGCCGTGCGGACGAGCGGTCGCTGCGGGATCATCTCGCAGACCTGCTGCCATCCTACATGTGCCCTGCACGCTTCATTCACGTCACGGCTTTTCCTCTCACCCCCAATGGCAAAGTGGACCGCAAGACCTTGGTTTCCGCGGATGAAGTCAATGCCGCGACCCCGATCTTGCAACCTGCCGGAAATCTGGAGACCGGGATTCTGCGGCTCTGGTCGGAGCTGTTAGAACGCCCGCTTGAGGATCCGACGGCCAACTTCTTCGACCTTGGCGGGAACTCGATTCATCTTGCGGTCGTTCACGTGCGGCTTCGCGAGATGACCGGAACGGACTTTCCGATCACCGAGCTCTTCGCCCGCCCGAACGCGCGGGCCCTTGCCGAGTTTTTCGAACGCCGCCGTGCCGCGACGACGGCCACGGCCGCACAAGAGAGATCCCGCCTTGCGAAGGCCGGATTCGCCCGATTCCAACGCCCCGACAAACGATGAACGAAGATTCCCCCCAAGAGCAGGAAGCCATCGCCGTGATCGGCATGTCCGGAAGGTTTCCGGATGCCGCCGATCCGGATGAATTCTGGAACAACCTCATCGCGGGAAAAGACAGCATCAGCCGCTTCCCGGGCCGGGTGGAAGCCGATGGACGCCGCTTCGTCGGGGCGCGCAGTGTGATCAAGAACCCCGATCTTTTCGATGCATCGTTCTTCGGGATCTATCCGAAGGAGGCGGAATTGATGGATCCCCAACACCGGATCTTTCTCGAATGCGCCTGGGAGGCATTGGAGGACGGCTGTTGTGATCCGGCGACCTATGGTGGCCTTATCGGGGTTTACGCGGGCCTGAGTCTCAACACCTATCTGCTTCACAACCTTGGAACCGGGCGCGACCTCGCCGGCTCCTATCAGGTTTCCGAGTATCAGACCATGCTCGGGAACGACAAGGACTTCCTGCCGGTCCGCGTGTCCTACAAATTGAACCTTCGCGGACCCAGCATGACCGTTCAATCCGCCTGCTCCACCTCGCTGGTGGCGATCTGTCAGGCAGCCACGTCCCTGCTCACCTATCAGTGCGACATGGCCCTCGCGGGCGGGGTTTCCCTTACGTTTCCCCAGCAAAGGGAGTATCTCTATCAGGAGGATGGAATGGTTTCGCCCGACGGCACCTGCCGCGCTTTCGATGCGGAGGCGGCTGGAACCGTCTTCGGGCATGGCTGCGGTGTGGTGCTTCTCAAACGTCTCAGTGAAGCCGTTGCCGACGGCGATCCGATCCTTGCCGTGATTCGCGGTTGGGCGGTGAACAATGACGGCTCGGACAAGATCGGCTTTGCCGCGCCCGGGGTGAATGCCCAGGCCGACGTGATCGCCCTGGCCCAGGCCTCCGCCGGGGTTCATCCCTCCGAGGTGTCCTACATCGAGGCTCATGGCACCGGCACCCCGCTGGGCGACCCCATCGAAGTCGCGGCTCTCACCAAAGCCTTCCGCGAAGGTGGTGCTGAAGAAAACGGCTTCTGTTCGATCGGCACCGGCAAGACCCACATCGGCCACCTCGATTGCGCGGCGGGTGTGACGGGACTCATCAAGACTATCCAGCAATTCCGCCATGGCAGGATCCCTGCCCTTCTTCACTTCAAGGCTCCCAATCCCCGCATCGACTTCGCCAACAGCCCCTTTGCTCCGGTGGCGACCGATCAAGACTGGAAAGCGGGTGACAAACCGCGAATCGCCGGCGTCAGCGCGTTTGGTGTGGGTGGCACCAATGCCCATGTCGTCGTCAGCGAGGCACCGTCGGCCCCACCGACGTCACCGGCCGCGGGGAAACAACTTCTCGTGGTCTCCGCACGCTCCGCGGAAGCCGTCGCCTCTGCCGCCCGGCGTCTCGCGGATTTCCTGGAACAGAAGGAAGAACCGCTCGCCGATGTCTCCTACACACTCGCCACGTGCAGGCGGGCCTTCGCCCACCGCATGGCCGTGGTGGCGGAAGATCGTGACGAGGCGATCGCCAAACTCCGTGGCGGTTCCAAACCCGTGGAAGCAGCACATCAGCCACCAAAGGTCGCTTTTCTCTTCCCCGGGCAGGGCTCGCAGTATGTGGGGATGACCCGGAGCCTCTACGAGACGGAGGACGTCTTCCGCCTCGCAATGGATGAATGCGCCGAGCTTCTTCGTCCCCTGATCCAACACGACATCCGGGCCACGCTCTATCCATCGGAAGCAGCCCGGGAAACAGCCGAGTCGGAGATCCACCGCACGTCGCTCACCCAGCCATGCATCTTCGCCGTTGAATACTCGCTTGCGAAACTATGGATCTCGCGGGGAATCGAGCCCTCGTTGATGATTGGCCACAGCATCGGCGAATACGTCGCGGCTGTGCTGGCGGGCACCTTCAAGCTCGCTCACGCACTCCAGTTGCTCGCCACCCGAGCGAGGCTGATGCAGGAACTGCCGGCGGGCAGCATGCTCGCCGTGCGCAAATCCGCCAGCGAGCTCACCCTACCCGGGGGGATCGATGTTGCAGCAGTGAACAGCCCCCATCTTTGCACGCTTTCCGGCCCCTGCGAGGTGATTGACGGCTATCAGAAGGTGCTTGAGGAATCCGGGGTCCAGTGTCGTTTGTTGAGAACGTCCCACGCATTTCACTCGTCGATGATGGACCCCATCGTCGCAGCCTTCACCGAAGAAGCCACGATGATTCCCGCGGCGGATCCCACGATCCCATGGATTTCGACGTGCACGGGGAAACCCATGGATGCCGCGACCCTCGCCGATCCCGGATACTGGGGGCGTCAACTCCGCCAGGCCGTTCAATTCAGCATGGCCCTCGAAACCGCTCTGGCTGATCCCGATCTTTTGATTCTGGAAGTGGGTCCCGGGCAGGCGCTCTCGCAGTTCGCCCGCCAGCACCCTTCACGCGCAGGACATCCGGTCGTCACCACGCTTCCCGACGAAGGAAACGATCTCGACCACCTGCTCAACGCAACAGGCGAACTTTGGAAACACGGACGCGCTTTCGATTGGTCCGCAGGGTTTGCCGGGCAACAACGCGCCAAACTCCACCTTCCAACCTATCCGTTCGAACGGAAAAGCTATTGGATCGACAATTCCGAATCGGCCGCCGCCAAACCGGTCCCCGCACCTGTGGCCAATCTTCCCCTTCCCTCCCCCCTACCCTCCCCTCTAGCTCCCTCCGCCATGGCCTCCATTGATCGTCTATCAGAAATCCAGTCGAAGCTTCGCGCACTGGTCATGGAGCTTTCCGGCGTGGCCGTCACCGATGACAAGGCGACCTTCACCGAGCTGGGTTTCGATTCCCTCTTCCTCACCCAGGCGAGCGGAGCCATCCAAGCCCGGTTCGGAGTGAAAGTGACTTTCCGCCAGATGCTGGGCGATCTATCTTCGGTGGCGGCACTGGCGGACCATCTCGCGTCGGTCCTGCCTGCAGAAGCACCGGCTCTTGCAAAGACTCCTGCCGTGGCACCTGCTTCCATTGCAGCCCAGACGCCCGGAGGCCCGCTGGAGCAACTTCTGGCTAACAACCTGCAAATCATGCAGGCACTGCTGGCCGGGCAAACGGTCCCTGCATCCCAGACCCACCCAAGCGGTCCGGCACCGATCACCTGGCCAGCCCACCTCAACCGCAGTGCGGCGGCGCCCACCCGCTTCGGCCCCTACAAGCCTATCGAAAAGGGCGACAAGGGCGGATTGACCCCGGGCCAGCAGGCTGCACTTGACCGCTTGATCGAACGCTACACCGCCAAGACGCGCGCATCAAAGGCCTACACCGAGGAGCACCGTCCCCACTTCGCCGATCCACGCGCGGTCTCCGGCTTCAAATCGCAGTGGAAGGAAATGGTCTATCCGATCGTGTCATCGCGCAGCAAGGACGCAAGGATCTGGGACCTCGACGGAAATGAGTATGTCGACATCACGATGGGCTTCGGAACGTATTTCTTCGGTCATTCCCCGGACTGGCTCATCGAAGCGGTCGAAGAGCAGTTGAAATCCGGGATCGAGATTGGTCCGCAGTCGCCGGTCGCAGGAAAACTTGCGAAGGCCATCTGTGAACTCACCGGCATGGAGCGGGCCACCTTTTGCAACACCGGATCGGAAGCGGTGATGGCTGCGATGCGTCTGGCCAGGACGATCACGGGCCGCAGCCGGATCGCTTATTTCACCGGCGATTACCATGGCATGTTCGAAGAGGTTTTGGTCCGCGGTTCATGGGTGGATGGGGTTTACAAGGCCCAGCCGATCGCGCCGGGTATTCCGCAATCGCTTGTGGAAAACATGCTGGTTCTCGACTATGCGGATCCTGCCTCACTCGAGATCCTGCGGGCGCATGCTCATGAGTTGGCAGCGGTCATGGTGGAACCCGTGCAAAGCCGTGCGCCGGGCCTCCAACCCCGCGAGTTCATGCACGAAGTCCGGGCCATTACCGAAAAATCAGGCACCGCCCTGATCTTCGACGAAGTGGTCACCGGATTCCGCTGCGCCCCCGGAGGCGCGCAGGCCTACTTCGGTGTTGAGGCCGATCTTGCCACCTATGGAAAGGTGATCGGAGGTGGCATGCCAATCGGCGTGCTGGCCGGAAAACGCGAATACATGGATGCTCTCGACGGCGGGGCCTGGCACTACGGAGATGACAGTTTCCCTGAGGTCGGAGTGACATTCTTTGCAGGCACTTTCGTCCGGCATCCGCTCGCGATGGCTGCGGCGTGGCGAGTCGTCCAGCACCTTCTTGGTGAAGGTCCGCGCTTGCAAATCGACATGGAGGAACGTGTCGCCCGCCTCTGCCGGACTTTGAACGGGCACTTCGAACACATCGGCGTGCCAATCCGGATCCCGCACTTCAGCGCCTATGCGGTGATCGAACACGCGCCTGATCTGAAGTATGCGAGCCTGCTCTGGTTCTTCCTCCGCGAACGCGGCGTGCATGTTTGGGAGGGGCGACCGCTTTACTTCACCACGGCCCACAGCGATGAGGATTTCGATCAAGTCATCCGCGGTTTTGTCGGAGCGGTGCAGGACATGCAGGAGGCCGGGTTCCTTCCCGCATCTGCGGACATCGGACATGAAGCACCCCGGGAGTTTCCACGCTCTGACAGCGCTCCGACCACCGAGGCCCAGCGCGAGATCTTCCATGCCGTCCTGATGGGCGATGAAGCCAATTGCGCGTTCAACGAGTCCAACGTCATCCGTTTCGAGGGTGACCTTGATGGAAGCGCCTTCCGATCCGCCCTGCATGACATCATCGTCCGCCACCCGGCCTTGCGCAGCACGTTCTCAGAGGACGGAGAAACCCAGTTTTTCCATCCGTCGGGCCGCGCGGTGGAGCTCATCGAACATGACTTCTCCAGCATCGATGCACAGTCCCCATCGGCGACGCTTCCACTCTCGTTGATCAAACGCGCCGAGAGTTCCATTCCCTTCGATCTCACCAAGGGGCCGCTGGTCCGCTTCGAACTTGTGAAACTCGCGGGTGGCATTCACGAACTCATCTTCACCGCACATCACATGGTATGCGATGGATGGTCGTTTGGCATGATTCTCGCAGAACTTGCTGCGGCATACAACGCCCGCCGCCAAGGAACCCTTCCGCGCCTCCAGCCGGCGATGTCCTTTGCCGAATACGCCCGCCTTGAGGCCGCCAATCGCGGCAGCATCGAATCGACAGACGCTGAAAACTACTGGGTTGCCAGATTCTCCGATGGCGCACCGGTTCTCGACCTGCCGACCGACCGACCGCGCCCTCCGGTAAAGACCTATCATGGCGCGATGGAGAAAATTACCATCGATCCGGAGCGTTTCGAACGTCTCAAGAAAGCCTCCCCGAAACTCGGTGGCACTCTGTTCGCCACCCTGCTCTCCTCGTTTGCCACGCTGCTTCACCGGATCACCGGGCAGGAGGATGTGGTCATCGGCGTGCCAGCCGCAGGACAAACCCGGATCGGGAGGGATGAACTCGTGGGGCATTGTTTGAATTTCCTGCCACTCCGCCTCTCGCCGGTAGCGGACCGTCCGTTCCGCAGCTTCGCCGCCGAGGTCAAGGAGCAGGTGCTCGAGGCATACGACCATCAGAACCACACGTTCGGCAGTCTCCTGAAGAAACTCAACCTGCCGCGCGACACCAGCCGCGTGCCCCTGGTTTCGGTCATCTTCAACATCGACAAGAACGGCCTCGATCAGATCCGCTTCGACGGCCTCCGCTTCGATGTGGAAACCAACCCGAAGCAGTTCGTCAACTTCGATCTCTTCTTCAACCTCGTCCAGACCGATGAGCGACTCGTCGTCGAATGCGAATACAACACGGATCTGCATGACCGCCAAACCATCCTGGCTTGGCTGGATGCTTACGAACAACTCATCGAATCCGTGATCTCGCAGGGGGATTCCCCGCTCAGGGATCTCGATCTTCTGACAAGCGGAGACCGCCGGAAGCTGGAGGAGTGGAACCGGACGGAGGCCCCGCTGCCTGTGGAACCCTCGATCCAGCGCTTTTTCGAGGACCAGGTGGACCGCTCGCCGCACGCCATCGCCCTTCGTCATGCGGGAAGGACCTTCTCGTATCAGGAAATCGACCGCCACGCCAATGCCCTGGCCGCCGATCTCCGCAAAGCAGGCGTGGAGCGCGAAACGCTTGTTGGCATCTGTGCGGAACGCAGGCCGGAAACGGTTGTCGCCATCCTCGCCGTGCTCAAAGCCGGCGGGGCCTATGTCCCAATCGATCCGAAGTATCCGAAGGATCGCATTGAATACATCCTCCAGGACTCGAACGCTCCGATCCTCCTCACCCAGAAGTCGCTGGAATCCACCCTCCCCGCAGGCAATACCAGCCGGCATCATTTCATCGACGATGTTCTTCAATCCGCGGCCGATCGTCCCCCGTCCCATACCCAGCCCGCCGATCTTGCCTACGTGATCTACACCTCGGGTTCCACCGGCAAGCCGAAGGGCGTGGCCATCGAGCATCGCAATGCCATCGCGCTGATCGGTTGGGCACGTGGTGTCTATCAACCCGCAGATCTCGCGGGAGTCTTGTTTTCGACGTCGATCTGTTTCGACCTGTCGATTTTTGAAATGTTCGTCACCCTCGCGGCCGGTGGATCGCTCATTCTTGCCGAAAACGCTCTGGACCTCCGTGACCATCCCCACCGGGACTCGATCACGCTGATCAACACGGTGCCATCGGCCATCACGGAACTTCTGGATGCCGAGTTGGTCCCCTCCTCGGTCAAGGTGATCAATCTCGCCGGTGAGGCGCTCTCCGAGACGCTCTCCGACCGGATTTACGAGACCCTTTCCGGCATCCGGGTTTATGATCTGTATGGGCCCTCCGAGGACACCACCTATTCCACATTCACGCTTCGCCAGCCCGGCGGACGGGCAAGCATCGGCAGACCGGTTTCCAACACCCGTGCCTTCATCGTCAATGAACATGGGAAATTGCTCCCTCCCGGAGTGGCGGGCGAGCTTTTGTTAGGCGGTGCCGGGCTTGCACGCGGCTATCTGAACCGCCCGGAGCTTACTGCCGAGAAGTTCATCGAGCACCCTGAATTCGGCCGTGTTTACCGCACAGGGGACCGTGTCCGCTTCTTCGAGAATGGAGACTTGCAGTTCCTCGGCCGTCTGGACCACCAGATCAAACTGCGCGGCTACCGGATCGAGCTCGGGGAAATCGAGTCCCTGATCGAGAAACACCCGTCGGTGACCAAGGCGGTCGCCCATGTCAACGATGGACGTTTGGTGGCCTATCTCACGACTCCGAGCGAAACCACCGACTCCGACGGCACCGCCATTTGGAAAGACCAGTGGGACCTTCTCTACAAGTCGGCGATCGACCAAACCGGTGCCGACAAGCTCGATCGCCTCGACTCGGTGATCGCCGGATGGGCGGGTGTGGAGAATCTGGACGCCCAGGTCAATGAGTGGATCGACACGACGGTGGAGCGCATCCGGCAAGTGGGTGGCAGCCGCCGCTTCGAGATCGGATGCGGCACCGGACAACTCCTTTCCCGCCTTGCGGCCGATTCGGAGTGTTACTGGGCTGCGGACATTTCGAAGGTGGCCATCGAGGCTCTGGAGCAGCAGAACAACCTTCCCCAGGTGAAGTTGTTTCACCGTCCTGCCGATGATTTCGACGGCATTCCCGATTCGTATTTCGACACCGTGATCATCAACTCGGTGGCCCAGTATTTCCCGGATGCGGACTACTTGATCAAGGTTCTCAAAGGTGCTGCACGTGTCCTGAGTCCCGGAGGCCGGATCTATCTGGGGGATATCCAGGGGAACTCGCTGCTCGCCGTCCATCATGCCACGGCGCTTCGCGAGCACGCACCCGCCGGGACCACGGCGGGGCAACTTCGGGAAATGGCGGCACAGCGCCTCGCCCAGGAGACCGAGCTTTCGATCGACCCGGCATGGTTCGGCGCGATGAGTTCATCCATTCCCGGCGTTTCCCATGTCGAGATCCAGCTGCGTCGCGGGAAGCTGATGAATGAGACGACCACTTATCATTACGACGTCATTCTCCATGTGGGCCGGACTCCGGCCACGTCACCGGTTCCTCCCGCCTCCGAGTGGAGAAATCTCAACCTCGAGCAGCTTGAAGCCATGCTCATGGAGGGACCGTCCGCCTTGCATCTAACCCACATTCCCGACGCCCGGCTCTCCGGGGCCCTCGCCTTCCGCAAGGCTCTCGATGCGGCCGATTCTTCGTCCGCCCTTCCTGAAATGCCGCCCACACCGTCGAACGCGGTGAGCGCCGAGGACTTGTTCGCGGTTGCCGCACTTACCGGCTACAAGGCTCATGTCCGCTGGAAAGAAGATGGCACCCATGGCCTGCTGGAAGCGGTTTTCCTCCCCGCTGCCGATGCCGCCCTGCCGGGTTGGTCGTTGCCCGGGAGCGCGCTGGAGGTTTCCGCGCTCGCCAATGTCCCGCGCACGGCGAAGTCCGCGGATTCCAAGGATCTCATCCGGGATCTGAAGCGGCACCTTGCCGCCGAGCTTCCGGAATACATGATTCCCTCCGCCTTTGTGATACTGGAGTCCTTCCCGCTTACTCCGAATGGAAAGGTCGATCGGAAGGCCCTGCCCGCCCCCGGTGAGGCATCCGGAGAGACTGTGACGCGTGAACTCACCGCTCCGAGGAATGAGACGGAATCCACGCTGCTGGATATCTGGAAACAGGTTCTCGGCAAGGACGCCATCGGCATCGAGGATGACATCTTCAGCCTTGGTGGCGACTCCATCCTGATTTTCCAGATCACCACCCGTGCCACTCGGGCCGGGATTCCACTCACGCCCGCTCAAGTCTTCCGCCTGCGGACGATCGCCGCCCTGGCAGCGGAACCTCTCGCGGAGTCCACCAAACCCGCATCCCCCTCCATCCAACGCGTCAACCGCGATGCCTACCGCCGCAATCTCTGAACCCATGAAACCCATCCAGGACGCATCCAGCGGACCATCCGCCAACGCGGAATGTCCGGGCGGCGTTCTCGCGTTTCCCGCGTCCGTCGCCCAGCAGATGTTCTGGTATCTGGAACTCCTGCAGGGTGAGGTTTCCGCATTCAACGTGCCCCTGCGCTTCCGACTGACAGGTCCGCTGGACGCGGGACTGCTTGAACGGACACTCAACGAAATCATCGTCCGCCACGAGGCACTGCGGACCCGGTTTGGCGAGCAGGATGGCGAGTTGCTGCAAATCGTCAGTCCGGAGTTGGTGCTGAGTCTTCCGGTGATCGACATCAGCCACCTGCCGGAAGACCGGATCACGGAAGAAGCAGACCGGCTTGGAACCATCGAGGCGCGCCGGACCTTCCGGCTTTCCACCGGTCCGATGATCCGGGCCGAGCTTCTCAGGTTGTCGCCGGATTCCCACATTCTCCACGTCACCGTGCACCATGCCCTCTTTGATGGGATGTCGATGACCGTGCTGACCCGTGAGATTGCCGAGATCTATCAGGCATTCTTCGAAGGCAAACCCTGTCCGCTGGATCCCCTGCCCATCCAATACGGCGACTTCAGTGTTTGGCAAAAGGAGTTTCTGGAAGGTCCGGAAATGAAGCAGCAGCTTGCCTACTGGAAGAAAAAGCTGGAGGGCATGAGCGAGCTCGACCTGCCCACCGATTTCCCAAGGCCTCCGGTGAAGTCGTGGAAGGGTGAAATCATCTCGACGCTGCTGCCCAAGGAACTGACCGACAAGCTTCAGGCCATCGCCGCCCGCCAGGGGGCGACCTTGTTCCACCTCCAGTTCGCAGCCTACATGATCCTGCTGCGAAGATACAGTGGAGCCTTGGACGTGGCGGTCGGTACTCCGGTCACCGGACGCACCCGTGGTGAGTTGGAACCCTTGATCGGGGTTTTCATCAACTCGCTGATCCTCCGTTGCGATCTAACGGGAAATCCCGACTTTCCCGCGTTTCTCGCTCAGGTCCGGGAAACGGCGTTGGAGGCGCTGGAAAATCAGGAACTGCCCTTCGAGTGCCTTGTCCGGGAACTCCGTCCGGAACGCGATCAAAGCCGCAACCCGCTGTTCCAGGTCAATTTCAACCACCACCGTTCCTTCGCCCAGGCGGGAACCTTCGGGGGAGTCACCCTGACACCGATTCCATCCCGCTCGCCCGGAACGATCTTCGACCTTCACTTCTTCATGGTCGAACGTCGCGAAGGATGGCGGGCGTCCTGCGACTACAGCATCGATCTGTTCACACGCGCATCGGCGGAGAGGATGCTCGGTCACTTCGTGCAACTCCTGGAAGACATCGCCGCGGATCCCGGGAAACCGATCGAGCAGTTTGCCATCCTCACACGTGACGAGAGCCACCAATTGCTCGAAGACTGGTCCGGCAGCCATCGGGAATATCCGCGCGATGCCACCATCGGGAGTCTGTTTCTCGAAACGGCGCGGCGTTTCCCCACACGAATCGCAGTCGAATGCGGCGAGCGTGCTTTCAACTACGGTCAGATCCGCCACGCCGGCATGAAAACCGCGGGCAAGCTCATCGACGCCGGAATCCATCCCGGCGACCGGGTTGCCATCAGCACCACCCCGGGACCGGAGATGATTGTGGGCTTCATTGGCATACTTCTCGCGGGCGGATGTTGTGTTCCGCTGGATCCATCGTATCCGGCGGATCGCTTCCAGACACTGCTTGAGGAAAGCGGTGCCACCCGAGCGCTCGTGGATGCGGGGTGTGCCTCGGTGTTTCCCGAAGCTTGGAACGGGCGTGTGATCCGGATCGATCCAGTGGGAAGCGATGAGAGCGAGGTTCCACTCGCGGACTTGGAAGTCACTGCGGATTCACCGGCCCATCTGCTTTTCACCTCGGGTTCTACCGGAAGACCCAAGGGAGTGCTGCTCCCGCATCGCGGAACCGTGCGCTTGGTGAAGAACAACAGCTTCCTCACCATATCCGAGAAAGACGTGTTTCTTCAGGCCGCTCCCGCTTCCTTCGATGCCTCGCTGCTTGAAATCTGGGGTGCACTGCTCAACGGAGGAAAGCTGGTCCTGCTTCCGGATGGCCCCGGTTTGGAGGCCATCGCCACGGCGGTCCGCGAGCGTGGCGTGACGACACTCTGGCTCACCGCCGGGTTGTTCCAAATCATGATCGACGTACACGCATCATCGCTCAAGGGGCTCAAAACCCTGCTGGCCGGAGGCGACGTGCTTTCGATTCCCCATGTGCGAAAGGCGTTGGATGCACTGCCGGGGACCACCCTGATCAATGGCTACGGCCCGACCGAAAACACCACCTTCACCACCTGCCACCGCATCACTCGGGACGATCTGGATACCCCGTCGATCCCGATTGGCAGGCCCATTTCGAATACCACGGTGCATCTGTTGGACGAGCTCTTTCGTCCGGTGCCCGTGGGGATCCCGGGAGAACTGTGCACGGGAGGAGACGGTCTCGCGATCGGCTATCTCAATGCTCCGGAACTCACTTCGGAGAAATTCGTGGATCACCCGTCACTCGGCCGACTTTACCGAACCGGTGACCGCTGCCGGTGGACGCCGGATGGAGCGATCGAGTTCCTCGGCCGCCGTGACCATCAGGTCAAGGTCCGCGGATTCCGGATCGAACTGGGCGAAATCGAAAGCGTGCTCGCTCAGCACCCGCAAGTGCGGCAATGCAAGGCGGCGGTGCGTGGTGACAGTGCGGAGACCAAACGGATTCTTGTCTGGGTGGTTTCCCAACCAGGTGCGATGCTGGAGCCGTCTGATCTCGCCAGCTTTGCCGCGGAGCGCCTGCCTTCGTTCATGCAGCCGGATGGCATCGCCGTGATCGAGTCCTTCCCGCTCAATGCCAATGGCAAGATCCGGGTCGAGGCGCTTCCGGATCCGGGCCAGCGCTCCACGATCAAGAACGACGCGCCGAAGGAGGCTCCCGAAGCGGGGATCGAAAGCCATCTGGCCTCGATCTGGCGTGATCTGTTAGGGGTTGCGGACATCGGCCGTCACGACGATTTCTTCTCCCTCGGCGGGCACTCGCTGATGGCGCTGCGCATGTTTTCACGGATCAACCGCGAGTTCGACAAAAGTCTCCCGCTGGCCGTGCTTCTCCAGCATCCCACAATCGCCCGTCTTGCGGGGATTCTCGCGGGAGAACCGGCCGCACCGAAATCCATGGAAGCCGCGGAGGTGTTCCCCGCCCCGTCGGGCAAGGGCCCTGGTCACATCGTGACGCTGGCCCGAGGTGGATCCCAGCCACCGCTTTTCTGCATCCATGGCGGAGACGGTGGCGTGATTTTCTACCGGGGCTTGGCCGCCCTCATGCCGGCCGATCTGCCGGTCCACGCGATCGAATCACTGGAACTTGGCAACAACGGCCCGCTTGAGCGCAGGAGCATCGAAGAAACCGCGGCCGCTTATCTAAAGAGCATTCTTTCCATGCAGTCCGAGGGCCCCTTCCGCCTGGCCGGATATTCCTTCGGTGGCGTGGTTGCTCACGAAATCGCCTGCCAGCTTCGCGACGCCGGGCACCAGGTGGAGTTTCTTGGCATGTTCGACACCCACAATCCTGCGGCCGAGGCACGGCTTTACAGCCCGTTCGAGCGCTTCAGCGTGTTCTGGAATGAAAACCGCGAAGTTCCGTTCGGTGAGAGATTGGGGAAACTGAGTGCCCGGATCGCCGAAGGCATGCAAACCCACCGCCGGATCAAGGCCGAGTTGAGTGCCGCTCGCAAACAGGGGCCGGCCGAGGCCTACAGCGATCTTCGCCGGGTGCAGGTGCGTGAAGAAAACTGGCGTGCGATGCAAGAATACCGGCCGAGGCCCTTTGATGGCCGGATCACTCTTTTCAAGGCCTCCCATGCCAGCGACAAGGTTGAGAGACCTGCGGACTACGGATGGTCGCAGGTGGCCTTGTCCGGACTGGACATCATCCCGGTTTCGGGCCATCATCTCGCGCTGTTTGGCCCGGAGCACATCGATTCTCTAGGCAAGGCGCTCACCCAGGCGCTCAAACGTCCCCCCCGCCGTTCATCCTGATCCCCCCCATAAACGCATGCCACGCCCCCCCTATGCCAGCGCGGTCCACCTTCTTGTGGCCCTGTCCTCATCCGCGTTTGCGCAGAACTACCTGCCGCTGGACTTCAGCCAGAACGTTCAGCCGAACAACGGGATCTACCCGAACATGTCGACGCTCGGTCCGGAGTATTACTCGGGAACTTCATTCGACTTCGTGAATGTCACCACGCAGAACGGTCAGTCGATCGACGCGCGGGTGACCATTCTCGGTTCACAGGGATCGTATGAATTCGTCGGTTGGATTCCCGATTACAACTCGGCGGCCGGCCAGCCCGATGGGGATCTGGGCGTCTACTACCGCCACACCGGAAGCTTCGCGCAACCGACCGGCGGCATCGCCTACATGATGACGTTTTATGCAGGTGGCGGGACCTTCACCCAACAAGCCGTGCTCTCGGACTTCCGCCTGCTCATTTACGATCACGACGGTGAGCCCGGTCAGTCGGAATCGATCCGCACCTACCTCGGCAACGGACTGATGGGCTATCAGATCCGCAACGGCAGCAACATCAGCGCGAGCCGCGCGGACGGCACGGTCACCTTTGATGCGGGTGGCCTCAATCTATCAGAAACCGGACCGGAGGGTTCCTTTATCGCCTATTACAGCAACACCTCGCAGGTCCGCTTCGATATGTTTGGCACCACCCTGCCGAGCAATCCCGCGGGCAACAATGGGATGTTCGCCGCATTTGATGGCGACCTCAGCCTGACGGGCGGACAAACCTCGGGATTTGGTTCCTTCATCGCGGTTCCGGAACCCACTTCCAGCACTCTCCTCGCGGCTGCGGTCTCGGCAGGGTTGCTCCGCCGCGTTCGCCAGAGGGCGTGAGCCCAGTGACTCATGATGTCCCGGACCTCCGCATCATCGCCGGATTGCAGTGTCGCGGGCTCCGCAGGTCCATTGCATGCGCTGCTCGACGAGCGCGCCTCCGCACAACCGGATGCGGTTCCGTTTCGATTCCTGCCCGATGGCGAGAATCCCGGTGAAGACCGCAGCCAGAGCGAACTCGCGCAGCGGGCCCGGGCGGTGGCTTCATCGCTCCTTGATCGAGGTCTCGCTGGAAAGCCGGTGCTACTGATGGAAACGCCGGGGCCGGATTTCATCGAAGGGCTCTTCGGCTGTTGGCATGCGGGTGCGATCGCGGTGCCTGCCTATCCACCCCGGGGCACCCGCCATCGGCAGCGTCTTGAAGCCGTCATGGCAGACAGCGGAGCAAGCTTCGCCTTGGGCTCGCCCACAGGCCGGACACCGGATGGACTTGAGGTGGTGGAAACGAGCTTGCTCGCGAAAAACTCCCCATGGTCGGGTGAGGCCCGCATGCCGGTGGGCCCATGCCTTTTGCAATACACCTCCGGATCCACCTCCTCGCCGAAGGGAGTGATGATCACCCATGCGAATCTCAGGGCGCATCACGCCGCCTTGCAGGGACACAAGACTTGCGCGTTCTCGTCGATGCTGAGTTGGCTGCCGCCCTATCATGACATGGGTCTGGTGTTGAAGCTCCTCAATGCATTCGAGGATGGCGTGCCGCTGATTTGGTTCTCAGCCGATCATTTCATCCAGCGTCCGGTCCGCTGGCTGCGGGCGATCAGCCGGTATCGCGCGGAGTTTTCCGGTGCTCCGGATTTCGCCTTCGACGCATGCACCCGCATGATCCGCGATGAGGATCTGGAGGGAATCGATCTATCCTGCTGGAAGGCAGCACCCTGCGGGGCGGAGCGGGTGCGGGCATCGACCCTGCGTGCATTCGCCCGTCGGTTCGGCCGATACGGGTTTTCCGATGATGCGTTTCACCCGGGTTATGGCATGGCGGAAACAACACTCATCGTCACCGCCCTCCACCAGGACGAGAAACTGCCGATCGTTAGTCATCCGCAATGCGGCGAACTGGTATCCAGCGGCACACCGCTTGAGGGCGTGCGCATTCGCATCACCGATCCGGTGAGCGGCATGGCGGTTAATGATGGAGTCATCGGGGAAATCCGGGCGGAGGCCCCGTTGGTCGCGCAGGGATACTGGGGCCGGACCGAGGAAACACAGGAGGTATTTGTGCCAGGCGGGATTCGCACGGGTGATCTCGGGTTTCTCAAGGATGGGCATCTTTATGTGACGGGCAGGAGGAAGGACCTCATCATCGTGGATGGAGTGAACCATTCTCCGGAGGATATTGAAGAGACGGCGCGCCTCGCTTGTTCCGACGTCCGTGCGGCCGCTGCGTTTTCGATCGAATCCGGAAACGGCGAACGTGTGAATCTCCTTCTCGAAGGTCCGTGGTCCAGAGAGTCCGACCTTGCCGCCATCCGCCGGAAGATCCGCACGGCAGTGGCCTCGCGATGCGGAGTCGCGGTGGCATCGCTGGGATTCACCAAACCGGGGCTCCTGCCACGCACCACCAGCGGGAAGATCCGGCGCTTTGCCTGCCGCGATGCGATGCTCGACGGATCCCTCAAGCTCATCGAACAGGCGGGCGAAGATCTCGCATCGACTGAATCCTGTCCGACGACAGAGATCATCCTTGAGGCGGTGCGCGAGGTCAGCGGACACAGCCAGGTCCGAAGCACGGACGATCTCGGATCCCTCGGAATGAGATCGATCGACGCCGCCCGCCTCGCGGCGATCATCGAGGAACGAAGCGGTGCGAGAGTGCCGATCGGATGCATTCTTGCCGCCGGGTCGTTTGCCGAACTGGCGCAGAACGTGAGGAAAAGTGGTCGAAGCGCCCCGCGATTCGCGGAGTCGGGTGGGGAGCGGGGGCAGCTCACGCATTCCCAGCAGCGGATGTGGTTCCTTCATCAACTCGATCCCCAAAGCGCGGCCTATCATGTTTTCGGAGTGATCGAACTCGATGGGATTCTCGACCACGGCATCCTCGCACGGGCCTTTGATCACGTGGTGGCACAGCACCCGATGCTTTTCTCCCGACACGGACTGCGTGACGGCAACGTGCGTGCCTGGATCGATGATGCTTTCCTACCGGAGCTGGGCTTCACGAACATCGCTGACGAGTCGGCGGCACGAAGGGATCTTGAGCAGTTTGCGACGATTCCCTTCGATCTGGAGAATTCGCCCCCTTTTCGTGCGAAATTAGTGACCCTTGACGATCGCAGACATCTGTTAGCGGTTTGTGCCCATCACATCGCTGCGGATGGTTGGTCGATGCGCGTTCTCGCCACCCAGCTGGGCGCGACATACAGTGCAATGGTCGCCGGTTCGTCCATCCGGCTTCCGGGTGGAAACCTGGATTTCCTCGACTACGCGGCGCGCCACCGGGACTGGGCGGATGGTCCCGGACTCGATGGGCAGCTTCGATATTGGAAAGAACGTCTGAATGGCCACCCGGGCAGCATCCCCCTGCCGATCGATGCCCCCCGGAATGCCCGGGGAGACGACCGGGGGGGGCTGGAAGCCATCGAGTTGCCGGCCGCCATCTGCAATCAGATCGAGGCGATCGCCCGGGCGCGCGGTGCCACCCCGTTCATGGTTCAGCTCGCCGCTTTTCTGGTGCTGCTTCGCCAGCACGGGGCCGGCGATGATTTGATCACGGCGGTTCCCGTGGCCAACCGGCATGTGCCTGGCAGCGGCCACTTGGTCGGCACGCTCGTGAACACCCTGCCCTTCCGGATCGAACTCAATGGCGACGAGGATTTCCATGCCTTGCTGGATCGGGTGAAACAGGCCTCCTTTGAGATGTTGGAAAATCAGGATGCACCGTTCGAGCGGATTCTTGCGGAGCTCCGAGTCAACCGTGAGGAAAACGAAGCACCACTCGCGCAGGTGATGTTCGACCACCAGGAGATCCCGATCCGGGAAAGCTGGGCCGGCGGCCTCAGTTGTCAGCCTTACACCTGCCACCGGGGGGCATCTCAATTCGATTTGAGCATGCTCCTGAATCACTTCCCGGACCGGCAGCAACTCTGCATCGAATATCGCCGCGCGCTTTTCGAGAAGCCGAGCATCGAGGCCATGCTGCGGCGCCACCTCGTCATCCTCAACCGCATCTGCGAAAGTCCGGAATCGACCGTTTCCGAAATCAGCGCCCTCGATGCCAACGATCTGGCGTTTCTCGAATCCAGGGCCGAGGGCCCGATCCGTCCGGATTTTCCCAAGCGGACCGCTCCGTGGATGATCGCCGCTTCGATCGCTGAAAAACCGGGGAAAACCGCGGTTCTGGATGCAGATGACGGCCTCACCTATCAAGAACTGGGCAGCTTCTCTTCGCGAATCGCCGCCGCTCTGCGCTCCCGGGGAGTGGCTCAGGGCGACCAGGTGGTCCTGCTCGTCGAGCGCGACCGCAGGCTGCCCGCGGCGATGCTGGGCATCTGGAAATGCGGAGCCGTTTGCGTGCCGCTCGATCCATCAAATCCCCCCGCCCGGCTTGCGCACATCCTCGCCGACCAGAAACCGGCCTGTGCCCTCGCAAGCTCCTCACTCGCCCCGCTGCTGGCCGGAGTGGAACGGTGTGTTTTGTTAGATGAAGTTCCGGACGACATCGAAGCACGCCTTGATCATGTCAGCTCGCCACAAGATACCGCCTACATCATTCACACCTCCGGATCCACCGGACGTCCGAAGGGAGTGATCGTTTCCCATGGCGCTCTGGGGAACTTCCTGCAATCGATGGCGGAGACCCCGGGATTCACGGAAGCGGACCATCTGCTGGCGGTGACCACGGTTTCATTCGACATTGCGATGCTCGAGTTGCTGCTGCCCCTGAGCACGGGGGGATCGCTGACCGTGGTTCCAGGCTCGACCGCGGGTGATGGTTTGCAATTGCTGGAAGCGCTTGGCAATTCAGGTGCCACGGTGATGCAGGCCACGCCGGCGACCTGGCGCATGCTCGTTGCCGCGGGCTGGAAGGGCTCGCCGGATTTGAAAATCCTGTGCGGTGGTGAGGCGATGGATCCCGGACTCGCACGCACTTTGTGGCCGCTTGGATGCCAGCTTTGGAACTTGTATGGTCCCACTGAAACCACGGTGTGGTCGACCTGCTGGAGAGTACCACGGGATTCCCGTGCGATCCGGATCGGAGCACCGATCGCCAACACGGGAGTCCACATCCTCGGCAAGGACGGACGCCACCTTCCTCCAGGAGTTGCCGGGGACCTGTGGATCTCCGGCTCGGGGCTGGCCGATGGTTACTGGAATCACCCCGAACTCACGGCCGGGCGATTCACCTGCATCCGGGCGCTGGATGGGAGGGAGATCCGCGCCTATCAGACTGGCGATCTCGCACGCTGGACACGGGATGGCAGTCTCGAATGCCTGGGTCGTTCGGACGGACAAATCAAGATCCGCGGTTTCCGCGTGGAGCTTGGGGAGATCGATTCGAACCTCGGAGATCACCCGGCCGTTTCGGTCGCCAGAAGTGCCCTGCGCGGTGAAAGCCCGGAGACCCGGCGGATCGTCGCATGGATCGTGCCCCGGGCGGATGGGACGGTGCCGGAACCTGCGGACCTCAAGCATTTCCTCGCGATGCGTCTTCCATCCCACATGATCCCGGCGGATATCGGGGTGATCGAGTGTTTCCCGCTCGGTGCCAGCGGGAAAATCGATGTGAGCCGTCTGCCCGATCCGGTGAACCAACCGGTCGCGGTGGAGCCGGAGACGGAAACCGAGCGCCAACTGATCGCCCTCTGGTGCGAGCTGTTAGAAAGACCGCTGGTTTCCCCGCTGGACAACTGGTTTCATGTCGGCGGACACTCCCTCCTTGCGCTTCGCCTGTTTTCGCGGATTCATCAGGTGTTCGGCGTTCGGGCGCCGCTCTCCGCCATCCTTGAGAATCCGAATCCCCGATCGCTTGCGGCCCTCATCGATCGCAGCGGCCCCACGACATGAACTCCGGAGTCATCGAGATCCACCGCGTTGATCTAACCGCTCCTTTCGATGCGGAAGGGATCGGAGTGCTGAATGCTTCTGAAAGGCTGCGCGCGGACGCTTTTCGTTTCAGGGCGGATGCCGAGCGCTGGATCACCTGCCGGGTGGCGCTGCGCCGGATCCTTTCCGAGCTTGTGGGAGTGCCCCCGGAGCGGGTGCCGATCGTGTTGAATGCCTTTGGCAAACCCAGGATGGATGCCGCCGGGAATGTCCCGGGATTCAACCTCTCGCACTGTCGGGACCTTGCATTGATCGCGGTGAGGGCCGATGGCGATGTGGGTATTGATATCGAGCACATCGATCGCGGAGTGGATCTTCTGGAGTGCGAGTCCTCCTTTTGTCATGCCGACGAGATCGCGAGCCTGCCGTTCGGAGAGGCGCGCGCAGCGGCGTTGCTGGATTTGTGGACGGGAAAGGAAGCGCTGCTCAAGGCGCTGGGCACCGGGTTTTCCATCCCCCCGGAAAGCATCCGCCTGCATGCCAAGGATGGACGACGATCCGACCAGGGCCCTGCGCGCCTCGATGAGATCACGGTGATGCGACTGGACGGTCCTTGGCTGGCGGGCCACCGCGCTGCGGTGGCGGCGGATGGCACCAAGTTCACCCTCAAGCATCCTTCGCAAGCGTGATCGACAATTTGCAATGCTGATGAGAAACTCCAACGACTTCCGATGGCCCAAGTGATCCAATTCCCCTGCCCTGTCTGCGCATCCACGCTGCGATTGCCTTTCGAGCTCGGAGGTCGCCGTGGTCCTTGTCCGTCGTGCGGTCATGAGATCGTGGCGCCGGATCCGCTGCGTGGCATTCCTGCCCATCTTCCCGCGCCACCGCAGGAGCAGGTGCCTGTGGTTCGCGAGTTCCGGCCGTTTCAAGAAAGCCTCCCCATGGTTCCGCCCCCGGCTCGTGTGGAGGCTCCCACCTACGAGCCTTTTGCTTCGGATGCACCAGCCATGGATGCCGATGCGCGAGCGATCGAAGTGGATGTTCCTGCCGCCGAGTCCGTTCCCAGCACGCCAATCTTGCAAGCACCGCAATCGGAGGCGGGTGCGGCCTGCCCCCATCGGGCGGCGTTTCTTCCTGCGTTGATTCTCACTGCCGTGATCAGCCTCGCTGCGGGTTACCTTGCAGGATCCAGGCCGGGTTTGGGGCCGGCGCGGATCGTCCCAGCAGAGCCGTCTTCGCCGCAGCCTGCCGCGAAATCCCCGGATTCGGTGCCATCGGTGGTGGATTCGAACCGTCCCGCAGCCGCTTCAGCGCCGGTGCAGGCCCCTGTTTTGGTGAAACCGGCGATCCAGTCCCCGGAGGTTCCTGCCGCGCCGCATGCGGAGCCCGTTCCTCCGAAGGAAGAGCCAAAGCCGGTGCCCGCTCCTGCCGCGGAGCCCAAGAAGGCCTCCGCCATGGCAGAGGCCGCGCTTCGTGCCTTTCTTGAAGCACCGGATTGGAGCACACGCGCCGCCCACGTGCTCTTTCCGGAAAAGCTCCGGGCTGCGATGGAGGCCTACTCGCGCAATGCACCGGATGGCCCGACGCCATTTGTCTCGCTCTCGGTTGAAAACAGCTACACCGACAAACAATCCGGCAGCACTCTCTTCATCTTCAAGGTGGTCACCGAGAGCCTGCCCACGGGGTTTCCCGTGGCGGTGAGCGAGACCCGCAATGGCTGGAACGTCGATTGGAAAACCTTCGTCGAGTTTCGAGACGATCACTTCAGGAAATTCGCCGATGGTCCGGCGGACAAGACCGGGCGATTTCATCTCATCGCAAGCGCTCCGCCCGCCGATCGTGCGGCCGGCACCGAGAACGAGCACTTTTCGTCCATTCTGTTAGACCCGCCGCTGCCGGGACGCCAACGAATGGCCTATGTGAGAAAATCCACCGAACTGCACACCAAGCTCAAGGCCGCCACCGCGGAAGGTGCGATCTTCACGCCGGTGCTGGAACTGGCCAAGCGCTCGACGCCGGATGGCCGGAGCTATCTGGAGGTGGTCTCGATCGCCGCCACCGACTGGCTGCCGACCGAGCCTTGACCTAACGCTTCACGAGCACTGCCGCGTAAAATCCGTCGAAACCGCTGGCGGCGGGAGAGACCGGGTGTTCGGAGACCCATTCAAATCCGCCCTTGTCCAGCAGTCCTTGCACCGCTCCCTGGTTTTCCGAGCGGAGCACCGAGCAGGTCGCGTAGACGAGGGTGCCCCCGGCGCGGAGCATGGCCGGATGTTTCTCTAACAACTCTCGCTGGATCGAGCGAACCCGTTCGATGGCGGCCGGTTTGAGTCTCCACTTGAGATCCGGTTGGCGCTTGAGCGTGCCGAGCCCGGAGCACGGAGCATCGATGAGCAGGCGGTCCGCCATGCCCTCGAGATCGCGGAGCGCCGCGTCATCGATGATGCCGGTGCGGATGATGGTGGCACCCGCGCGTTTCGAGCGTTTTTGAAGTTCGTTGAGTTTGCGGGGTTCCACATCGAGCGCGTGAATGCGCCCCTGGTTGTTCATCAGCGCGGCGAGATGGAGCGTTTTGCCACCAGCACCGGAGCAGGCATCGATCACCCGTTCCCCGGGCCTGGCACCTGTGAGCGGAGCGATGATCTGGGATCCGGCATCCTGGATCTCGACCCGGCCCTCGGACCGGAGCGGCTTCGGCAGGGACTTTCCGGGTGCGAGGACGAGTGCATCCGGCAGGCCATCGACCGGCCGGGCATCCACCTGATGGGTCGCGAGCCATTGCATCGCCTGTTCCCGGGACTGTTTGAGCGTATTCGCGCGAAGATAAACCGGGGCCCGCTGGTTGAGCGCATGAATTTCCGCATCCCATGAAGCGCCGAGTTCGGCGGCACCGAGGTCATCCAACCAATCCGGGATCGACTCCCGCACGGCTCGGGGTTGCCCGTGCAGGTCGTTTTCTCGGGAGGCGGCTTCCGCGGCGGAGCAGCCCTTGTAGGTCCACCAGGCGGGGATCTCGTATCCCATGCGCAGCCACTGTATCGCGCAGAGGGCCTTGGTTTCCTCGCTGTCCGCGACAAAGGAGAGCGAGCGCCGCCAGCGGACCACCTCGAACACGGTTTCGGCAATGAACGAGCGGTCGCGGCGGCCCCATTTGGGATTCTCCTCAAAAGCGGCGGCCAAGGCATGGTCCAGCACCTTGTGCTCCTTGAACACGGACTTCACCACCGTGGCGGCGGCTTCGGCAAGGATGCGGTGCATTTTCATGGGCGCGGACCCTTGACCAAATCCCCACCGCTGGCAACCGAAACGAACCTTTAAAGATTCGACATCGCCGCGGCCATGGGGCGTATTTCCCGCCGTGCCGACCGTCCAAATCAAGAACATCACCTTTCACCCCTCGATCTGGCCGAAGATGATCGGCGAGGTCTCGCGCGACGCCAGGCCCGGGGATCTGGTGCAGGTCATCGGCAAGGAAGGCACCCCCTTCGGTTGGGGGCTGTGGAATCCTCGTTCCCGGATGCCGCTGCGTATTGTGAGCCATTCCACCGGGGATCTGGACGAATCCTTCTTCGAGCAGGCCATCCGCCGCGCGGCGGACCTGCGCCGCAACATCCTGAATCTCGATGCGGACACCGACAGCTACCGTGCGATCCACGGCGACGCGGACTTTCTCCCCGGATTGGTGGCGGACAAGTTTGCGGACGTGCTGTCCGTGGAGATCACCAACCTGGCGGCATGGAAGCGCCTGCCGGAGTGGCTGCCGATCCTCCACGAGTGCTTCGACACGCGTCGCGTCGTCGTTGGCGTGGACGAGGATCTTGCGCGAATCGAAGGCATTCCCCGCGGCGGCGTGGAGTCCGATCCGGTGCGGGGTCTGAAGATCCGCGAGCACGGCGTGCGCTACGAAGTGGATTTCAGTTCCGGTCACAAAACCGGTTTCTTCTGTGACCAGCGGGACAACCGGCGGAAGTTCGGCGCGCTCGCCAAGGGGCGGACGGTTCTGGATCTTTGCTGTTATACCGGCGGATTCTCGATCCATGCCGCGCTTTCCGGTGCGGAGGAAGTGACGGCTGTTGACCTCGACGAGACTGCGGTGGCCATGGCCAAGCGCAACGCGAACCTCAACCAGGCAAAGGTCCGCTTCACCCATGCCGATGCGTTCACCTGGGTGCGCACCATGATCGAGAACGGCCGGACCTGGGACCTGGTCATGGCGGATCCCCCCAAGTTCATTCACGGCCGCGAGGACGAGAAAGGCCAGGGCAAGTATGCCGACCTCAACAAGCTCGCCGTGGACCTAGTATCCCCGGGCGGGCTCTTTGTGACCTGCTCATGCTCCGGACAACTTGGAGCGGATGCTTTCGAGCGGATCGTCATCACCTCCGCCCACCGCCGGGACAAGCGCCTTCAGATCTTCGACCGCACCGGGGCCGGGCCGGATCACCCCAGTCTCTCGAACTACCCGGAGTCCCGCTACCTCAAGGCCATCTGGTCGAGGGTGCTCTAACTGAAACGCCATGTCTTCATCCGTGCCACCCGTTCGCGTTCTTTTCGTCTGCCTTGGCAACATCTGCCGTTCACCTGCGGCGGAGATCATTTTCCGCAAGCTTGTGACGGATGAAGGGCTTGCCGATCGATACGAAATCGATTCCGCAGGAACCATCGGCCACCACGAAGGATCGCCGCCGGACCCGCGGATGGCGGAAAGCCTGCGTCGCCAGGGTTTCGAGATCAGCGGGCGGGCGCGCAGGATCAGGGAGGACGACCTCAGTCACTTCGACCTCATCGTGACGATGGATGAGTCCAACCTTGAAAACGTGCGCAACATGGATGCGGAGGGCCTTTATCATGCCAAGATCCGGCCGCTCACCTCTTTTTGCTCGGAGCACGACGACCCCAGGGTGCCCGACCCGTATTACGGAGGCCAGCGGGGCTTCGACCACGTGATCGAACTGCTCAAGGACGGATGCCGGGGCATCCTGCGGGAAACCGCGGGCTGAGTCTCACCATGAGATCACGTCGTCCGATCCGGCGAGGGTGACGACGTTCTGGTTGTTCGGGGCGTTCTTGCCCTTCTTGCGGTCCTTGCCGTAGGACCAGAAGACGTAGGATTGGTCCTTCGGTTTGGTTTCCTTGTATTCCGCCAGGCCCCAGGTGTGGAGCCTGCGGTCGTTCTGGCCGTTGTTGAAGTCCACGAGGATCGAGCTCGACTGGTTGGACTTGAATCCATTGATGGCAACCATGACCTCGCCGCCCCAGGGATCGTAGAGACGTCCATCCTTGCCGACGCCGTATTTGTTGTCCGCGGTGTAGGGAAAGGTCATGTAGGATTCGTTGCGCGGGTTCACCTCCTTGGAGGAGAAGCTTTCACCCTTGTAGGGAAACTCCTTGTCCTCCCCGGCAAGGGCGGAGACCAGGAACTGGGTGGTGTAGTTTCCACCCGGATCGCCGTAGATCGTGTCCCAGCCGGTGTCGCGTTTCGATTTCGGGATGGGGGGCTTCTGATAGTCGGTTTCGAAGAGCCCCATGCCCACCTGGAAGTCGCGGAACTGGGACATGGCCTTCACCTTGCGGCCGCTCTCGATGAAGCGGCTCGCGCCGGTGGTCACCAGGACCGCCAGCACGATGACGATGGCGATCACCACGAGGAGCTCCACCAGGGTGAAGCCGCCACGACCGTGGAAGCGCGGGTTGGTGTGAAAGTGGGTTTTCATGCTCAATCCATTAATGTCCTGAATCGAACCATCGGTTGGATTATTTTTTTGTCCAGCCTCCGCGCGACGGGCTCCGGGATGGCTGGAGATCGATCGAAAGCTTGCGAAGAACGGGTTTCCGCGTTCCACTCCCGCCGCCATGACGATCGCCGAGAAACAGGAAGAGCTGCTGGACGAACTCTCGATCTTCCAGGACTGGACCGAGCGCTACGAGTATGTGATCGGCCTGGGCAAGAAGCTCGCCCCGATGGATGAGTCCTCGCGGACCTCCGAGCATCTGATCAAGGGCTGCCAGTCTCAGGTTTGGCTGGATGCGACGATGGCGGGCGGGAAGGTTTGTTACCATGCGGACTCGGACTCGGTGATCACCAAGGGGATGATCGCGCTTTTCATCCGGGTGCTCGATGGGCATGCCCCGGATGAGATCCTGACGGCGGACCTTTCGTTCATCGACCGGACCGGCCTGAAGGAGCACCTCGCGCCGACCCGGGCCAACGCGCTTTCCCTGATGGCCACGCAAATGAAACAGCGGGCCCTGGAGTTCGCGCGGGCTTGATCGTCACTTCAGGTCATCGAGCCGCTGGCGGCACCAGGTGAGTCCCTCGGTGTATTCCTCGCTTTGAGGGCGGGATGAAAGCAGACCTTCCCAGAGTGAAACCGCGTCCTTGAAAGCGCGAGTCGCGTCCTCCTTGCGGCCACCCAGTTGGAGGGCGTGGCCAAGGTCGCCGAGGAGATAGGCCCCCGAGCGCTGCAATTGTTCCGGCCGCGGGCCACTGCCCTGGGAGGAAGATTCGAGATCGCCAAGAAGCGATTTTGCGCGGGAAATCAGGGAGATTTCCTCCTCGCGTTTGCCGGACATGCCGAGCATCCGCCCTTTCTGCCAGAGCAGCAGGGCGAGGCGGTAGGCGACCAGCGGGTCCTGTTTGGCGGAGGCGCGGATGCGTTCGAGCAGGCGAATGCCTTCCTCGAAATCCGCCATCGCTTCGGCGGCCATTCCCCGGTCGCGTCGCAGGCCGGCACGCAATCCCAGCTGGGCGGCCTTGCGGGACACGGCCTCGACGTGGTCCGGCTGTTCGACAATGAGCGCGTCGAGCAGTTTGAGCGCTTCCTGCGTGAGCGAATCCGCCCCGGTGACATCGCCGGAGAGCACGGCGGCCTCGGCCATCGCCCCATAGCATCCGGCCAGTTCCAGTCTCAAGGCGGGGTCCCCGGGTCGTTGCTTCAGGAGTTTGGCCAGCTCGGTCATGGCCAGGCTGCGCACCTCCCGTGCGTCTCCGAGGCTGCCGATGCCTTCGAGGATGGTGGCCGATGAGAGATAGCAGGCGGCGAGCTCGCTGCGAAGGATCACGGCATCGGGGCGTTGATCCGCGATGCGGTTGAGGGTCTGGGTGGCCCGCATGAGCTGCTCAAGGGCACGGGTGTCATCGCCTTTCGCGGCGTGGAGTTTCGCCTCATGGAAATCAAGGGTCGCGAGCCGTTGATCGAGCAAATCCGCATCCACATCGCCCCGGGGCAGCTCGCCGAAGGCCTTGCGCGCGGCGGCAAAGGCCTCGGCCGTTTGCGGGTCGGCACCGGTTTGGCGCAGCAGCGCGAGCAGCAGCGAGTTGGTAGCGATGCGGAATCTCAGATCCGCATCCATGGGCAGCGCGGACAGCGCCTTGAGAGCTTCATCGAGTCGGCGTGTGGCCGCTGGTTCATCTCCGGCGGCCAGTGAGATTTCCGAAAGCTGGAGCCTGGCGCGGGCGCGTTCGTCGGCGAGCGAATCGATGGAGGCGGTGCGCGTCAGGAAGTCCTCGTAATATCTCTCCAGCCGTTTGAGCCGGAGCTCGCGGCCATCGAGGGGCGGAAGGTTGCGGCGACCCTTCTCCAAGGCCCAGCTGAAGAGGTGATCCCCGATCGACCGGGATGCCTCCAAACGGGCAAGTCCAAGTTCCTTTTCGTAGTTGAGCGTTTGTTCGGCGCGGTTCGCGCGTTCGTCCGCCTCCTGCTTCCGGCCGAGTGCGGTCTCGGCGGAAATCTTCAGAGTCCGCGACTCATCGGCGGCGGTGATGCGGAATCGTTCAAAGCGGGAAACCGCCAGATGCCACAGCGCGGCGAAGACCAGGGCCACCATCGCGAAGGCCCCTGCGGCAAACAAGGCCCGGGCGGACCGTTTCTCGGCCCGGCGTTCGCGTTTGCCGAGCTCCTCCCTTTCCTTTTCCCCGGCGCTGGCCGCATCCACCCGGTCAAACCCGGCCGAGACCTCCGCCATTGAGAACGGACGCTCGCGGAAATCCAGCGCAAGACAGCGGTCGATCCACTCCCGGTATCCGGCCTCCAGCGGGTTCTTCGGTTCGTCTGGCCACGAGAAATCCACCTGGTTTTCCAGGTTGCGGGCGATCCGCGGAAGGTCCGCACGCAATCCCTCACGGGACGTCTCCCGATTTGCCGGGGCGACGTAGTCAAAGGTCTCATGGCAGCGCGGGAACCTGCCAGTCAACGTGCGGTAGGCGATCACGCCAAACGAGAACACATCCCAACGGAACGCCGCGCCGTCGGTGTAGGCGGCCGGGTTTCGGAGTTGCTCGGGTGGCTGATAGAGCAAGGCATCCGTGAAGTGGAAATGCTCGACGCCCGGCATGTTGCCAAGCGCCCAATCGGTGAGCAGCACGGCGCCGGAGTCGTCGATCAACAGGTTTCCCGGCTTGAGGTTGCCGTGGGCGACGCCGCGGCTGTGCATGGCGGAAAGGGCCCGGGCGAGCGACTTGACCAGCTTCCAGGACTCCAGCCCCGGGTGCGCGTCGAGGTGGTGCTGGAGGCTGCGCGGGTGTCTGTCCTCATCCTTGCCCTCCATCACGCAGGCACTCACCCGGATCGCCGGGACCTCGTCAAACTCCGCGGAGACCACCGGCAGCACACCTGCGGGCCATCCGCCTTTTTCCAATCGGAGCGTGGCGTCCTTCATCAGGTCCCGACGCACCGCCGTCTCGTCAAAAATCTTGAGCGCCACCTCCCCGCCCTCTTCGTCAAGCGCCCGATACACCCTGCCGCATCCACCGCCGCCGATGAGTTCCAGAACCTTCAAGCCTTCCACGTGGGGGGTATCCATCGCCGCGGGTTCTATACCACAATCCCCCGTCCGCCAATCCCGAAGCAGGGGGCAGGAAAATCGCTTGGTGATCGACCCCATCCACGCCTATATCCGTCCCCCATGAGCGAGCCCGCCGCCGATTCGAAACGCCCCCGGGTGAACGTCCGCCGACCGGATGTGATGGAACTGGTATCAGCCGAGGTGGCCGTGCATTTCCACTCCTCTGTCGTCGAAAAACTGCGCGACCGAGGCGGCCGGATCACCGTGGGGAACACGACCCTGCTGCTGGCCGAGCAGTTTGGTTTCTGCTATGGAGTCGAGCGCGCCATCGACCTCGCCTATGCCTCACGCCGGGTGTTTCCGGAAAACCGCATCTTTCTCATCGGTGAGATCATCCACAACCCGGATGTGAACCGCCACCTTCGCGAGATGGGCATCGTTTCCCTGCCCTGGCAGGAAATGACCACCTGCTATGACCAGTTGACCGAGGAGGACGTCGTGATCGTCCCCGCCTTCGGTGCCCCCACCGCCTTCATGCGGAAGGTCGAGGAAAAGGGCTGCTACGTCGTGGACACCACCTGCGGAGACGTCATGAAAGTCTGGCGCCGCGTACGGGGCTACGCCAAGGACGGCATCACCTCGATCATCCACGGCAAGGCCAACCACGAGGAAACCCGGGCCACCGCCTCACGCGCGCTTGGCGAGGACGGCGGCGGGCAATACCTCGTCGTGCTGACCTTGGCCGATGTCGATTACGTCTGCGATTACATCCGTGGCGGGGGCGATCGGGCGGCGTTTCTGGAGCGCTTCAAAGGCAGCCATTCCTCCGGATTCGATCCGGACGTTCACCTGTCCACCGTAGGACTTGCCAACCAGACCACCATGCTCAAGAGCGAGACCGAGGAAATCCAGCGCCGCATCCGCAAGGCCGTGGTCGACCGCGATGGCGGGCCGGAGCGCTTTCATTTCTTCGACACCATCTGCGGTGCCACCCAGGAACGGCAGGACGCCCTCTTCGACATGCTCAAAAAGCCGATGGACCTGCTGTTAGTGGTGGGCGGCTACAACAGCTCGAACACCGCACACCTTGTCGAGATCGCCGAGCCGGAACTGCCCACGTTTTTCATCCGGGATGCGTCCTGCATCCGTTCGCTGGAGGAAATCGTGCATTACGACCTCCACCGCCGCGAGGAGGTGGTTTCGGACTATGCCCGGCTGTTCTCCGCGGAGCGCCATGTGACCGTGGGCATCACCGCAGGCGCCTCGTGCCCGAACAACCTGATCGAGGAGACCATCCTCAAGGTGTTCGAACTCCGCGGCGAGTCCGCCGAGGCCATCACCGGGGCCTGAGCGGCGCTCACAGGTAGGGCATGAAGGCCTGATAGACCTCGCTCGGGATGTCGAGCAGGCTGTAGTCCTTCGAGTTCACGAATAGCAGGCTTTGCTTGCCCTTGCCGAGGAGCTCGTTGTCCGATCCGAAGATCTGGTGTTCCAGCGTGCAGAACTTCCGGTTGAAGTCGGAAACCCGGATTTTCACCGTGATCACATCGAACTCGCGGGCCTCGCGCACGAACTTGTGTTCGAAGGAACGTGTGAGGATGAAGAACTTGGTCGTCTTGAGATCGAAGTCCGGCATGGCCACGTTGAAGAACAGCTCGCGGGTCTTGCCGACAAACAGCGAATACATGCCGAAGTAGACGTTGCCCACCGAGTTGGTGTCCTGATAGGTGGCGATGAACGAGTAGACGAACCACTTGCCCTCGAAGTGGCCGCCCAGCGAATGGGCGTCCTGCGGAACAGGGGCGGAGACCTGGGTGGCGCTGATCGCGGAGGCCGTCTTGGTGATGGTCTTGATGGCCGGGATTTCCGAAGCAGCGGCCTCAAGAACCTCGCCGGCCTTTTCGGTGACCACGCGGAGCAGGTCGGTGTTGAAAACGAGCCAGGCCACGTAAAGAAGCGGCAACAGGGAACCGAGAACCAAAAGGAAGTTCGCCGCGGTGCAGTAGCCGAATGCGAAGATCACCAGCGAGATGCTCGCCAGCGAGAACATCCGGATCTGCGGCAGCGGTTGTTGCGAGTTTGGAACGAAGCAACGTGCGATCGCCAGACCCGCGTAGCCGACGAAGAAGGACGCGTAGAACACCATGAAATACTCCAGCTCAAGCCTCGCCGCCAGGCCGATGAGAGCGATGATCATGACCAGCAGGAACGTCGGAATCGGCGATTCGAGGAGCCGCTTCGGCAGCAGGCCGATGAGCATGTTCTGGCTCTTCCCGAGGTTGGCACCGAGGAACCACTTGAGCGCGATGTAGCCGCTGTCGAGCGTGGTAAGCGCGCATATTCCGAGGAAAGCGTAATAGGCGGCGGGCAGGAGCCCCTTGGTTTCCGCCGGAAGCGAGTCGATGTATTTCACGACCAGCTGGTGGGCGTAAACGAACTTATCCAGCCCCACGGTGACTGGATCCATCGAGGGAAGAAACCGGAAAACCTCGACCACCGACTGGGCTCCTTCTTTCAGGACGACCGTCTCCGCAAAGGACTTCACCCCACCCTGCCCGAGCACCCAGGCGGCGAGGCAGCCGTGGAAGATCAGCATCAGGAAGAAAATGAAACCGCCGAAGAAGTAGCTCAGGCTGATCGATGTCTTCTCCCGGTGGATCTGGATCGCGCGCTGCCAGTGCTGGAGGTCGAGCCAGGGACCGACGAGCAATCCGACGAGCAGCGGGATGGCGTAGCCGAGCATGTCCGGCCCGGTCCATGCCTTGGGCAGGGCCGCGGCCCACGGGATGGTTTCCGGGAGCAGCGGGTGCAGGCTGAAGAGGATCACCCCCACGCTTGCCAGCAGGAGCAGGCCCATCGCCGCGTGGCCGAACTTGATTTTGGCAATGCCGAATTCCTCGCCGAAAAGGCACCCCGCCGCGAGCACGACGAAGACCACCATGATCAGGTAGAGCCACTTGAGCGCGGGCGGGACCAGTTCCAGCGAACCGAACAGGTACTTGCTCAGCGCGAAGACCGTGAGCGTGAGCGCCACCACTTGATAGAGGTAGAAGATCAGCCGGAAGGGCTTGGCGAACTTGTCGAAGAACATGGCCAGCGACTCCTGCCCGCCGGCATGGCGTTTCGCGACGATCTGGGTGAGGAAACCGAAGAGCATGAGCCCCAGGGCGTTCGGGATCGCGAAGAGCAGCAGCCCCTGGAGACCGAACATGAAAGTCATCTGGACGCTGAAAAAGAGCCCCAGGCCCCACATCCAGGCGAGGGCCACCGAGTTCCCCCAGAAAAGCGCGTTGATCCAACGGAAGTTCATCAAGACCCCCAAGGAACCCGCATTCCCGGCCGCGGGCAAGCCGGATTGTTTCCGAAATCCCCCGGCGGCCGGATTCCCGGCGGAATCGGCCGTCTGCCGAACCCCTGAGAATTACCATTGAAGCCCGGCCAAGGTCCCTCTTTACTCCCCCGCGTCCGCAGAACCCGCGCACCTTTTTCATGATCGAAAACATCCGCAAATACAAAGGCCTCATCATCCTCGGTCTGGCACTCGTCATCTTCGCCCTGGTCATCGGCATCAAGGACGACCTCTTCCGCAGCGGCGGCGGCGGACGGAACATCATGAAGATCGCCGGCCGCACCTACAACGACAAGGAGTTCAACCACCTGGGCAGCGGTGCCCTGGAACTGGTTTCCGGCCTGGCCGGAGCCGGCGACTTCGGCCTCTATCAATTTCTGATGGCGCTCTCGACCGGCGCGACCGGGCGCGATGACGCGGCGGAGAAGTTCTTCACCGGCCGCATCATCGTGCGCAATGCCGCCGATGAGTTCGGCATCCACCCGGGTGACGAGGAAGTCTCCGCCCACATCCGGACGATGCGCGCCTTCGCCGACAAGGACGGCAAGTTCAGCGAGGAAACCTACCGCAACTTCGTCGAGAAGGGCATCGGCCGCCTCGGCATGACCGAGGGCGATCTTCGCGAGCTCGTCACGGACCTGCTTTCCTATAACAAACTGAACTCGATCATCGCTTCCGGCATGCTCGACAACCGTGATGCCGTGGCCATCTCGCAGTCTCTGGAAAACCAGCAGATTTCGGGAGAAATCGGTCGTCTCGACATCGATGGTTTCGAGGAGAAAATCCAGCCGACCGAAGACGAGGTGAAGGCATACTGGGAGAACATCCAGGACTCCTTCACCACCGAGCCCACCCGCAAGTTCAGCTACCTTCTGGTGACCCCGCAACTGCCGCCCGACGCCGCGGCGGAGGATGAGAAGAAGGACTCGCTTGCCGATGCCGCCGCCACCGACGAGCAGAAGAAAGCCAAGGAGGCCGAGAAGGCCAAGAAGGCTGCGGAAGCCGCCGAAGCGCGCCGCAAGAAGCAGATTGAAACCGACGGCATGGTCGATGACTTCGCCACCAAGCTTGAGGACCAGAAGGGTGCCGGTTTCGAAGACCTCGCCAAGGCCAACGGTTGGGAAATCAAGACTACCGAGCTTTTCCCGCGCTCCAAGGCACCGGCGGATCTGGAGCTCAGCCTTCGTTCCTCCAGCCGTGGTGGCAAGGCCGTGGACGAGTTGTTCAAGATCGAGCCCACTGCTGATCCGCTTTCCAAGATCTCCCAACCGATCGCCGTGGGTGAGAACCAATGGCTGATCGCCCGTCTCGACGGTGAGGAGAAATCCCGTCCCAAGACCTTCGAGGAGGCCAAGGATGAGGCCCGCGTCCAATACATCGCCGAAAAGGCCGGAGAAGCGCTCAAAAAGGCCGCCGAGGAGGCCCGCACCAAGATCACCTCGCTGCTGGCCGGCGGAAAGTCGTTTGCCGACGCCGCCAAGGAAGCCGGCATCAAGGAGGTGAAACCGGTCGAGAAGGTCACCCGCAGCTATCGTCCGGATGCGGCGACCGAGCCGAAGAACCTGTTTGAAATGGGCCGCTACGTGGATCCCGGAAGCCTGGCCGAGGTGATTGTCGAGGCGGACCGCGCCTTTGTCTTCCTCGTCGCCAAGCGCGAGGTGGTGAAGGATGAAAACGCCACCGCAACCCTGGACTCGCAGGTCAAGGCCACGGCCGGACGGAACGAGATCAGTGCCTTCACCGACTGGATGACCGCCCGCATCGAGGCCGCCAACGTGGTGCCACTCTACAAGCAGAAGTGAGCCGTGGATCCCTCCCCGGTTCAGGATTGGTTTGACGAAGCCAACGGCCACCTTGCCCTCGGCGAGATGGAGGAGGCCATCCCCCTCTACCGTCGGTGCGTGGAGGCGGATCCCGCGTTCTTTGACGGGTGGCATGCCCTGGGCATGGCCTTGTTGAAGACCGGCTCGGTCAAGGAAGCGATCGGTTGCGGGCTCCAGGCGGTCACGCTCAAGCCCAACGACCTGCTCGCCTGGACCAGCCTCTCGCAGATGTATGTGCGGGACGGCAACATCGCCGAGGCGGAGGCCGCCAAGGGCAACGCCCGCATCCTCTCACTGGGCGGGCGCGTCGTCAGGGATGCCTGATCAGAGCGGATTCAAGTGCCGAAGTGGGTTTCGGGATCGGACTGGTGCATCGGGTTGACTCCCGGTTTCCGGGATTCCCCGACCGGCGGCAGGGATTTTCGGTGTTTGTCCGGATAGAGCCCGATCTTTCCGAAGGGAATCTCCGGAAAGCCCGGGATCTTCTGATAGACCTGCGAGTCCGGCTTGAGCGCGAGATTGCCGTTCGCCGCATCAACGAAGCCCGGATCCTCCGCGGTGACGAAGTTTCCGGATTGCTCGAACAGCGCCGGGTCCGCCTTGTTTTTGGCGTTCATCTTGAGGATCACCGGCTCGCCCTTCTGGATGACGATCACATTGCGGGTGAACTTCATGCGCAGGGGAAGTTCCGGGCGATCCTGAAGCAGCGTGGCCATCTCGGGAAAGCGTTTCGACCATGGAGCCTCGGTCGGGCGGACCGCGAGCACCGGGTCGATGAGCTTTTTGTTCGTGGCGTATCCGCGTGAGACGCCGCGATCGTCCACGCCGATCACGGGGCCTTCGTATTTGACGAAGATGTTGTGGGTCACGGTGTGATCCGGGCCCGAGGCGATCCACACGCCCGTGCGCGGCCCGGAGAAGATGTTTCCATAAACGAGGCTGCCCGAGGCTCCGTCGTCCGGATTGACGCCGCCGATGGTGTCGTGGATGTGGTTGTGGCGGATGACGACGCCGCGGATGGTCCAGTCCAGCCACGAGTAGAACGCACCGAGATCGTCCGAGGCGTATCCGCAGCGGTGGATGTCATTGAGCTCGAAAACATGATCCTGCCCCGAAACGAGGATGGCGTCCCTGGGTCCGTGGTGGATCAGGTTGTGGGCCACCCGCACACCCACGGCCACCTTGTGGTTGGCGGCATTGGGAGCTCCACCGAATCCGACGTCGACCGCGGCCGAATACATGGCTTTCTTCCGCCCGTAATGATGGAGGTGGTTGTTGATGACCACGTTTCCGGATGGGACCAGCTTCAGGTGATCGCCGCCGGAAATCATCACGCAGCCTGCTCCGAGGTCGAACATGTCGCAGCTTTCCACGCGGCTGCGGTAGCCATCGATCACCGCGCCGGTGCCACCAAGGTTGCTCAGGGTGCATCCGGTGAGGGAGAATGAATCCACGCCGCTCGCCACCACGCCATCGCCGAGCGAGAAGGCAAACCGTAGGCCGGAGATGCCGAGATGCTGAACACCCTCGGCGAGCACCATGGGTTTCTCCAGCTGACTGACGATCAGCTCGCCCTTCCCTTCGGGCGGCCAGACGTAGAGCGTTCGGGTTGAGAAATCGACCGCCCATTCGCCCGGGGTGTCGATTTCCTCGGGCAGGTTGAGGGCGCACCAGGGTTCCTTTCCATTGCCGGCCGGGCGGGTGTACTTGTTGCCGATGCCCAGCGAAATGGCGGCGGCGAGCGTGATGCGGGAGGTGGAGGGATCGATGGATGCCACGCGCAGGGCGGGTTCCTCCCAAGCCACGCGCCATTGACCCTTGAGCCAGATGTCACGGTTGGCGAGCCAGCGTGAGGGACGGTCGCCTCGGTATTCGAACACCCCGGGGGTCTTGGAGTCGCCATTGACCACGGCGGATTTCATGGTCGTCCAACCCTCGTTGGGCCAGCGGGACAGCGGCAGTCTCCGGCCGTTCCAGAACAGCTCGAACAAACCGCCACCGTCATCAAACTTGGCGGGGAAAGGCCCGCCGTGTTTCAATCCCAGTTGGTCGATGGAAACCTGGCGGATCTTTTCGACAGCCGAGGCGTCCAGGCGCTTCCGCATCGCTGGATCCCTCACGGGGGACCAATCGGAAGCCACCAATGCCCGACCGCCGATGATCTCGACCGTTGAATCATCCGCGTTCTGATAGAGGATCGGAGCTCCGGGTTTCCCCGAATCCCCGGGGCCGAAACGCAGCGGCTCATCGAGCACGTAGCGGCCGCCCCGGATCTCCACCCTCACCCCGCCATCGGGGATGGCGGACTCGCTTTTCAGCGTGCGGATCCGGTCGCGGGCCCCCGCCAGTGTGCGCAGTGGTCGTTCGGGCGAGATTCCGTCCGCCTTGTCATCGCCAGTCGGGGAAACGTGAATGCGCAGGATGTCTGCGGCACCATGGAGGGACGCTGCCGGGGCGATCAGCAAGGGAAGAATGAGGAGGCCGATGGGTTTCATGGGTCGGCCGAAGCTGAGCCCATCCGCCAGGCCTGCCCAAGGGGCGATATTGCGTCGGCAACGGCGGAAATTACGTCACGCACCAGCCAGGCACCCGCCCCGGAAACGCACCCCTGAAACGCAACGAGGCCGCACACTCGTGCGGCCTCGAAAGCTTGTCATGATGCTGATTGAAACCGGGGACCTCTCCCCTCGACGCGAGAAGATTGAGGGAAAACCGCCGGGTTGTCTTGTCCCTAAATCATGGGACAGCGGGGCGGAGCTCAGGACAGGTCGAGCAATCCGCGGCGGATGGCCTCGCTGACGGCGGCGGGCAGACTGCGCACGTGAAGTTTGTCGAAGCTGCGTTTGATGTACTCCGTCACCGAGTGCTCGCTGAGGCTGAGCTGATCGGCGATTTCCTTGCGGGTGAGGCCCTTCGCCGAAAGTTGGAGAACCTCACACTCGCGGCTTGAGAGCGTCTCGGCCTCGGGGATGGGGCTGAGTTTGCGAAAGGTCTGGAGGATCATCCCGGCGATCTTCGGATCCAGCGGGGTGCCACCGGCCAGCACCTCCTCGAGCGTTTCCATCAATCGCACCGCGCTGCCTGCCTTGACGAGGTATCCGTGGGCCCCGGCTTCAAGGGCGGAAAAGACCTTGGCTTTGTCGGTGAAGGCCGTGAGCACCAGAACCCGCGCCTCGGGCAGGAGTTCGCGGACCTTTCGGATGCCGTCGATGCCGCTCATGCCGGGCAGGCCGAGGTCGGAAAGCACGAGATCAGCCCGCAATCCGCCGCGGATGGCTTCGAGCGCATCCTCCATCGTGGAAAACCCGCCCACGCATTGGTAGCCGGCGCGTTGTTCGAGCACCATCGAGACCGACTCCCGGAAATCGGCATGGTCTTCGATGAGGATCAGGCGGATTTTTCCGGCGTTGGTGGCGGGCAGTGGCATGCGAAGGAACGGATAGCGCGGGTGGGAGATTTCGGAAAGAGAAGCTTCAGGGATTCTTTCCCGCAACGCTGGCTTTGGAGCGCTTGGGGTGTTTTTCCAAGGGGACGGTGAGGATCAGTGCGGTGCCCTCATCGGGATGCGTGTTTACCTTCAGGTCGGCCCCGAGGGCGAGCGAGCGCTGCCGCAAGGCACGGAGCGTGGCGGGACGTTCGAGTCTGGCGGCGTCGATGCCCACGCCGTCATCGGTGATGGCGATGCGCAGCGAGTTTCCGGACTTCGAGATATCGACGAGCACGGTGGCAGCCCTGGCGTGGCGGAGGATGTTGTGAAGGGCCTCGCGGAAAAACAGGAAGAGGTGGCGGGTGCGTTCTTCAGGCAGCTCGACCTGCCAGGCCTCCTCGTTGGCGTGGAATTTCCAATCGAGCGACTCCAGCATGATCGAGCTGGTTTCCCGCAGGTGTTCGACGGTGGCGATGCGATGATCTCCGCCGGGTCTAAGGAGCCAGACGATGTCGCGAACGGCACTCACGGTTTCGGCGGCGATGCGCTGGATGCGCTTGAGCTCCTCGGAAGGTCCGGAGCGGCCCTCCGCGAGATCGGCGAACATCTGGATGCTGCCGAGGTTGCTGCCCACCTCGTCGTGAAGATCTCCGGCAATGCGTTCGCGCACTTTTTCCAGTTCGCGCCGGGCATGGATGCGATAGCGGATCGGCAGGGCGACGATGGCGAAGGCCCCGGCAGCACCGAGCAGGGCGAACACCGCAAGGCCTGCGCCACGCCACTGCGCAATGAGTCCCGCGCGCTCGTTGCGGAGTTGATAGATGGTTTTTTCGAGTTGATGTCGCTCGTCGAGCCGCTCGAGCCACTCCTTCACTGTGACCAACCTGCCATCCGGGCCGAAGCCGTCGCTCAGCGAGGCCCCACTCCAGTATCGGCCGCCCGGAGCGATGATGTTGAGCATGCCATCCGCCGAGCGCACCGCTCGTCCGAGGGCGAGATTGCGCCCTTGGGAAAGCACCTCCACCTCGCTCAGAGCGAAGAAGGCCGGGTATTTCTCGAAGGCTTTCCACAACTCGGTGGCCTCGATCCGGACATACCGCCCGCGGACTCCCTCCAGCGGCATTTCCACCGGGTTGTGGCCGGGATTCCGGTAGTCCCGCACGGCGATCTGCCGCCAGCTTTCCGCCTCTCCCGTGTCCGAGACGGAAAGAGTGAGCTTTCGCGGAAATCCGAATCCGCTCGGAAGATCGGTCGTCGGCCGTTTGGCGGGCAGCAACCGCAGCCCGTCGATGTCGCAGGTTTCACCGAGATCGAGAAGAAGTGCGACGGACTCGTTGGCATGCTCGCGGCCATTGGACAACCAACCGACATTGCGGTGCTCCGAGGATGGCATTTCAGGAAGCCCCAAGGGCGTCTGGCCATCGACGAGGAAATCCGGACTCCACAGCCAGGGTGCCGGGGGAACCACTCCACCGATGCCTTTCACGGCGGCACCCAGGGCCACATTGCGGGTATCCTCGAACGCAAAAACCTCCGCCCATGCATGCACGTGCCCGCCCTGCCCATCGGGGTCCGGGGCAAGATGATCCGCGGAGATCCGCAAGCCCGCGGCGCTCACCGGCGGGTCGATCCGATAGACGAACGGATGCCCTTTCCGCACCGGGTCCGTGCGGGCGGCCCGCTCGGCAGCCACCTTGGCCACCACGCCGCCTCCTGCATCGAGAAGATCCACGCGGAACGCATCAGGCATGCCATACTGGGCATCCAGTCCACGGGCATCATAACGCCGGGCCGGCACCAGTGCGATTCGGTCGATCCTCGCAGACTCCCCCCAGACAACCTCCACGGCGAAGGTGCCGTCCTTTTCCGGAATCGCCCGCGGGTGGCCGAGCGAGAATCCGCCGGTGCCGCCTTGGTCATCGATCGGGATCCGCGGCATCGATTCCAAGGGTGCGGTGGCATCGGCGAGTTCCTTGCGGATCTCACGGATCCGCTGCGAGCAGGCTTCTGCAAGGCGCTCATCCCAGGTCGCCTGACCCTGCGCCGCCGCGCACGGAAACAGGGCGGCAACCCAAAAGAGCACCATCCGCCATCCGGGGACTCGAAGCATGTCGTTCATTCGAAATAGGTATCCTCGTGCGAATAGGGCGGGGCACAGCAGCAGAGGAATCGGAGCGGTTCCACGGCACGGATCGTGTGCCAGGCTCCTGCCGGAATCAAAATGGCATCGCCCGGACCGACCTCGCGCTCTTCACCGGAGATTTCCATGACTCCCCTGCCCTCCAGCAGGTAATAAAACTCCTCGCTCTCCCGGTGATAGTGCCTTTCCGTCGAGCCGCCCGCCGGGATCTCGGCCTCGGCGAGGCTTTGCTTCGCAACCGGCGCATTCGCCAGATCGAGCAGACTGCGGATGGTCGACCCATCCTTGGTGGTGAAGGGCGACTGAGAATCGCGCTGGCGGACTTCCATGCCGCCGAGAAAACCACGCCCAGCGGGTCAGGGCAACCCAAGGATGCATCGGGGATGGACATGACGGGTCGTTGTTTCATGCTCCGCCGCATGCCCACCGTCCATGTCGATCTCGCGCAGCGCTCGTATGACGTCCTTGTCGAATCCGGAATCCTGAAACACGCCGCGAAGGCCCTCATCGATGCCGGTTTGACGGCCCGCGCGACCGCGGTGATCAGTGATGAGACCGTGGCCGCACTGCATGCGGAGCCCCTGCTTGACTCGCTGCGAAGCGCGGGATTCACCTGCTCGCTCCACACCGTGCCGGCCGGCGAGGCTTCGAAGTCGATGAGCCGGGCCGAGGAGGTCTGCCGCGACATGATCCGCGCCGGACACGATCGGAAGTCGCTGGTGATCGCCCTGGGCGGCGGTGTCGTGGGCGATCTCGCGGGTTTTGTCGCAGCCATCTTTTTCCGGGGGCTCCCCTTCGTGCAGATCCCCACGACGATCGTCTCCCAAGTGGATTCGTCGGTCGGCGGCAAGACCGGGGTGAACGTGGCCGAGGGCAAAAATCTGTTAGGAGCCTTCCATCAACCACGGCTCGTGCTGGTGGATCCGGAAACCCTGCGCACGTTGCCGGACCGCGAGTTTCACGAAGGCTTCGCCGAGGCGATCAAGCATGCGGCCATCCGCGATGCCTCGATGCTTGCGGATCTGGCGGCGCTCGATCCGGGAAATCGCGATGTGCCCGCCGAGCTCATCGCCCGCAACATCGCGATCAAGGCCCGTGTGGTGGAGGCAGACGAGCACGAGACGCTGGGTGTCCGCGCCCTTTTGAACTTCGGGCACACGATCGGCCACGGCATCGAGGCTTCCGTGCCCTATGGAAAACTGTTGCATGGCGAGGCCATCTCGCTCGGCATGCGGGCGGCGCTTTTCCTTTCCGAACGCCATGCGGACCTGCCGGGTTCCGTCTCGCGGGAAATTGAGGCATTGCTCGCCAAATTCGGACTCCCGCTCGTCCTGCCGGAGTCCATCTCCACGGCCACCGTGATGGAGAAACTCGCCACCGACAAAAAATTCTCGGCCGGGGCGGTCCGCTTCGTGGTCCTCGACGCCGCAGGCAGCGCCAGGGTGGTCTCCTCGGTGACCCGGGAGGAACTCCGGGAGGCCATCGAGCACCTCCGCACCCCGGTTTGACCCGATTTCCCGTTTTCAGGGGGAGGCGGAATTCACCCAAGGTGGCTCTTGACGTACCGGCTGTCATCTCCTTAAATTCGATTGTCTGAAGGCGAAAGCGCAGATCCCCCGGCTGGCTCGGGGTTTCCTCTCCTCCAAAAAATCCCACATCCATGAAGTCGACCATCCGCACGGCTACCCATTTCCGTCAGGCCTCCCGGCAGGGTTTCACTCTCACCGAATTGCTCGTCGTGATCCTGATTCTCGTCGTGCTTGCGGTGATCACGGTGACCGTCACCCGCAACGCGCGCCTGGGTGCGAGCAAGGTCTCGGACATGAACAATCTCCGGAATCTCGCCGCGGCCGCCATGTCCGCAGGCAATGACAGCGCCGGTCGCCTCCCGCAGATTCACGACCAGAATTCCGTTTACCCTTACTACCTGGTGGGACGCGAGAAGCTGGAAGCCGCCGGCATCTTCAAAGAGTCCTGCTATGCCCCCGGCCGGAACATCATGGGCGGTGCCCCGCAATACGAGTGGTGGTTCCGGAGCACCGCGAACACTCCGGTGCACTACGTTTACTGCGCCAACGACGCCAACGTGCCCACCAGCGCCTGGTTCCTCAAGAACGGCACGGTGACCAAGCCCACCAAGTCCGAATACCGCGGTGCCACCCCCTACGAAACCATCATCGAGGACCGCACCAAAGCCTTTGCCCGCAATGTGACCGACGATGCCTGGTATCCGGTCCTCTGGGTGGGTATCTGCCGCGATTACGGTGGATCCAAGGTCGCCGCTTTGATGCAGAACGGCGAACCTCTCGGCGTGAACACCATGTATCTGGATGGCCACGCCGAGTGGGTGCCCAAGAAGCAAATGAAGTCCCGCTACGTCGGTGGTGGCGTGACCGTCTACTTCTGAGCAGGCCCCGGGGATTGGGGTGGATTCCGCGGCTTCCGCGATCCAGCATTCCCCTGCCATGTTCGTTTGGGTTCGCTTTTGTTTTCTTCAGGTTGCGCTTTTGACCTCGCTGGTCGCCGGGCCACCCGCTCCGTTCGGTGCGGTTCCTCATCCGCGGCAGTTGGCTTGGCAGCGGATGGAGTTGTATGCCTTCGTGCACTTCGGCCTCAACACGTGGACCGATCGCGAATGGGGCTATGGCGATGAGGATCCGGCGCTTTTCAATCCGGACGCCTTCGATGCCCGGGCCATTGTCAGGACCTTCCGCGAGGCAGGCATGGCGGGCATGATCCTGACGGCGAAACACCACGACGGGTTCTGCCTGTGGCCCTCCGCGACGACCGAGCACGACATCGCAGCAAGCCCATGGCGCGGGGGCCGGGGCGATCTCGTCCGGGAGTTTTCGGATGCCTGCCGTGCCGAAGGGCTCAAGTTTGGAATCTACGTCTCCCCTTGGGACCGCAACCATGCGGAATACGGCCGCGAGGGCTATGTGAAGGTGTTCCACCAGCAGATCCGCGAGGTGTTGGAATCCTACGGTCCGGTGTTCGAGATCTGGTTCGACGGCGCCAACGGGGGCGATGGATTCTACGGCGGAGCCCGGGAGAAACGCTCGATTCCTCCCGGATACTACCGGTTTCCCGAAGCGGTGGAAACCATCCGCAAACTCCAACCCCAATGCGTGGTCTGGGGGGCTGGCGACGCCCGGTGGGGCGGATCCGAGCAAGGCCACGTGGGCGATCCGCACTGGCACACCATGGATTCCAAAATCCCGGGGAATGGCGCGACCGGGGTCCGACTGGGCGACACGTGGATGCCGGCGGAAGGTGACACATCGATCCGCCCGGGATGGTTCTGGCACGAGCGTGAGGACTCGCGGGTCAAACCCGCCACAAAGCTCATGGATGTGTGGTTCCAATCCGTGGGGCGCGGCGCGAACCTCATCCTCAATGTGCCGCCGGACCGCAGCGGCCGATTGGGGGCTCCCGACATTGCTTCTCTAACAGAATTCCGCAGGTTGCGTGATCAACTGCTCTCCCGTGACTTCGCCGCCGCGGCCACATCCGAGGGAACGAGCGGCGATCCGATGCATTCGCCCGCGATGTTGGTGGATGGCGATTTGGAAACTTTCTGGACGCCCGCAGAGGCCGAGGCATCCCCCACGGTCACCCTCCGACTTGTCGCGCCGGCCACCTTCGATGTCGTGCGACTGCGCGAGCAAATCCGCCTCGGCCAGCGGGTGGATGGCTTCGCCATCGAGGTGGAAACCGCGGAGGGTTGGAAAACGGTCCACGAGGGCCGCAGCATCGGCCACCAAGTGCTGGTTCGGCTTTCCCGTCCGGTCACCGCATCCAGGCTGCGCTTGCGCATCACTTCATCGGCCGCGTCTCCATGCATCTCCGAGGTCGCGCTTTTCAAGCTGCCAGCGATGAGGAATTCCGAAACCGGCATCCCCGCTTCACAGGCGAATCTCGACAAGTCCGCCTGGAAGGTGATCGCCGCCACGTCCGGGGACGCCACGCGGGCCATCGATGGCGACCCGGACACGCTCTGGCATACCCACATGGAACAGGAGCAGGCACCGCCCCAGCACTTCATCGTGGACATCGGCGTGGAAACCCGGATCGCCGGATTCACCTACCTGCCCCGCCAGGATGGGGTCGCACACGGGTTGACCGACCGTTACCGCTTCGAGCTGAGCCGCGACGGCCGTCATTGGTTGGCCGCTGCCGAAGGCGAGTTCTCCAACATCCGGGCGAATCCGGTGGAGCAGGCGGTCAGTTTGAAATCACCGGTTGCAGCCCGGTTTTTCCGGTTTACCGGACTCCGTGCACTCGAAAGAAATCACGTGAGTGCCGCCGAAATCGGATTGATCGCCGCTCCTTGAGGTCGGCGTGAAAGCAAGGGACGGCGCCGCGCGTTTCCAGCATGCCTTCCGTCCACTCATGCCATCGCATCGATCCACATCGCCACGCCTGCTCAAAGGGCTGTCCATTCTGGGCGGATTCCTCGCGGGTCCGGCGGCGGCGGATCCGGGCGAGGACTACCGCAAACGCATCGTCCCCTTGTTGGAATCCTACTGCTTCGACTGCCATGCCGACGGCGCGAAAAAGGGCGGTTTTTCCATGGATTCCCACGAGGACCTCAACCGGCACTTGAGTGACCGCAAGCACTGGGGCGCTGTTTGGCACAACCTGAGGAGCCAGATCATGCCTCCCTCGGACAAGGATCAACCCACTGTGGAGGAGAAGCGCGAGCTCCTCTCATGGATCGAAAAACAGGTCTTCAAGCTGGATCCCAATCAACCGGATCCCGGGCGCGTCACGATCCGCAGGCTCAACCGCACCGAATACCGGAACGCCGTGTTCGATCTGTTAGGCGTGGAGTATGACACCACCGAGGTATTCCCTCCGGATGACACCGGATATGGATTCGACAACATCGGAGACGTGCTCACGCTTTCTCCGCTGCTGATGGAGAAGTATCTCAGCGCCGCCCATGAGGTCGTGGATCTCGCCCTTCCCAAAGGCGCGGACGCCCAGGTGCCGCGACGGGAGATTTCCGCAAACCTGTTTCGCTCGACCGACGATCCCGCCACCGACAGTTCGTGGCTTCCATTTTCCAAAAGGCAAACGCTGAGCTTGCAGCACGACCTGCCGGCCGATGGCGAGTATCTCGTCAAACTGGAATACTCGATCCATGGAGCCACCGAGGCGACCACTGACGAGGCGCGTCTTGAGTTCTCCGCCGGCGGATCCTCAATCGGCTCTGTCACCCTCGGCTGGGATCAACGCAGGGTCATCGAGCTTTCAGGAAAGGCGAAACTCGGCAAAGGCCCCCAGTCCATGGAGCTCGGCATTCTCCCGGGAAAGCGCCCGCACGAAGGGGAGGAGGAACTGTTCCTCCGCATCCGGCGGGTGATCGTGCAGGGCCCGCTCGGCGGAACGATGCGCGAATACGCCAAAGGCTACCGCATGATCTTCCCGGACGGCCCGCCGCCCGATGACGCCAAGGCCCGTGAACGATATGCCCGCAAGATCATGCGCGGATTTGTCAGCAGGGCCTTCCGCAAGCCCTTGGACGAAGCGACCATCGATCGACTGCTCAAGATCGTTCGGGAGGTCGATGCAGAACCCGGCGCGGATTTCCAGGATGGCATCAAGGAGGCCATCGCCGCCTGCCTGAGCTCGCCGAGGTTTCTTTTCCGCGTCGAGATGCAACCGGAGCCGGACAATCCGGCGAAAGTCGTGCCACTCGACGAATACTCGCTGGCATCCCGTTTGTCATTCTTCCTGTGGGGTTCCTTGCCCGATGACGAGTTGCTCAGTCTGGCGTTTCGCAAGGAACTCCGCTCGAATCTCCGGCAGCAGGTCGATCGCATGCTGGCGGACCCCCGCTCGGCGAGGCTGGTATCGAGCTTCGTCGGCCAATGGCTGCAAGCCCGCGACGTCGGGACGGTGCCGGTCAGCGCCAAGGACATCCTCGGGCTTTCATCCAACCGCGAGGCCGCGCGGGTTTTTGATCCAAGGCTGCGCGATGACATGAGGAGGGAAACGGAGATGCTCTTTGACCACATCCTGCGGTCGGGCAGGCCTCTGGAGGAATTGATCTCCGCGCGCTACAGCTTCCTCAACGGCCGGCTGGCCCGGTTTTACGGCATCGCCGGGGTGGAGGGTGAGGCGTTCCGTGCGGTGGATCTCACCGAGCACCCCGAACGGGGAGGCCTGCTGACCCAGGGCACCGTGCTGATGGTCACCTCGAATCCGACCCGCACCTCACCGGTAAAGCGCGGGCTGTTCGTTCTGGACAATCTGTTAGGAACTCCTCCCCCGCCGGCCCCGCCGGGAATTCCGCCGCTGGAGGATGCCGCGAAGGAGGGTGCGCGTGCGACCATGCGCGAAATGATGGAGGTCCACCGCAGCAAACCCGAGTGCCGTGGTTGCCATGCGCGCATGGACCCGATCGGACTCGGCATGGAAAACTTCGACGCGCTCGGCCGCTACCGCTCCACCGAACATGGAAAGCCCATCGACACCTCGGGACGCCTCGTCACCGGCGAGTCCTTCGCGGACATCGCCACGCTCAAGTCGGTTCTGGCCACCGATCGCCGCCGCGATCTCTATCGCTGCGTATCGGAGAAACTCCTCACTTTCGCGATCGGCCGCGGTATGGAATACTACGACGCCACCACCATCGACCAGCTCACCCGCCATCTCGATAACCATCGCGGCAGTCTCCGCGAGTTGATCCAGGCCATCGTCGAATGCGCTCCCTTCCAGAAACGGCGAGGCGATGGCTGAGCCCATGCAACCCCGATCCATCCGAACCATGCACCCGCAAGTCCCATCCTCCAGCCGCCGCGGCTTCCTCCGCGGCCTTGGCGCGGCGGTCGCTCTTCCCGCCCTCGAATCCTTCCGTCCACTGGCCGCAGCCGCAGCAACCGGACGCCAGATCGCCACCACCGCCAGCGGCGCGCCTCTGCGCATGGCTTACCTTTACATACCCAACGGCGTGAACATGGAACTCTGGCGGCCCCAGGGCGATGGCACCCGCTACAAAGCCGGCGAAACCTTCAAGGCCCTCGAATCCCACCGCTCCGACTATCAAATCGTCACCGGCTTCGAGCAACAGAACGCCTCCGGAGGCGGTGATGGCGCGGGCGATCACGCGCGTGGCGTGGCCACCTTCCTGACTTCCGCCCGTGCCCGGAAAACCGCGGGCTCCGACATCAAGCTCGGGGTATCGGTCGACCAAATCGCCGCAGAGGCCGCGCGCAATCTCACCCGTCTCCCCTCGCTCGAGCTCTCGGCGGATGGCGTGCGCAAATCCGGGCAATGCGACTCCGGTTACTCGTGCGCATATCAGTTCAACCTCTCATGGCGTTCCGAAAACCAGCCGATGACCCCGGAATCCAACCCGCGGGCCGTTTTTGAACGGCTCTTCGGCGCGGGAAGCGCCAGTGACCGGGCGGACCACCTCGGCCAGCGCCTCGCCACCCGCAAGTCCATCCTCGACTTTGTCCAGCAGGACGCCAGGGCCCTGAAAAAGTATCTCGGCCGGGGCGACCGAGGAAAGCTCGACGAGTATCTCACGGGAGTGCGCGAAATCGAAAGGCGCATCGAGAAGGCCGAGTCCCTCGGCCGCCCGCGGGATCCCGGCGTCCCTGCCCCCGAGGAAAACCCCGGATCCTATGAGGAACATCTCCGGCTGATGCTCGACATGATGGTGCTCGCCTTCAAGACGGACTCCACACGCGTCTCCACCTTCCTCATGGCCCACGACGGCAGCAATCGCAGCTTCCGCGAGATCGGCGTGGCGGACGGTCACCACAGCGTGTCCCACCATCAGCGGAATCCGGAGAACCTCGAAAAGATCGCCCGCATCGATGCCTTCTACATGAAGCAGCTCGCCTACTTCCTCGAACGACTGAAGGCCACCGAGGACGTTGATGGCAAGTCGCTGCTTCACAATTCCATGATCGTCTATGGCAGCTGCATCTCGGATGGAGACCGCCACAATCACGACGACCTGCCCATCGTCCTCGCCGGCCACGCCGGTGGTGCCTTCCAACCCGGCCGCCACCTGGACCTGGGCGACCGGGTGCCCATGGCCAACCTCTACCTGCGCATGCTGGAGGAGTTCGGCACGCCGCTCGACCGCTTCGGCGACTCTACCGGGGTCCTACGGAAGCTCTGAGAGACCGACAAACCCAGTTCCGGCGGGATATGCCGCGCATTCGGGTCGCTCGCACTCCCCACGGTGGCATGGTTTTGCATCCGCGAGAAAAATCCGTGCGGCCCCGCCGAAAATCCGCGTAAATGCCCGCGGCGCGGAGCTCATTCCGCCCGCATCCCGCTTTCCCGCCAATGTCATCCGCATCCACCCAAGTCCTTCACAAGGAACGCATTCCCGGTACCGGCGTCCTGGTGATCCCCGGACGTCTCAACCACGAGCAACTCCTCCAGCTCGAAAAGCTGTTCACCGGACGCAAGATCACCTGGTTGATCGAGGAAAACTCCAGCCACGATCCCGCCGTGCGCTCCCATCTGGAGCGATCGGGCTCCGGAGCCATGTTCTCCGCCGCAGATGGTGCCCCCGAGGCCGCGGGTGCCCAACTCCAGTCCTATCTGGATCATGGCGGCGTTCTCATCTACGTGCCCGGCAAGGCAAGCACCCGGAATGCCAGCGCGATCCACGTGCCCGCCGAGGACCTTCGCGCCCTCTGTGCCTTCCGCCTCCCCATCCTGCCCGTGGCCATCGACTGCCCGAGGGAATCCGCGCTTTCCATCGAACGCAAATCCTCGCTCCCCCCCTCCGTTCTCTGCATCGGAAATCCCGTTTCCGCAGAGCAGTCATCGGTCGCGGCCTGGCAGCAATCGCTGCTTGAAGCCGGTGAGACCGCCTACAGCAGCCGTCCGCTCTTCCGCGGCTCTCTCGGCATGGCCCTGCTTGCCGGGCTCAAAAAACACGGCACCGCCAACCAGATCTTCGATGGTGCCGATGACTCGGAGCTTCCCTATCAGAAAATCCTCGCCGTCGCCCTCGCCTTCTCCCGCCACATCCGCGAGGAGACCGATCAACCCCGCGTGGCCATCGTCCTCCCGCCCGGAAAGGCCGGACTCATCGCCAACCTCGCCGTCATCTTCGCAGGCAAGACACCGGTGAACCTCAACTTCACCGCAGGGCCGGAGGCCGTGCGTTCCTGCATCCGCCAGGCTGGCGTCGACCGTTTCATCACCGCGGACCCCTTCGTCAGGAAGGTCTCCACCTTTCCGTGGCCTCCCAACCGCGACCTCATCCTCATCGAGCGTGTTCTGCCCACGCTCAAGAAGAAGATCGTTTCCTGGGCCATCGCATCCAGGCTGCTTCCCACGTTTCTGTTAGGCACCTACCTGGGGCTCGGCAAGCGGAAGGATGGCGATGAAGCCACGCTGCTCTTCACCTCCGGGTCCTCCGGCGAGCCCAAGGGCGTGGTACTGAGCCACCGCAACGTGTTGGCCAACGTCAATCAGTTCGGCTCCCGCCTCGACCTTCCCGCGAACTCGGCCATCCTCGGCTGTCTGCCGCTTTTCCATTCGTTCGGCTGCACGGTGACCCTCTGGTTTCCCATCATCGAGGGCGTGAACCTCGTCACCTACCCCAGCCCGCTGGAAACCAAACGCCTCGCGGAATTGATCGCGCTGCACCAGGTCAACGTGCTGCTCTCCACGCCCACCTTCCTGCGTGGTTACATGAAGCGCATCGATCCTGCCCAGCTTTCTTCCCTCAAGCTCGTAGTCACCGGCGCGGAGAAGCTCCCGCAATCGCTCTCGCAGGCCTTTGCGGAGAAATTCGGCATCCGCCCGCAGGAAGGCTACGGACTGACCGAGACCTCACCGGCCACCAACGTCAATCTGCCCGATCCACCGCCGCGTGCGGACGCCCCCGCCCTGCCCTCCTCGCGCAGCGGCTCCGTGGGCCAGATGCTTCCCGGCCTCGCCATCCGCATCACCGATCCGGCGAGCGACGATGAGATTCCGCTGAACCGCTCCGGGATCATTTGGTTCAAGGGATCCAATGTGTTTCCCGGATACCTCAACGATCCGAAACGCTCCGCGGAGGTGCTCAAGGACGGCTGGTTCCGCACCGGTGACGTCGGCCGCGTGGATGACGACGGGTTTCTCTACATTGAGGGCCGCATTTCGCGCTTCTCGAAGATCGCCGGTGAAATGGTCCCTCACGAGACGGTTGAAGCAGCCATCAACAAGGTACTGGGTCTCGATGCCGAGACCGAGCGCCGCATTGCCGTGGTCGGTGTGCCGGACGAGCAGAAGGGCGAGGCCATCCTCCTGCTCTCGACCATCGCCGGTCCCGCGCTTGAACAGGAGTGCATCGATCTCCGGTACAAGCTCCTCGATGAAGGGCTCTCGTCCCTCTGGTGCCCCAAGCAGATCCTTCCTGTGAAGGAAATCCCGGTGCTTGCCTCCGGAAAACTCGACATCAAGGGCTGCGAAGCGCTTGTGAAACGCGCGTGACGCGCCACAGTCTGCCGCGCCAGCCACCCACCCCGTCATCTCCCGAACCACCCGCTCCATGCCAGACCGCCTTTCCGCCACTTTTGAATCCCTCCGCACCCAGGGCAAAAAAGCCTTCGTCGCCTACATCGCCGCCGGGGATCCGGACTTCGAGAAGTCGCTCGAAATCATGAAAACCCTCGCCGACCTGGGAGCGGACATCCTGGAACTGGGCCTGCCGTTTTCCGATCCACTGGCCGACGGCATCGTCAACCAAATGGCGGCCGACCGCGCGTTGCAGTCCGGCATGACCACGCCGCGCGTGCTCGAGCTCATCCGCCGCTTCCGCGAAAGCCATGAGACGCCCATCGTCCTCTTCACTTATCTCAATCCGGTCTTCACCTATGGATTCGAGAACTTCCATCGCGACGCCGCGGCCGCCGGAGCGGATGGCATCCTTCTGTTAGACCTGCCCCCCGATGAAGCGGCCCTGAACAGCGACCTCGCCATCGGCGCCGGACTCAAGCACATCCGCCTCATCGCTCCAACCACGCCTCCGGAGCGCGTGAAGCTGCTCGCGCGGTCCTCCGAGGGCTTCATCTACGCCCTCTCCCGCACCGGTGTGACCGGGGCCCACGGCGCACCCTCCGCCAACATCGCCACGCTGGTCGCCTCCATCAAGCAACACACGGATGTCCCCGTGTGCGTCGGCTTCGGCATCAGCACGCCCGAGCAAGCCGCCATGGTCGCCGCCGCGGCCGATGGGGTCATCGTCGGTTCCGCCATCGTCAAGCAGGTCGAGCTCCATCAGGACTCACCCGCCGCCGCCGTGCGCGACTTCACCGCTCCGCTCATCGCCGCCACCAAAGGGGCCTGAGTGCCGATCCGACTTCCCGGATCGCCTCAGCGTCCGTCGATTTCCAGAAGCAGGGCCGAACACGGCGGCATGTCGGGCAAGGCCACGCCTTCCCGCTCCAGCGTGTTGCGAAGCGCCGTGCCGCTCCAGTCGGTGTTCAGTCGGTCGCTGAAGGTCCAGTTTTCATCGCCACGGTGTTCGAGGAACATCTGTGCGTCCTGGGGAATGCACACCCGGACGCCTCGAAGGGTTTCACCAGGATGAAAATTCGCGACCACGAGAAAGGCCTGCGCGGTCTTCGGATCGCGGCGCAGGAAGGCGTATAGCCAGTGGCCGGAGACCGTCTCACCGCCCACACGGCCGAAGGCGGGATTCTCTTTGTTGGCGTGGTTGAGCCCGTAGAACTCGCCATGCGTGAAGGCCCGGCTCTGGGTGGCCCGGATGAGTTTTCCATACCAGGCACGCAGGGACTTTTGCTCGTCGCTCAGGCGTGCGCCGTCGAACTTGCCGCCATTCACCCACTTCGTGAACTCGGGCATCGACCAGTAATCGAAAATCGAGGTGCGGGCATCGTCCCCGCCGAAGCCTTCCACGCCCGCGGCCGGTTCACCCACTTCCTGTCCGTGATAAAGCATCACCGGCCCGCGCCCCAACGCAAAAAGCACTGCGGTGGCCGGTCGCCCGACCTTCATGCCATGACCACCCCATTCCTTCGGGCTGGCAAGGCGGACCTCGTCGTGATTCTCCGCATAGCGCAGCGAGCGATGGAAACGGAAGCCGGTGAAGGTGAGCGGATCCAGATCGTTGGCCCACTTTCCGGAATCGTAGATGGCCTCCAGCACATCGTAGCTGGGATCGTCATAAACGGCATCGAAGCCGGCGTGGAGCAGTTCATCGAGCACGTGCTCGTCGGTCAGCTTCGCCGGATCGTTGTCGTAAGCCTCTGCGGAAAAGAACACGTCCGGATGGCGGGCACGGCAACGCTTCACCACCCAGCGCCAGAACTCCATGGGCACCATGTGGGCCATGTCGCAGCGGAAGCCGTCCACCCCGAGCTCCTGCCAGTAACCGAGGATCTCGTCCATCGTCCGCCAGGTGCGCGGCACATCGGCCGGCGAGGCATCGGCCTTGGGAAGATGCGAAGTGTCCCGTCCCTTGGTGAAATCGTGGCCGTAGTTGAGTTTCACCGTCTCATACCAATCGTTCACGGAAGGAGCCCAGGAGACGACGTTGTTTCCCGTGACCCGCCCGAAGTTGGTCTCCGGCGCAAACAAACCGTCACAACCGGGTTTCCCCGCGGTGGGGAGCTTCAAGGGCGGACCGCCACCCGGATGATCCGGCTGGAGATAATAGAAGTGGTTGTCGCGGTGGAAGAACTCACTCCGCCGGTCACCTTCTCCAAATGACAGATCCGGTCGCACATCCGATTGGTATGACCGCGCGACGTGGTTGGGCACGAAATCGATGATCACCTTGAAACCCTGCGAGCGGCACCGCTCCAGAAGGGCCTTGAATTCCTCCAGGCGCTTCGAGGGATCCTCCGCGTAGTCCGGACAGACGTCGAAGTAGTCCTTGATGGCATAGGGGCTGCCGGCAATGCCCTTGAGGATATCCGGATCATCGGCCGGGCGACCGGGATGGGCGGTGCCGCTTGCCTGCTCCAGCACCCCCGTGAGCCAGAGGTGGGTGAAACCCATCTGCTTCAGCGATGCCAGCGCCGCCGGGGTGATGTGGGAGAACTTGCCACAACCATTCTCGGCGAGCGTCCCGTTTGTCTTCCGGGACTCGTTGGTGTTGCCGAAGGTGCGCACCATGAGCTGATAGATCACGGGACGTGTCGTTTCGGCGGCGCGTGGACTCGCGGTCATCAGCGCCATGAAACACCCGGTGAGGAGGATTTGCCAAGTCATGGTTGTCCGACTGCGAGTTTCAGTGCCCGCCACCCGTGGGGAGGCCGACCGCGCCACGCTTGTAGTCCACCCAGCGGGTGGAGAGCGATGCGAGCAGGAAAAACACCCCGCCGAGCAGGACGGCCTTGCTGGAATCCCCGCCGAAGACGCCGCCCACGATGCTGCCCATGGCCAGTGCCACGATCACCTGGGGAATCACGATGAAGAAGTTGAAGACGCCCATGTAGAAGCCCATGCGCTCCGGGGGAAGCACCGAGGAGAGCATTGCATAGGGCATCGAGAGCACCGAGGCCCAGGCAATCCCCACGCCGAGCATCGAGAGCAGAAGCGCCTGCTGGGAGCCGATGAACGCGGCGGACCCGAGACCCAGCGCGCCGCAGGCGAGGCAGAAGATGTGGATGTGCTTGGCCGAGAAACGCGAGGCCAGGCCGATCAGGAGGAATGAGAAGGCAAAACAAACGACGTTGTAGGAAGCGAAGCAGACGCCCGTCCACTCGCCGGCCTTCTCCATCACCCCTTTCCATGCGGCCTCGTTCGCCGGATTCCCGCCGAACACGTTGCGGGCGATGGTGGGGGTGAAATAAACCCACATGCTGAAAAGCCCCATCCAGGTGAAGAACTGGACGACGGCCAGCTGCTTCATCGTCCGCGGCATGTTGCCCAGCCCGTGGGCCAGCTCGCGGATGAAGCCGGAGAGCCCGGAGGATTCGCGTTTCATCCGCTTGAAGGCCTCGATGTCGTCCGGTGGATTTTCCGGAGTGGTTAGAATGGTATACAACACCGCCACGAAAAGCACGGCGGCGCCGATGTGGAACGAGAGGATGGTCGCCGAAGGCATCACCCCCGCACCCGGTGCCGATGGGGCGATGTGGAAGACATTGGTAAGGAGCCAGGGAAGCGCGGAGGCAACCGTCGCCCCGAGACCGATGAACAGGCTCTGGACCGTGAATCCGGTGGGACGCTGGGTTTCCGGCAGCTTGTCCGCAACAAAAGCGCGGAAGGGCTCCATCGCCACATTCAACGAGGCGTCGAGAATCCACAACAATCCCACCGCCATCCACAGGACGGACGAATGCGGCATGGCCACCAACGCGAGAGAGGAAAGCAGCGCACCCACCAGGAAATACGGACGCCTGCGGCCGAGTCCGCACCAGGTGCGGTCGCTCAGATACCCAATCACCGGCTGCACGATCAACCCGGTCAGTGGCGCGGCGATCCACAGCAAGGACAACTCCTCCTCCTTGGCATTGAGGAACGTGAAGATCGCCGACATGTTGGCCATCTGCAGGCCCATGCCGAACTGGATGCCGAGAAAGCCGAAGGACATGTTCCAGATCTGCCAGAACGAAAGGCGGGGTTTTTCTGTCATGGGTTCGCGTGCGGGTTGGCGCAACACCGAGACTAACACCCGCGAAGGCCGGTTCTGCAAGCGCTGGGGCGCGTGCTGCGGATTTTGAGGGATTTCCTTAAACCGCCGCCGAAAGCGGACATTTCAACGGAATTTGTCGCGCTCCTCGCGAATGGCCGCCAGCGCGTCGTAAAGCGCGAACAACATCACGACAGCGGTGGCTACGGCACAGCCGCCCCACCAAAGCCCGAAGCGGAGGAGACTCTCCCCCAGCCAGTCCGGGATGCCCCAGAGCCCGACCACGAGCATGAGCACCGGAGCCATCAGCATCCGCGCGATCCATTTCCGCCGTGCGGCGCGGTCATGCAGAATGGCGCGTGCCAGCTGCTTGCTATCGTCCCAACCTGGATCTTCAGACGGCATCGCAGGAAATCATTGCGCCCAGATGGGTCCGAGAAATTCGAGATACCATGCCCAGATCCGCCAGCCACCGAAGGCCCAGGTGAGGCAACCAAGCGCAAGGAAAGGACCGAAGGGCAATTGCCTGCCAAAACCGATCCGGCCGACCACTGCCCACACGATCGCATAAATCGAGGCGCCGAAGAGCGAGAAGAACACGCCGCTCCAGCCAAAGAAGGCCCCGATCATGCCTAACAGATGCACATCGCCGAATCCCATCGCCTCGCGCGGCACGACCACCGAGGTGGCGGTGCCGTCCAGCGACCTCATGTCCTCCAACCGCCTCACAGCGCCATCCGGAAGTTCGATTTCCAACTCGCGGATGATCAGTTTTCCGCCGCCCACCGACTCGCCGTCGACGCGGATGTCCCCTGCCTCCATGATCAAACGGTCGGTCTTGCGCGAGAACATGTCCCACCACGGGATCGATTCGCCATCGATCACGAAGCACATCGGATCCTGATCGTTCTCCGGCTCCTTGAGGTGCCAGGCCGCCGCCTTTTCAAACTTCATCGGCTTTTTTCCGAAGGCCATCTTCCCAAGCTCGACAATGCCCCAAAGCCCGAGGAAACCGACGCCCCAGCCGATGGCCCCCTCCTTGAGTCCGGAGAGCCAGTTGCCCGCCATGCCGCCCATGACAGGCAGCTTCGGCCAGACCATGCACGCGATGATGCCGAGCACGGAACCGGCCCAGGTCATGCCGGTGGGGATGATGAGGTGTTCCGCATCGATGAAGGTGATCGAGACCAACAAGGCCATCATCACCCAGAGAAACAAAACCACTTGGGGCGGGAAAAAATGCCAGGTGGCGGTGAACAGCAGCGCGGTGAGCAACTCCACGCCGAAGTAACGAAACGCTATCGGCGCGGCGCACTCGCGGCATTTCCCCCGAAGCCACAGCCACGAAATCATCGGGAAATTGAGCCACATCGGGATCGGTTTGCGGCACTTCGGGCAGAAGGAACGCTTGGGCTCGTTCACGGACATCCCGAGCGGCACGCGGTAGATCACCACGTTGAGGAAGGATCCGATGCAACCACCGATGAGAAATGCCGGAATCAGCCAGATCCAATGGTCGAGGGGTGGATACATCAGGACGCCATTCAAGCGGACGCGGGGGTCCTGCCAAGAATAAAGCTACGGACATCCGAAATAGCCGCGCGGCTCGCGATTCCGTTCTTGCCGACCCCGCCTCGTTGACCGTGGAGTCCACATCGATGAAGATACTCCTCGCCTCTTCCGTCCTCGGACTCGCCGCCTGCGTCGGGTTGTCCGCGGAAGTCAAAACCACCCGGGTGCTCGTCTGGGACGAACGCCAGGCCGAACAGCGGGAAACCTACGACGGACGATATCTCGGGCAGGTGATCGCCTCTCACCTCGCCGGGCTGCCCGGGTTCACGGTCACCGAGGCCTGGCGCGATCAACCCGAGGAAGGGCTCACGGACGAACTGCTGGACAAGACGGATGTGATCGTGTGGTGGAGTCACAAGCTCCCGAGAAACGTCACGGAGGCCACATCCCGGCGGGTGGTGAAACGGGTGATGGACGGGTCCCTCTCGCTCATCGCCGTGCACTCCGCCCACTGGTCGCGACCCTTCGTGCGGCTGATGCAGGAGCGGGCAAAGGCCGACGCGCTTTCGCAGATTCCGGATGCCGATCGACCCTCGGTGGAGTGGCGATTCATCAACGAGGAGCCCTGGGGCAAGGTGCCGGGGAAATCCGATCGCCCCACCCCGCATGTGACCATCGAGGGCGCGCGGCGGACGCTTTCCCTGCCCGCCTGCGTGTTCCCTGCGTGGCGGGCGGATGGGAAACCGAGCCGCGTTGCCACCATGTTGCCGGATCACCCGATCGCCGCAGGGCTTTCCACCGGATGGACCATCCCACAAACCGAAATGTATGCGGAACCCTTCCACATCCCGGAGCCGGATGCGGTGGTGTTCGAGGAATCCTGGGCCAGCGGCGAACGTTTCCGCAGCGGCTGCCTCTGGAAGGTGGGCCAGGGTCAGGTCTTTTACTTCCGGCTCGGCCACGAAACCTATCCGGTTTTCAAACAGGCGGAAAACCTCCGCGTGATCGCCAACGCGGCCGCCTTTCTCGGAAAGCGTTAGATCGCCTCCGGTTCCTCCACCCGAGCGACGATCCACAGCAGGTCCGCCAGTTTGTTGAAGAACAAACGCACCTCCTCCGGCACTTGCCCACCTGACTCATGCAGTTGGAGAATCGCCCGCTCCGCCCGGCGGGAAACCGCCCTTGCGAAATCCACCTGGGCGCGTGCAAGGCAACCCTCCGCCCCCGGACGTGCCCAACCGGTGAAGCGCACGCCGCGCCCTTCGTAGGCCCTCGCCTGCTCCAATACCCAGTCCACATCCTCCCGCGTGATCAGCGGAAACCCGGTGGACCGATAGCGCTCCATGTCTTCCGGAAGCGTGGCGAGCTGGCCCATCAGTCCGATCAGTTTTTCCTGAAGCTGGTCGATCAGATCGACCCACTCGGCACGGGCACCGGAGGCGCGTGCCAGGCCCAGCGCGGCATTCAACTCGTCCACAGCGCCCAGAGCCTCGATGCGCAGTGAGGTTTTGGAGATGCGGTGGCCGAACAAAAGGTCCGTTTCGCCGTCGTCGCCCCGGCCGGTGATGATGCTCATGGCGCGGAGCATAAGAGCCGGTCCGCCGATGTCCATCCGCCGATGTGCGGATCCATCGGGCGAATGTCTCGCCATCCGCCGGTCCACGTGTTTTATCGGCCGCGACCATGAAGCTTGCGAGACTCGGCGACGGCCCGGAAATCTTCCACACCCTGCAAGGCGAAGGCCCCAGTGCCGGATCGCCCGCCGTTTTTGTGCGCACATCCCGTTGCAACCTGCACTGCGTCTGGTGCGATACCGATCACACCTGGAACTTCGAAGGCACGCCCTGGTCCCACGAAAAAGACCCTCTGCCCGGCTACGCAAAACACCGGAAGGCGGAGGTCACCTTCGAGATCCCCCCTGCCGGGATCGCACGGCGGGTGCTCGAATTCGCCTGCCCCCGCGTGGTTCTCACCGGCGGGGAACCGCTGCTGCAGGAGGAGGAGCTGCTGGATGTGGTGCGCGAAATCCGCGCCGCGATGCCGGACTGCAAGTTTGAAGTGGAGACCAACGGCACCCGCCTCCCCTCGCCCGCCTTCGCCGGGGAGATCCACCAATTCAACGTGTCCCCCAAACTGGCCAACTCCGGCATGCCGGAAACCCTGCGGATCCTGCCCGCTCCCCTCGAGTTTTTCGCCTCCCACCCGCAGGCGTGGTTCAAGTTCGTGGTGGCCTCTCCGGCGGACCTTTTGGAAATCCAGACCCTCGTCACCCGTTTCAGGATCCCGGTCGCCCGCACCCTGCTCATGCCGGAGGGCCGCACCGCCGCCGAGCTCGACCAGAGCGCCGGTTGGTTGGCCGACATCTGCCGCGACCTCGGCTTCCGTTTCTGCGACCGACTCCACGTCCGCCTCTGGGGCGACCGCCGCGGCGTGTGAAATCCCGCAACTTTCCAGTCGGCACGGGGTTTGCTATGCCGTAAACTCGACGCAAGCCATGAACCACCAGCCGAACGATACCGACTCCTCGTGGAAAAACGACGCCGTTTGGAAGCTCCTCGATCAGGCGCCTCCCGCATCGCCCGGCCCGCGTTTTGTGGATGACACCGTTCGCGCCGCGCGCCTGCTCGGCCAGCCGTCGCCCTGGTGGCGCAAGCTTTTCAGTCCGCTGCCCCTCGCAGGTCTCGCCGGAGCCACCGCCGCGCTCGTCTTCACCACCCACGGCCTGCTCTCTCCTGTGGATCAAGCACCCGCCTCCATCGCCTCCACGGATTCCGCGCACGCCGCGCTCATTCAGGAAGTCGCCGAAACCGAAACCCTCATCGCCGCCGCCGACCACCTGGAGGATTTCAGCGATACGGAATTGGTCACGCTCATCGGGTTTTAAGCGCTTCCCCTCGCTGCGGGATTTCTCCAGCCTCCCGCGCGTGAACCGCTGCTTGATTTTCGACCTCGACGGAACTCTCGTCGATTCCCTGCCCGGCATCGCCGGCTCCCTGAACCGGACGCTGGCAGCCCATGGGTTGCCGGTGCACTCGGAGTCCCTTGTCCGCAGCTTCATCGGCAACGGTCTGCGCAACCTGATCGAGCGCGGTGCCCCGCAGGGTGCTCCCCCGGAGTGGATCGATGCCCTGCTTGCCTACTACCGGGCCGACTACCAGCTCAACTGGCAGTCCGGCACCCATGTCTATCCCGGCATCCAGCACATGCTCTCGGAATTCCAGCGCGCCGGCATACCCATGGCCGTGCTTTCTAACAAAACTCACGTCTTCACCGTCGAGATGGTCCGCGCGCTCTTCCCACTCGTCCACTTTTCCAAGGTCTTCGGCCAGCGCGAGGGCATCCCTCACAAACCCCACCCTGCCGGGCTTTTGCAGATCGCCCGCGAACTCGGCATCGAGGAGAGCCAGTGCCTGATGATCGGGGACTCCACCATCGACATGCGCACCGCCCGTGCTGCGGGAGCGCGTGGCATCGCCGTGACCTGGGGCTACCACGACCGCGACAGCCTGGCCGCGGAATCGCCCGCCGCCGTGATCGAGAAACCCTCGGAACTCGCCCCGCTGTTAGGCTGAGGCGCGGTTCCGCTCGTCCACCTGGCGGTTGAGCGTGCAGAAGTCATAGATGTAGCCGATCCCGAGAAGACCCGCCGTGCAAAGCCACAGCAGCCCGGTGCCGATCTTGCCCAGATAAAACCGGTGCACCCCGAGCGGCCCGAGGAAGGTCTGGAGGATCCACGCCACCGAATAATCGTAGCGCCCCGCCGTGAACCGGAAATCCGCCTTGCGGTCCATGCCGGGAATCAGGAACAGGTCGATCAACCAGCCGATCCCCAACAGACCGCCCGTGAGCAGCCAGATCACGCCGGTGACCGGCTTTCCGTAGTAGAAGCGGTGGGACCCGGTAAAACCGAAGATCCAGGTGATGTAACCAATCGTCTTGCTGTGCGTATCGCCACGGTTCACGGACATGCCTCCAGCCTGCCCCATCCCCTGGCGATCTGCGATGACAAATCCCCGCGGGTTTTGGAACGCGGGATCAGGCGAGTGTGGGATAGTCGAGGTATCCCTCCGGGCCGCTGCCGTAGAACAGCTCGGGGCGGGCTTCATTCCATGGGGCGGCAAGGCGGATGCGTTCGACGAGGTCCGGGTTGGCGATGGCGGCCTTGCCCCAGGCGATGGCATCGGCCTGCCCGGATTGCAGGGTGTGCCGCGCGCTTTCCGGGGTGAATCCCTCGTTGGCGATGTAGATGCCGCCGAACTCCCGTTTGAGCATCGGGCCGAGCGCCTCGCGATCGTGGGATTCACGGGCGCAGAGGAAAGCGAGCTTCCGTTTCCCGAGTTCGCGGGCGACATGGCCGAAGACGGCGGCGGGATCGGAATCGCCCATGTCATGGGCATCGCAACGCGGGGCGATGTGCATGCCGACATGGTCCGCGCCCCAAACGGAGACGACCGCATCGGTGACTTCCATCATGAAGCGGGCGCGGTTCTCAATGGAGCCGCCGTATCCGTCATCACGGCGATTGGTGGAATCCTGGAGGAACTGGTCGATGAGGTATCCATTCGCTCCATGGATCTCGACACCGTCGAAACCGGCTCTCATGGCATTTTGAGCACCGACGCGATACGCCTCGATGATCGCGGGAATCTCGCCGATTTCCAAGGCGCGGGGGATTTCGAAGGATTTCTGGGGGCGGACCAGGCTGACGTGGCCGGCGGGATGCACCGCACTGGAGGAAACCGGGAGCCTGCCCTCCAGATAGAGCGGGTCCGAGATGCGGCCGACATGCCAGAGTTGCAGCAGGATCGTTCCACCAGCCTCGTGCACCGCCTTGGTGACGAGTTGCCAGCCCGTCACTTGATCCTCGGACCAGATGCCCGGCGTGTCCGGGTAGCCGACGCCCATCGGATCGACCGAAGTGGCTTCGGAAAGGATGAGGCCGAAGGCCGCTCGCTGGGCGTAATAGCGGGCCATCATTTCGTTGGGCACCCGCCCGGGAGAGCAGCGGCACCGGGTCAGGGGGGCCATGACAATGCGGTTGGGCAGCCGGAAGGCTCCGGCTTGAAGCGGTTGGAAAAGCGGATCGGACATCGTGGCGAAGGATCGAATCAGGTCGTGCCGCGGAAGCAAGACCGGCGGCGGCTGGATTGAGGGCCGCGTGTGCAAGCGCCGGATGCGACCGCCTCGAAGCTCCCCAGTTTCGCTTTGCCAAAAGGCAGGAAATTCCCTAGAGCATCGTGGATGGACGTTGTTTGTGATCCACCGGAGATCGTGCCGAGTCGTCCCCATCCCCTCCCCACCATGAGAACCCCATCCGCCGCCTTGGCAGCCGCCCTGATCCTGACGCATGCAACCACCGATGCGAAGACGATTTCCTACACGCTCTCCGGAGTCACCACGTTGAACATGGTGCAAGCCGGGGACTTCACGAGCGAGTTTCCGGTGGGAACGAAATGGAGCGCCGTCCTGGAATGGGACAATGCCTCCAGCGCCCTGTTTCTGAGTGACACCCAGGGCCAATACCGGCTTACCCGTTTCAAGATCACCCTGCAGGGCAAGAGTGGCCCGTGGAGCACCAGTTCGCTGCCGGAGAATGGGGCCTTCACCCTCAACCTGCCCTTCGCACCTGGAGGCAAGCACGAGCTCCAGTTCACCTCCGGCTGGGGTCCGAATGTCCACAGCAATCCGGTCGTCGAGAATCTGCAGCCCTACAGCGCCAACATCATCCTCGGCGATCCGACCGCAAAGGCGATCACCACTCTGAGTCCGGCCCCGTCCGTGCTGAAAACCTCGGACTGGAGCCTGGCGTTTGCGGATTCCTATCTCAAATTCTACTTGAGCGAGTCGGCCACGCAGGTGGTTTATGGCGAGGTCCGCTCGATTCAATCCAATACCGCTCCGGAAATCTCCGTGCGCCAACCCGCCGACAACGAACTCGCCGACGCCAAGGGCAGCCGGGATTTCGGCAGGGCAGCGGTGAACAGCAACGGCGCGACCCGCACCTTCACGGTCCGCAACACCGGCAAATCGAAACTCAGCGGAATCGAGGTGACCAAGACAGGCAGCCACAAAGGCGACTTCAACGTGGGTGACCTCCCGGCAAGCAGCCTGAACCCCGGCGAGAGCATGCGCTTCACGGTTAGCTTCCGGCCGAAGGGCAAGGAAGAACGCACGGCCACCCTGCGCATCGCCAGCAACGACGAGGACGAGAACCCGTTCCGCATCCGCCTCAAGGGAACCGGACGTTGAACTCCGCAACCTGAGCACGCGCCACACGATCCGCGTGGCGCGTCGTCATCCGCATCAACGGCCGTGAACCTTGGTCCAGGCGGCGTTCGACTTTGACGAAGCAACAGCCGCCTCGATGAAGGCCATGCCCTCGACTCCGTCATCGATGTCTGGGAAATCGTATCCTTCCGCACGCGGATAGCTGCCGCCCAGATAGTCGGCGATGGCTTCAGCGGCGGCGAGATAGACGTTGGCGAAGGCCTCGATGAAGGCTTCAGGGTGACCAAAGGGCAGGCGGGTGTTCTTCGATGCCTCGGGTCCGTTGTATGAGTTGCCACGACGCCAGATCTCGCGCGGTTTTTCGGCGAACTTCACGATCAGCTCGTTCGGATGTTCCTGGTGCCACTCGATCGAGGCCTCGGTGCCATAGATGCGCACGTTCAGGTTGTTCTCATCGCCGGTGGAGATCTGCGAGGCGTAGAGCACGCCCCGCGCGCCGTTGTCGTAGCGGCAAAGCATGCTGCCATCGTCATCGAGCGGACGTCCGGGGATGAAGGTGTTGAGGTCCGCCGCGACTTCGGTCAATTCGAGCCCGGTGATGTAGCGGACGAGGTTTTCGGCATGGGATCCGATGTCGCCGATGCAGTTGGAGATCCCGGCCACGCTGGGGTCCATGCGCCAGTTCGAGATCGCGCCGTCCGTGCTGTCCTTGAGCGCGGTGATCGCATAACCCTGCGGGTATTCGGCGACGATCTTGAGGATCTTGCCAAGCTTCCCGGCCTTCACCATGGCGCGTGCCTCCTTCACCATCGGGTATCCGGTGTAGTTGTGAGTGAGGGCAAAAACGAGGCCGGAATTCCGGACCAGCGTCCTGAGTTCCTTGGCCTCCTCCAGCGAGAAGGCGAGCGGTTTCTCGCAGATCACGTGGATCCCCGCCTCAAGGAAGGCCTTGGCCACCTTGTAGTGGAGATCATTGCGGGCAACGATCGTGACGAAGTCGATGCGCTCACCCAGCGGAAGTTTGCCTTCCGTGGCGGCCATCTGCTCGTAGGAGGAATACACGCGGGAGGGATCCAGGAAGAAGTCCTGGCCGGAGAGCCTCGACTTTTCGGGATCCGAGGAGAAGCAGCCGGCGACCAGTTCGATCTTGCCATCGAGATTGGCGGCCATGCGGTGGACGGCGCCGATGAAGGCACCCCTGCCGCCGCCGACCATGCCCATGCGGAGTTTGCGGTTCATAGTGGGAAATGGATTCAAGGTTGGGTGGAGCGGGCTTCAGAGCGAGACCGGGGCTCCGGTGGCGGCGGACTGATAGATCGCATCGATGATCTTCATCAGCTTGAGCGCTTCGTCCGGAGTGTTGAGCGGCTTGGCGCGGCCCTCGATGGCATCGATGAAGTTGGCCGCCGAGCTGATCCGGCCCATGTCCTCGCACTCGGGAGTGATGATGGAGCGGTTCACGCTGTTGCCGTTTTCCTGCACGTAGAGTTCGCAGGCATCGATGGCGGTGGCGTCCAGTCCGTCGCGCCCGAAGAGACGCTCCACCTTGCCGCCGGCGGCGGTGCCTTGGAAGACCACGGAGACCTCCTCGCGCTTGACCATCTCCGCCCAGGACACCTGGAGCGAGAGGACCTGGCCGGTCTTGAAGGTGACAAACCCGTGTGCGGCGGCTTCCACGTCGTTGACGCCATCGGCACGGTCGGGGATGCCCCAGGGGCCCTTGAAGCCCTTGTCGGTGATGAAGGTGTCAAAGGTGTTGGCCAACACGTGGGCCGGCTCGGGGTAGCCCATGAAATGGAGTGCCAGATCAATCATGTGGAGCAGATCGATCACGGGACCGCCACCGGAGAGTTCCTTGGTGGTGAACCAACCGCCGAAGCCCGGGATGCCGGTGCGGCGGATCCACTTGGCCTGGGCCGAGTTGATGCGGCCGACGGTGCCTGCCTCGATGTAGGAAACCATCGCGCGGGACTCCGGACGGGCGCGGTTGTTGAAGTTGAACATGAGGCGCTTGCCGGCCTTGTCGGCGGCCTCGATCATCTCCGCCACCTCGGACGCCTTGAGCGCGGGCGGCTTCTCGCAGAAGACGTGTTTGCCGGCCTTGAGCCCCTGGAGGGCGAGCGGAGCGTGAAACTTGTTAGGAACAATCACGCTGATGGCATCCAGGTCCGCTTCCGCGAGCATGGCGTCCACCGATTCGAACGCATGGGGGATGCCCCATTTCTCCGCGGCCCTGGCGGCGGCACCCGGCGCGGGATCCGCCACGGCGGTGATCTGCGCTCCTGCCTGGCGGAAGCCCGCGGCGTGATATTGAAGCATGCCTCCGGCACCGATGATTCCAACTTTGACTGACATGGTTTCGCGTTACGATGGGTTGGGGTGATTCCTTGCGCGTTGATCTAACATTTCAACCGACTTCGTTCCATTCGCCGAAGGAGCGGAACTTCGCGTAGCGCTGCTCAAGCAAGTCCCCGGCGGGCAGTGCGGCCAGTTCGTCGAGGTGGCGGAGGACCGTGCTGCGGAAGGCCTCCGCAGTGGCCTGGTGGTCGTGGTGGGCGCCGCCGGTGGGCTCCGCGATCACATCGTCGATGAGTCCGAGCTTCATGAGGTCCGGAGCGACCAGTTTCATGGCCTCGGCGGCCTCGGGAGCGTGCTTGCGGTGTTTCCAGAGAATCGCGGCGCAGCCTTCCGGGCTGATCACCGAGTAATAGGCGTTTTCCAGCATGAGGACCCGGTCGGCCACACCGATGCCGAGCGCCCCGCCGGAGCCGCCTTCCCCGAGCACTACGGCGACGACGGGAACCTTGAGGAGCATCATCTCGCGGAGGTTGAAAGCGATGGCCTCGGCGATGTTGCGCTCCTCCGCACCGATGCCGGGGAAGGCACCGGGGGTGTCGATGAGGGCGATGACCGGCAGGCCGAACTTTTCAGCGATTTTCATGAGCCGGAGGGCCTTGCGGTAACCTTCCGGGTGGGCGCTGCCGAAGTTGCGCTTGAGATTCTCCTTGGTGTCCCTGCCCTTCTGATGGCCGATGACCACGACGCGGCGTCCACCGATGCGGGCGAAGCCGCCGGGCATGGAGGCATCGTCACCGATGTGGCGGTCGCCATGCAACTCGCAGAAGTCGGTGAAGGCGAGCGAGACGTAGTCGAGCATGAAGGGGCGGTTCGTGTGGCGTGCGATCTGCACACGCTGCCACGGGCTGAGGTTTTCGTAGATGCGCGCCCGGGTTTCGGCGAGCTTGGCCTCCATCATCGAGATTTCGGCGGACATGTCGATGTTTTGAGAGGACGACTTGACCCGGAGTTTCTCCAGTTCGCGTTCGAGTTCGACGGCGGGTTTTTCGAATTCGAGAAGCTGCATGAGCGGGAGTTTCCGGATTCGGAGGCCGGATGCAAGACCGGGATGCAGGGGAATTCAGCGGAACTCCACCTCGTTGCCGGGCCGGGTGAGCAGGCTGATTTCCTCCATGTCCCCGGGGCGCAGGAGGATGGCTCCGGCCGGCTTGTCACCGGTACCGTCCCACGACTGGATGCGAACGGCGGGTTTGGAGATCTGGAGGACCTTTTCCGCGGCACGATACTCTTTGACCTGCGGCTGGACGCGGCGGTTTTCGAACTCCGCATGCTTCGAGGTGATCGCCCCCCGCTGGCTTCCGGGCGGGATGGATCCGGGCATGCCGAGGGCTTCGTACTCGCGAATGAACCGCCCACCCTCCCAGAGGGCGACGGACTTGCGCTTCGGCTCGATGAGGAGGCGGAAATCGAGAGGCATCACGATCAACTCGTCCCCTGGTTGGATGCTGCGCAGCTCCATCATCGAGTTGAGGTGCATGATGCAATCGATGGTCGTGCGGTGCTGGGAGGCGATCCCGAGGAGCGAGTCACCGCGTTTCACGCTGTGGACTTGTTTTCCCTGCATGTGGGAGGTGGAGAGGATCTCATCGAGATTCATCTCTCCGACGATGCGGCGCGCCATCGGTGCGGAGCCCGAGCTGGGGAAGACATTCACGATGGCGGTGAGCTTCTCCCGCGCCTCATCCAGCCTGCCGAGGGCAAGCAATTCGTGGGCTTTCTGAAAGGCCTTTTCGCCGGGATCGATGTCGGGCATCTCGGCCGAATCGAGCATGCGGGCGATATCGACGTCGGACTGGCCTTCCGCAGCACGGACCGGATCGGGAATGATCTTCGAGAACACGCCGCCGAGCGGGCGGACGGCCACATGCCATGCGAGCATGCCGGTGAAGGCGAGAACCCCCATGACGACGAGGGCGGCGGTGAGTTTGACGAGCGTCCAGAGACTCATGAGGAATGGCGAGAACTCAGATCAGGCCGCGGCGTTTCAAGTCGAACGCGTTGATATCGTGGGAGCGCATGATCATTTCGAAAGAAAATTTCAGGATCGAGATTTCCCAGGCGTCGTCGACCCCTTCGATGATGGCACGGGAGGGATTTCCAGTGCGGCGGATATCGTCGAGAACCCTCTCCCGCACGAGGTCGAGGCTTTCGTGGACGATTTCCTCGTGAACTTCTCCGCGGCGGAATTGGAAGCCGTATTGCAAAAACGCGAGGTTGCGACCTTCGGAGCGGAACTTTTCGATCATCCGTTCCATCTTGGCGCGTGCGGAAGGATCGAAGCCATCCAGATCGATATCGCGGTATCCCTCGGGCCGGAGGATGCGCGGCCGCTGGGCCTCCACGGCACCGGTGCGGATTCTGACCTCACCGGCACGATCCATGAGCTCGCTGATCAATTGGAACTCGAAGCGCGTCTCGCCAAAAGTCTGAATGCGGTGATCGGGCTCACGAAGCACGCGGGTGGTCTCGAGCGCGTAGTGGATGTCGTCCTGGGAATGCATGGAGCTGCGCGAGTGTCGTCTGATTCCCCGGTTTTGCAAAAACGAAAAAGGCGGACACCGGGAGGGAGTCCGCCTTTTCTTGAAAAGGATCCGCCAATCGGCTCAGCCTTGTTGGCTGGTGATGTAGGTGATCACGTCGCCCACGGACTGGAGCTTCTCCGCCTCTTCATCGGGGACTTCGATGTCGAACTCCTCTTCGAAGGCCATCACGAGCTCGACGGTATCGAGGGAATCGGCGCCGAGGTCCTCGACGAATTTGGCTTCGGTGGTCACTTGATCAGCGTTGACGCCAAGTTGGTCGACGATGATGTCCTTTACGCGGGCTTCGATGCTTTTATCTGACATGAGTTGCTGTGGTTGGTGGTTGGCGTTGGTGCTGCTTATCGTCGGCCACCCGGGTTTTGCAACCCCGAAAACGCGACGAAGATTGAAAATCCGGGGCCGGAAAGCTCCGGTCAGGCGGAATCCTTCCCGTCACTGCCGGAAGCGGATTCCGAGGTGAGCGGAGCGTATTCGAGGATTTCTCCGGAAAAGCGGGAGCGGATGAGGCCCATGAGGCGCTCCGCAGGCTCATCCTGTTCCTTTTTGAAGCCGCCGTAGGTGAGTCCATCGATCCGGATGCGGCCCTTGCCGGCGGATCCATCGTAGTCGATGAAAGCCAGGCCCTTGGTCTCCCACTTCCGGAGGTCGAGCACCTTGAGATCGGCGTAGGGAACGCGTCGTCCATCGGGCCCGGTGACGGCCTCGGCGTCCGCGCGGATCGAGCGACGAATCGTTCGGAGCAGGAAGAAGGCAGCGCCGAGAGCCAGGGCGAGGCAGATCCAGAAGACCACCCACTGCTCGCCGATTTTGCGGGCGTCGTAGGGTTTTTCCGGTGGTGTGGCGTCCAAGCCCTCGCGCTTCGAGTATTCGAGCCAGAGCTGGTTCCACTGCAACGGCTTCATCCGCTCGAAATCGTGGAGGATGTCCGGCCACGGCATCGGCAGTGTGAGATCCGCGGGCAGCAGCGAGCGCTCATCCGGAAAACGCACGGATTGCTTTTCCGCATGCGTTTTCCATCGCTCTGCGGTGAGCGAGCCGTCGGAATTCATGCGCGCGAACTCGTCATTGGAGTGCTTGAAGGTCTCATGGAGGAAGAAAACCACGTTTTTCTTCCGGTATCCGGTGGATCCGTCGATGTAGAAAAGCACCGCAAAAACCCCGAACATCAGCAGCATCACGGCCGCCCGGAAGGTGAACCAGGGGGTCGGCTTGCAGACAATGGCATCGCTTGGGTTTGACATCTGCGTGGAAACAAAACGCCCTGACCGGAATTGGCAAGCCAAACGGTGGCATGACCCGCCCGGCGGAATCCGCGCTTGTCCTCCGCCCCCGGATCGGATACGGCTCCGCCGCTATGCCAATCGCCACCCCCGCGCAATACCGCGCCATGCTGGATGCCGCCCAGAAGGGCGGATACGCCTACCCGGCCATTAACATCACCTCGCTCACCACCATCAACGGCGCCCTCCGCGCTTTTGCCGAAGCCAAGTCGGACGGTATCATCCAAATCTCCACCGGCGGCGGTGAATTCGCCTCCGGCACCGCCGTCAAGGACGCCGCCTTCGGTGCGATCGTCCTCGCCGAAGCCTGCCACCTGCTCGCTGAGAAATACGACGTGCTCATCGCCCTGCACACCGACCACTGCCACCCGGCCAAGGTCGATGGCTTCCTCAAGCCGCTGCTCGAAGCCTCCCGCAAGCGCATCGCCGAGGGCAAGGGACCTCTTTTCCAATCCCACATGTTCGACGGATCCGTGGTTCCGTTGGCCGAGAACCTGGAAATCTCCAAAAAGCTGCTCAAGGAGTGCGCCGAGCTGGGCATCATCCTCGAAGTGGAAGCCGGCTGCGTCGGCGGTGAGGAAGACGGCCATGACACTTCGGGTCTTCCCAGCGAAAAGCTCTACACCACCCCGGAAGACATGCTCGAGGTGTATGAGGCGCTCCAGCCGATCGGCCGGTTCCTGTTCGCCGCCACCTTCGGCAACGTGCATGGCTCCTACAAGCCCGGCGCGGTGAAACTGAAGCCCTCGATCCTCCGGGACGGGCAGAAGGCCGTCATGGACAAACACGGCGCGGCCGCCGAAATGGACCTCGTTTTCCACGGCGGCTCCGGCACCTCCGAGAGCGACCTCCGCGAGACCCTCGACTACGGCGTGGTGAAGATGAACATCGACACGGACACGCAATACGCCTTCACCCGCCCGATCGTGACCCACATCTGCCAGAACATCGAGGGCGTGCTCAAGATCGATGGCGAGGTCGGCGACAAGAAGACCTACGACCCCCGTTCCTATCTCAAGAAGGGCGAGGCCGGGCTCTGCGCCCGCATGAAGGAGGCCTGTGACGACCTCCTTTCCTCAGGCAAAACGATTTTCGGCAAGGCCTGATCGATTCATAACCGGGGCGGTCTTGGTGATCCAGGACCGCCCCTTTTCCATTTCAGTGATGGCACCCACCAGCGAATCCAAGGAGAACCCGCTCGCCAACATCCTCGTCAACGTGCTCATCCCGGTGCTCGCCCTGAGCTACCTGAGCAAGGACCCGGAATTCCAGCAGGCCGTGGGCAAAGCGGTCAAACCCTGGCACATCGGCCCGGTGAAGGCACTCTTCGTCGCCCTCGCCTTCCCGATCGGCTACGGCGTCTGGCACTACATCCAGACCCGCAAGGGAAACTTCTTCTCCGCCCTCGGGCTGATCTCCGTGCTTCTAACGGGAGGTCTCACGATCTATCTCTGGAACAAGGACGGCACGGTGAAACCTCATGCGGACGTGCTCTTCGGTCTCAAGGAGGCCTCGATTCCGCTGATTCTCGGCATCGCGGTGATTGGCTCGCACTTCACCAAGTCGCCCTTGCTGCGCGCCTTCCTTTACAGCGACTCGCTGTTCGACATCCGCAGGATCGAGGAGCGGGTGGCGGCTTCAGGACTGGATGAACCCTATCAGAAAGTGCTGTTCGAGGCCACGCTGCTCTTTGCCGCCTCTTTCTTCCTGAGCACCGTGCTCAACTTCGGCCTGGCGATGTATTTCCTCGGTGACCTCGATCACAACGCGGCCAACGCGAGGGAAATCTACAACGAACAGGTGGCCAAGGTCACAGGATGGGGCTTCGCCGTCATCGGCCTGCCCATCCTTGTCTTCCTTTTCCTGACCCTGCGCCGCCTCACCGCGAAGCTCGCCGGACTCACCGGCATGAAGGAGGACGAGTTGATGCTGCCCCGTTAGATTCCGGCAGCGGATCTCAGTCGACCAGATTGTCCACGCGCTGGGCGAGCTCGATGTCCAGCTCGGTCACGCCGCCCGCATCGTGGGTGGTGAGTTTCAAGGTCACCTTGGTGTGACGGATGGTGATATCCGGGTGATGCTGGGCCTCCTCGGCGATCTCGGCGAGATCGTTCACGAAATCGATCGCATCGTTGAACTCCTCGAACTCAATGGTCCGGGTGATCGCCTTTTTTTCATATTCCCACTCAGGGCATTTCTTGAGTGCGGCAGTGAGGTCGTCGGATTCGAGAAGGTCGGACATGTTGGGAAAGGGAAGGATTGCGGGGCAAGAGTGCTTCCACGGATTCCGCGTTGGCAAGCCCGTTTCCGCGCATCGCGAAAAACCCGAACGGCGGGTTGCTTCCAGGGCGGGATGCTCCTAGCGTGACCGCATGAAAAAGCTTCTCTGGCTGCTCGCCATTCCCATGCTTGCCGCGTCCTGCGTGCCCTCCACTCCGGAGGCGCGGATCCAGCGCAACCCGGCCGCCTTCGCCGCGCTCTCACGCCCCCAACAGGACCTCGTCCGGCAGGGCCAGATCTCCCGTGGCATGCCCCGCGAGGCGGTCCAGCTAGCCTGGGGTGATCCCTCACGGAGTTTTCAAGGATCGAGAAACGGAAAAAATACCGAACGCTGGGATTATGCGGGATCGCGCCCGGTGTATGTGAACTCGTTCTATGGCGGCTACGGCTATGGATTCAGCCCGTATGGCCCCTATCGGAGCCAGGCCTACTACGGCTTCGGCCCGGAGGTCGCCTATGTCCCCTACCGCATCGCGTCGGTCTGGTTCATCGAAAACCGGGTGGACTCCTGGGAGCGGGCTCGCTGAGGCGGAGCGGGCCGGGCTTGCCTTTTTCCAAAAGGCTGCAAGTCTCCCTCCAACCTCAGACGCCATGCATTTCAAAAACACCCTCCTAGCCTCCGCCGCTCTGGCTGTGGCGGCGCTCATGTCCTCCTGTTCGACGTCCATCCCGGGCGGCGGCGGACTGGCCGCCTACCACTCCTACGACCTGCCCACCAAGCTGCCGAACAACCCCTCGAACGTCCGCGTGAAGGTGTCCCTCTCGAAACAGCGGGCCTACGTGATGGAGGGCTCGGAAATGCTGCTCGCAATGCCGGTCTCCGTCGGTGCCCCAGGGTCCGCCACGCCCTCCGGTAGCTTCCGAATCTTCAACAAAGTCCAGAAGAAGCGCGCCAACACCCACGGCTACGCCTACAGCGGAAACCAGATCAAGCAGACCTACCTCTCCAAGCGCCCGCCCGGTTGGTCCTTCAAAGGCACACCGATGCCCTACTGGTGCGAGTTCAAGCCGAACTACGGTTTCCACACCGGCTGGATCAAGCACCACCCCTGCACCCATGGGTGCATCCGCATGCATGAAAACCTGGCGCCGAAGTTTTACCGCCTTGTGTCCGTCGGCACGCCGGTGACCATCGCTTACTCCCAACCCGAGGACAGCACCGTGAGCGTCCCCCTTCCTCCCGACTCCGGACCGCTGCCGGACTACCCGGGATCGATGTATGTGGGTGATGGCTACTTCACGCGCCACAAGTCGCCCTCCTACCAGTAATCAAGGACCAGGCACCTCATCGCCTTCCCGGAACCCCCGCCCCGCGCGGGGGTTTCGCATTTCACGGGCCGACGCACAAACGGACGGCCAGCCCGGCAAGGACGAGCGCGAAAACCCCATCGACCCACCGCGTATGCGCCACATAGCGGGAACGCAGCGGAGGCCATTGCAGGACGATCACCCAGAGCGACCAAAGCGAGATCCCGAGCCCGACGATCAAGCACCAGATCGCGACCGGCCACCAGCCCGGCCGGGCACCGGATAGAAACGGAGCACAAACCGCGGCAAGAAAGAGAGCCACCTTCGGGTTCAGCAGGTTGCACCAAAGCCCCCGCAAAAAGGCGGACCGGTCTCCCTGCCCCGTTTGCTCCTCCAGCAACACCGACGACGGGCCACCGGTCAAACAGCCCTTCGCCATGCCCCAGGCAAGACGCAGCAGGTAGAGCGCCGCAGCCAGCGCAAGCATCCGCCGGAAAGCGGGAAATCTCTCGAAAACCCAGGCCATCCCCGCCACCGCGAGTGTCGCATGGACGGCAAGCCCGCACGCGATCCCCAAGGCCATCCGCAAACCCGCCGCACTCCCGGCGTGAAGGGCCGTTCGGGTGAGCAGCAGCATGTCCGGTCCCGGGCTGAACTGCCCCAGCACCATCACCCCGGCAAACACCAGCAACTCGGCAAGCGGACTCACGGCAGCTTCGTGGCAAGCACGTATCGGGTCACCAGCGCCTCATCGGCCTGGGTCAGTCCGGCATTCCAGCACATGCCGGGCATGACCAGGTGCCAATCCTCCGTCTTGACCCCGGCAGGCGGGACCAGCTCATGGCAGCGCCCGCACTGGCTCAGGTAAACCATGCGTCCCCGCTTCAGGGATTCCCATGGCACCCCGCTCCGGGCCGCCATCGACGGGGTGGCCTCGGGAATCGAAGAAACACCGGGGGCACAACCCGCCACCATCACCACCGCCCACCCACAAAGCCACGGTTTCATGGTTCCAATCAACAACGGGACCCGGCGGATGGCAATGGCGGATCCGCCATCCCTCACGAAAAAGCCCCGCCTCACAAACGATTTTTGACAAATCCCCCTCTCCCGCTAGCCTCCGCGCGACCTCGCCAAGCAGCATGGCACGAATGCCGCTTCGCGTTTTCCGCAAACCACCCATGAACCCGCTCCTCGCCCTCACCCACCCTTCCGGGATTGAAGGCTGGCTCGGCTTCATCCGCAGCATCAGGCACCTCGCCTGATCTCCCCGTGAATTCCCATCGCCCGAATCAAAAACATGCAGCTCTATCAGGACTACTTGGCAGAAATTGAGGAACGCAAAGCCGCCGGCCTGCACCCGAAACCCATCGACAGCGGCGCACTCACCGCCGAGATCATTTCCCAAATCAAGGATCCGGCCAACCCGCACCGCAAGGACTCCCTCCAGTTCCTGATCTACAACACGCTGCCCGGCACCACCAGCGCCGCCGGTGAGAAGGCCCGCTTCCTGGAGGAAATCATCCTCGGCACATCCAAGGTGGAGGAAATCTCCACGCCCTTCGCCTTCGAGCTGCTCTCCCACATGAAGGGCGGTGCCTCGATCACCACGCTGCTCAACCTCGCACTCGGCACCGATGCCCATATCGCCAAACAAGCCGCCGAGGTCCTGAAAACCCAGGTTTACCTCTACGACGCGGACACCGCCCGCCTCAAGGCCGCCTACGAGGCCGGAAATCCCATCGCGAAGGAAATCCTCGAAAGCTACGCCGCCGCCGAGTTCTTCACGAAGCTCCCCGACGTGCCGGAGGAAATCCAGGTAGTCACCTTCATTGCCGCCGAAGGTGACATTTCCACCGACCTTCTCTCGCCCGGCAACCAGGCGCACTCGCGCGCGGACCGCGAGCTGCACGGCAAGTGCCTGATCAGCGCGGAAGCCCAGGACACGATCAAGGCGCTGCAAAAACTCCACCCCGACAAGAGCGTCATGCTCATCGCGGAAAAAGGCACCATGGGCGTCGGCTCGTCGCGCATGTCCGGCGTGAACAACGTCGCGCTCTGGACTGGCAAGCAGGCCAGCCCCTACGTGCCCTTCGTGAACATCTTCCCCATTGTCGCGGGCACCAACGGCATTTCCCCGATCTTCCTCACCACCGTGAGCGTCACCGGCGGCATCGGGCTCGACCTGAAGAACTGGGTCAAGAAAACCGACGCCGAGGGCAAGGTGGTTAAGGACGCCAATGGCGATCCCATCCTGGAGCAGGCCTACTCGGTGGAAACCGGGACCGTGCTCACCATCAACACGAAGGAAAAGAAACTCTACGGCAACGGCAAGGAGTTGGCTGATATCTCCTCGGCCTTCACCCCGCAGAAGCTGGAGTTCATCAAGGCCGGCGGCTCCTACGCCATCGTCTTCGGCAAGAAGCTCCAGACCTTCGCCGCCGAGACGCTCGGAGTCCCCACACCGACCGTCTTCGCCCCCGCCAAGGAAGTCTCCCACCCGGGCCAGGGCCTCACCGCCGTGGAGAAGATTTTCAACCGCAACGCCGTCGGCACCACGCCGGGGCTCACCCTGCACGCCGGCTCCGATGTCCGCGTGAAGGTAAACATCGTCGGCTCGCAAGACACGACCGGCCTGATGACCTCGCAGGAACTCGAAGCGATGGCCGCCACGGTCATTTCGCCGACGGTCGATGCCGCCTACCAGTCGGGCTGCCACACGGCTTCCGTTTGGGACAAGAAGGCACAGGCCAACATCCCGAAGCTGATGTCCTTCATGCAGGGCTTCGGCCTCATCACCGCCCGCGACCCGAAGGACGGCTACCACGCGATGACCGACGTCATCCACAAGGTGCTCAACGACCTCACCGTGGACGATTGGGACATCATCATCGGCGGCGACTCGCACACCCGCATGTCGAAGGGCGTCGCTTTCGGAGCGGACTCCGGCACGGTCGCCCTCGCGCTCGCCACCGGTGAGGCCACGATGCCGATCCCGCAGTCGGTGAAAGTCACGTTCAAGGGCACAATGAAGCCCTACATGGACTTCCGCGACGTTGTCCACGCCACCCAGGCACAGATGCTGAAGAAGTTCGGTGAAAACGTCTTCCAAGGCCGCGTGATCGAAGTCCACATCGGCACCCTCCCCGCCGACCAGGCCTTCACCTTCACCGACTGGACCGCGGAAATGAAGGCCAAGGCCTCCATCTGCATTTCCCAACCGGAAACGCTCATCGAGTCGCTGGAAATCGCCAAGAGCCGCATCCAGATCATGATCGACAAGGGCATGGACAACGAGTCCGGCGTCCTGCAAGGCCTCATCGACAAGGCAAACGCCCGTATCGCCGGCATCCGCTCCGGGGAAAAACCGCCGCTCGCCCCCGATGCGAACGCGAAGTATCACGCCGAGATGGTCGTGGACCTCGACCTCATCGACGAACCGATGATCGCCGACCCGGACGTGAACAACGAGGACGTTTCCAAGCGCTACACCCACGACGTCATCCGCGGGCTCTCCTACTACGGCGGCTGCAAGTCCATCGACCTCGGCTTCGTCGGCTCCTGCATGGTCCACAAGGGCGACCTCAAAATCGTTTCCAAAATGCTCCGCAACCTCGAACAATCGCAGGGCAAGGTGGAGTTCAACGCACCGCTCGTGGTCGCCGCACCGACCTACAACATCATCGACGAACTCAAGGAAGAGGGCGACTGGGACATCCTGCAAAAGTACTCTGGCTTCGAGTTCGACGACAACGCACCGAAAACCGCCGCCCGCACCGAGTATCAGAACATGATGTATCTCGAGCGCCCCGGTTGCAACCTGTGCATGGGCAACCAGGAGAAAGCCGAAAAAGGCGACACCGTCATGGCCACCTCCACCCGCCTCTTCCAAGGCCGCGTCGTGGAAGACTCGGATCGCAAAAAAGGCGAGTCCCTCCTCTCCTCCACCCCGGTCGTCGTCCTCTCCGCCGTCCTCGGCCGCACCCCAAGCCTCGAAGAATACAAAACCGCGGTCGAAGGCATCGACCTCACCACCTTCGCTCCGCCGGTGAAGGAGCTGGTGGCGGGTTGATAGGTGCCATCATCCGATCACTCCCCAAAGCCGTCCCTGCTCGCAGCGGACGGCTTTTTGGTTTACGGACCGTGACCGTAAGGGTCCAAGTTACCGAGTGCTCTCGGATCCACCAAATTGAAGTCGCAATGTGAATCTGTGTACTCTGACCCCATGCATTGGAGGGCCTCCCCGGAATACGCAAATTTGAGAACTTCTTACTTGCAAACTACGCGCATTCGAGTATTTTCACACACGTGATCGTCAGCTTTGGAGACAAGGAAACTGAGAAAATCTACAACCTGACGTTTTCGCGCAAAATCGCCCCGGAGATTCAGGAACGTGCTTATCACAAGCTAGTAGCTATCCATGAGGCGGTGTCGCTCGAAAACCTTCGCCAGCCTCCCAGCAATCACTTGGAGCTTCTGAAAGGCAATCTCGCCGGATTCCATTCCATCCGCATCAACAAACAGTGGCGCATCATCTTCCAATGGGAAGGCCAAGACGCCCACAACGTGCAAATCACCGACTATCATTGAAGGCATGAAACCCAAGACCACCGAAATTTCCCTGACCAATTCCGCCGCCGCCATGCTGCGGGATTTTCTGGACGATCATGGCCTCACCCAAGCGAAACTTGCCGCAGATCTCCACATCAGCCCCCAACTGCTGAATGACATCCTCGCCAGCCGCCGCTTGCTCACCCCCGAGCACTGCCTGAAGCTCGGTCGCTACTTCGGAAACGAGCCGGAATACTGGATGCGCCTGCAGAACCATTATCTCTTCCGCAAAACCCAGCGCGAAAAGGCCAGCGAACTCAGCGCAGTCGTCCCACTTCAGGAGGCACGCTGATCCTATAGGAATCGAAGCATCATCCCGTCTGAGTTCACGCCTCAATTCGCTGTCCAAGCCAAAGCGGAATAGCTCCGTTGCCTCCGACGAGAATGCAGCGGAAACCGAACCATTTCTCTATCATGGTCACCTCCACCCGCCTCTTCCAAGGCCGCGTCGTGGAAGACTCGGATCGGAAAAAAGGCGAGTCCCTGCTCTCCTCCACCCCGGTCGTCGTCCTCTCCGCCGTCCTCGGCCGCACCCCAAGCCTGGAGGAATACAAAACCGCCGTCGAAGGCATCGACCTCACCATCTTAGCTCCTCCGGTGAAGGAGCTGGTGGCGGGTTGATACTTCCCAACGTCCGATCATTTCCCAAAAGCCGTCCCTGCACGAAGCGGACGGCTTTTTGGTTTACGGCCCGTGACCGTCAGCGTGCAAGTTACCGAGTGCTCTCGGCTTCACAAAATTGAAGTCGTCATGTGAATCTGTATACTCTGACCCGAATGGCACTGGATGTCGTAGATGGAAATGTAATCGTCAATGACCGCACGCGTATTCGCGTCCGTCTTCTCGATGGGCGAGCCGGTGAAGCCGCTCAAAACTGCGTTGATTCAATCAACCCAGAAGCTTGAGCTTCGATTGAATCGTCTCAATCTTCTTGGGATGTCTGGCTCGCAGAAGGGCTTCTTCGAAATGTGCTTTTGCCTCATTTAGTCTGTTTGTTTCCATCGCAAGAATTCCAAGGGCTAGGTCGGCGGTTGGATGGGTCGGATCCTTTGTCTTGGCGGATTGGAAGAGTGTTCGTGCATCATCCTGAAACTCGCGCATCAACCGTTGCCCCGCCGAGAGATGTGGGTGCTGCAGCACGACGGTCATAGCCTCACCAACTCGCCCAAGCGCCCTCAGGCTCGCCACCAATGCGTTCAGTGGGTCGGAAGGGTGATACGGAAGCCCGTAATACCAACCAAGGATTTCTTCAACGTGCGGCAAACCCTCGTGCTGCGAAAATAGCGATGTAAACTGAACAACACTGGGCTTTTCGTCCTTGGCCAGCATCTCCTCAATCATTCTCTTGGCCTCTGGATAATTTACTGCCGCTGGCAACGCCGACTTCATGTTATTCCCCCATATCCGAATGCCAGCTGATTCCAGTGTGGCGATAACTGATTGTGCCTCTCCTTCAGTTCTCGTCTTCAACAACATCTTCATCAAATTGGCTTCCTTCGGCTGCACGCCAGCAGCCTGCATTTGGTGCGCGATTGCTAGAATCTCCTCTTTGCTCTTTGCATGAGTGAACAAACCCCGGAATGTATGCCAGATCGGTTTCTGGCCGGACTCCAGCAAACGCACAAACATTCCCATGGCATCCTTGAACGATTCGGCGGTTCTCAATCTTCGATTCAATGCTCGGAGCTTGAGCGGAAAGCCCGCCCGCTCTCCGCGCGAAACCACGGCATCGATCTGCTCATCGGTTGTAGCTTTCGACAATAAGGCTTTGAATTGGAGTTCACCTAGGTTTCCGCCGGCTGCCTCAATCTCGGCAGCGACTGCTTGCGCCTGTTCATAGGTGCGTGCTGACCACATCAGATTGCGAACAAAATACAATTGAGGTCTGAAGTCTCTGCTCCGCATTTCACCGAGGATAGCCATCGATTCGTCAAAGGTTCTCGCCAACGACAGCAAGCGATTGAAGGTGCGAGCGTTGAGTTCCACACCCGCCGCCTCCATCTGCACAATAACGGTCTCAGCTTCTTGGAAGTCTCCTACCTTCCACAATAGCGTATTGAATGTGAATTCATCGGGCTTCTCGCCCGCCTCCTTCATTTGCGCCACGACAACCTTAGCATCCGCGTAGGTTTCGGCCTTCGTAAGCAACGTGTTGAACGTAAAGAAGGTCGGCTTGTGCCCTGCACCCTTCATTTGGTTAAAGACCGCCTTTGCCTCATCGAATGTGGCCGCTTTCGATAGGAGTGCGGTAAAGGTGTAAACATCCGGGTCGAACTCGGCGGTGACCATGGAGGTCAAAAGCTTCTGGGCTTCTACCAGATTTGCAGATTCCGCAATTGCCCGGGTCCACTCCCTGGATCGGTGGTAAAGTCTGGTCGCAAGTTGTCGCACGTGGGCAGACAGTTCCCGGCTAAGTGAATGTTCCAGCTTCAATAACTCGCGAAGCCTTTCCCGGACGACCTGATGCAGAAAGACCGTCTTACGCGTGGTTGTTTCAATCAATCGAAGGAGTATTCCCCGTCGCATCAATCGCGCAAAGACCGCCTCAGGGAGTGACGAGTATCCCGGAGGCACACTGCCTGCAATCTTTCGGGCATTTAGGTCGTCGGTGAGCAGCTCAATAAGCCAACGGTCGCTCACATCCTCACCCGGCAATATCGAGATGTAGAATAGCGTTCGTCGCTCAGCCGGAGTGAGGGAACGGAAAACATCGTCAATAACAGCGTCCACGCGATTGGCGTAGTCAGCCGGCGCAGCGAGATCCTCAGTATCCCGCACTGCATCAAAGCCCTTTTTATTCAGGCTCGTCCAGTAGGCATCCCATGTGACAGAGGTGTGAATTCCGAGGTAAATGCCCACTACCGTTAAACCGATCGCCAGCCCGCCGAACCATTCGATGATGCGCTTCACCGAATCATCTTTCACTTCGAGGCATACGTCTTGACGATAAGAATGCAGGAGTTCACGCGCGTCTGCCTCCGAAAGGCAATCCAGACTGAGCATGGGAACGCGTTGGTCTCCCACAGTTTCTGCTCGTGTAGTCAGCAACCGACTACAGTTGCCGCTTGGGATGAGGGCGTTCCAATCCTTATCCTTCCATTGTTCCGCATCAATGACGTTATCGAGAATCAAGAGCGACGGAGGCCCATTCGTGAGCCGCTCACGCACTTTTTGAGCAACTGGAAGAGGGTCGTTGGTGTCAGCACTAGCGATACCGAGCGGTCCAGCGAGTGACGCGAGTCCATCCGCCAAACTCGAAATGTCCCGGCTCCGGCAATCGCACCAAAACACTCCGCCGTGATACTTTGACGGCCTGGAAGCAAAGCAATCCCATGCGAAGTCCAGCGCCAAAGAGGATTTTCCCACACCTCCCGACGCAAAAACCGCAACCTGCTGAGTAACCCCGACCGATTTTGATCGGCCCAAAGATTCTCTCAACCTCGAAATGTCATCTTTGCGTCCTCGGAAGTGCGGGTTTCTCTCCGGCAAGTAGCACGGAATGGCCGTCGCCAGCACATTCGCGGGTGCGTCAGCACCGGCCAATGGATGTCCCGCCGCACTTGTCTGGCTCACCGGCGGAGCAGCGCCGGACTCCGGTGAGCCTACTTGGGGTTTCGCTGTGCGAGGTCGGATTCAACTAACACGATTGCGGCTGGGTCCACCCCCGTTCTGCAAATGAGTTCGGGAGTCTCCTCCTCAGGAATCCCTTCCAACATCAAGGCGCTCTTCCCTGACTCGAACGCGACTTTGACCGACCTCCCGAAACCGATTGCTTGATAAAATGCAGCAGCAAACGCGATCGCTGCGTCGTCACCGATGGCCTTGTTCATGCCGATCGCACAGTCCACCACTTCAGTGATCGCGGAGGCTTGTTGCTTCGAGAAGCAAGCATTCAGGACCACGACACGAATGTTATCCTTCAACGTCGCGAAGAGCTGCTTTAGCGCCGGCGCTGGAACGGTCTTCGGATTCTTGTCCTTGTCGAGAAGCACGATCTCCTCGGTAGCAGTCCCGTGCCCGCTAAAATGAACGACGTGGGGCCTGTGCTCGTTCAGGTGCTGGAGTAAGTCCTCGGGGCGCACTGCCCAACGCGTGATCAATTCCAGCGAGTCACGGTGGGCGGCTGCCCTGATTTTCTCCGTGATTTGTCGGCATTCCTCATCGAGGGCCAATGGCGTTGTGCCGGTCGGATTTGCGGCGAGGAAGAGGATTTTCTGTTTCATGATCGTGGTTATTGGAAGCGTTGGGGTGAATGAACTGGATGCAGAGAGCCGGGTTTTTAGGCTCAGCGAAAGGGCACCAAACAAGGCCGCCAGTCTTTCGGTGTCCCGAGCAATGGGGCTTTCAGTTACGACTCGCCCGAGCAAGGCATTCTGGGCTGCACTCGCGTCAAATTCGGGTGCCTTGAACACGCTGCCTTGTGCCAGCAGTGCAATCAGCAAACCAAGCTCGGTGGTGTCGTATTCCGAAAGTCGGGCTGGAATTGCGAGCGGTAATTTGACTCCAAGAATTGCAGCGGCGTAGTGGTAGAGCAGGAGCGCCCACGGGTTTGTTGGAGGGCTTTTGCTGGGCAAAATTTGGATAACCGACCGAATCCATGTAGCTGACCCACCGCTTCGGTCTTCTGCTGCCGAAATGCCAAGGGCCAACCCGACCAACTCTGTCGGGCGGTAGGCGAAGGTTTGGCGGTCGCGTGGAAATGGTTCCCGCTTCACAAGTCGTTTCATGCCTTCCCGCCAGCGCAACAGTTCCTCAGGCTGAGGTTCAGATACGGCCATCGCGAATCCAGCGGCGGCGGCGGCTGGGGCGGCATCCAGAGGCCCTACGGGAAAGGGAGTTGGACCGAGAAGACTGGTCCTGCGCTCGTCACAGCCGCAGAGTTTTAGAAGTTGAAGAGCAAGACCGGTCGCCGGAGAAGGCCAGACAGTGGAATCCTTCAAGTTTGCCGCGATTCGCGACAATTCGGCTCCAAAACTATTTGTCATTGCCGAGTTCATAAGAACCACTTGCTCGCGCGGAGCTTGGTGTTGAGCAGTGCAGGTGACCAATCGGGGAGTGTGCGGAAGCGGCCTAGCAACTCGGCGATCAATTCGGAGTAGTAAATGGTCACTGGCATCGCCGCAGGAGATGTGGACCGCCAAGTCATGGAGGTAAACTTGAGGATTTGCTCAGTCAGAGCGTCCAGCGATTTCGACGTGGAGCGTTTATGCAGATGCACCAAGAGCGGCGCAGGGAGAGGGCTGAGGGGGCGCTTGATTTGGTCTGGTCCGTTCGTCGCCAACAGTCTGGTGCTGGCTCCGAGCTGCATGACGAATCCACGGGCGGGCGCGTAAACACCCTTCATCGTTTGGCCGTATTTCTTTCCCTGTTGGGATCGATCAATAATTTTGAACGGGTGGTCTTGGGAGACTTGGAGGGACGCGAACTCGACAACCTGTTCCCCGGCGACATCGGCAACGCATTCGGCGATGAGTTCGTCAATCTCCACGTTTTTCAGCGGCTTGGCCGAGTGAAACACTATCCTTACTCGGTCACCGGGCTGCCAACCATTGCGGCGTTTGACCTCAGCGAGAATTGACTTTGTCGAAGCCTTCAAGACCTCTGGATACTCGTCGTATGTGCATTCCTTCGAAACGTTCGAGAGGAGAAAGTTGCCGTCCCCGAGGAAGACAGTGGTGATGCCCATGTGGCGCTGACGCTTTTCGACACGGCTTCCCGCCACCTCCGCCATGCCCATGCCAATGACAATCTCGTCGTTGTAGGTTCGCGGCTGACTGACAGTCCAAGGCGCTCCGTCCATCTTCGCGTAAAGCGAAACGGCGATGTTTCGGAGTGTGTATTGGAGAGATGTGTCCGACTGGTGGAGCGTCGTAACTCGCAACTCCTGTGAAGGAATGCCATTCGTCAACAGCAGCGCCTTGGCGTGCAAAAACGGGTTGTGGTCGTCAGGCATCTGACGGCTGAAATCGGGCACCACAACGAGTGCGGCATCATAGCTTGCCCCGCTGCTAAGATGAGATTCAATCGCTGCCCGATACGCCGCAGCGTGTTGGTTCTGCGCAAGACGCTGGTCCGCTACCGGGCAAGTGTCGAATTTGACTTGGCGAAGATTAAACAGCCGGGCGAAGCCGACTGGGTATTGACCGTTCGGCACACCGTCGAGGAAAGTGCCGAACACCTGCTCCGCTTTGTTCTGCTCCGATTGCGGCACGACAACCAAGATGCGTGGCGTCCGCTTTTCGAACGTGTCGCTGTCGAAGGGGCCGAAATCGACCAAGCCGCCCCAGGAAATCGTCTTTCGCTTCGTCTTCGCTGCATCGAAGCAATACTCGACTGGAGGAAGCTCGCGATAGATTGGCGCCCCTGCGGTGTTATGAATCGGAATCGCTGCGCCGATAGTGGCCATAATGCCAGGGCCGAGATTCACAGTTCGGTAACTCCGCGAAAACTTTCCCAACACTACGTTGAAACTAGGACCGCTGGTGAACTTCGCCTCCCAAATGTCGCGCTGCGCTTCGAATTCGCGATAGCGTGCCCCGAGCAACCGCGACAGACAGCGTTTGAAACTGACTTTACTGCCTTCCAAACGGACCAGTTCAGCCGCGATGGACGTTCGTCCATCCATGGTCTCGTCAAGTTCCACGTTGCCCTGATTAACGCTTTTGATGCGGCCTACCAGACGGCGTTCGCCGGGTTGAGGCTGTTTGAGGACGACATAGAGGCCATCAAGCTGAACGGACTGATTCGCGAGGTCGGACAGGCTCGCCGAAATCACCCACTGCATGGCCACAGACATCGCCACGACAACTCGCAGCTCTCCTTCGACCAATTCGATAGTCCGTGCATCCAACTCAAATCGTGGGCGGATGGCAAAGCCTCGTCTTACGATTTCAGGAAGTTGGTGATTGGCTGCGAAGCTGGCGACGAACTCATCCTTCTGAGCGAGGAAGCGGAACGGGCGGACTCGTTCGGGTTGGTATGCTGGCAAGAGACTTGGAAGCGCTGCATCCAGCCTCGCTTTCATAAAATCGAGGCCATCGTAACCGGTCAGCGGAAGAACCGTAGTCACTGGAGCGAACTCCTCGGCAGGCTTTGGCACGGTAGGCAGCCCGTAGATTCTGTCGCCGCGTCTCAGGACGAACCAATCATTTCCAAGACGCTTCCTCAGTTCGCGCATGTCCGTTTCCTCAGTCCACGGAAGCTGCGCAACCGTGACCGATTGCACCGAGAAATCAACGGAGAAGCAGTTGAGCAGGTAGCGTCCGAGTGCGGGGTTGGTGTTCATTTGTCTCAGCTAGTTTAATGATAAACGCACGACCATGCAGTCCGCGAGGTCGGCCTCGATGAGGGCGCGGCGGATGTCGCCTTCGCCGGACTGGTTGGAGGACATGCTGCCATTGCCGAGGACGAAGCCGACCATGCTGTGGAGCGCGAGGTGGTGGATGAAGCGCTGCACCCAGTCGAAGTTGGTCCCGCATCGCGCGGGATTGAAGGGCGGATTGGCCAGCAAGTAGTCGGCGCGGAGGTCGGGGTGCCGGACGGTGCGGAAGGTGTCGGCGTGCTCCTTGCCGAAGTCCGCCTCGATGCCGCGCAGGGCGAGGTTCATGATGGTGAGGCCGCGGGTGGGGGTGCTTTGATTCGGCTGCTTCCGCAGCCGCCTTCGCCCAACGCTAAAGGCGGCGGAAAAGGAGTTCGGGGCAGTCATTTGCTTGGGGGAGGACATGGGAAAGATCCAGAGATATGATTCCAGATCGAATGATGCCTAAGCTAACGGTCCGTCGGCCCATGGAAAGCCGAAAAATCGGGGTTGCTGACAGAGCCATTTCGGAAACTGGTAACGACGGGCACCCAAGGAGCGGCGGTCTCCGAACCGCCGTGGCGAATGTTCGGACCATGCGTGGATGGAAGAGCTATTCCATGGGCAATTCATTCGCATCGGCGGTTCGGAGACCGCCGCTCCTTGATGGGGAAATGGCACCCCTTCCCGGGAGAGGTCAGCAGCCCACATTTCCGGAAGACGGGCCGGTGGTTTTGCGTTAGAGTCAGCTCATGATTTCGGCTTCCGGGACTTCCTGGGTGGCGGCAACTTCTTCAGTTCCTGCGCCGCTTTCTCAAACTCCTCATCCACCCGCTGCGGCTGGGAGTCCAGAAGCTTCCGATAGCGTGCATACTCCTGCTCGGCTTTCGTCTTCGCGGACTCGGCGGAAATCTTGCCGGAAAGTAATCTACCTGCCCCTTGCCCGGCGGATTTTCAAGCCGCTCGTCGTCCATGGTGAAACCCTTCACCAGGTACTCTCCAAGGCGCGCCGTCGCCCACTGGCGAAACTGGGTGCCGCGATGGCTGCGGACGCGGTAGCCCACGGCCAGAATCGCCTCCAGTCGGTAATGTCGCAGTCTGCGCGTGACCTCCCGGCATCCTTCCAATCGAACTTGTAAGTAATCCTTACAAGTTGCCTCCTCGGACAGCTCCCCCTCGGCAAAAATGGACTTCAGATGCAAGGTGACGTTCTGCGGCGTCGTCTGGAACAGCCCGGCAATCTGCGCCTGAGTCAGCCACAAAGTTTCATTCTCAAACCGGCACTGGATGCGCGTCCGCCCGTCCTCGGTCTGATAGAGGATGATTTCGGACTGGGGCAAAGGATCGTCGTTCATGGGTTTGTCCCCGTGTGCCTGGAGTGGCGGGCAGGAACCATCGCCCGTCCCCTGCCCCTGTCTGTTACGAATCCGTCCTCCCCCTGCTGCATCAAAGGGGCGAGACAGTTTTTCCGCCTCGCCTCGGTGCCGTGGGCGGCCCTAGAGAAGCTTGAAGATAACATTTCAAATTCGATGCAGCATAGGCTAATGGCCCCTCAAGCCATGGAAAGCCGAAAAATCGGGGTTGCTGACAGAGCCATTTCGAAAATTGGTAACGTCGGGAACCCAAGGAGCTGCGGTCTCCGAACCGCCGTGGCGAATGTTCGGACCATGCGTGGATGGAAGAGCTATTCGATGGGCATTTCATTCGCATCGGCGGTTCGGAGACCGCCGCTCCTTGATGGGGACATGGCACCCATTTCCGGGTGAGGTCAGCAGCCCACATTTCCGGAAGACGGGCCGGTGGTTTTGCGTTAGCGTAGGGTCATGGACACTCTCAGAACGTTTCAGACAGGCTACGGCACCGAAGGGACATTCCACTCGCTCCCCGCTCTGGCCGAGCAGGGTTTTCCGAAGCTTTCCAGGCTCCCGGTTTCGATCCGGATCGTGCTCGAATCGCTGCTGCGCAACCACGACGGGCTCAAGGTCACCGAAAAGGACATCCGGAACCTCGCCAGCTACGATGCGAAGAACCCCGGCGATTTCGAGATCCCCTTCGTGGTTGCCCGCATCGTGCTCCAGGACTTCACCGGCGTACCGCTGCTCGTGGACCTCGCCGCCATGCGTTCCGCCGTGCACGCCATGGGCAAGGACGCGAAGATGATCGAACCCCTCGTGCCCGTGGACCTCGTCGTGGACCACTCGGTGCAGGTGGACTACGCGGGAACGAGCACCTCGCTGGAACGCAACCTCGACCTCGAATTCCACCGCAACCGCGAGCGCTACGAGTTCCTGAAATGGGGTGAGCAGGCTTTCGACACATTCAAGGTCGTGCCGCCCGGCATCGGCATCGTCCACCAGGTGAATCTGGAATACCTAGCGAAGTGCGTGCTGGAAAAAGACGGCGTTTTCTATCCGGACACGCTCGTCGGCACGGACTCGCACACCACCATGATCAACGGCCTCGGCGTCGTCGGCTGGGGCGTAGGCGGCATCGAAGCGGAGGCAGGGATGCTCGGCCAACCCGTCACCTTCCTCGTGCCTGAAGTCGTTGGCGTTTACCTCACCGGCGAACTTGCCACCGGCGTCACCGCCACCGACCTTGTGCTGCTGGTCACCGAGGTGCTGCGCAAAACCAAGGTCGTCGGCAAGTTCGTCGAGTTCTACGGCCCCGGTGCCAAGGCGCTCAGCCTGCCGGACCGTGCCACCATTGCGAACATGGCTCCGGAATACGGGGCAACGATGGGTTTCTTCGGAATCGACGAAATCACCACCGGCTATCTCGCCGGCACCGGTCGGAGTCCGGAACTCTGCAAGACCGTCGAGAACTACTACAAGGCCCAGGGCCTGTGGGGCATCCCCACCGAGAAGGACGCGCTCGAGTTCTCCCAAGTTGTGGAAATCGATCTTTCCACCGTGAAACCCGGAGTGGCCGGACCCAAGCGCCCGCAGGACCGGATCGAGATCCATGAGTTGAAGGAAAAGTGGAACACGCTTCTCACAAGCCCCGCACCGGACGGTTACCACAAGCAACCGGAAGAGCTGCCGCTCGGCTTGGATGCAACGCTGGACCACGTGCCCGACGAGGCCCCGGGCATCGGCCGTGCCTTTGGTGCGGAGGTTGGCGTGATCACCGAACCCGGCACTGGCCCGGCCTATCCGGCTTGGGAGGTCACGGTCGATTCCAAAGGCGGCATCAAGGACACCATCACCCACGGCTCCGTGCTCATCGCGGCCATCACTTCCTGCACCAACACTTCCAACCCAAGCGTCATGCTCGCCGCGGGTCTGCTCGCCAAAAAGGCCAATGAAAAAGGCCTCACGGTGAAGCCCTCGGTGAAAACCTCGCTTGGCCCCGGCTCGCGCGTCGTCACCGATTACCTCAACAAAACCGGCCTCCAGGCGGAACTCGACAAACTCGGCTTCCAAACCGTCGGCTACGGCTGCACCACCTGCATCGGAAACTCCGGCCCGCTCGATCCCGGCATCGAGGATGTGGTGAAGTCCGAGGACATCATCGCCGCCTCCGTTCTATCAGGAAACAGAAACTTCGAAGCCCGCGTCCACCAGTCGATCAAGGCAAACTTCCTCATGTCGCCCCCGCTCGTGGTGGCCTTTGCCATCGCCGGAACGGTCGATATCGACATGGAAAACGAACCGCTCGGTTTCGGCTCCGATGGTCAACCGGTCTATCTGAAAGACATCTGGCCCACGGGCGGCGAAGTCGAGGCCGCGATGAACTCATCACTCAAGCCGGACGTCTTCCAACGTCTTTACACCGGCTTCTCCGATCAGAACCCCAAGTGGAACCGCATCAAGTCCTCCACCGGCAATGTTTACGAGTGGGACCGCGAATCCACCTACATCCAGGAGCCGCCCTTCTTCGACGGATTCTCCCCCGCCCCGCGGGACATCGTGGAGATCATGGGAGCGCGCCCGCTCGGCATCTTCGGGGATTCCGTGACCACCGACCACATCTCTCCCGCCGGAGCGATCAAGAAGGACAGCCCGGCCGGACGTTTCCTCACCGAGAAGGGCGTCGACTTCGCCGACTTCAACTCCTACGGCTCGCGCCGCGGCAACGACCGCATCATGACCCGCGGCACCTTCGCGAATGTCCGTATCAAGAACCTGATGGTTCCCGGCGTGGAAGGCGGAGTCACCAAAATCCACGGTGAAACCCAGGCCATCTACGACGCCGCCGCCACCTATCAGAAACAAGGCATTCCCACCATCATCATCGGCGGTGAGGACTATGGCATGGGCTCCAGCCGCGACTGGGCGGCGAAGGGCACCAACCTGTTAGGCGTCAAGGCCGTCATCACCAAGTCCTTCGAGCGCATCCACCGCTCCAACCTCGTCGGCATGGGCGTGCTGCCCTGCAACTTCGTGAACAAGGCGGACTACGATAAGGTGAAGGACCTCGCCGACGCCACCTTCGACATCCTCGGCATCGACAACGACCTCAAGCCGCAGCAGCAGGCCACCCTCCGCGTCCACAAGGCGGAGGGCTCCAGCTTCGACATCCCCGTCATCGTCCGCATCGATACCCCGGTGGAAAAAGACTACTACCGCGCCGGAGGCATCCTTCCCTACGTGCTCGCGCAGATCCTCGGCTGATTCCGGAGGCCTGGACCGCGCGCGCCGTGCCGCCCGGTCTCAGGCCTGATAGATCTCCAGCGGCAGTCCGTCCGGGTCCTTGAAGAAGGTGAAGTCTCTCCCCGTGGTCTCATCCACGCGGATTTCCTCCACCGGTATTCCCTTTGCCTCAAGGGCAGCCTTGCATGCCGCCACATCCTCCACTGCGAATGCCAGGTGACGGAGTCCAAGGGCTTCGGGCCGGTCCAAACGGGGCGGAGCGCCGGGAAAGGTGAAGAGTTCGATCCTCGATCCATCGGGGAGTTCGAGATCGATTTTATGGGAGTCCCGGTCCGCACGATAATGCTCGCCCACGATCCGGAGACCTAACAGTTCGCCGTAGAACCGCTTTGCGGCCGCTGCGTCGGAGGCGATGATCGCCGCGTGGTGAATGCCCTTGAACATGGGGTGGATGCTTGGGCCCCTGCCGTCGGATACAAGCCTTTTGCATCAAGCCCAGGCTCACCAGGGGATGGTTTCACGCGCTTTGACGAAACATCCCCGGAGGCTGGATGGGGCATCGAGGGCCAGCCATACCACCGTATCCGCACCATCATCCGCGGTCAGCGGCGCATCAGGGCCGCCCATCTCCGTCCGGCACCAACCCGGGCACATCGAGTTGAAAACCACCTCCGGAACCGCCGCAGTGAGTTGTTGGGTGAGCATGTTGAGGGCGGTCTTGCTGATCGAATACGCGGGTGCCCACGCCTGCGGCTCGCCATGAAGCTGCCCCGCCCCGCTGGATAGGAGAACCACCCGCGGATCGGCCGATCGTTTCAGCAGCGGGAGCATCGCCCGCGTGACCCGGAAGGTGCCGATGACATTGGTTTCAAAAGTCCCGCGCAGCAGGTCGGGATCGAGGGCAAGCAGATCCACATAATGGTCCAGCAGGATCGCGGCATTGTTGACCAGAACGTCCAAGCGCCCGAACTCCCGCTCCACCCGGGCCGCGGCGTCTGCCACCGAGGCCTCATCCGTGAGGTCAAGCGCCAGCGGCAACACGCCCGCGCCGATCGCATCCACAGCGGCCTGCGCCCTGGAAAGATCGCGGCTCGCGAGGATGACGCGCGCGCCACGTCCGGCGAGTTGCCGTGCCGCCGCAAAGCCGATGCCGCGGGTGGCCCCGGTGATCAAAATGACAGGATGCTCCATGGCTGAAGGCTGCGCCGGGTGGCGGATCGCGCAATGCCTATTTCGCGGCAACCCGGTCTGCCGCATTTCGCTTGCCGGATCCGGATCGGCAGACACACGCTCGAGCATCCCATGATGGATCCCCCCCAGAGCCATGGCCCGCCCCATGGCATCCGCGTTGAGACAATCGAGGACGGCTTGGTCATCTCGCGAAGCTGGCGAAACGCCGCCTCGTGGGGCGTCGTGCCGGTCTTCCTGATGTTTTCCGGGCTCATCTTCGCGCTTTTCCGTGCGACCCACCTGATGTCACCGGATCACCCGGCCCGTTGGTTCCCCGCTGGTTTCGCGGTCGTCGGCGGGATCTTCCTCTATGGAGTTTCGTTCCGGCTCTTCAACCGCACCCGGATCCGGATCACCCCGCAGGTGGTGAGGGTCGATCACGGCCCCTTGCCTTGGAAACCCGGAGTGACCCTTCCGGTCGCCGACCTCCAAACCCTGCGGGTGATGCCGGTGGCGATGTCCTACAGCAGCCGCAAGGCCCTGCACTGGCACCTGCTCGCCCGCCGAACGGATGGCCGGGAGACCCCGCTCATCGTCCATGATGTGAACCGCGAGCAGGCGTGCTACATCGCCCGTGAAATCACCCGCATCACTGGCGGCACGGTGGAAATCCAGGAGGCCTCCATCGAGTGATCGACCGCCTCCTGTCGCGGCCGGGGTTCGAAGGAAATCACTCCCCAGCGCGCATGGTCCTTGTCCGGCACGGCAGGGCGATCTTAGTTTCCCCGCGTGATTCGTTTCGCAATCCTGGGCAGTGGCAGTGGAGGAAACTCGGCGGTGGTCGAGTGCGGTGGCGCGCGCCTGATGATCGATGCAGGGCTGAGTGCCAAACAACTCAGCACGCGCCTCACCGCGCTGGGTGTGGAACCCGCAAGTCTGGGAGGGATCCTGCTGACGCATGAACACGGCGACCACGTGAAAGGCCTCAAGGTCTTCCTCAAGCAGACGAAAGTGCCCGTCTATGCCACGGCCCAGACCGCCCACGTCGTCAAGGAACAGGGCATCGAAGGCGCGGTTTGGAGAACCTTCGAATCCGGCCAGTCCTTCGAACTGGAAGGAGCGGCCATCCGGAGCTTTCCGGTGCACCACGACGCGGTGGATCCGGTGGGCTTCGTCATCCAGAGCCCGGCAGCCACGCGTTTCGGGTTTCTATCAGACGCCGGGCACGTGACCCATGGCATGACGGAAAGCCTGAAGGGGTTGCACGGCTTGTTTGTGGAGGCCAATTACGATGATCGCCTTCTCGAAGAGGACACCAAGCGGCCGTGGTCGATCAAGCAACGGATCAGTTCCCGCCATGGCCACCTCTCCAACGAACAAGTGGCCGCCCTGCTCGGTGACATTGCCCACGCCGGCCTCACGCGCATCGTGCTCGGCCACCTGAGTTCGGACTGCAACACACCGGAAACCGTCTTCCGCAGGCTGGAGCAGTGCCTTCAGCAGGCCGGCCACCCGGACATCCCGCTACACTGCGCCCGCCAGGACGAGCCGACCGGATGGTTCGAACTGTAGCGCATGGCTTGCAGCCCGCGGCCCGCAGCGCTAGCCTCACGGCATGGCCATCGAAACCTTTGCCGGGATTTCCCCCACCATCCATGAGTCCGCCTTCATCGCGGCAAGCGCCGACGTGATCGGTCGTGTGACCCTGCACGAAAACGCCAGCATCTGGCACCATGCGACACTGCGCGGCGACATCAACGAGATCGTGATCGGCGCAAACTCCAACATCCAGGACAACGCGGTGGTCCACCTCGCGGACGATTTCGGATGCTACGTCGGTGAGTTCGTCACGGTCGGCCATTCGGCGATCCTGCACGCTTGCACCGTGAAAGACGAGGTGCTCGTCGGCATGGGGGCCATCATCCTCGACGGCGCGGTGATCGGCGAGCGGTCAATCATCGGCGCAGGAGCCCTGGTGACGGGTGGCACGGTGATCCCGCCGGGCTCACTGGTCCTCGGCTCCCCGGCCAAGGTGGTCCGCACACTCTCCGCGGACGAGCAATCGAAGGTCCGTCACTGGGCGGAGAAATACGTCCGTGGATCACGCCTGTATCTCGATCGACCGGACGGCGGCGCAGCCACCGGAGCACCAAACGGTTAGAGAAACGGATTGCCCCGGCGCTCCTCACCAAGCGAGGTGGCCGGTCCGTGGCCGGGCAGGAGCACCGTGTCATCCGCAAGGCCCGCCATTTCCGCGCGAATCCTCGAGAGGGCGTGACGATAGAGGGCCGGGCTTGGACAACCGCCGATCGACCCGGCAAAAAGCGCGTCGCCGGTCACCAACACCGGCCGTTCCAGCCCTTGAACCACGAATCCAAGCGTCGGATTGGCGTGACCTGATAGATCGACCGCCCGGATCACCAGCGGCCCGCAAAGCACGGCATCCCCGGCTTTCATCGGAATCGTTCCAGGGACACCGTCGGCATGCACGGGCAGCCCCCTCATCAAAGCGTCTTCCAACCCGCCCACATGATCGCGGTGGGCGTGGGTGATGAACACCCGCTCCGGAACGGGCAAGCCTTGGGAGCCCAATGCTCCAAACGCATCCCCGGCACCGAATCCCGTATCGATCATCACCCGTTGCGCGCCGTCCCCGAGAAGCCAGACGTTCACGAGACCGTCCTCGAACGGCAGTTCCAATCGACGAATCCCACCCAAACGGCACGGCTGCGGCGCATGCCCGGGATGACCGGCGCAGGCCGCCGGATTCAACCCGAGCACCGGTGCCAAAGTCGCGGCCACCGCGGCATCGAAGTCGCCACGGATCAACGCCATCACACGGGACTCCTCCAGACCGGCCCGCCGTGCGGCCTCGGCCGGAGACAAACCATGGCCAGCGAGCGCCTTGCGCAGGACGTAAGTGAAGTCATCTTCGAGCACGCGGAGAGTTTCACCCGCCCTGCCCGGCCGGTCAAACGAGAAGCGCCTCCCCACTTGACAGACGGGGATCCGGATCCATTAGGTTAGACCGTCATACATTCGTCGGAGATGAAACAGATCAAGTCGGTTTTGATTCTCGGAGGTGGCAGCGCAGGGCTGATCACCGCACTCACGTTCCGTCGCTTGATGCCGGATCTTCGTGTGGAGCTCGCCCGCAGCGTGGACATCGGGGTGATCGGAGTGGGCGAAGGAACCACCGCGGTGTTCCCGGAGCACTTCTTCGATGTGCTCGGGATTTCCAAGGAGGAATTCTACCGTGAAACCCGGCCCACCTGGAAACAGGGGATCAAGTTCATCTGGGGCCCCCGCGATCATTTCTTCTACACTTTCGATTTCCAGTATGACCAAAAACGCGAGGGACTCGCGCTCGCCAACGGTTTCTACGCGGATGACGACTGCTCGCTTCTCGATCTCCCCGCGGCGCTGATGCAGGGTGGCAAGGCCTTCGCCACCGGGCCTCTCGGCAAACCCATCATCTCCGGCGGCTATGCCTTCCACATCGAAAACCACAGCCTGGTCAGCTACCTTGAAAAAGTGGTGGCCGCCAGCGGGGTGGTCCTCCATGACGACACCCTGGAGCACGCGGAACGGGAAGGCGACCAGGTGACCCGGCTCGTCTTCAAAAGCGGTGAGGAGCGCAGCGCGGACCTGCTGATCGATGCCTCCGGTTTCCGCGCCGAACTGATCGGGCGGACGCTGGGCACTCCGTTTCAGGAATTCAACCATTCGCTGTTTTGCGACAAGGCGGTGATCGGCGGTTGGACCCGCACCGACGAACCCCTTCATGCCTACACCACTGCGGAAACCATGAACTCCGGATGGTGCTGGCAGATTGAACATGAGCACTGGATCAACCGGGGATACGTCTACTCCTCACGCTTCATCTCGGATGAGGATGCGCTGGCGGAGCTGCTCGCCAAAAACCCGAAGATCTCCAACACCCCGCGTGTCGTCCCTTTCCGCAGCGGCCGCTATGAGTCGAACTGGGTGGGCAACGTGGCGGCGGTGGGCAATGCCTCGGGCTTCGTCGAGCCCTTGGAAGCCACTGCCCTGGCACAGCTGATCTACGAAGTCCGCTGGCTGATCGAGAAGATCCGCGTGACCGGAGGATGCCCGGACGAGCAAACCAAAGCGGACTACAACCGGATCATCGGCCAGGCCTGGGATGAAATCCGGGACTTTCTCGCGTTTCATTACAAGTTCAACACCCGCCTGGACACGCCGTTCTGGAAACACTGCCACGAGCACACGAGCCTCGGCGACTACGAGTCGTTCTATCAGAGCTACCGCAAGCTCGGTCCCGCGCCCGAAACCATCCACGCGCTTCCCCACCGCCCCAACATCTACGGCATCGAGGGCTACCTCACCATGCTGGTGGGCATGAAGGTGCCCCATGAAAGGCCCCACTGCCCGAACGAACAGGAACGGGCGATCTGGGAAAGGCACAACCGCGCCATGAAGGCGCGGGTGATGGCCGGTGTGGATTCCGTCCAGGCCCTCGCCGCCATCCGGCGTCCGACATGGCAGTGGTGATTCCCACGGGCCACTTCCAGCCAGCGCGTCCGTTATCGCGGGCGCTTGATTGAGCATCGGCACCCGGCTGCGGTCGGTTACGCCAGTGCCGTGTCACGGATTTGTCACCGACTTGTTGTGCCACAAATCCCCCACCCTCCATGAGTCTCATGCCTATACGGCACAGGCCACATGGTGGATTATCTAACAGTGAATCTTTCGTCACGAAAGTCAGATCGCATGACGCGGGGACTTCGGATTACGCATTCACGAATGGCACCATCGCGCAATCCTTCCTCATCGATCATCGCCCACCGGGGATCGTCCGCCAAGGTTCCGGAAAACACCCTCGCAGCCTTCTCCGCCGCATGGGATCAAGGTGCCGGGGCCATCGAGCTTGATGTTCGCCTCACCAAGGACGGCCGGATCGTGGCGATGCATGATGCCACCACGGGACGCACCAGCTGCAAGGACTTGAATGTCGCGGAAACCGACAGCCATGATCTCCGAAGCATGGATGCCGGCGCATGGAAGGCCCGCCGGTTCGCGGGCGAGAAGATTCCGTTTCTGGAAGAAGTCCTCGCGGAAGTGCCTCGTTACGGCCGGGTCTTCATCGAGCTGAAGTGCGGTGCCGAGATCCTTCCCGAGCTGGCCCGGGTGATCGAAAACTCCCCGCTGAAATCCAGCCAGGTGTGCCTGATCGGCTTCGACTACGATTTGATGGCCCTGTCCAAATCGACGTTCCCGGGACTTGAAGTCTGCTGGATATCGCGGCCGAAGAAAAACACCCTGGGTCTCTCACCCACCCCGGAGGAACTCATCGAACGGGCCGTGCAGGCAAGGCTCGACGGACTGGATCTTCACAAGAGCTACGCGATCGACGAGTCGTTTGTTAGAAAAGTCCGCGCAGCCGGACTTTCACTCTACGTCTGGACGGTCGACAACGCCCGCATGGCCCGGCGCTTTCACGATCTGGGCATCGACGGCATCACCACCAACAAGCCCGTCAAGATCGCCCGGGCGACCCGCAGGAAGGGCCTGATTGCAAAACACGACTCCGCGCCTCCGGAAGCCCCGCACCAAGCCATGCCAGGCACCGACGGAGCGGGGCTGCCCTTTCCCTTTTCCCGCCCTTGTTTCACTCGTCCATGTCCAGATCCAAAACCATCTTGTCGATCGTCCTCCTCAATGGACCCGAACCGCTCGAAGCCGACCTTCGTGACTTTTATCTCAAGCGCCATCCAGAAGAGTTGGTGGAGATTCAAGTCCAATCTCTAGCCCACACACCCGACAAGGCCTCAGGTCCGTCGCTTGCAGACCTGGTCAGGCGTCATGCCGGATCGATCCGAGTGCTTCTTCATGGCTTCCCGCAGACCGGGTTGATTCCCTTGAAAATCATCCGACTGCTCGGAAGCAGAGGGGTTCTTGCCATCGAGCGAATCGAGCGATATCCAGGTGGCATCCGTCTTCTTCCCCATCGTCCGCTTCAGAATGTGGGATCGAAGACATTGATCGTCTTTCCCGGACCGATCATCCCACTGACGATGGGCTCTCACCAGCGAGCCTTTCAAATGGCCGCAGCACTTGCCTCACGCGGAAAGCCAGCCGACCTGCTTGTCACCTGTCAGAACAAGAAGTCGCTGCGCCTTGCCATCCCGATCCTCGAACAGGTCTGCGGAACCGTCTATCTCTACAGCAGCAGGAAGGCCCGGATGCCCTTCGGTCTCAGGTTCCGGAGGTCGCTGGAATGGTCGTTGCGACTGCTGACGGGGGATTCGTCCGCACCCCCGCTGCTTTTCGAGGAACGCCTTGAAATGCTCGCCTCCTTCTCCGGACAGAAAGCGCTGCGTCTGCTCGCTGAAAGCCGCCGATACTCGACCATCATCATGCACTACGCCTGGCTTTCCGGGCTCCGCAGACTTCTGTGCAGGGAGGATCGCGAACGGATCACCTGGGTCTGCGACACCCATGATGTCCAGCACTTGAGAAACGCCACCGTCAATGACACCACCCGACGTTTCCTCCACTCACCAGCACGGGAACGCAGCAAGGAAATCGAAACTCTCGCGAGTTTTGACAAGGTTCTGGCCATTTCGCCGCCTGATGCGGCCCAACTGACCGATGAACTGGGCGCGGACAAGGTTGTGCTCAACCCGACCGGCTTCGATTATGCACTCGCAGAGCCGTGTGATCCTTCTCCCGATTCCCTCACCTTCGGATTCATCGGCCGCAATATGCACGCCAATGAGATGGCGCTTGATGTGGTGATCGACGAATGGTGGCCCGAAATCCGGAAGCAATGGCCCCAGGCCCGCTTGCGGATCGCCGGTTCCATCTGCAAGGGGCGCAAGGAAAACCCGATGACCGGGGTGATTCTCGACCACATCGTTCCGGAACTGGATGAATGGTATGCGGGCATCGACATCGCCCTGAATCCAACGCTCGTCCTCGGTGGTCTCAACTTCAAATCGGTGGAGGCGGTCATGGCGTGCAAGCTTCTCGTCACCACCCCGATGGGCGCCGCATGCCTCGGGGAGAAGTCGCTTTGCATCACCGCCAACTCGCCACAGGAGGTGGTGGACGCTGTGTTGCGGGAGATCCAAAGACCCGATTATGTCGAAGCGAGGCGGATCGCCCGCGACAGCGCCTGCGCGATCTTTGGCGACGAGGCTGCGAACCGGAAGCTCTGTGAGATCATCGAAGCCTCTTTGAACCGCTGCCATGAACAACCGGCAATCATGGACCGTCCCAAGCGCGTCCTCATCCAGTGCGGCGACCTTGAGGAGAACCGCATCCGGATCCACTCACTGGCCCGTGCCCTCCAGAGCCAGGGACATCATCCGATCGTGATGGTCTACAGCAAGGAGATGGTCGGGCGGCTGCTCTCCCAAGGCATCGATTCGGTCGCCTTGGATGCCTTCCGAGAGACTCGTCTCCAAAGCATGCTGATCTGGATCCGGGGTTGGTTCATCCAAAAGTTTTCCGCCACCTACCGGGGCGTGAACCTTGATGATGTCACTCTCGTGCGTCAGATGCAGTCACCCCGTATTGCGAAACGGATCCAGCGGATGAGGCATATCCGGACGGCCATGCGCTACATCTCGCGATGCCAGAGGCTTCTCGCCCAGGTGCGGCCGGACCATCTGGTCATCTGGAACGGATACACGGGCTGGGTCGCCAACGTGCTGAGGGTGGAGGCCAGGAACCGCTCGCTCCCCCGCCATTTTCTTGAACGCTCGCTTCTCAAGGACGGGGTGTTTGTCGATCCATACGGCACCAACGGCAGCAGCCTGCTGGCGAACATGAGTTTCGAAGAACTGGAAACGGCATTCACCGGGAAATCCGACAGCCCGGCCCAGGAGTTCAGCCCGGCACCCGACGTCGAAGAACTCAGATCCTCAGGCCCATGGCGGGATGCGCAACGCATCATTTTCATCCCGCTGCAAGTGCAGTCGGATACCAACATTCTTCTTCACAGCCCCCACTGCAAGACCATGGCGGACCTTGTCGCGATGGTGCACCATTGCCATCACGAAAAGGGGGTAGCTTTTGTCGTCCGGCCTCATCCGGAGGAAGTCAAAACCAACCTCAAACTGCCCTCGCTGCCGGACACCTTCATCGACAGCCGCGGATCCCTCGCCTCGTGGATCGACGCGGCGGATCTGGTGGTGACCATCAACTCGACCGTCGGGCTCGAGGCCCTGTTGAGAAACAAATCCGTTCTGGCAATCGGACGTGGCATCTACGCGGGAAAAGGCATGACCGATGGTGTACCGGCCTGCTGGGAGAGGGTCCGGACCTATCATGAGTTCCTGCTCAGCCACCACACCTGTTCACCCCGCTCCGGGCTTCCCGGTTGCATGGTCTCGGCGTTTCCCGCACGGGAGCCGATCCTTCATGAACCCTTGAACCATCACGGACTCGACCCGGCATCATGCGGCCGTGACACGGCGAAGGCCCGCGACCGCCTGCGCCAGGAAGCCATGGCTGCGGGGATGCTTCACATCGTCGCCCCGGCGGAGTGCGCATTCAAGCTGGCCCTCGATTACCGGAACCACGCATCGCCCTTCGAGATCGCGCGCTTCAGGGATCGGCTCCGTCTTGAGTTGGATCTGCCGTGTGATTTCCCGATCGAGTTCGGAACCGAGCTCCCATCCGGACAACCCTTCGTGTTTCTGGAATCCGTAAACCCGTCACACCCCGGAGCGCCAGTGGTGGACCGGTATGCCACTTTCCGATCGCCCGCCCTCGCTTGAATCCATCTTCCGCCGAGGGAACGTCCCGCCAATCATGAAATCCGAGGTCTACATCCACATCGGTCTTCACAAAACGGGCACCACCACCCTTCAACGCTTTTTCGCGCACAACGAAAAGGTGTTCAACAAACACGGCTACTTCTTTCCACACGCATGCCGGGAGAACAAAGCCGATCAGATCATCCATTCGAACCTTTCCTGGGAGTTGATGAATCATGGGATGTTCGACCCCGCTCTTGGAACCTTTCAGGAACTGCTCGGTGAGATATCCCGAGGCACGAAGCAACAACGCTGGATCCTGACCGGCGAAGGCCTGTCACGACTTCCCAAACCGGCAAAGCTGCTCAAGCCCTTTCAGGATCATCCGCTCACACTGATCGTCTATGTCCGGGATCCCGTGGAGGCGGCACCGTCGCTTTACTCGGAGCAACTGAAGGCAGGATGCATCGACACCTTCCATCCATGGATCGTCCGCAAGTCCGCACGCTGGCTGAATCACGATCAAATCCTCGAGCCGTGGCGGCGCGCTGTTGCGGCCCAGGAGACCGATGACCCTTCGGATGCACCGCCTTGGTGGCTCGGCTGGTTGAAATCCCGCAAGGCACCCATGCGGTTGATCGAAAGGACCCTCCAACCCGACAAGCTCCACAAGGGTTCACTGGTCGAGGATTTTCTTTCGCTGCTTGAGCCCCGCCGCGATCTAGCAGGACTCACACAGCCTCCGACCGAGCATCACAACCCGCGGATCAGTACCCTGGAATGCCTTGCTCTGCTTTTTGTCAACAGTCTCCAGCGACATGCGCCACCTTCCTGCGACAAGGAGGCGATCCAGCAGAGGAACGAGGCACGGCAGATCGTCCGAAAGGCGTTTCCCGATTGCGTGGGGCCCTTTGAAAGCACGGCCCGCCAGCGGGTTCTTTTGCAAGAGCTTTTTTTTTTTTTTTTTTATCCTGCCAAGGTCGTTCGCTCATCCGTCTCCGGGAACACGAACCCGCCGCGCCTGCTCAATGAGATTCTGGAGGCCTTGGCCCCGATCGTCCCGGCAGGACTCACCGCCAAGCCAATGAACGAGGCACGGGAGCGCGTGATTCGCTTCATCGACGAACAGGACGGTGTGGCTTCCCTTCGCCCTCCCATCCCCTAGAATCCCATGCAGGAACCAACAGAGCCCGATCGTAGCAACCGTGTTCCGACAGGTGGAGCCGACACCGACCTAGCAGAAAACCGGCGTCGGGAGGTCATTCTTCAAGTGTGGTTCGGACCTGACTCCGGCATCGCAAGCGAGCCTCCATCAATGCCTGACGGCGAGCATGAACTTCTGGCCGGGTCTCCGGCCCATTCCGGTGACAACTTCTGGAAAGCCTTCCAATCGGCTCCGGCAAAAGGCGGCGTGACAGAGGCCACCCCGTTTGTGGATGAGGACGCGGCGCGCCTCGCGAAACGCGCCCGAGCGGAAATCGATCGACAGATTGAGGGACTTGGGAACCGGACTCTGATCGTGCGCAGGTCCTATAGCGACTGGTGCAGCCCGGGCGTTCTTGCCCGCCTCCAGCGCTTCCTGGGCAAGAGGTTCCGGAAGATCCGGGTGCAAATCCGGATCAGCAATCCCGAGAGGCACATGGTTTCGCGGTTCATCCAGCAACTTGAACTGCCTTCGGGAAACTGGCGGATTGCAAGCGCCTTGCCGGCTTACCGGAAACTTCTCGAGCGCTTTGAAACGGTGTTCGGGCGGGATTCCGTCATCTATCAGATCGATGGTGGAACGCTCCCGGTCCAACAGGCGGCAGTGGGTTCCCTTGACGGAGTCGCGCTGCTTTTCGCCTATCGCACCTACTGCTGGCATCATCGGGAGAATCAGATATCTCCTGAGAATGCCGCTTTGGTCTTAGAGGCCCTGAAGAAAGCCGGGACCACTCACTTCGGTTTTTCCACAGCGGCGGTGCAGATGGCTCTGCAATTCCGTGCCAAGGATGTGAAGTGGCTGAAACGGCGATTGGGACACCCGGTATCCGCGGAGGGCATTGAGGGCGGAATCGGCTGTGGCGAAGAACTCCTGAAACGCAGCGTGACAGCCTCGCGCTTTCTCAGCGAGCCGGGTGATCCGGCAGCCACACCCGCACGCAGCGCGCGAGAGGCGGTCGAGCGCCTCGTCGACTTCGCCAACCGGATGCGGATCGGGAACCAGGCATTTCAAGGGCCGTTTGCGACGGACTTGATCGACGCGGAGAAGGACCGATTGACCGCGGCGGACCCACTTTCCATGGAGTCACCACCGACGTGCTACATCCATGTCGGCATGCCGAAGACCGGCACCACCTCGATCCAAGAGGCCCTGAGCGAAAACCGCTCCGCGACGGACTTTGCCTACCTGAAGATCCGTCCGGCGAACCACAGCCGCCTGATTTTCACCGTCTTTTCCAAGACCCCGGAAAAGCTTCCCTACTACCGCAAACTCGGACTCGGCAGACCGGAGATCGATGCAATCCGGGCCGATTACACGCGCAAACTGGAGAGGCAGGTGCGTCAGAACCGTTCCCGCAAGCTGCTGATTTCCGGAGAGTCCATCTTCCAACTCCAGGAAGAGGATCTGCATGAAATGGCGGCCTTCTTCCAGCGCCTCTCGGTGCAAGTGCGGATCGTCGCGTATCTCCGCCCCATCAAGTCCTTCATGGAAAGCGTGTTCCAACAACGGCTGAAACGTGGCGTCGCGGTCGGGCGCTTCGAAGCGGTCTATCCGGATTACGCGGCGAGAATCCGGGCCTTTGACCAGGTTTTCGGTGAAGCAAACGTGATCCTGAGAAAGTTCGACCGGTCGCTCTTCCCGGATGGGGATGTGGTGGTGGACTTTTGCCAACTGACCGGCACCGCCATGGATGGATATGAACCATCGAGACTGAATGAGACGATGTGCACGGAAGCGATCGCCTTGTTGTATGCCTTTCACCACTTTGGCGGCAGCACCGGGGTCGGCAAGGATTCGATGCGCCTTTCCGGCGAATGGATCGAACGGATGCAGTCACTGAAAGGCAGTCGGTTTTCCTTGGCCAGGTCCGTCGTCCGGCGGGTTGTTAGATCGCATCAGGAAGATCTGCAGTGGATGGAACAGCGCTGCGGTTTCCCCTTGGATTCCGCATCCGACGCAAAACATCCGGACTCGATCCGATCCTTCGATGGCTTGCTTTCAAAGAGCATGGAGGGTGCCCGGATGCTGATTGAATCCACGGCGGGCGATTTCCCCCACAAGGGGCCGCTCCCTGGCACGCCATGGGAGGCTGCGGCGGTCGTGAGGGACTACCTGCGCTGGAAACGTCCCGACCTGCCGATCGCGCTGAACGCACCGGAACCATAGTCCGGCGGCGGATTGCAGGCGAATGGCGCTTTACTTGGCGAGGGGCTTCGTTCGACAACGGTTCCATGAAACCGGGAACGCTACTGTCCCATGAAGAGTTCATGAGGCTGGCGCTGCATGATCCGCGGACCGGTTATTACGCCCGGAAGATCACAGGCATCGGCACACGTGGTGATTTCACCACGGCGCCCATGATGAGCGAGACCCTTGCGAAAGCGGTGGGCGCATGGGCGGTCCGGGCCATGAAGGAATGCGGGTGCCGGGACCTGATCGAGATCGGCCCGGGTGAGGGACGCCTGATGGAATCCGTGCGCGCGGGCCTGCCGTGGTTGAGCCGATGGAAGACCCGGTTTCATCTCGTTGAGACCTCAGGCCCTTTGCGGGAGATTCAGGAGAAGCGACTGGGAAAACGAGTCCGCTGGCACAGCACACCGGGAGAAGCACTCGCCGCCTGCGGTGGGCGGGCGGTGATTTTCTCCAACGAGTTGGTGGACGCCTTTCCGGCCCGGCGATTTCGCAAAACGGCGGAAGCGTGGCGGGAAACGGGCGTATCCTTCGGAGAAAACGGACTTGCGGGCGAGGTGCTCCTGCCGCGGACGGATCATCCGCCGGAATCCTCGATCTTCGCACTGCCACACCGTGAGGGCCAGCACGTCGAGGTGCACGAATCCTACCGACTCTGGCTCGAAGGCTGGCTGCCGGACTGGAAACGGGGGCGCATGCTCACGATCGACTATGGTGCCGAGGCAGCAGTGCTTTACCGTCGGCGGCCCGCAGGAACCTTGAGGGGATACCTCCTCCACCAAAGGATCGAGGGCGATGCCATCTATCAGAATATTGGAAGGCAGGACCTCACCGTGGACGTCAATTTCACCGACCTCGTCGAGTGGGGCCATCCGTGGATGAAGGAACAGCGCTTGATGACACTTGCCGGGTTTCTCGCCTCGGAAAAAAGGGAACGCCTCACCGACCCCGAAGGGGCGGGAGGCGCTTTTCTTGTGCTCGACTCGCTGCGGGAGCCCTAGACGCGGAATCAATCTCCGCCGCCGCGGCGACCGCGACCACCGCCCGGGCCGCCCCACATGCCGCGGCCTTCGAGGATGCGCTGTTTGTCATCCTCCGGGATGGAGGTGGTTTGTTCGATGTACGCTTTTGCGGATGCCTCGTCCTCGCGCATCCAGCGTGCCGCCGTCATGCCAATGGTGCGGCTGCGGTCGCCCTCGTCGGTGATGGTTTCAGCGACCTTGACGAGATCGGCAGGTGCGGCGCTTTGGTTGCTCCAGATGTACGACTGGAGGGCGCTGTCCCTGACCTCGCCGGGCTGATAGGAATTGGCAAAGGCGAGGGCTGCCGAGGAATCCTGGGCCACCCATGACTGCATCAATTCACGGACGCCCTCGCGCTGGGCGCGCTCGCTATCCTGGGTTTTCAGGAAATCCGCAGCCGCCTGGGGATTGAGCCTTGCCAGGTCCTCGACCACATCGCCAACGATGCGATCCTTCGACTCACCGGCCTCCATCTGGGTCACCTGCTTCGCGGCGGCCTGAGGGTCGGTATTGGAGAGGCCGCCGATGGCGGAGGCAAGGGCACCGGCCTGTTCATCGGCGGGCAGGGTCCGGATCCACGATTGGGCTTCGGCGAAATTGGTTGCTCCATATTGGGCGGCCACCGTGCGGTAAGCACCTCCCTTGTCGCTGGTGTCGAGCGTAGCCAGCATTTCCGCCGCCTTTTTCGGATCGGACTTGGCGACTTCGCCGACCACCGAGTTGAGGGCCTGGGACTTCTCCGTCGTGAGCCCGGAAGCCCATGCGAGGGCACCGGCCGGATCCTGCTTGGCCCACTCGCTGGCAATGATGCCCGCACCGCCCTGGCCACCCATCGGGCCGCGACCGCCGCCCATCATGCCCATCATCGCGAACTCGCGGGGATTGGCGGAGTAATACTTGGCGGCATTGGCCGGATCGACACTGGCCCAGCTCTGGAGGATGGTGGGGCGGACGAAGCCACCGGCAAAGCCCATCGTGTTCGAGAAAGCCATCGCCGCGGTCGGATCGGTCTCCGCCCAGCGGCCGAATAGGAGGAAGGAGGCCATGATCCGCTCGTTCATCGGCAGGTTTTCGAGCTTGCGGGCCTCTTCCTCCAACTGACCGGGAGTGAGCCCCGCGTAGAAGTCCATGAGTGCCTGAATCCGGTTGTTGCTACCCGGCAGGCGGGTGATTTCCTCCGTACCGGCCGGTCGGCTTGCACGGGCCTTCGCCGTGCTTTCCGCCGTGGCGGAGTCGCCCCGGGAGCTGGAACGCGTTTTGATCGCAGGTCCGTCGCCCTTGGATCCGGTGTCGGCGGAGCCCTGGTTGGAACCGGAAATGTAACCGCCGACGGCACCGACGAAGAGAGTGGCAACTGGGAAGATCCAGGGATTTTTCATGATGGGAGTATGGTAACGGTTTTAAACCCCGGTGATGACCGGAAGTTTCTCTCCCCAAAACGGGGTAGCGAGGCCGTGGGCCAAGGCTAGCGGTCGATGGCGGATTCCGCAACCCGGCTTTCTCCGGGCCAGCCGAGCCTCGTCAAGGCTGCCAGCGAGGCGCCGAACCCGGGAATCCAGAATCCCTCGCGGGCCATTTGCGGGCCGTCCCTGCGGAACGAGGACGGCGAAAGCACGCCTTCCGCAAGGTGCAGGCAACACCACGCGCGCCAACTCCGGATTTCCGCCTGAGGTCCGCTCATCCGTGTGGCGAGGTGCTGGAAATGCCGCACCGGATCGCCAAGAAACCCGCACTCACCCGATGCGGCGGTGCGCAGAATCCAGACAAGGGCGCGGTATGGAGGCGGATATTGTTCGAGGAACCCACCCGCATCGTGAAGATCCGCCATCCAGGCCTTGTTCAGTTGAAGAATCGCCTGAGCGGGCTTTCCGGCGAGCCATTGGGACTGGGCAAAACGCAGCGCATCCAGATAGAACTCCGGGCCTTTCGCCGCGCCGTGCCGGCGGGTGATCCGGAAATCATGAATCCGCTCGACTTCCGGAAGATGGGGACACGCGGGGTTCACCTCCGGAGGAAATGGTTTCGTTCAGGCCTCAAGCGAGAAAATTTCGCGAGCGCCATCGGGGTTTCGGGGCTTGCGTCGACGCGCCATTTCCCGATTCTTCGCGGCGCATGAGCCGACTCGAAGGAAAAGCACTCGTCGCCCAAGGCGGCGGCCCCACCCATGTCATCAACCAAAGCGTGGTGGGCGTCGCCCTCGAAGCCCGCAAGTTCCCCCAGGTGACCGCCGTCTATGGTGCCGTCCACGGCGTCAGCGGCATCCTCAACGAGAACTTCGTGGATCTCACCCGGGAAACCACCCACAACCTCGAACAAGTCGCGGACACTCCGTCCTCCGGTTTGCTGTCCACTCGCGACAAGCCGGATGAGGACTACTGCCAGCGCATGTTCAAGGTCATGCAGGCCCATGACATCCGCTACTTTTTCTATGTGGGTGGAAACGATTCTTCCGACACCGTGCGCATCGTCAGCGAGCAGGCAAAGGCCGCCAACTACGACCTGCGCGCGATCCACATCCCGAAGACGATCGACAACGACCTGATGGAAAACGATCACTGCCCGGGCTTCGGCTCCGCGGCACGCTTCGTCACCCAGGCGTTCATGGGGGTGAATCTCGACAACCGCGCGCTCACCGGAGTCTACATCGGGGTGGTCATGGGCCGCCACGCGGGTTTCCTCACCGCCGCATCCGCGATGGCGCGCAAGTATGAGGACGACGGCCCCCACCTCGTCTATCTGCCAGAGCGCCACTTCGACACGAGCCGCTTCCTCGCCGATGTCGACCGGGTTTACTCAAAGTATGGCGTCTGTTCGATCGCGGTTTCCGAAGGCATTTCCGACAAGGACGGCGTGCCGATGATCACCAAGCTGATGGGCGTGGAAGAACGCGATGCGCATGGCAACGTGCAACTCTCCGGCACCGGTGCCTTGGGCGACCTTCTCTCGGACACAATCAAGAAGGGCCTCGGCCTCAAACGGGTGCGCGCGGACACCTTCGGCTATCTTCAACGATCCTTCATGGGCTGCCGATCCGATCGCGACGCCCGGGAGGCCCGCGAGGCCGGGGAAAAAGCGGTGCAGTTCGCCCTCTGGGGCGATGCCGATGGCTCCGTGGCGATCCGCCGTCCGGTTCTCGACTATGCGGTGGATTACGAACTTGTGCCATTGACCCGAGTGGCGGGCAAAACCCGGCACATGCCCGATGAGTTCATCAATCCGGAAGGCAATGGAGTCACCGAAGCGTTCCACTCCTACTGCCGCCCCCTGCTCGGCACCCAGGTTCCGGAGCCCCATCGTTTCCGCGCACCGACGGTCGCCAAGATCCTCAACCGCTGAAAGCGCGGCAGGACGGATACCTGAAGATCACCAAACGCCGGAGGCCCAGTGCTTCCGGCGTTTCACTTTCCTGCGTCGGCGCGCTCCAGTGACTCGCCCAGCCTCTCGCGGATGACCTTCACCGCCTTCTCTCCGGGAGAACCGACTGCAAGCGGGATGCGGCCTAGTTCGCCCAACACCACACGATCCGCCTCCATCCGGTCGGCAATCGACATCACCGGATTCGGTGGGCTGAAGAGGCGGTTCACGTGAAACCGGTTTCCATTCGGAAAGATCGCGGCGAAGTAGTCCAGTTCCCCCGAATCCTGTGCGGATGCCAGATATTCGGTGAGAATGGCCTGATGCGCGGCCCGGCGGATGTCGAGACGGGACAACAACGAGGCCCTTTGATCCGGCGTGAGACGGTCCCGCAGTCCGGGATCGCGCCGGAACATTTCAAGCATCCCCGGATCCGCCTCGACGATCCGGTCCAACGCGATGAAACACGCCCGCGACAGGGCCGCGCCGCCGGAATCGAGCGCCGAGCGATTGAGATCGAGCAGACGCGAAAACGAGTCCTCATCCCGAAGGAGCACTCCTGCGTCGAGGGCTTCGAGGAAGCCATCGGCCGCTTCCGCACGCCAATCCTCGCGGGCCAGCATTGCCGAGAAACCCTGGCGCAATTCCCCGGTCAGTTCACCGCCGGAATCGTTCCAAGCGAGGTTGCGCAGTGCGATGGCGTATTCGTCCGCGCTGTTGCCGGACTCCAGCACGCGCCGCGAAAGGTCGAGCGCCGCCGGGGGATCGATCGAACCCAGCAGATCTAACAAAAAGACCCTCATCGAGGGAGCGGAATCCAGCGCCCCTTCACCGCCGACGCGGAAAGCCAGACCGGTCACGACATCGTTTCCGGACGAAAGGTAGGCACGGATCGCCGCGGATGCAGCCGCTGAATCGGCACGGAGCAGGTGCGCACGCAAGGCGTCAAACCGCGCCTGCCGGTCCGCCGCCGGGGCATCGCCCGCGAAAAACCCGGCATCCGCGGAGATCCGCCTGGATAGGGCGGGTTCGGTGTTGTCCTGAACCTCCCGACTGGAAGTCTTTGCCTGGGAAGGCCGCGCCGACTCCGGCGCATGCGAGGGATGGTGATCCGGGCGATGTTCCCTGACCTCCTCCGCCCCTCTGCGGTGATGGCGGACAAGCCAGACTGTTAGAACGACAAGCCCGAGCACGCCCAGCCAGCGAAAGGCCTGAGATCGGATCGCCTGCATGCCGGAGTCCGCCGATCAGCGGGATGCGCTCGAAAGGGTCAGCGTGGTGGAACGGACCGTCGCCAGCTTGCCACCACGGGCATCGCGCAGGAAGAGCTTCCACTCGCCATCCGCAGGAACTCCCGCAAACGACTCACCGAGATCGAGGGTGTTTGAAGGTTTCCCGAGAGATCCGCCTTTTTTCAGGATCCAGCGGATTTTCCCACCAGGCGAACGGAGGTAGGCCTCAAGCTCGCCACTGCCGGCATCGACCGAGAGACCAAGGCTCGCCTTTGATACCGTGCCGGACACGCCACTCACCGGAATGCTCACCGCGCTGAAGGACTCCCCGCCGTCGGGAAGCACCACCGGGTTGTCGTTGCGGAATGCCCGGGAGGAAAGCTTGGCACCCAAGCTCGAGTCGGCCAGGCTCCGGGTGGAGGCATCCAGCGCCACCACACCGGCCATCCGCCGTGCGCCGGACACCAGAACGCCCGTAAAGAGGTCCTTATCGGTGCTCGACTGATAGATGAAGATCGCTCCGCCGCTGTTGCCCGGGCCCGTGGAGACGTCGTCGAACTCGTGATAGCGTCCGCGAAGCTGATAGGCTCCATAGGTGAACCACCCGGTCGAATGCTGGTAACAAGCGCCCGATGCGCCGGTGTAATCGATCTCGCTCGGGTAACCGACGATTTCCTTGTAACGCGACCACGAACGGATGGCGGTGGCGCTGTTATCCCAGACCTCGGCCGCCGTGCCGAATGACGAATACCCGTAGAGCACGGTGAAATCCGAAGCAAAAGCCGCGTTGGACTCGCTTCCACGCGTGCGGCACGCATCAACGTAGCTGGTGAAATAACTCAGGCCCCGAGGGGCCACGCCCTGGCTGCGCCGCGGATATCCTTTGGCGTGCCACGCACGATGGAAGGTGTATTCGGTCGCCCACTTGCCGCTGTCGTAATACACATGGCCACAGGAAACGATCAGCTTGGGATCATAGGCCACGGTGCCGCTCCCACGATACCAATAACCGTCCACCTTGCTCTGCACGAGCCCCACGGACTGCTTCGAAAGCGAGGGCTTCGAATAGAAGATTTTGGCGGCGGAGGCACTGGCAGGAAACAGAGCTGCGGCCAGCCAAAACAGATGGGAAACACGGAGGGGGTGGAACATGTTTGGAATGCTTAAAGAAAAACGCGGCGCTTGAAAAGAGAATCCTCAGGGATCGATTTCGAGGCGATACCGCCGCACCGAAGGGTCCACCTCGCTCGCCCAGGCATCAATCCCGCCGCGCAGGGCATAGGTTTCCTTCAAACCGTGGCCGCGGAACCAGGCGACCTGGTCGAGGGCGGAACCGCCACGGTGGTCGTAAAGCAGGATCCGACGCTCCGGATCCCCCGCGAACAACTCCTGCTGCAAGGCCTGAGTGAACAACTCCGACCCCGGAATCACCACCGCCTCGTGCTCCTCCCGCGTTCTGAGGTCGATCCAGCGAAACTCCTGCCTGCGGCCGGCAGCCTCAGCGGGATCCAGCCACATCGAGAAATCGTGCTGATGGCTGGCAAGCAGGTGGGCCAGCACCTCGTCCGCCTCCAACCCGGAGCGGGCACTCAGGTCCGCCAGCGATTCGTCGTCGGAAAACGCGCAGCTTTGGCAGCCACCGAGGTGGTAGGCCGCGAAAAGCGCGCGTTTGGCACCGGGTAGGGCCTCGATGATGCGCCCCATGGGCGTGTGGATGGTGATTTCGGACGCTTGCACGCGCCGAATCTAGCACCCGGAGCCGGCATGGCACGCCGGTATTTTCCGCTATTCCCAAACCGGGGGGCATGGATTAGGGTCCGCCCATGCCGAGGGAGCCAGAGCCTGACGAGGTGAAAATCTATTTCCTGCCGAACCTGATGACGGCCTGCAATCTCGCGTGCGGATTCTTCGCCGTGCTGATGATCCACAAGGGCCTGGTCGAGGTGGGCGACGTCAAACTGCCGGAAAAACAATACTACGAGGCGGTCAAACCGTTTTACGAATACGCGATCCTGCTGATCTTCGGGTCCTGCCTTTTCGATCTCCTCGACGGCCGCCTCGCCCGCCTCGGCGGCCAGGAGTCTCCTTTCGGCCAGGAATTCGATTCCCTTGCCGACATCATCTCGTTCGGCATGGCCCCCGCCATGCTGCTTTCCAAGGCGGTGCTCTTCCCGCTCGGCAACATCGGCTGGGCGATTGCCCTCGTCTATCTGGTCTGTGGCGCGATGCGCCTGGCCCGCTTCAACTGCCTCGCCTCGATGCCGAAGAAACCCGGAGCCTCCAGCGATTTCCGCGGTCTTCCCATCCCGATGGCGGCGGGGTTCATTGCCTCGATCACCTTTTTCCTGATCGATCTCTATCAGAACGACCACCTGCTGGGCTCTTGGAAATACGTTCTCGCAGGCGCCATGCTCGGCCTCTCGCTCCTCATGATCAGCGATGTCCGCTATCCGAGCTTCAAAAAGGTCGGACTCCGCACCAAGGGCACCGTCGGAGCCATCCTGATCGCGGTGCTGATTCTCTACGTGACCGTCCAGTTCCGCTACATCATGCCGGTCGTGCTTTTCAGCATCTATCTGATTTACGGACTCGTCCGTCCGTGGATCTCGCAGAAGATGCGCAAGGAGATCGAGGTGGAGTCGGATCCGGATGAAGAACTGGAAAAACCCGGAGATCCATGAGCGACTCCAATGCAAAGAAAAAGCCCCGGCTATGGCTGGTCGCGCTGCTGGTCATCCTTCCCGCCTGGCTCCTACTCTCGGGAGGCGTGGCCGTCTGGCACTACTTCCATCAGGAGAAAAAGGAGTCCCGCAAGCAGCAGGAGGCATTCAGCCGCTCGGTTTCCGTGGCTGCTATCCGTGACGACCTTTCGAAGTTCGTCGAGGTCATTGGCGAGCGCCACGCCTCATCGGATGCCGCCGCAGTCAACCTGGGTCGCGCGGCCTCCATGATCGAGGGCAGCCTCGGACCGTCCAATACCGGATACGAGATCAAGCGCCTGCAAGGACCGGGACAATGGCCCATCCTCCATACGAAACTGCCCGGCTCCAAAGCACAACTGCCCGCCCTGTGGGTGGTTTGCACGTATGACAGCCGCCCGGGGAGCCCCGGAGTCGAGGCGAACGCCACCGGCCTGGCCGCCACCTTGGCCGCCGCCCAGGCGCTTGCCGGTTCCTCTCCGGAACGCGATGTCGTATTCGCCTTCCTCCCCCACGGCAACGATCCGGAATCCCCGGTGCTTGAGACCCTCGGCAAGCTCGCCACCCTCGCCGGAAACCCCGAGGCCATCCTCTGCGTGGAAGCGATGGGAGCCGGCGCGGAACTCTGGCTGACCTCACGCGACGCCAACGCCACACCACTGGCGCTGGTTTCCGGCCTCGGCACCGTCCGTGGCGCGGAAGTCGTCTGCCTCGGCGAGGACTCGGATCTGGCCAGCAGCCTCTTCGAAATGAATCTACCAGCCGTCAGGGTCTCCACCCGCGCCACCCTTACCCCTGATGAGGCGGACAACTCGGTCCCGGATCCCGCAGCGCTTGCCGCCTCAGCGGGACGCCTCGTCGAACTCATCCGCCGCTGCGCCGCCATTCCCTGATTTTCCAGGTTGCGATTTCCCCGAACCGTCCGAAACTCAGCCACTCTAACCGCGATCCATGCGACCGTCCGATCTCGACCCCTCTTTCATCTCCCATGCACCCGGTTACTGGACGCACGAGGAGATGTCCCGCTGGAGTGATTACAAATGGCAGCTCCGCAATCGCGTCGATTCCCTGAATGAGTTGGAATCCCGCCTGCGCCTCTCCGATGTCGAGCGCGCAGGGGTGCTGCTCGCCGGCAACAAGCTGGCCATGTCGATCACTCCGCACTTCTTCAACCTGATCGACCCGGAGGACCCGGATTGCCCGATCCGGCGCCAGGTCATCCCGCGCCTTGAGGAAGGCTGGAATGCTCCGGAAGAGCTCTCCGATCCCTGTGGCGAGGATTCCCACATGCCTGTCCCGGGACTCGTTCACCGCTATCCCGACCGCGTGCTTTTCCTGGTCACCGACCGCTGTGCCTCCTACTGCCGCTACTGCACCCGGTCACGGGTCGTTTCCGGCGTTGGCGAACAGCACCTCGAAACCCAGTGGGAAGCCGCCTTCCGCTACCTGGAACGCACCCCGCAGGTCCGCGATGTGCTGCTTTCCGGCGGAGATCCCCTTCTTTTTCCGGACGACCGTCTCGACCGCATCCTCACCCGCCTCCGATCGATTCCCCACATCCAGTTCGTCCGGATCGGTTCGCGGATTCCGATCTTCCTTCCCCAGCGGATCACGCCGGAGCTTTGCGAGATGCTTCGCAAGCACCACCCGCTGTTCATTTCGATCCACACCAACCACCCGCGCGAGCTCACCACCGAAGTGCGGGACGCCCTCGGCCGCCTCGCGGATGCCGGGATCCCACTTGGAAACCAAAGCGTCCTCCTGCGTGGCGTGAACGACTCGGTGGAGATCCAAAAAGCCCTGGTTCACAAGCTCCTGATGTGCCGGGTGAGGCCCTACTACCTCTATCAGTGCGACCTCATCAACGGTTCCTCCCACCTGCGGACCCCTGTCTCGGAGGGTGTCGAAATCATCGAGGGACTCCGGGGGCACACCACTGGTTACGCGATCCCGCAATTCGTCATCGACGGCCCCGGCGGCGGCGGAAAGATCCCGATCAATCCGAACTACATGGTTGAATCCGTGCCCGGCAAGGTCACCCTGCGCAATTTTGAAGGCAAGATCTTCGAGTATCCCGACCCGAGCATGATTCCCACGGAAGTGCGCCGCAGTTTGGAAGAGCAGGCCTTCACAGCCGCACCGTAAGTCCTCCCCCTTTTTTCGTCGGGAACACGGATTGACCCCGTTGACAGGAACCGTCCGACGGGTGAAGTTCGGCGGTCACTTTTGTCCACCGGCACCGCTTCCCAAGCCCTCGGGCTCCGGGTCCATGCGGATTCCTCCTCCTCGATGAACGCATTTTCCACCCGTCTTTTGGCGCTGATCCTGCCGGGGCTTCTTGCCCTCCTTCCGGCTTCAGCGGCTCCGGTCACCATCGGGGACCCATCGTTTGAGGGAAACTCCATCAACGCCGGTGGTTACACCTACAACATCGGACCGGAGTGGACCGGCACCAATGGCAACAACCAGTCCAGCGCCTTCGAGGAATTCGTCACGGGATTTGCCGCCCAAGGCACCGACCACCTTGGCATGGAACAGGGATACACGGTCTGGCAGGACCTCGGCGTCACCTATCAGCCGAACACCCGCTACACCCTCACCGTCGCTGCCGGCCGCCGTGGGGCCGGACAGACGTTTTCCGGAAACCTGACCGAATATCTGCTCGCGGACTCCACCGGGGCCGTTCACGCCTCGGGCAGCTTCGATGCCTTCACCAACCTGGCATCGCTTTCCTTCGGCGACGCCCCCGCGCTGGTTCTGGACACCCCGAATGTCCCTCAATCCGTCGGTCGCACGATCCGCATCCTCCTCCGCGCCGGAGGAAGCGGGCGCTCCCACTTTGACAACATCCGCCTGGATGCCTCCACCCTCGTTCCACCGGGAGCGGCCACCGTCATCACCCAGGCCGCCACATCGGTGAGCAGCCAGGGAGCCACCCTCAACGGCCAGGTCACCTCGGTCGGTGTCGGCGCGCCGACCATCACCTTCTTCTGGGGCACCAGCCCGGGGGGCCAGATCGCCGCCAATTGGCCTAACAGCATCACCCTGCCCGCCACCCAGAGCGGTTCATTCTCCGTCCCGCTCACCGGGCTCACCCATGCCACCGAGTATCACTACACCATCCGCGCAAGCAACAGCGCGGGCGACTCGTGGGCTCCGGCATCGGCGATGTTCGACACCCTTCCCCTGCTGCCAAGCGTGATCAACGGCCCGAGCTCCGCGATCACCGTGAGCGGAGCGACCCTCTCCGCCGAGGTCACTTCCACCGGCGGAGAAGACCCTGGCGTCACTGTCTATTACGGCCCGGCCGATGGCGGCACCATCCCGGCAAACTGGGCCTCATCGATCTCGCTCGGCACGGTGGCAAGGACCGCCGCGGCCCAGGCAAGCGGGCTCACCCCGGGCACGACCTACTTCTACCGCGCTGTCGCAAGCAACACGGCGGGAACCACCTGGGCCCCGGCGTCCTCCACCTTCACCACCCTCGTCGCCACAGTCGCACAAATCGGCAACCTCGTCGCCGACGGTCTCACGGGCACCACCGCAACCCTTCGCGGCGAAATCCTCGATGATGGCAACGACAAACCCGTCATCACGTTCTTCTACGGCATATCGGATGGAGGCACCAATCCCGCGGCGTGGTCGTCTTCCGCTTCCCTCGGAATCCAGTCCGGGGACTTCGATCGCTTCATTTCCGGACTCACCCCGGGCACAACCTATCGGTTCCGGGCCCGCGCGGTGAATGCCGCCGGGACATCGTGGGCTCCTGCCACGGCCACCTTCACCACCACCGCTCTCGTCAGTTCCGTTCCTGTCATCCACGAAGTCCATTATCACCCGGCCGACGATGCATCGCTGGGGCCCTTGCAGACCGAGTTCATCGAACTCCACAACCCGGGAGACAGCACCGTGAACCTCGCGGGTTGGCGTCTCACCAATGCGATCGAGTTCACCTTTCCCGCCGGCACCACCCTGGCCCCGGGCGGCTTCCTGGTGGTTTCCGAAAACCCGGGCGCGCTCCTCGCCAAACACGGAGTCTCCTCGATCGGGCCATGGGTCGGCAATCTGTCCAGTCAGGGCGAAACCATCCAACTCTTGAACCCCACCGCGGTCGAGATCGACCGGGTCTCCTACAACGCCGGGTTCCCCTGGCCCACCGCGGCCGATGGAGGAGGTCCGTCGATGGAACTTCTGCACCCATCGCTCGACAACGACCTCGGCGGATCATGGCGATCATCCGGCATCTCCGCGGTGCCCGCCGCCACCTACATCGCCGCTTCATCCGCCGCATGGAAATACAAAGCCGGCAATGCGGAAGCCTCGTCGCCTGTGGATGCATGGCGGCAAGTCACCTACAACGACAGCACCGGATGGACAACCGCCACCGCCCCCTTCGGATACGGTGGCGGTTACGCGCTCACAACCACGCTCAGCGGCATGCGGAACAGCTACCGCTCGGTCTACTTCCGAAAGGCCTTCACCATTGCCTCCTCGGTGCCGGAACAGATCACCTTGAACCTTCGCTACGACGATGCCTGCGTCGCATGGATCAACGGCGTCGAGGTCTTCCGCAGCACGAACGCTCCCTCCGGCCAGGTCCCCTTCAATGTCAACAGCGGCACTTCCCTGGCCGATCACCCGGCATCGGCGTGGGAAAGCATCCCCCTCAACACGGTGGTGGGCGGAACCAACATCCTCAAAGGCGGCTCCAACGTGCTTTGCGTCCACGTGCTCAACCAGACCCTTGGCAGCAGCGACTACTACTTCGACGCGTCCCTCACCTTTGCCGGGACCGGAGCCTCCACCAACCCCACGCCCGGAGCAGCGAATGCCGCGCGGCTCGCCGCCTCCAGAGTGCCGCCGCAGATCCGCCAGGTCTCCCACAGCCCGGCCCAACCCGTCGCAGGCACCCCCGTCACCGTCACCGCCAAAATCACCGACCCGGACGGCACCGGCACCGTCTCGCTTCTCTATCAGACCGTCGACCCCGGGGCCTACATCCGCAAGACGGACAGCACTTACGCCACTGCATGGACCAGCGTGGCGATGACCGACAACGGCACCGGCGGCGACCTTCTCGCCGGGGACTCGATCTTCACCGCGGTCCTGCCCGCGGCACTTCAGGTCCACCGAAGGCTGATCCGCTACCGCATCTCGCTTGCCGACGTCGCTGGAAACTCGCTGACCGTCCCCTACCCTGACGACGAGCAGCCGAACTTCGCCTATTTCGTTTACAACGGCACACCCGCCTGGAGCGGTGCCTTCAACCCGGGAACCACCGCGGTGGAAACCTATCCCTCCACCCTGTTGGAATCCCTGCCACCCCTGCACATCATCGCCAACTCCGCGGATGTGGACAGTTTCCAAAGCGGCAACGAAACCCGCTTCCAAGCCACCGCCGTCCAGCGAGGCAAGGTGTATGACCACGTCCAGTTCCGAGCCCGTGGCAAGGGATCCACCACCGTGAGCGGCAAGAACAAGTGGGCGGTCTACTTCAACCGATCCCGTGACTATCAGGGATATGACAACTTCGGAAAGCCCTACAAGGAGACCTGGAACAACCTCCTTCTCAACGCGAATTCCAGCCCGTGGGCCTCCGTCCACCGGGGATCGGCCGGCATCGAGGAGGCGGTCTCCAACCGGATCTATCAGCTCGCCGGACTGCCCGCACAAAACACCTCCTACCTCCACCTGCGAGTCATCGACGCCGCCGCCGAAAGCCCGACCAGCCAGTATGCCGGTGACCTCTGGGGGCTTTACCTGAACATGGAACCCACCGAGGGCAACTTCCTCGACGAGCGAGGCCTGCCCGATGGCAACCTCTATTCCATCGAAGGCGGCGCGGGGGACAAGAAACACCAGGGCCCGGGACAAGCGGTGGATTCCTCGGACTGGTCCGCCTTCAGCAGCGGCGTCACCCAGACCGGACAGACCGAGACGTGGTATCGCGACAATGTCGACCTACCGGCGCTTTACACGTTTCTCGCCCTCAACCGCTTGATCGGCAACGTGGATGTGCGGCCTGGCGACAACTACCGCTTCTATCACCGCCCCACCGACAACCGCTGGGTCATCATCCCCTACGATCTCGACATGCAATTCATCGCCGCCCACCACTGGGGTGGCACCATGGACGGTGTGGTCGTCGCCGGTGCGCCGGACGTGATCCGGGCCATTTCCAGACATCCGAACCTCGCCCGCGAATACCGCAACCGCTGCCGCGAGCTGCTCTCGCTCATGGCCTCGGACGGCAGGTCGACCGGCGGTCAGATCGGCCAGTTGTTCCATGAATACGCACGCATGGTCAACCCGCCGGGAACCGCACTGACTTGGGCGGACCTCGATGCCGCGATGTGGAACATGCATCCGAATACCAAGGGAAGCCTCGGCACCTTCACCGGACAGTCCAACCACCGTGGCAACTTCTTCCGCGCCTCCTACAACGACGGGACCCGCGGTGTGGGCGGGCCGACGATCACCAATTCCTGGATCCGCACGCTGCCGGATCCCGATGCAAACGGTTTCTCGGATCACGAGTCCCTGACCGAATGGTTCATCGCCTTCGCCACACCCACCTACCCGGCGGGTGCCGCGGCTTGGGTTCGCAAGGCCACTCCAAGCTCGGGCGGCGGCGTCGACACCGATGCCAACCGTCAGAAAGGATACGGCTACAAATATCTTGAGTGGGAATCCCTCTACGGTGGCTACGTCAACGCGATGGTCCATCCGACCTCGCCCCCCTTCACCGATGCCCCGGCCACGCCGGTTCTAACAGCGTTGGGAGACCCCGCCTTTCCGGTGAGCGACCTGAGGTTCAGCTCCTCGGCATTTTCCGATCCCCAGGGGGCCGCAAACTTCGCCGCATGGCAGTGGCGCATCGCGGAGATTTCCGCACCGGGCATCGCCTCTTACGTCAGTGGTCCCTGCACCTATGAAATCGAGACCCTCGCCCAATCCGCAGAGCTCACCGGCACACCGGGCGCATTCACCATTCCGTTGGGAGTGACCAAGGCCGGGAAAACCTACCGGGTGCGGGTGAGGCACAAGGACGGCACGGGAAACTGGAGCGCCTGGTCCGCGCCGGCCCAGTTCACCGCCACCACTCCGCCGCTCGACCTTGTCCATTACTGGAACTTCAACAACCCGGCCGCAATTCTCACACCGGGCTTCAGCACGGGCGGCGCATCCATCACCACCAACCTCGCCGGAACCACCCTCGTGGAATCAGGCACCGGTCAGGGATTCGCCGCCGCGAATGCGCGCCTTGGAGATCCCGCCGGAAGCCACATGCGCATCAACAACCCGCTCGGTTCCACCATCGACTTCCGGATCCCCACCACCGCTCACGAAAACCTCATCGTCCAATACGAAGCGCGCCGCTCCGGACAAGGGGCCGGCATCCAGCAGGTATCCTACACGCTCGATGGCACCTCGTTCATTCCCTTCGCGACCTTCACGCTGGCGGACTCCACCCCGGAAACCCGCATTCTGGATTTCCGGGATGTTCGTGCGGCGGACGACAATCCGAACTTCGGCATCCGCATCTCGTTCTCACAGGGAACCGGCGGACTCACCGGGAACCAGCGCATCGACAATCTAACCGTCGAGGGCGACGCCTTGCCACCCGGCTTCGAGCTTTGGAAACTCGCCCACTTCAGCAACCCGGCGGACCTCTCGGATCCGGCCATCTCGGGGCCTTCGGGAAATCCAACCGGCGATGGCGTCGCGAACCTGATCCGCTACGCCCACGGTGTGGGTCCCTTCGCCCCGGTGAACCATCTGCTGCCGCTGCTTCACATCGCAGGCTCCACGCGGGAGTTCCGCTTCCGCTACGATCCAGGCAAAGCCGATCTGGTCTGGAAGGTCCGCGCCTCCGCGGACCTCGGCGATTGGTCGCAGGTTCTGTTTGATTCGCGCACCAGCCCGATCCCACCCGCTGACAACGGTTGGATCGCCATACCGGTTCCAGCCGCTCCTGAATCCGGAAACAGCAGCCCGGACCGGAGGTTCCTGCGCTTGGAAGTCGAAACGATCAGCCCCTGAGGCCATCCCCGTCCGACGGCGAGTGCCCGCCGTGGGCCTCGCCATCCAGGAAGCCGAAGACCCGTCTCACCGCGGCCATTTCCGCCGTGAGACGGCCGCAGGCGTGGCGCACCGTCAGCGGCTCCTCCACGATCATCCCGGCCTCTCCAAGGTCCCGGTGACGGCAGGCGAACAGGCTGAACAGGGCACCCAGCCCCTCCCGTGGAATCACGTCGCACAGGGCCACGACCCGGAGTCCCGCGGCGGCGATCCCCTCAAGCGCACGCTGCCTCTGGGGCGTGGGAAAACAAAGCACGAACCAGCCATCCGGAGCCAGATGCCGGACCGCCGCGGCCGCGTAATCGGCGACGCTGCCGCGCAGTTCGAAACGCGCATGGGCCTTCTGCGAATCCTGCGGCACCACCCCCGAGCCCGGCGGGAAATAGGGCGGGCTGCCGGTGATCAACGGAAAACTCCGGTCCAGTGCCAGGTCCCGCAGATCGCCATGCAAAGCCTCCACTCGGTCGGTTAGGCGGTTGAGGGCGATGTTCGAGCGGAGCAGCCGATAGCTGATCGACTGCGCCTCCACCCCGGTCAGGCGGGCGTTCCGACCCATTCCCCAGAGTGTGAGAAGGCCCACCGTGCCTATGCCCGTGCCGAGATCCAGATGTTGGTCCACCTGCGGCGAAAACTTGAGCGCATACCAAGCCGTCAGCACGTCATCGATCGAGTGACGATGCCCGGCCTTGCGCTGGGCGATCAACCATCCCGCCTCGCCGCCCGCGTCGTCGAGCAGATCGGATTCCTCCAGACCCCGGCGTCCGGTCAGGGCATCCAGCGTGATCCTTTCGCCCATCTCCGCCTCCAGCACGGCACGCTCGGCGGCCCATCCGGACATGAGCGGGGTATCGGATGGCGGCGGAGTCGGATCGGGCATCGGTGAGCGCGATCATCCCGATGCACGGCCCGCGGGAAAGCCGGAAATTCCGGAGACGGGATCCGCCCTCCAGTTATCTGTTAGAAGATCAGCCGGGTCTCCGGCCGTTCAATCGATCCAGCGCACGTCGAGGATCTGTTCCACCTCGATTTTTCCACCGGCTTCGGGGATTTCCTGCATGCCCTTCTTCCAAGTGATCTTGCAGCGCTTGCCCTTGAACTTCGCGGGTTGGGCGAGCGCCTGATCGATCGCGGGGTTGGTCTTGAGGATGAAAAAAGAACGCTCCCCGGCGGGTGTCTTCATAGTCCAGTGGGCGTAGTCGCCCTCTTCGATGCCGGTGAACACGCCCTCCAGAGAAGCCCCGGCCGGAGCCTTGGCGGCGGGGGCAGCCTTCTTGAGCGCGGCGGTGAAGAGCTTGGTGTTGGCGAGAATGCGCTCGGTGGTGGCCTGGTAATCCTCGCCATGAAGAACAGGCGCGGGTTTCTCGGTGGAGAGCCATTTGAAGACCTCACCGTCCTTCAGATAGAGACGCTCCTCCACCTTGGCTCCCTTGGACCCATCCTCGGTGGCCTTGAACCAGGTGGTGAAAACAAACAGGGGCTTGCCGTTCTCCAGATAGAACTCCTCCACACCCCCGTCCGAGCAGCGCGCGAGGATCTTGCGAACCTCGCCGCCATCCAGCCAACCGGTCAGCGCGAACTCGGTGACATCCTCCGTGCAGGAGGCCTCCACCTTGCGGAGCTTGGGGGCGGCCTCGTTGATTTCCGCATAGATTTTGCGGTGCAGCGCGGTGTCTTCCTGGCCATGGACCATGGAAGCGGAAAGGCCGAGCACGAGGAGGGACAGGAGGGGGAATGCTTTCATCCCGCCCACTGTGCGGCCGATCTTCGCCATGGGCAAGTTGTTAGGAAAGCCGCCTGCCCTTGCGGACAAGCGGCTTGGAAATCTCAAAAACTAGACGTTGTGCTTGGTTCAAAGCACGGGCATCCAAAGCACGGCGTGGCGCGTGCCATCGGCCTTGGTCATCACCCCCGCCACATTTCCATCCGCATCCACCGACAAAGCCTGGCTGCCGATGAATCCTGCGGGAAGGAATGCGCTCAGATCCACCGCTTCGAACGCAGCGTTCCAAACGATCGCGCGGTAGAATGCCGGAGTTCCGGTGCGGGTGGGATCGCTCGCAATGCCTGCGATCCACGGGCCCGCCACCTTCATGGCCCAGCTTCCTTCGAGAATCCTGCCATCCGCATTTGAAACATAGGGATGAATGTTCACTCCGGAAGCCGCACTGCCGGACCACACGTAGGCGTAGTTGAAACGCTTGTCTTTGTTACCCTTCGCGGCCTCGACGCGCACGCGGATGTCAAAACCGGCATAACCCACCTGCCGCAGGCCGTCGGTGCCATTGGCGGAGGAGACGACCGCACCCTTTGGATGAAGCAGCGTGTAGGATTTGCTTCCCCGCCAGAGCGCGGCGGCGGCACCTCCCTTGTTCACCATTCCCACTTGTTGCCCTGCGGCCACATCGAAGAGGCTGGCATCCGCGCCGAGGTCCATTGCCACACCGGTCGCCACATCCCACAACACGGCATGATTGGTGCCGATCGTGGTGCCATCCCGATCCAGCCCGAGGACCGTCCCCACAATCTGGACACCATCGGTGGCATTTGCCTGTCCGCCGGCATGAGTGAATGGAATGCCAAGTGCCACCGCACTGGCGGCCGTATCCCGCCAAGCGATTGGCACATTGCGTCCGCCGGTAGAGGTGCCCGCTCCGGAGCCCACTTGAAGATCTCCGGCAAATCCATTCACCGTCGAGCGGGCCTGGATGCCATCAAGGAAGGAGGGATGAAGATCCACCGCGCCCTCGCCAGTCCAAAGGGTGGCGCGGCCGGTGAAAGCATTCGGGACGGAGCCGGTGTATCCCGCGGCCTGCCCGCCACTTGCCGCCTGGGCGGAGCCGGAGGCATTGGGCGTGAGATCCACGGCGATGTAGCGCGTTTGCGCGGATGCGGCACCCATCAGGGCTAGGCCGAGCAGCGGAAGCACGAGTGAGGTCCGGATGGACGCTATGGGAGATGTCTTCATGTGATGATGGTTTTTGTTTGGTTTGGAATGCACTCTGTCACGGCCATGACGTCCGACTGATAGATGACAACTCACATGCTCCGCCAGTTTCCCGAGGTAACAGTGTGTTAACCCCTGCGCAGCCCGACCCCTGCGGCTTTCGGGAACTTGTTCTTGCCTAATGACACTGCCGCTGTCTCATGATCCGGCCATGCCAGCCGGAAGTCTGCTCACTCTGCTCGATGACATCGCGACGATTCTCGACGACGTCTCCATCCTCACCAAGAAAGCCGCCGCCAAAACGGCCGGAGTGCTCGGGGATGATCTTGCCCTCAATGCCCAGCAGGTGAGCGGAGTGGTCTCCCAGCGTGAGCTTCCCGTGGTGTGGGCCGTGGCCAAGGGCTCGTTCATCAACAAGCTGATCCTCGTGCCGGCGGCGCTGCTCATCGGGACCTTCGCCTCGTGGGCGGTGACCCCCTTGTTGATGATCGGCGGGCTTTTCCTTTGTTTCGAGGGCTGCGAGAAACTGGCCCATCATTTCCTGCATCGCGGCGAGCACACGGATGACCGGGCGGAAAAGGAAATCGCCGACCTGGCCGCCACCCCGCCCGAAGCCCGGGTGGAGACGGAGTCCGAGAAGATCAAAGGGGCGGTGAGAACCGACTTCGTGCTCTCTGCGGAGATCATCGCCATTACCCTCGAAACCGTGAAGGGGCAGGATTTCATGCGGCAGTCGATGGTGCTTTCCTCCATCGCCATCGTCATGACCGTGGGCGTTTACGGTCTGGTCGCCGGCATTGTGAAACTCGATGACGCCGGATTGCATCTGACACGCCAGCGTGGAGCCTTCGCCCGCAAGCTCGGAGGCGGGATCCTGTGGTCCGCTCCGTTTCTGATGAAGTCCCTTTCGATTCTAGGAACGGCAGCCATGTTTCTCGTCGGCGGTGGCATCGTGGTGCATGGCATCCCGCCGCTCCACCACGCCATCGAACACCTCGCAGAAGCGATGCAACACGGCGGTGGTCCGGCTTCATGGCTTGCTCCGCTGGCGGGCACCCTGCTCAATGGCCTTTGCGGGCTGGTGGCAGGCACGCTGGTGCTGCTGGCGGTGATCGGCATCCGCAAGGCGCGCGGCAAGAGCGCCACCCACTGAGGCGCGCTTCCCTCCGCTCACTTCGGTGCCGGCGCGGCAGGCACGGGTTTCGCGTTGACCGGGTCTCCTTCGCGGAGCATGGCATTGGGATTCACGATCACCGGGGTTTCCCCGGCCAGCATGAAGGATGTCACCTCGATGGCCGTGCCAAGGCTGCGGCCTGGCAGCACATCGATGAAGGCAACCTTGCCCGATTGGACCGTGGCGACAAGCGGCCTGCCCTGGCGGAGCACGAGGGTGTTGTTAGGCAGGCTGTAGGTATCCTCCTCGGGCGGCATCAGGAAGACGGCCGTGCCGGGCAGCCCGGCGGGCAGCGACAGGTCCTCGTTGGCGATCAGAAGCTCGATGCGCATCGTGCCCGAAGTGGAATCAAAGACACCGCTCGATCGTGCGAGCCGGGCCTTGAATCGACGCCCGGGCATTTCGTTGAAGCGGACCTCAGCCTCATTTTCGCGGGACAAACGCAGTGCCAGATCCGGGGTGGCACCAATCACGAAGCGCAATGAATCCAGTCGTGAGAGTCGGTAAAGCCAGCCTTCCGGAGTGGATGAATCCCCGCGCATGCGGTCTCCGCGATCGAAGTTGCGTGCGGAGATGACGCCATCGAAGGGTGCACTGACCGTGGCGAAGGCGCGCAACTGCTCGGCTCTGGCAAGGTCCGCACGGGCGACACGCAGCGCGGCCTCCGCGGTCTGGGAGGTGGTGATGCGGAACTCGAAGTCCTCTTGGGAAATCGCCCGGGCCTTCAGCAGGCTGTCCGCCCGTTCGGCGATGCCACGGGCATTGATGGCGCGGGATTCCGCCTGCTCGACGGAGGCTCGTGCGGAGTCCACCTCGCGATCGAGTTCCGGCACATCGATCAAGGCGAGGATGTCCCCTGCCTTCACGCGATCGCCGATGTCAAAGCGCCGCTCCTTCACAATGCCGGTGGCACTGGTGAAGATGGTGGCCTGCTCGACCGGCTCGGTGCGCCCCGGAATCTCGAAGGCCGCCGCCGCGGTGGCCCGCACAGGCAACACGGTGCTCACTGCGGCAGGATCCTGGGCATGAAGCCGGATGCCCGCGCCAACGACGGAGCAACAAAGAGCGAGGAAGAATCGGCATCCGTAGGGTCTGGAGTTCATGGGAGAGGCTGGGGACATGCGGGTTGTTTGCCAGGGTCGGAAGCGGGAGCGGGATCCGCTTTTGCGGAGCGGTGGCGGTGAGTGAATCCACGGACAATCGCAAAGGCCACCGGCACGAGGAAAAGCGAGGCGACCGTGCCAAAAACCAAGCCGCCGATGACGGCGCGGCCGAGCGGGGCGTTTTGCTCGCCACCCTCGGCATGCCCGAGCGCCATGGGCACCACGCCGAGGATCATCGCAAGCGCGGTCATCACCACCGGCCGCAGCCGGGTGGTCGCAGCCTCGATCGCGGCGGCAGTGGCGCTTTCTCCTTGATCGAAGCGATCGCGGGCGAAGCTGCTGACGAGCACGCTGTTTGCGGTCGAGACGCCCACCACCATGATGATCCCCATGAGCGCGGGCACGCTGAGCGGAGTGCCGGTGACCCAAAGCCCGAACAAGGCCCCGGAAACGGCGACCGGAAGGCCGGAAATGGCCACGAAGGGCAGCGTCCACGATTGGAAGTTCACCACCATCACCAGGAAAACGAGCACCGCTGCGAGACCGAGCCCGGTGATGAGCTCGCCGTAAGCGGTGTCCATGAGTGCGGCCTGGCCTGCGAGTTCGATCTTGTTGGCGGGCTTGAGTTTCTTGCGCAACTCGACGAGCACGCGCTCAAGATCCGCGGTGATGCCGCCGATGTCGCGGCCGGAGGCATTGGCGATCACGGTGAAGGTCGGTTGCAATGTCGTGCGGCTGACACTCGCTGGAGCCCGCTTTTCGAACACGGTGGCGAACGAGCGCAACGGCACCGGTGCCCCGCCGCCGACCGAGGGACGGATCGGCAGGTTGAGGATTTGTTCGATCGAATCCAGATTCGCAGGCGGGGCGATGATCTGCACATCGTAGGCCGCGCCGGTGGCCGGATCCGACCAGTAGTTGGGCGCCACCGAGCCACCGCTGCCTAGCGCGGCAAGCAGGGCGCTGGAGGCGTCCTGGGCATTGATCCCGAGATTGGCCGCACGGGCGCGGTCGATGCGGATTGAATACGACGGTTGGTCGAGCACCTCGCGCAGCGTCACATCGGCAGCCCCCGGGATCTTCGAAAAGCGCTCCCGGAGTTCGCGGGCAAGGGCGAGATTGCCCGGCACATCGCGGCCCATGAGGCGGACTTCAAAGGTGGTCGGCGCGCCCGAGGCGAGCGTCTGACTGGTGGCATCCGCCGGCCGGAAGAACGATTGGGTGCCGGGAAACTTGGCCGCAAGCATGGCGCGGATTTCCCGGATGTAGCCCTCGGTAGGTCCATGACCGGGCGACAACTGCACGAGGATCTCGGCATCGGCGGATGTGATTGCCGTGGTGTCCACCCAGGCTTGGTTGACTGAACCGGGCGTGCCGATGTTTTCCACCACAAAGCGAAGTTCGTTTTCCGGGATGATCGCCCGGATCTCCCGCTGCACATCGGCCATCACCTGCGCCGTGTCGTCGATGCGGGTGCCGGTCGGGATTCGCACGAAGAGCCGGATCAATCCGGCATCGGTCTGCGGGAAAAACTCGCGGCCGGATTGAGAAGCGGAGAATCCACCGAGTGCCAGCGCGGGAAGCACCGGCACCCACAGCGCGGACTTGTGACGAAGGAGAAACCCGAGGATGCCCCCCTGGATCCGGGAAAGCCGGTCCATGAGGCCCTCGACCGCGTGGTGGACAAGGAAGAGCCCACCCCGTTTCCCCTCGCGTGCCGCCTCCGCCCGGGCCTCCGCGGGGAGGATGATGGACGCCAAGGTGGGGACCAGCGTGCGGGCCAGCAGGTAGCTGGCAATCATCGCGAAGACCACGGCAAGCGCCAAAGGCCGGAAGACAAACGACGAAGTGCCGCTCAACAGGAAGATCGGGAGGAAGACAATGCAGATCGAAAGCGTGGAGACAAACTCCGGAAAGGCCACTTCCTGAGCGCCATCGATGATTGCCTGACGCACGTCCTTGCCGAGGGCGATCTGGCGTTTGATGTTCTCGATTTCCACCAGCGCGTTGTCCACCAGGATGCCGATGGCCAGGGCAAGGCCGCCGAGCGTCATCAGGTTGAAGGTGGCCCCCGCGAGTTTGAGACCGATGATCGAACAAAGCAGCGCCAGCGGGATCGAGGTGAGCACGATCAAGGTGGAGCGCCACGAGCCGAGGAAAAGCAGGACCACCAGTGCGACCAGTCCGCCCACGAGCAGGATCTCATTCTTCACCCCGGCCACGGCGGCACGGACGAAGATCGACTGGTCGAAGATCGGCTCGATGCTCATCCCGGGGGGAGCGGCGGCCCGGATCTCCGGAAGCCTCTGGCGGATGCCATCGATGATGTCCACGGTGGAGGCTCCTCCGAGCTTGAGGATGGAAACCATCACCGCATTGCGGCCGTTGAGCCGGGCGATGTTGCTGGTGACCGCCTCGCCATCGCGGACGTTGGCCACGTCCCTCAGCAGCAGGGTTTTTCCGTCCACGGAGCGCAGCGGGATGTCGAGAAAGCCCTGGATGTTTTCCGGGCTGGCGTTGATCTCGACGGGAAGTTCCCTGCCGAGTTCGCGAAGCGATCCGGACGGGAGTGTTAGATTCTGGCGGCTCACCGCGGCGCTGACGTCCGCGGCGGAGAGCGAGTAGGCATGGAGGGCATCCGGATCGAGGTCCACCATGACCTGCCGGGACGCTCCGCCGTAGGGCAGGGAAATCCGCATGCCGGGGATGCTCTGCAGCTGGGCGCGCAGGGTGAGGCGGGAAAAATCAAAGAGCTGGCCACTGGTCATGGTGTCCGAGGACATCACGAGCTGGACGATGGGCACGCTCGACGGGCTGCTGCGGACGATGAGCGGCGGCGGGGTTCCGGTGGGCATCCGGCGGAGGATCGTCTGCGACACCCCGGTGACCTGGGACATGGCCGTGTTGATGTCCGCATTCGGCTGGAACCGGAGTTTCACCAGAGCGGTGCCATTGGAGGTCTCGGAACGCACCTCCTTGAGATCGTCGACGTTGTTGAGGGTGATGATTTCCGAGAACGAAGTGATCTTGGACGCCATCTCGGCGGAGTTCAGGCCGTTGTAGGTCCAGACCACGGTGATTTCCGGGCTTTCCACACGCGGCAGGATGTCGGTGGACATGCGCCTTGCCGACATGACGCCAAAAAGGAGGACCAGGATGGCGAGGACCCCGATGGTGTATTTGTAACGAAGGGCGAAAAGAACGATCCACATGGCGGAGAGGCGCCCCCACCAAACGCGCGGGAACGCGGTTGTTCTAGCACGAAACGCAGGCGGATCAAACCCGGGCTCAATGCATCACCTTCTTGACGAAGCAGGCCTTGAGGCCGATGGCCATGCCATCCATGCGACAGGAAATCTCGTGGTCCCCGTCGACCAGGCGGATCGGCTTGGACTTGGTGCCCACCTTGAGGACCTCCGAAGAGCCCTTGAGCTTGAGGTCCTTGATCATGGCAACCACGTCACCATCCGCGAGCACGTTCCCGTAGGCGTCCTTGACGATGCGGGACGAGGCTTCGGCAGCCTCCTCGACCGCGGCGTCCCACTCGTGCCCGCAGGTCACGCACTCGTGACGCCCCGGGTGGTCGAGGATTTCATTCATTTCACACAGCGGGCAGGACCGATCGTTCATCGCGGGCGACCTAACGAAACCGCCGACCGAGGTGCAAGCCCTGCATGCGGCGGGTTGCACCGACGTCAGCCCCCGCATTCGCGTAGTCCCGGGCGATTGACTCCCGGCGACGGCTTCCTAAGATTCGCTGCCGCCCTTGGGACCAGATCTTCCGAACCCGGCCATCCCCCCCATGAGAATCGTCGTTCACGACTACGCCGGACACGCGTTTCCGACCTCCCTGAGCCGGGCATTGGCAGGGCGCGGGCACGAAGTGGTCCATGCCTTCGCCAGCTCCTTGCAGACTCCCCGCGGCGAGTTGGTGTCGAAGCCCGGTGACCCGCCGAGCCTCACGTTCAAGGAGATCCCCATGGATCCGGACTACGCCCGCTACAAATACTCCTTCCGCCGCCGCAGGAACATGGAGGTGCGCTACGGACGCGAAGTGGCGCGCTTCATCTCCTCCTGGAAGCCGGATGCGGTTCTCTCCGGAAACACGCCCACCGAGACCCAGGAGCCGATCAGCCGCGCGGCGACCATGGGCAATGGCAGATTTTACTACTGGGTGCAGGATTTCTACAGCCTCGCGGTGGACCGCATCCTGCGCCGCAAGATCCCCGTGGCCGGGGCATGGATCGGCGCTTGGTACCGGCATCTGGACCGCCGCCAGTTCGAGCGCAGCTCGCGCATCATCGCCATCACCGGCGACTTCGCCCCGATCCTCGCGGATGAGTTCGGCGTGGAGCACGACAAGATCGCCGTGGTGCCCAACTGGGCGCACATCGAGGATATCCCCTGCCTGCCGAAGGACAACGAGTGGTCCCGCTCGCAGGGATTGCACGGGAAGTTTGTCTTCCTCTACTCCGGAACGATCGGGATGAAGCACAACCCGGCACTTCTGTTAGAACTGGCACGGCGTCACCGGGACAATCCGGACGCGGTCGTGGTCGTGGTTTCCGAAGGCATCGGAGCGGACTGGCTGAAGCGGGAGGCCGCCGCAGCGGGGCTGGAAAACCTGCGGATTCTTCCCTATCAGCCGTTTGCCACCCTGCCTGCGGTCCTGGCCACAGGCGATGTGCTGGTGGGCATCCTGGAAGAAGAGGCGGGCACCTTCTCCGTGCCCTCCAAAACGCTGAGCTATCTCTGCGCCGGACGTCCGCTGCTGCTCGCCATCCCGCCTGACAATCTCGCCGCACGCATCACCCGCGATCACGACGCCGGGCGGATCGTCGCTCCGTCGGACATGGAGGGCTTCCTCGCCGCAGCGGACGATCTTCACCAGTCGGCAGGTCTCCGGGCGAAACTCTCGCGAAACGCGCGGGCCTATGCCGAGGAAACCTTTCCAATCGGGAAAACCGCGGCCTTGTTTGACGAAATCCTCGCAAAGTAAGTCCGGTGTTTTCCCTGCCGCATGCCGTATCCGATCCTGTTCCGGTGCCCCGGGCCCCGGAGGCGCGGTGGATCGAGGTGCTGCTCTGGGTGTTCATGGCCTCGTTTGCATTTGATTACCGGAGTTCGGTATCGCGTGCCGATTCCGGAGGCACGGGGTTGGATCAGCTCGCTTTCCTCGCGCTTTGTTTCGCTTCCACCGGTGCCATCCTCTGGCTGGGCAGGCGGTTTCTCACGGTGCGTCCAGGGGTTTGGATCATCGCTTTCTGGGGGGCGTTCCTGTTCTTCCAGATCGCGAACTCGGTGATGCAGGGCGTGCAGCCCGGCAGGTCGCTGCGGGTGGCCCTTCCCCTGCTCTTCTGCTTTTTCGGGCTCGTCAACGCCCACATCGCCGGATGCGCCGGCATCCGGCCGTCACGCATCGTCACCCCAATGCTGGCGGCGGCCTGCGTGAACGTGCTCTGGAGGATCGTGAACGGCTTCCTGTTTCAGAACGCCTCGGTGGAAACCGTGCGCTTCGAGGTGCAAAGCCCGGCGAACAACTGGCTCGCCGCATGGATCGGCTGCGCCATCCTGCTCCGTGGCCGCTTTCACTGGAGCGTGATCGCGGCATGCGCCGTGCTTTTCATCGGCATCTTCATCACCGTGACCCGCTCCTTGTTTTTTCCGGTCATGGCATCTGCCCTGGCCACCGGACTCTGCTTCATCCTCGGCGTGGCCTGGAGGCAGTTCGAATGGTCGGCACTGCCCAGACGCCTCCTCCCGGTGGGCGTGGTGGCCATGGTGATGTCGGTCGCGCTCGCCATCGCCGCCTTGCTTCAACCGGTGATGATCGAGCGTTGGAACGAGCGGCTTTTCCACAATGCCTCGGATCGCAACCTCAGTGCCGACATCTCGTTTCTCACGCGGAAAGCCGAGGCCGATGCGATCTGGAAGATCCTCAATGAGGACCCAGTGCATTTCATCCACGGCCGTGGCGTGGGATCCACGTATTACTGGGATCCCGCCTATCTCCCGGAGATCTGGCAGGTGCTTCCGAAGAAGGATACCGAGGTCGATGAAATCTGGTTCGCAGGGCACTCGGTCTGGACCTACGGGCTTCTATCAGGCGGGGTGATCGCGTTGATCAGCTACGTGGCGCTCTTCGGCTGGACGGCCGCCTCGTCGCTCATTGCCGCCCGTGCGAACTCCATGGTGCCGGGGCCTGATTCATGGCTCGCGTTCCTGCCGTTTGTGGCGACTTGCTGCCTGCTGAGCGAGACCCTCACCGCAAACCCGTTTCAGGAACGCCTCACCGGCATCTTCTTCGGCATGATGGCCGGGCTTTCGCAGGCGTTTCTCATCCGCGCCTCGTGGATCCACGCCGCCACCATCCGCAACCCCGCCGTGCCGAACTGATGGAAACCGCCGGTAAAACCGTGGCCTTGATCGACCCGCTGTGGAGCGGGCATCATCCGATGTATTTCAACCAGTTCACTGCCTCCTTCCTGCGCTGCGGCGCAAGGGTCATCGGCCTGTGTCCGGACCCGGAAGCGGCGCGCCGCAATCTGGCGAGCGCATCCGGCCACGACATCCACGGAGCTCGGGAAATGACGCGCTTCGCCCACCTGCCGACGGGCAAGCGGAGTTTCTTCAACGGACGCTTCGAGGGGGATCCCGTGCGCACCTTCGACCGCTGGCGCAAGGCCGCCGACGCGCTTGCGGAGGCGGAAGCCCGCACCGGTTGGAGTGCCGATCTGGTCTATTTCCCGTATCTCGACAGTTATCTTCGTTTCCTCCCTTTCCCCCAGATCCCGGATGTGATTCTCAACCGTCCGTGGAGTGGCCTCTATTTGCGGAACCACCACCACGGCGAACCTCCCAATTTTCGAAAATCCCTGCGCCTTCTGGCCAAAGGAGACGCCATTCTGCGCAGCCGCAGCAACCTCGGCATCGGAGTGCTCGATGAACGCTTCATCACACCGATGACCCGGCTCACCCGGCGCCCGGTGACCGCCTACCCCGATGTCACGGAGGGAGGCCTGCCGGACGCGGAGTTCCAACTTGCAGCTGACATCCGCGCCAAGGCCCAGGGCAGGAAAATCGTCGGCATCATCGGATTGGAGCGCCGCAAGGGCTTCCTCACCCTGCTGCGCGCTGCCGAACTCGCCCGCCAGGCGGATCTCCCCTTGTATTTCGTTTGTGCGGGCACCTACCCGCCCGGGGATTTCACAGCCGCCGAGCAGGCGGAGATCCAACACATCGCCGCAGGCATCGCATCTGGCAGCGTCGGAAATCTGCACTTCGATCCCGCGGCCGGAAGGATTCGTGACGAGGCGGATTTCAACTCGCTGTTCCGCAGCTTCGACATCGCATGGGCCGCCTACGAGAAATTCCAAGGCAGCAGCGGCACCCTGAGCAAGGCCGCCCTGTTTGGCATCCCCTGCATCGCCACCGCCGGAGAATGCATCGGCCAGCGCATCGACCGCTACCGCATGGGACTCACCATCCCGGAGGGTTCCGCGCCGGATGCCCTCGCCGCCATCCGGCGGCTCGCCGGCCTCGACCCTGGACCAGCCCTGCCGGAACCTCTCTATCAGGAATACCGGAACGATCACTCGCTCGCGCGGCTCGACGGCATTCTGCGGGATCTTCTTGCGGCGCTTTGATGCCCTACATCTCGGAAAACAAGGCCTCGACCATCTCCACGCACTTGAGCCCCGGCATCACGCTCAGGTCCATTTGATTCATCACGTAGGCAAAGGAAACCCCGGTTTCCGGGTCTCCGAAACCATGGCTGCCGCCAGCCCCCGGATGCCCGAAGGCCGATACCGAGGGGCCATAGATATGGCGCAGCTTCCGGCCGGAAGGATCCAGCGGATCACGCTGAGCCCCGCAGGTGAAGGCCGTGGGCCGCAGCAAAACCCGGTCTTCCGCCGAGGAGCGCAGGGTGGCCAGCGCGTGCAGGACCGAAGGCGACATCGGACTCCGGATCGAACCGATGGCCGCCTGATAGAACTTGGCCAGGGCGGAGGCCGTGGTGATTCCACCCAGCGCGGGAAGGCCGGCGGCCCAGGCGCGGCTCTCGTTCATCTCATGAATCGCATGCAGCCCGCGGGGCGATGAAAAAGCCCTCCGCGTGAAAGTGCCGGAGGTGGTCAGTTGCTTGTAAAACGCATCCGCCAGATCGTCCTTGCCGGCTTTCCCCGGATAAAGGCGCGCCACCCGCGGCCACTCGGACTCCGGCAGGCCAATCCAGAAATCGAGCCCCAGTGGCTCGGCGATGAACTTCCGCCAGCACTCCCCCAGCGGCATCCCGGTCAACCGCCGCACCGGTTCCTCCACCAGCGCGCCGAAGGTCCTCGGATGATAGCCATGCCCGTCTCCCAGCGCCCATGCCGGGATCTGCGACTCGATCGCCTCGACCACCGAATCATGTTCGAGCACATGCGCCTTGTGATCGAGAACCGGCAGCCCGCACTGATGAGACAGGAGATGATGGAACCCCGCTCCCTTGACGGGAAATCCCGGCCATACCTCCGCAACCGGAGTTTCCTCGTCCAACCCGCGGCTCTCGAGCGCCATCAACAAGGTCGCCGCGGCAGGCACCTTGGTCGCCGAATACACCGGCACCAGCGTGCGCTCGGTCCATTCCCGCTGCATCTCACGCTCGCACCAGCCATGGCCATGGGAAAGAAGCTCCGTGCCTTGCCACCAGACGCTCACCGAGGCCCCCAGCTCGCCGCGGTCGCGGAAATTCCTCTCGAATACCTCGATTACCTTACCCAATGCCGAGGGACTCACCGCCATGCGGCGGGGATGTGGCGGAATCCGCGCCCGCAGGCAATGCCGAAATCTCCATCTCCCGCCCCTCCCCATCCTCCGGGCGGCTTGACGTCGACCATTCGTCGATCAATCGAAAAGTCACGGCCAGCAGTGTGGGTCCTAAAAACACCCCCACCAGCCCGAAGGCCAAGGCCCCGCCGATCACACCGCAGAAGATCAACGCAAAGGGCATCTTGCTCCCTTGGCTGATCAGGTAGGGCCGCAGGAAGTTGTCCACGCTGCTGATCCCGAGAAAGCCCCACAGCAGCATGAAAAGCCCCAAGCCCGGCTTGTCCTGGGCGAACAACCACAGCGAGGCCGGAAGCCAGATCAATGGCGGGCCGAAGGGAACCACGGCGAAGAAAAATGTCAGCACCGCCAGCAACACCGCACCGGGCACGCCCGCGATCCAGAAGCCAATCCCGGCCACCAGGGCCTGCACGATCGCCGTGCCGAGAATCCCATAGATCACCCCCCGCACCGTATCACCGGCCACCTTGATCAAGTGTCTCCCGCGGTCACCGGCAAGCCGCTCCACCGCCACTCCCAGTCTCTCGGATAGCTCGGGGGCATCACGCAGCAGGAAAAAAGCGAGAAACGCACTCAACAACACCTGGGTCACCCCCTGCCCCACGGCGAGCCCCGCGGAAATCAACCACGACCTCGCCCAAGTCAGAAAACGCCCGAGCAGAGCCACCACATGCGACGAATCGTCCTTCTTCGCCTCGTCGTTCTCCGCAATCTTCACCTCGCCCGCAACCGGCGGCGGGGGCTCTTGGACCACCAGTCCATCGCCAGTCTCGACCACGATCTTCGGCCGCGGCGGAGCCGTCTTCACTTCCTTGTCGAGCTGGTCCATCCAGCGCTTCCGGTCCTCGGCAAATCCGCGCCAGTAGGTTTCAATTTCATCACCGACCACCGGCGTGCGGTTCACCCAGGCCGGCGGTTGGTCCGGGGCATCCATAAACCAGGTGCGCGTCGCCTGGGCCAGCGCCTTGCCATCCTCCGCCAGGCTGAAACCGATCAACACCACCGGACCAGCGAGAACCACCGTGACCGTCAGAGTGACAAAACAGGCGGCCAGGGTCCTCGATCCACGAAACCACCGGGTGAACAGGCGCTGCATCGGATGCAGCGAGTAGGCAAGAATCATCGCCCACATCAGGGCCGTCATGAACGGCTCCAGAACGAAGAAACAGCCGAGCAGCAAGAGCAGAAGGGCGATCCCCCCAAGCAGGGGCTCCGCCTTCCAGAAGCTTTTCCTGTCACCGGTATCCGTCATCCGCCGAAAATCTATCGACATTTCCCCGCGTCCGCCAGCCGCATTCCATGAAAAATCATCACGGGCAATCCCGCCTTTCCCCGCTTGCAATCCGACCCGCTCATGAATAACTCATGCCGTGGCCCGGCAGCGTCGCCACCACGCCTTTTCCCGACTACCTCCATGAAGCCACGCCTCGCCCTCGTTCTGGCCACCTCCCTCGCCACGCTTCCAGGAACATGGACCCATGCCCAAGCCCCGGTCCCGGCGGCTCCGGCAGCTCCCAAAGGCCCCATGGAAGTCAATGGCATCGCCGCCAAGGTTAATGGCCGGGTCATCACCCGCAACGAGGTGTCGATGCTGCTCTCCCCGATCTTTGCCCAGCTGTCCGCACAGTTCCCACGACGCGGACCGCAGTTTGAGGCCAAGTTCAAGGAGGCAAGGTCAAAGGTGATGCAGGAACTCATCGACCGCCAGATCATCCTCGATGAATTCAAGCAGCTGGGGGCTTCCATCAAACCGCACGTCGTCGACGAGGAGGTGAAACGCCAGATGCGCGAACTTTACAACGGCAACGAAGAGAAGTTTCGCGAAGAGCTCAAGCGCAGCCGCCTGACCATGGAAGGCTATCGGGAGATGACACGTGAGAAACTCGTCGTCCAGGCGATGCGGGCCCAACAGTTCGCCGATGCGCCGCCGCCGCTGCCCAACGAAATCCAGCAGGAATACAACGAGGTCAAACGCACGCTGCGGGACACCACCAAGGACGTGATCACCTTCCAGAAGATCTTCATCCCTGCCGTGGACAAGGACAACCCCGTGTCCACCCCCGAGACGCAGCTGACGCTCGCCGAAGACATCGCCAAGCAGGTTTCCGATGGCAAGGATTTCGCCGAGCTCGCCAAGACCAATTCCAAGGACGCCTTCGCCGACAAGGGCGGGCTTCAGGAAAACGTGCCGCGCATCGATCTCTCCCCGGAGTTTGCCGCCATCATTGTCGATGCCCCCGAGAGCAAGGTCATCGGACCTCTGCTCGACCCGCAGGGCTTCACCATCGTCAAGGTCATCAAAATCGAATACGGCCCCTCTCCCTCGCTCTCCGATGACAAGGTCCGCCAGATGATCGAGGAACGCGTCCGCAAGAAGAAGACCTCGGCGCAATACGAACGCTGGATCGAATCCCGCCGCAAACGGGCCATGATCGACATCCGCATGTGATCGGACTTCAACAATTCCGATCCATGCACCGGTTCCATTTTCCCTGTCTCGCGGCGATCTGTCTGTCGGCCGTGCTGCCGAGCTCGCTTCATGCCGGAGACCCCGTCCTTGCGTCGAGGTTTTTTGAGATCACCCAGACATTCGACAACGCACTGCGCAGCAAGAAATCGCAGGCGGAGCTCGACCTTCTCTGCCGCCAATACCGGGAGCGGCTTGGGAAGATGGAGAGTGCCGCGCCCTTGTCGCCATTCATGACCGCCGCGTTCACCCGCGAGGTCCGTCGGGTGGATGAGGTGAATGCCGAATACCTCAAGGATGCCTCCCGCTTCGCGCGCATCCGTTTGGTGGCGAACTGGCAGGATTCCATCACCCACAAAGAGGCCGCACAGGACTTCCGAACCGTGCTCGGGGTAAGCCCCGGATCCGTCGATCCCGAGAAACGTCCCGAATTGGAGGCGGACTTTTACAAGACCTCCCACATTCTCCCGGGCCAGCCCTTCCTCGTTCCCTTGGAGAAGTTCATGACCTCCTTTTCGTCGGTCGATGGCTTCAAGAATGTCAAAGCCCGCATCCTCGTCGGGATGCCCGGCATGCCGGCGAAGAGTTTCTACTACCACTCGTTCGACGGCGACTTTTCCAGCCATGCCGGTCCCTTCGGAGTCTTCAAGCGGATGTATGTGGTGACCGATGAGTGGGATCAAGTGGTCGCCGTGCAGTTCACCTCGGAATCTCCGAAAGGTGTGGAACAAATCAAGGCGGGCGGAATCGGGATTTTCAACTTCGTGCAGTTCCGCCGGAAAGGCAGTTCCACCGCCTGGGTGCGCTTCAAGACCGATCTTCAATCCGGGACCACCCGCATCGCGACCCTCATGGGTGATGGGTCGGGCCTGAAGGAAGTGAACGTTCTCTATCTACCCGCGCCTGTCCGCTCGCTGATCGAACACGCGCTGGGCGGAGGCTGAGGAGCGGCACACGGCACCTCACTGGGCGGACCAGACCGCTTTCGAAAGCCGCCAGACATTCTCCTCCCGGGACCAGTGCAGTGACGCACGATGCCTGCCATCCACCGGTTTGGACATCGGCAACTCGACGAGGGCCGTGATCTCGCAATCGACCACGGCGGTATCCCCATCCACCTGGATGCTGCGGATGCCCGTGAGTTCGAAGCGGCATTGTTTCGCCTGCTCGGCAAGCCACGAGTATGCGGATTCCAGCTCGGAGCGCTCGAAGCTTCCGTTTGCTTGGGAAAGCGTCGGAGTTTCCAACTCCACTTCGGGCGCAAGCAGGGCATTGAGCGAATACACCCCGGCCTGCCTGGACGCCTTGCCGCTGCCGGACTCCATCGTGAGTGTCTGCAACAGCGTGCCGGTGCGGCGCTTGACCACTTGAACCGGAGAAAACCACCAGAAAAGGAAGGCACCGAGAAGGGCGACGATGACAAGGGGAAGGCCGATGCGTTTCATGATTTTCGTTCCTGCGAGGGGTCGTAGAAGATGCGGACATCCGCCTTGTCCGTCCCTAACAACTGCTGCGCCCTCTTCAGCGCGCCGCGGGTGGAAAGGTTCGGATTCTGCGGGTGGGCGAGGAAAAGGTTGCTCTCACCCGCACGACGGTCGCAACCAGCTTGCAGGGTGTCGAGGATTCCGGAGCGCTTCAAGACACGATAGACGTCCCTCGACGCCCCCGAAACGATCAGATGGAGGCCCTTTTTCCGCATGTAGCGGATCAGGTCCTCGAGCGCCATCACGCTGGTGGCATCCAGATGCCGAGCGTTCTTGAGGCGGAGGATGATGACCTGGATGGCCGGATCGGACACCGTGCGCTGGATCTGGGTGCGGAACAACTCGGCCGCACCGAAGAACAGATCCCCCTCCACATGCACGATCGAAATCGCGGGGATCGGACGCTTTCGCTTCTCGCCCATCTCACGCAGTTCGCCACGGTCGTTGAACTCATACTCAACCAAATGCGGACGGCTGGCCTTGCGAAGGAAGAGGCTGATGGAGACCGCCACACCAATGAAGATGGCCACGTGAAGCGGCGCAAGAAGAGTGGCGATGAAGGTGGTGGCCAGCACCAGCGCATCGTCATTGGTGGAACGGAGGCAGATCCGGATGTTGCGGACGCTGAACAGCGAGAAGGAAAGCGCGATGACCAGCGCGGCAAGCGAGGCCTTGGGAATCCAATCGATGAGCGGCACCCCCCAACCCGCCGAGGCGGCGATGAGCACGGCAAGGATCAGGCCGAAAACCCCGGAGAAGAGGGAAGCAAAGCGCGTCCGCGCACCGGACTCGAAGTTCAGGGTGGAGCGGGTGAGTGAGCCGGATGCCGGCATGCCCCCGGCCACGGCGCAGGCGATGTTGGCCATGCCCACCGAGAGCATGTCCTGATTGACGTCCGCATGGTCCCCCGATCGCGAAGCCAGCGCCTTGGCCATCAGCGTGTTCTCCAGCGAGGCGAGAAACGCGATCGCAAAGGCCACCGCCAGCAGCGCGGAGATATCGTTGAATACATCGCCCCGCCACAGGTTCGGGAAGCGCGGGATCAGCTCGTCCAAGCCGAAGGTGTGGAAGGTCGCCGCCCCGGCAAAAGGCTTCACTCCGGCGCGGATCAGGGATCCGAAGACGAGCGAGGACAGAATCAGCGCCAGCGCAAACACCGGCCAGTGCGGCTTCCATTTGTGAAGCAGGAGATAGGTCGCCAGAGTTCCCGAGCCGATCAACAACGAGACCCAGTCGCTGTGGGGGACGGCCCGCAACAAACCGAGGACCAGGCCGACAAAAGAGGCCGCCGCATCCCGGTCGATCCACGCACCCACTCCGAGGAAATGGGTGAGCTGGTTGGTCAGGATCAGAACCGCCGCACCCGAGATATACCCCACCAGCACGCTCCGCGATACGAACTGCATCAGGTCGGCCACCCGCAGCAGGGCCCCCGCCGTGGCGATCAGCCCGACCATGAGCACCAGCAGAGGAACCAACTCACCATGGCGTCCGGCCATCCCTGGGTTGGAGGCGAAGAAGCTGAAAAGCATGAAGGCCGTGGCGTTGGTGGGCCCCATGATCGTATGCCGCGAGGCGGAGAACAAGGGGGCCACCAGCGAGGCCACCGCGGTGCAGAGGACTCCGTAAACCACCGGAAGTCCGGCAATCGAGGCAAAGGCAATGGCCTGGGAAATCGCCAGCAGGGTGACGTTCAGGGAGGCCCGCACGTCGCCACGCAGGCTCGCACCGTCATAACCCCGCACGGAGGCCACCCAAGGGCTGAACGACACATGATCGGAGACGAAATGCCCTCCCGCATTCCTGACCGCCCGGGTGATGGTGCGGATGACCTTCATCAACCTGTCCAGATTAGCGGAACCGGGCACGGCGGAAAAGGAATATTCCTAACAACACACAAGCCGCGTTCGGAGCCCAAAGCATGGCGGTGGCGCCCGCATCGGACTTGAACTGCTCGGCCAGCATGGTGACCAGGAAATATGCCGTGCCCACCAGCAGCGAGACCACGAGGCCGCTTGAGGTATCCCTGCGCCTCGCGCCGATGCCAAGGGGCACGGCGATGAACGCGAAGGAAAGGCAGGCCATCGAGAACGAATAACGTCTCGTGATTTCGGAGCGCAGTCTGACTTTTTTCGCGGTCGTCAGGTCCTTGTTGCCGGCGACCTCAGCGAGGATCTCCTCGTTGGTCATCGCGCTGGCCTTGGACTTGCGGCCGCGCGGGCTCTTCAGATCGATCAGCAGCGGCTCGGCCCGCCCGGCGAAGGCCATGTCGATGGTCCCGTCCTCCTTGTGGGTCTCGAAGTAGGCGTCCTCCAGTTTCACCCGGAGTTGGAGTTTCCCTTCATCCACCGAGAGCGCCGCGCGGCGGGCGTGGACGTAGGTTCTCTCGTCCTCGTCGCCCCCCGGGAGCTGATAGAAATGAAACCCCTCCACCCATTCGCCGCTCTTGGCCTCGATGAGCAGTTTCTGCACATCGTTGCCATCGCCACGGAAGTTCCCCTGGACCACACCGGGCTTCAACAGGGAATCGGGATCCCGCGACGCCTGCTCATAGAGCAGCTGGGCCACGGTGGCCTTGGACACGGGGACCACATGGATATTGATCCAGAGACTCACCCCGGAAAGCAGCAAACCGATGACGAACACCGGGAGCGCCAGGCGGAACAAACTCATGCCAGCCACACGGAAGCCCGTGATTTCCTGGTGGCTGGACATCCGGCCGAACACCAGCAACACCGCGGAGAGGAAGCCCCAGGGGACCGTGTACATCAGCGACATCGGCAGCACGCTGACCACGAAACGCAGCACCAGCCCGAGTGGCGCTTTCTGATCCACCAGCAGCGGCTGGATCTGCTTGAAGAGATTTCCGAGCACCAGAACGATTCCGAGCACGAGCACCGCATACAAGGTGCCGAGAAGCACCTGACTGCCGATGTAGCGATCCGAAATGCGCATGAAGGTGACGGAGTCTGCCGGAGCCGACCCCAGGTGTCCAGAGCCGGAAGCTGGGGGGGGCGGCGGGTTGCAACCCGTCAGGCCGGGAGTTCGGCGAGCATCCGTCGGAGATCCTTCATCATGGTGCGAGTCTCCGTCTGCCAGTCACGCAGGGCCTTTTGCGACAAAGTGACCCGCTCGGAAACCGCCTTTTCAAGCTCGTGGTAGTTCGCGGCGAGGCGCTCCACCATTTCGTTGACGGCCTCGCTCACACGCTGGGCTGCCGAGCCCTGGGACTTGAGTTCGGCGAGATGCTTCTCGGCGCGCAACTTGGCCTCACGCATTTCCGCGAGCAGGATCTTGCCGTCCGGGACCCGGCGCAGACCTTCCACCAAGCCCAGCTTGGAGAGCGTCCAGATCGTCCACTTGCTGGGATCCCACTGCCACGGCTTCACGCCGTTGCGGTAGTCATGCTGGAATTCGTGGTGGTAGTTGTGGTAGCCCTCGCCGAAGGTCAGGACCGCCATGATCGCACTGTCACGGGCGCTGTGGCTGGAAGAATACGGCTGCCGACCCACGGTGTGGCAAAGCGAGTTGATGAAGAACGTGCAGTGCTGGGCCACCACGATGCGGGCCACGCCGGCGATCAGAAAGCCGCCGAGCGCACCGACAAGCGGGTTCTCACCTTGGAAGTGGTTCCAGAAAAATCCGATCACCGAGGGAACGATGAGGCCCACGACCAGACCGATCCAGTGGACATACTCATGCTGCCACATGACCAGCTTGTCCTTGCGGAGATCGTTCACGTTGTCCATCGGCGGCTCCGGGTTGAGCTTGAACATGAGCCAGCCGATGTGGGCCCACATGAAGCCCTTGGAGATATCGTAGGGATCGCCTTCGTGGTCGACGTGCTTGTGGTGGCGGCGATGGTCCGATGCCCAGTCGAGGCAGGAGTTTTCAAAAGCACAGGCGCCGAAAACGAGGGTGAAGAGCCTCACCGGTGTCTTGGCCTTGAAGGAAAGGTGGGAGAACAACCTGTGATAACCCACGGTGATGCTCATCATCGTCGCGACGAGGTAGAAGAAGAACATCGCGAACTGGAACCAATCGATTCCATAGTGGAACAGATAGACGGGCAGGCCGATAAGAGCGATCAGCGCGGTGCCGATCAGGAACGAACTGGTGATCCAATTGACACGGTCGAAGGGAATGCGATACATGGATTCTGAATGCGAGTGGAGATCCGAGCTTGCAGCATCCCCCGATTGACGAATGGGGCGGCAAGAGCGGACGCAGGGATCCCTAAACGATCCGCGAACTTGAAGCAAACCCGATTTTTCTCGTTTCGCGGCGGGTTCTTCCTTGACAAGGGGGGCGGATTCCGTGATCAACCGCGCCCCGAACTCATTCACGGAACCAACCCGAACCACACGACGATCTAATGCGAGGAGTGACTCTTAAAAAAGGCGAGCCCGTTGACCGTGCTCTCAAGCGCCTGAAGACCAAGCTGGATGCCGAGGGCATTCTCGAAGAAATGCGCCGCCGCCGCGCTTTCGAAACACCCACCGAGCGCAAGCAACGGAAGCTCCGTTCCGCCTCCAAGCGCAACAAGATCCGCTGGCGCTACTCCAACGCACCTGCCGCCACCGCAGAGCGCACCGAAACCGCCGATTGATTTTTCAGGTTCCGAATGAACCGGGAAAAGACGGGTGCCTCCAAGGCACCCGTTTTTTTGTGCCTGCTTGCCGGGACTCAGCCCGCCGCACGAAGCGAGCGGGATCGCGGATGGGTCCGCTCGTAGGGCGACTCACCGGCCGCGAGACGATAGACCCGCTCGGCACGGGAACGAATCGCCTGTTTCACAAGATACCCGGCATACAGGGCGGTGGCGGTCATCAGGGTGAGTTTTTCAAGTTTCATGGCAGTTATCCTTCTTCGATGCGTTCAAGCTCCGGATGGGTCGTAATTCGAGATCCCGAAGCCCCTGAATCATAAGAAATGCGGAGCACGAAACAAGCTCAAATCCCACCCCCACACTCCGGGATCACGGAGGAAGGGGCTCTTGGTGAAAGACCAGACGCCCGGGAACGTTACCGGGCCCGATGAACCGTTTGTTTGCGATATGGGTTGGCTTTTGCCTGGCTTCCCAAGGGGCGGAACCCCTGCGGGTCATGTGCTGGAACATCCATCACGGGGTCGGAATCGACGGCAAGCTCGACCTCACGAGGATCGCGAAAGTGATCGAAGCCGCCTCACCGGATCTCGTCGCCCTGCAGGAGGTGGACCACCGCTGCAGCCGGAGTGCCATGGTGGATCAAACCGCCGAGCTCGCCCGCCTCACGGGAATGAGCGGCCACTTCGGACCTGCGATGGATTTCGGTGGAGGCCAATACGGCCTGGCCATTCTTTCGAAGCATCCGGTGCACGCCACCCGGGTGCATCCGCTCCCGGGAGATGGCGAGCCGCGGATCGCGTTTGTTGCCGAGATCTCGCGCGACGGTCTCCGTTTCCAATTCACCACCCTGCACTTGGAACTCACCGAGGAGACGCGCATCCAACAGGCACGGCACCTGACCCAAAACCCGGGGCTCTCCGCCCCGCTTCTGATTGCCGGGGATTTCAACGCTCCAGCCGAAAGCCCGTCGATGCGGATCTTTTCCGCCAAATGGCCGCTCCTTGCCAAGGCCGAGCCACGTTTCACCCACCCGGCGGACAAGCCCACGGACGAAATCGATCATTTCCTCGCCAAAGGGTTTTCTTCGGTCGAGCCGGTCTCCGTACTGCCTGAATCGCTGGCCTCCGACCATCGGCCCATCATCGTGAACCTCCAGCCATCGACCTGAGACCGGCTCCGCGACAGCCCAGAAAAAAGGCGCGGCTCCGTCGGAACCACGCCTTTTTTTTATAGTAGCACATTCCCCCCAAAGAATTCCTGCCGGGACCTGGCACTACATCGGAACTCCCCCCCGGAAGTCCGACGAGCGAACGCCTCGTCCGACAGAAATTTGGAAATGACAACCCGCTCCAATCGATCGAAACCGGATTTTCGCGAGCCGCAAGGCCATGAATGCCTTAAACTTTTTATCAAGGCAACCACAAATTTCAAAAAGTTTGAACACATGGGCTGCAAGATGGTCGCGATCGCCTTATGAAAAAACCAAGGGCGTCGGATCCCTTGTTCCGACGCCCTTGGGCCCTTTGGGGGGGCAATTGTGCTATCCCTTACGACGGAGACCTTGCCACAAATCGGCCGCACCGCCATTCCGCGATCGCGGAGGAATCAGCGGGATCCGGATTCACAAGACTCGGAATTTGCCCGCGGAAGCCGGGATTTCCCTGCGAAAACCAGTCCGGCCATGGTGAGCGTCATGAAACGCCGGGCTGGCGGAAGGTGCCGGCAGATCGTGAAGAAGATCCGGCGCAGGGGCGAAAGCCATTCGTGATCGGACTGAAACCACGGAGTCAGCCAGCGGGTGGCGATCTGATAGAAGCGGAGATGGGGAGCCCGCCGACGGGCGTAGCGCCGCAAGGCCGGTGGAAGCGCATCGGCCGAGGCGATGCAGGCGGCCAGCTCGGATGCATCGGCAAGCGCAAGGTTCACCCCCTGCCCCAGTTGAGGACTCATCGCGTGACCGGCATCTCCGAGGACAACGATGCCTTCACCCTGCCACGAGGGCATTCTCACATCCCCGTATCGGGCCAGGGTGATTTGATCCCACGATTGGATCTGCTCCAACAAGGGAGCGGCGCGCGGACAAAGGGAAAGCACCTCCTGCTTCCATTCATCAAGCGGACGGGAGCGCCAGTCGGCGTCCTGATCGATCCGCACGCTCCAGAACAGGCTCACCAAGGGCGGACCGTTCTCCGAATCGGTGCCGGTCGCCAGGTAGCCGGAGAGCCTCCGGGTGCCCCGCACAATCTGATAGAGCGTGTTTTCCGGAAACGCGCCGCGATTTTCACCGATGAACCAGTGTGCTCCCCACGGATAGCCACGGTTCACGCCGCGCGTGGATACCAGGCGGCGGAGGGATGAGCGGGCTCCGTCGGCAATGATCACCAGATCGAAAGGCCCCGACTCCTGATCGGAGTGACGGCTTTTGAGAAACCAGGCGCTGCCGCGCTTTTCGGCATCGATGACCTCAACGCCCCAATGCACGGGCACCGAGGCATCGCGCAGGCTGGCGAGCAGGGCGTCCAGCAGGACCGGCCTGTGCAGCCCGGCCCCGAACAAACCGGGATCGAGTTCCTGATAGGAAAGATCGAGCAGGGTGGACTCGTCCGGCTCCACCACATGAAGCCGTGTGATTCGCGCGGCACGGGACAAGACCCGATCGAGAATGCCAAGTTCCCTGAGGACTGCCATGCCGGTGGGCTGGAGCAGGAAACCGGCACCCACCGCCGCGCATGCGGGAGCACGTTCGTAGACCGTCACCTCATGTCCGAGCCGGCGCAGAAGGATGGCGGCGGCGGGACCGGCTGTCCCACAACCCACCACGGCGACCTTGAGGGGCGGCATGCTCACATCGAGGCCAGGTGCCGGATGCAGAACTGGGACCAGGTTTCCAAGCGCTCGTAGAGCGGCCCGTTGAGCTCCCCGAGGGCGGAGAAATCGAGATTGGCGAGCGCATCCTCACGGGAGGAAACCTCCTCGGACGGCAGATCGATCACATGGACGATCCCCAAATGAACCTGACCCACCGGGTTGGACTCATCGTTGAGCAGGGCGATGATGCGGTGCGGGTGCGATGCGGGGAGATTCAGCTCCTCCTCGATTTCACGGGTGACTGCCGCATGGTAGGCCGCCGGGCCTGTCTTGCCGCCATCCATGTCCACCGGGTTGACGTGACCGCCCACTCCCACCGAGATTTTCGCATGGAGACGGCTTTCCCCGCCGGATTTTCCACGAGTGTAATGAAGAATGCGCCCGCCGCAGCGGAACACGCAGTAGGGAATGATCTGCTTGTGCGAGGGATCCTCCTCGGCAAGGGCGCGATCCATGAAGAAGTGATTCGCCGGATCAAGAATCCGCTGGATCGCCCCATCCAGATCGTCTGTCCGGATCCCTTCAAAAGCACCGATCTCATTCAGAATCGACCGGGGAATCACCAGCACCTGCTCGCCTGCGTATTTCGACATGGCGCGAGCATAAGGAGCAGCCCGCCCAGGCCAAGAGCGAATCCCGATCCACCGCTGCAAATCCAATGAGAGGTCTTGCCAGGTGGAATTGTTAGAGAATTGCAAGCCCGAATCATCAGGAAACCCGGAGCTTACGTCATCGCGTGATTTCAAGTGGCCGGAAATGTGACATTCTCCGGATTGTCAGCAGGCCGAGTCCCCCGCTCCCCTCGGACATCCCCCAAAATCCCCCACCCCCATGAAACTTCTCCCCGGTTTCGCCGTGCTTGCACACCTGCTTGCCCTCATCGCCCCCACCCCGGGCGTGAACGGCCAGAGTCTGCCTGGATCGCTCGGCTTCTCCATCGATGGCTCGTTCCTCAACGGGCGGATGGAGAGCAGCAACAGCATCCTTATCACGGACAACGACCTGACCAACGGACATGCCTCCGGATTCGACCTGACCGATGCACCGGCAGCGCTCAATCCGTCCGGCGAAGCGGGATCCGCCGCGTTTCAATGGGGCGTCGCGGCCAGCAGCGGCTACCGCCACCCGAGCGCGCTTTGGTTCCAACCGCTCGACGTGCTGAATGCCGCACCCGAGCAATCGTTCGAAATCGGCTATCTCTACTACCGCAACGGCACCATCCGGACCAACACCGGTGCCACGAGTGTGGATCTCTCGATGAGAATCGCGTTCAGCCAGCCGCTCGGCATCGATCCGCTGGAAGTCACCTTCGGCCACAATCTCATCAACACCTTGAACAACGCCAACGACCCCGTCGCCAGCGCGGACATCGTCTCACTCGCGGATCAGGCGAAGGTGCTCGAGTTCTTCGACCTGTATGGCAATCCCTACTACTTCGAACTCAGCTTCCAGGTCGACCAGACCACCATCGACGGCACCCTTTCCACCCCGAAGGAGTTCCGCGTGTTTGAAGGATCACAAGGCCGCGCCACCCTGCTCGGGCGCTTCACCACCAACCCGATCGGACCTCAGGGAGACGTGCTTTTCATCCCCGAGCCGTCGAGCGTTCTGCTAGGTTTCTTCGGCTTCGCGCTGCTGCTCCGCCGCAAACGTTGAGGCATCTGGAGCCAGGAAATTCAACGCTTTTGAGATTTCCGAAAAAATCCTCTTGCCCAGTCCGGAATCGGCCGATACACCTCCGTCCCACCCGCGAGGGGCGTTAGCTCAGTTGGTAGAGCACTTGCATGGCATGCAAGGGGTCAGCGGTTCGAATCCGCTACGCTCCACCATCCTTTTCTGGATGGTTTTTGTGGTAGTTTCCTTTGGCGCGTTGCCAGTCTTCATTTCGCAGCCCCCTGTAAGTTTTTGCGGGTGTATTGGTTTAGCGGTCTCAATCATCTGAAAACTCGGACCGGGGTGCCTCGTATCGGCCGCGCAACGGATGCATTCAGGAAATTTCATTCACTCACTTCCATGTTTCCTCGCCGTGATGGTGGCTGGCACCGCTTTGCCCGCCAGGGGCGAAAAGATCGGCTACAACAAGGAAATCCGGCCGATCCTATCCGACAAATGCTTCCACTGCCACGGACCGGATGCCGGAAAACGGGAGGCGGACCTGAGGCTCGATGTCCGTGAGGAGGCGATCCAGGCCGGTGCGATCCAACCGGGAGATCCGAAGGCCAGCGGGCTCTTCGAGCGCATCCATTCGAAGGATTCCGACGAAGTGATGCCCCCACCGGAAGCGCCCCGGCAACTCACCGCCGAAGACAAGGTAAAGCTGGAACGCTGGATCCGCGAAGGCGCAGAGTATGAGCCCCACTGGGCGTTCACTCCCCTGCCCGCTTCCGTGCCCGTCCCGCAAAGCTCCCACAAGGAATGGGTGAAGGACGAGATCGATGCATTCGTGGCCAAGCGACTCGATCAGGAAAATCTCAAACCCTCGCCCGCCGCCGCCAATGAGAGGTGGTTCCGCCGCGTGGCTTTCGATCTAACAGGCCTGCCGCCCTCCTCGGCGGAGCTCGACGCCTTTCTCGGCGACACCTCGGCGGATGCACGTGCCAAGGCGGTGGACCGCCTGCTCGCCTCACCGCGCTATGGGGAACGCATGGCGATCGATTGGCTGGACGTCGCCCGCTACGCCGATTCCTTCGGATATCAATCCGACCTCGACACCCATGCATGGCCTTACCGGGACTGGGTGATCGATGCCTTCAACAAAAACCTCCCCTGGGATCAGTTCATCACCTGGCAGATCGCCGGGGACCTGCTGCCGGGGGCCACTCGCGAGCAGATCATCGCCACCGCCTTCAACCGCATCCATCGCAAGACCCAGGAAGGCGGCAGCGTGGAGGCGGAGTTCCGGCAGGAAGGCATCTCGGACCGCGTGCACACCTTCGGCACCGCGTTTCTCGCCCTGACCATGGAGTGCACCCGCTGCCATGACCACAAATACGATCCCCTGACGATGCGGGACTATTATTCGCTGGGAGCTTTCTTCAACTCGATCGACGAATGGGGGCTGCTCCATGGCACCGGATCGATCCAGCCGAACCCGACGCTTCTGCTCACCTCGCCGGACGAAGATCGCCGGATTTCGGAAACCACCGCCGCGATCGCCGCCGCGGACGAACAACTCCGTCAGACGAAGGCCGCCGGCGAGCCGGCCTTTCAAGCATGGTTGCAAGCACCGGTCGTGAACGAGGCCGACCTTTCCGGATCCTACGATCTCGACGAGCGCAACCAGGACAACTTCGCCAATGCCGTTGATGCCTCCAAACCGGCGAAATCCAACGGGAAAAACACCTTGGTTCCCGGACACCGCGGTCAGGCGCTCTCCTTCACTGGAGACGATCCCCTGCAACTGGGAGATCACGGCGTCGCTAACCAGGAGGATGCCTTCAGTGTATCCTTCCGCCTCAAACCGGCGGAACTCACGAAACGCACACTCGTGTTCCACAACAGCCAGGGATACGACCCCGGATACAACGGATTCGAGTTGCTGCTGGAGGAAGGTCACCTCAGGTGGATGGTGGCCAGGGAGTGGCCGGGAAACTGCATCGCGGTGCGGACCCGCGATCCGCTGCCGGTCCAGCAATGGACGCATGTGTCCGTCACCTATGACGGATCGTCAAAGGCCGCCGGCTTGAAAATCCACATCAATGGCAAACCCGCAGACATCGAGGTCGTCCGGGACCAGTTGACGCGCAACTGCGGCAGCGCCTCATCGTTCACGTTCGGCGAACGGGTGCGAGACTCGGGATTGCGCAACGGAGCAGTGGACGACATCCGCATTCACCGCAGGCCACTGACGCTCCTTGAAGTCGCCGCCCTTCATGCGGATCAGCCGCTGGCGGATAGAATCGCCGCCGCCCCGCGCGAGCCTGCGGGACTGGAACCACTGAGGGATTACTACTTTTCGGCGATCGATGCCGAGGCCCGAAAAGCGACCCAGGCTTTGAAGGCCGCCCGCATCGCATGGCGGCAGGTGATCGACGGCGTGCGGGAAATCCCCGTGATGAAAGAGATGGCTGAAGCCCGCCCCGCACGCATTCTTGCCCGGGGTGACTACAACCATCCGGAGGGCGATCCTCTGCCACGCACCACCCCCGCCGTGCTGCCGCCCTTTCCCAAAGACCAACCGCAGAACCGCCTCGGTCTCGCCCGCTGGCTCACCGCAGCCGACCACCCGCTCACCGCCCGTGTGCAGGTCAACCGGGTGTGGCAGCACTTCTTCGGCCGGGGGCTCGTTTCCACGACGGAGAACTTCGGCCTCCAAGGCGAGATCCCGTCGCATCCCGAACTCCTCGACTGGCTTGCCCGTGACTTCGTAGCGAACGGCTGGGACATGAAACGCCTGTGCCGGAAAATCGTGCTCAGCGCCACCTACTCCCAGGACTCCAAAACTCCAGCGGAACTCCGCGACAAGGACCCCGCCAACGTGCTTCTGGCCCGCGGTCCGGCCAAGCGCCTGCCCGGCGAACTTCTGCGCGATCAGGCCCTCGCACTTTCCGGACTCCTCCACGGACCCATCGGCGGTCCTCCCGCGAAGCCCTATCTGCCGGACTCCGCTTCATGGAAGGTGCTCAACAGCTTCGTGCCGGAATACCACCGCGACAAAGCCCCCGGCATCTACCGCCGCAGCCTCTACACCTTCTGGCGCCGCACCACTCCTCCGCCGGGAATGCTGGCCTTCGATGTTCCGGCCCGCGATGTCTGCAGCGTGCGCCGCCAGCAAACCAACACCCCGCTCCAGCCATTGGTGACGCTCAACGACCCGCAGTTTGTCGAAGCCGCGCGCGGCATGGCCATCCGCATGACCCGCGAGGGCGGGCCGGACCTCGCCACCCGCATCCCCTGGCTCTTCAGGCAAACCCTGAACCGCCCGCCATCCGCCGACGAAGTCCGATTGCTGACAGAGTTGCACGCGGGGCAACTCGCGATCTTCTCCGCCACCCCGGGAAAAGCAGAGGCCTTTCTCAAAGTGGGTGACCTTGCCGCGCCGGCAGACATCCCGCCCGCAGAGCTTGCCGCTTCCACGGTTCTCGCCAGCGCCCTGCTCAATCTCGACGAAACCATCACGCTCCGCTGACCATGGAACCCGACCCCTTCTTCGTCACCCGCCGCCATTTCCTGTCCAGGCTCACCGCCGGGATCGGAGGCATGGCACTCGGCTCGGTTCTATCAGGAAACGCCGCTTCCAGCCACCCGGCGGGCGCGTTCCCGGGCTTCGCCCCGCGCGCCAAGCGGGTCATCTATCTGTTCATGAGCGGCGGCCCCGCCCAGCAGGACCTTTTCGATGAGAAACCCCTGCTCCGCCAGCGCAACGGCGAACCGCTCCCGGACTCCGTGCGCGCCGGCCAGCGCCTCACCGGGATGAGCGGAAACCAGGCCATCCTGCCTCTCGCGGGATCCCACTTCGATTTCAACGCCCATGGCAAAAGCGGCACCCGCATCAGCCAGCTGCTCCCACACACCGGTGGCGTGATCGACGACATCTGCCTGATCCGCTCGATGTTCACCGAGGCGATCAACCACGATCCGGCGATGACCTTCCTGCAGACCGGCTCCCAGATCGCCGGACGGCCGAGCATCGGCTCTTGGGTCCACTACGGTCTCGGAACGATGAACGAGAACCTTCCGGCCTTCGTCGTCCTCGTCACCAAGAAACCCACCGACCAACCGCTCTACGCAAGACTCTGGGGCAGTGGATTCCTCGATTCCCGCTATCAAGGCGTCCGCTTCTCATCCGGCAAGGAACCCGTATTCCACCTCACCAACCCGGACGGCATCTGCGGCACCGGACGCCGCGCCATGCTCGACAAACTCTCGGAGCTGAACCGCATCTCCTATCAGAACGAGATCGATCCCGAGATCGAGTCGCGCATCGTCCAATACGAAATGGCCTATCGCATGCAGACAAGCGTGCCGGAAGCCACCACCATCGAGGGTGAGCCCAAGCACGTGCTCGATCTTTACGGACCGGATGTCTCCAACCCGGGCACCTTCGCCGCCAACTGCCTGCAAGCCCGCCGTCTTGCGGAGCGCGGCGTGCGCTTCATCCAGCTCTATCACCCCGGATGGGACAACCACGGCAACCTGCCCCAGTCGATTCCGAAGCTGGCCAAGGAAGTGGACCAGCCATGCGCCGGACTCCTTCGCGATCTCAAACAACGTGGCCTACTGGAAGACACCCTCGTCATCTGCGGCGGTGAGTTCGGTCGCACCAGCTACTCACAAGGCACCCTCACCAAGGACACTTACGGCCGCGACCACCACCCGCGCTGTTTCTCGATGTGGATGGCCGGAGGCGGGGTGAAACCCGGCATCGTCCACGGAGCCACCGATGACTTTGGTTACAACATCACCCAGGACCCCGTGCACGTGCACGATCTCCATGCCACGATCCTCCACCTCATGGGGATCGACCACACGAAGCTCACCCACTTCTTCCAAGGAAGGCACTTCCGCCTCACCGACGTCCACGGGCACATCGTAAAGGGCATCCTCGCCTGAGATCCATCCGTTCAAGATCCAGGCTTGGCCCTAGGTGCCTCCGCGAAGAAGCGGTCCATGTCCTTTTCATCCTTGGTTCGCCTGGCGGGAGCCTCCATGGCCGTGGAGCCAGTCATCACCGAGCCGAACAAGACCATGCCCTTGAGCGCCACGCAAAGGTCGAGATCCTTCGTTTCACCAGCCTTCCGATCCTTCAACAAATCCCTGGCCGTTGTCCACGTGAGATCCTCCAGCGAGGTTTTCGCATCGTCCGTGAACTTGCGGTATTGAGGCACGTTGACGAGAAACGCGCAGCTTCCTTCGTGCAACTCGCAGTGCACCACATATCGAGCCTCCTTCGAGGAACCACCTTTACTCGATTGAAATGCCACTTGATGCAGACCGCTTAGGATCGCCGAGTAGCTCTTTGCCAACTCGACCGCCTCGGGTGTGTTGCCATGGGCCGTCTCATCCGATGATCCGGAGATCGATCCAGCCGCCGCCTCACGCGGAGACTTTGCCGACGACTTGCCGGTGCCATCCTTGTCGATCGCCATGGCAAGGCCCACGATCGCGAGCAGTCCAAGTGCCGAGCAGGAAATGCCGGCGATCGCCTGTTTGCCACCACCCATCACACTGCCCGCCTTGCGGGAGCGGGACAGGCCGATGAAGCCAAGCACCAGACCGATGATGCATAGGAATACCGATGGGCATAACAAAAACGAGGTGAGCAAGCCGATGATGCCGAGAATCATGGAGGCCTTTGCCATGCCATTCGATTGATAGTCCACGGTGAAGGCAGGAGGCAGGACAGGCGGCCCCGTCGCCGCCACGGCAGGTTGCACAACACCCGGCAAAGGGGGCGGACCACCCTCGGCAAGCCCGGGAACCACGCCTCCCCAGTCGAGCACCTCCGGCTTGAAACTTCCACCGCAGCGATCGCACACGACGGATGTGCCCACCTTGTTCAGGGGAATCAGCGGCACAAAGAACAGCGTGAAAAACCGTCTCACCGACTTCCTCTGATAGAATGCCCGGGGACCACAGGCCGGGCAATGAAAGGAACCTCGGGATTCGACGGATTCAATGCCAGTTGTACCGAAGATAATCATTGGAGGATTCCATCATCTCTATCCTCCGAATGGAAAGATCAAAATCAATGCCTTCCGGATCTTTATCCAAACGCTTTTCTTAACAACTCGAGACTTTTCGGAATCGCCGTGACCGGGTCCTCCTTGCCCTCGAACTCAAGCGACACATATCCGGTGAAACCCGCCTCGCGCAGAATCCCGGCGATCCTCGGGTAATCGAGATCCAGGGTATACCAAACTCCACCGCCGAAGTAGGTCTTCGCCTGGAGCAGCACGGCTTCCGGTGCAAGCATGCGGATTCGGTCGTAGGGATCTTCCAGGAAGTTCCCGGTATCCACGGTGGCCTTGAGCCACGGTGAATCCACGGCGGCGATCACCCGCTTCACTCCCTGCGGCGTGCGGCCTAGCCCCCAATGGTTTTCAAGTCCCATCACGATCCCGCGCTTGCCGGCCTCGACGGCGAGTTTCTGATAGGCCTCGATCACCCAGCCATAGGCATCCTCCTCGCCATATCCGTCCAGGGGCTTTTCCTCACCGCGCTTGGCCATCAGTTCGTCAAACGACTTCGAGGTGCCCCAGGTGCCCGAGTTGACGCGCATGGTGGGAATCCCGAGCTGATAGGCCTGCTCCAGGCAGTCGATGGTGTGATCGAGGTTCTTCTTCCGCTTTTCCGCATCAGGGGACAGGAAACCCTGATGCGTCGAATAGCCCATCAAGTCCATGCCGAGCAGGAAGGCGCGGCGCTTGATCTTCATGAGTTCGCCAGGCTCGGTGGAGGTGAGTTGTTTCTGGAGGATCTCGAATCCATCGAAGCCCATGCGCGCGGCGTGTTCGAGACAGACATCGATGGGCCGGAGATCCTCACGGTTGAAGCCCCAGAACGAGTAGGACGACACACCGATCCGGTTGGGCCGCGGAGGGCCCGCAGGTTGCGGGGACTCCGCCCGGCAGGGCAGGACGCTGGCGGCGGAAACAGAGGCGGAGGAAACCAAAAACTGACGACGATTCACCCCGCCAGCATGCAGGATGCGCCGGGCATGGGAATCCAAAAACTCAGGCCCCTCCGCCGGGACCGAGCGAACCCCGTTTCCAACCCCGCCAGGCATGGGCAAAGAACCCGGCGGCAAAGAGGAACATGAAAAGGGAGAAGAACTGCCCCTTGGTGAGCCAGCCCACCAACTCGGCATCCGGCTCACGGAACTGCTCGCCGAAGATGCGGAAGGATGCGTAGAAGAAAAAGAACAAGGCCGTCAGCAAACCGTCCGGCGCCTTCGGATAGCGGGTGCGCACCCACCAGAGAATCCCGAAAAGAAGCGCCCCCTCCAACAACCCCTCATACAACTGCGACGGATGACGGTCCGGAAGGAACTCCCCGAGTTTTTTCGAAACCTCCGGCTGATCCCTCGCCACCACCACCAAGGCATCCAGCGACTCGGCGCGGGCCAGCTTCGGCTCGATGGCCGTGCATTCCTGCCACGCGGCGTCCTGCACTTCCCGCGGCTCCTGCGCGAGCGAAAGCGGGAACTTCACCGCCCACGCGACTCCTTGGGTCACGCGACCGTAGAGCTCGCCATTGATGAAGTTCGCCACCCGGCCGAAGAACAATCCCAGCGGAGCCACCACACACAGCCCGTCGCCCAGCCCCGTCCAGGTCACCTTGTGCTTCCACGCATAGAACCACGTGAACACCGCGAGCCCCAGGATCCCGCCGTGACTGGCCATGCCGCCTTCCCAGACGCGCAGCACCATCAGCGGATCCGCGGCGATTCCCGCCCAGCCCTCCTTCGGAATCTGATAGAAAAACACGTAACCGAGCCGCCCTCCCACGAACACCCCGAAGAGCGCGGCCGCCGCGATGAAATCGCCCGTCTGCTCCGGCTTCAGCACCCACAGCTTCCGCCGCGCCAGGTTCCGCAGCAGCAGGAACCCGCAAACAAAACCCATCAGATAGGCCAGCCCGTACCACCGCAGGGCGATCCCTCCATGAATGGGAAGAAGCACCGGATCCAGGTCATGCACATAGGTCGCGAACACAGGCCGAACCTCACACCATGCCCCGCAACGGCGCAAGCCGCGATGCGCTTCTTCCCGATTGACCCGCCACGCATCCCGGCCGAATCTCCCGCCATGCCGAGCAAGAAGGAGCTTCTGGACCTCCAGTTCATCGAAAACCGCCACCTGCTGGTGGAACTGGCCGCGTTTCTCGACCGGATCGACCGCCACCCCGGCGAAGACGACTACCGGATCGAGGCTCTCAAGCGCGCCCTGCCGATCCTCACGGAAGATCGCACCGACCGCGCGCGGGCCGTGCTCGATGCGCTTTCGGACGCCAGCATCGAACCGATCCCGCAAGCGAGCTTTCAGGGAGCCTTTGGCGCGCCCCGTCCGTCGGCCGCTGACTCCTGATCCCTTTCCCATCGTTTCCATGCGCTACATCGAGCCCCACGCCCACATGGTCAGCCGGACGACGGATGACTACGAGAAACTCGCCCTCGCCGGCTGCGAGGCCTTGTGCGAACCCGCCTTCTGGGCCGGCTTCGACCGATCCTCCGCCCAAGGGTTTCACGACTACTTCCGCCAGCTCACCGAGTATGAACCGAAACGCGCCGCCAAGTTCGGGATCAAGCATTTCTCGTGGCTCTGCATCAATCCGAAGGAAGCGGACGATCCGGTCTTCGCTCGCGAGGTGATGAGCCTCATCCCCGGATTCCTGAACTCACCCACCGTGCTGGGCATCGGCGAGATCGGCCTCAACAAGAACACCCGCAACGAACTGGCCATCTTCGAGGAACACGTCCAACTCGCGCTCGATCACGACCTGCCCGTCCTCATCCACACGCCTCACCTCGAAGACAAGCGGAAGGGCACCCGGTTGATCCTCGATTCGCTTGCCAACTTCTCAGGCCTCGATCGGGCGAAGGTCATCATCGACCACGTCGAGGAACACACCGTCGCACCGGTGCTCGACGCCGGATACTGGGCGGGCATGACCCTCTATCCGCACAGCAAGTGCTCGCTGGACCGCGCGATCGACATTCTTGAAATCCACGGCACGGAAAGGCTGTGGATGAACTCGGCCTGCGATTGGGGCATCTCCGATCCCCTCGCCGTGCCGAAGTGCGCTCACCGCATGAAAGCGAGACAACACCCGGCGGCCCTCGTCGAAAAGGTCGTCTATCAGAATCCACTGAGCTTCCTCAGCCAGTCGCCGAAGTTCGTCCTCTGATCATGCGCCTCTCCCACACCCACCTCTCCTATTGCACGAACATCCACCCGGCGGAGACCTGGGAGGAGACGCGCGCCATGCTCGGATCCCATGTGCTCGCCGTCCGGGACCTGCTCCGCAAGGGCGGCCTGTTGGGAAAGGAGGATCCGTTTGCCATCGGCTTGAGACTCTCGGCGCTGGCCGCGCGGGAGCTGCTGGAGGGCGATCACCTGGAGCGTTTCAAGGACTGGCTGGAGGAAACGAACACCTATGTGTTCACGATCAATGGTTTCCCGTATGGCAGCTTCCACGGCACGCGGGTGAAGGAAAAGGTGTTTCAGCCGGATTGGACCACCACGGCCCGCGTCGATTACACCAAGGACCTGTTCCGCATCCTCGCGCACATCGCCCGCCCGGGGACCGGGGCCTCGGTTTCCACCCTGCCGGGTTCCCACAAGACCTTTCACGCGGATGAGTCGCTGATCCGCCGCAACCTCATCGATCTCGGACATTGGCTCGACGAACTGGCGGACCAGACAGGTCATGATTTCCACCTCGGTCTGGAACCCGAGCCGCTCGGCCATTTCGAGAACACCGTGGAAACGATCGACTTTTTCAAGCGCCTGCATGCGGACGCACCCGATCCGGAAGTCATCCGCCGCCGCATCGGCGTGAACTACGATGCCTGCCACTTCGCATTGGAGTATGATCCTGCACGACCCTCGCTGGAGGTTTTGCAAAATGAAGGCATCCGCATTTCCAAGATCCACCTCTCCAGCGCGCTTGCGCTCGATCCCCGTGACGAGTCCGCGATCGCGGCGATCCGGAGCTATGACGAGCCGGTCTATTTCCACCAGGCGCTCGCCCTCGCCACGGATGGCACGATCCGGCGATTCCTGGATCTGCCGGATTTCCTCGCCGCAGACCGCTCCGGCTTTGTCGAGGCGCGCGTGCACTTCCACATCCCGCTGGATGCCGAGCCGTCACCGCCACTGCGATCCACCCGCGACCATGTGCGAGAGGTCCTGGCCTGGCGGAACGAGCACCCGGAGGCATGTGCCCACTACGAAATCGAGACCTACACCTGGGCCGTGCTCCCCGAGTCCCTGAGGCGTCCGGTGGAAGAGCAGATCGCCGGCGAATACCGCTGGGTGCTCGGGCAGGCCTGAGAGCCGCGCCACGCATATCCTGCGGAATGCCGGGCATATCCCGCCATTTCGTGGCATAGGATTCGCAATCCCCGCCGTCCTGAGCCACTGGTTCGTTTGGGGTGGAACTCTCCACCCCGTCCCCCAGGAGGCCCCCATGAAAACCATCTCCGGATTGCTCGTCGCGTGCTGCGCCGCTATCGCCACTTCCGCTCTAGCATCGGATCAACCAAGCAATCCCGGCTTCGAATCCGGCTTGGATGGCTGGACCTTCGGCGGCCACATCGCCGTGCTTTCCGGCGCCCCCTATCAGCCGACCGAGGGATCCCGCCTTGCCGTGTTCAACGGGGTGAATTCCACGCCGGACGGTTGGCTCGCCCGCCCGATCGAGGTCCGCAATGACATCAACCGCTACCACCGGCTCCGCTTCGATGTTGGCAACCTCGGTTTCGTGCCGATCGAGATGCGTTTGAGGGTGGAAATCACCGAGGACCGTTATGACACAGCGGTCCACCACGTGGATCAGGTGATCGCCATCCCCGGAATCAGCGGCGGCATCACCCGCTGGCAGGAGGCCTCATTCGACTTCCCCACCCCGGCAAGTGGCAGCGTGCTGTTGAGACTCAGCGATGTCTCCACCGGCACGGACCACGCGGATCTGGTGTTGGACCATCTCCGCCTCGATGACTCCGCCGTCCTCAACATCGAGGCATCGGAGAACCCATGGCTCACGGATCCCTGGCTCACGGAAAACGAGATCCACCTCAGCCCGGCGGGCATCGAAGGCACGCAGTCCGCCACACCCCCATGGAGATCGAATCACCACCCGGGCAGCAGCCTCACGGTGACGGCACCGGCCTATCACAACCTGAAACCCTTCCTGCGTTGGAGGAGAAACGGCGTGGACTACGACACCCGTCCAACCACGCTCGTGACCATGGACGCCGATACCACGCTGGTGGCCGTCTACGATCCACCCATCACCGCGGTGGCCTATCCTGCGGCAGAAGCCCGGGGATTCTGGCGGACCGGTCCCTTCAGCACCCAGAAGTGGAACGCCACCATCACCAACCACAGCGGAGCCACCGAACACTGGGCCGCCACCACCGCCATCCCGGACGGCTCGCCGGATCCGCGGTTTTTCACCGTGACACCGGACCACGGCACCCTGGCCCACGGCGAGTCGTGCCGCATCCAGATCCACCTGAATCAGGAAGTCTTCCAACTGCCACCGGGCACACACTACGGACGCGTGGATGTGACTTCGGATTTCAGCCCTGTGGCCGTTGCCGTGACCTTGCAAATCATCGACCCGTACCAGCATGTCGAAAACGGCGGTTTCGAGTCGGGCTTTGACGGTTGGTTTCCCCTGAACCACATCACACGGGAATCCGCCCCACCTTACCTTCCCACCGAAGGGAACTCCCTCGTTGCCTTCAACTCGACGAACGCCACACCGGACGGCACCCTCACACGCACCTTTCCCACCGAGGCCGGAGTCACCTACGCGCTGAGTTTTGATATCGGCACCCTCGCTTACAACACCCTCCAGCAATCGCTTCAGGTCGAGTTGTCCAACGAGGGCGATGAACCGCCGTCGCCATTCCAGACCGACATCCACTTCGTGACCGGAACCGGCGGAGGCACCTGTCACTGGGAGCCTCGTCTCGTCCACTTCGTCGCCCAGGGACCGTCCACCCGCATCACCTTCCGTGATGTCTCCACCGCCACCGAGTCGATCGACCTCCTGCTCGACAAGGTCCGCGTTTCCAACCCGGACTTCGATATCGCCGTCACCACCAGCAGCGATGAAAACGACGCCTCGCTCGGCCAGGGCCTGGGCGATTCGCTGCGGGAGGCCATCGCCCACGCGGCGGCGGTTCCGGGAACCCAGGCCATCCGCTTCAGCACCGCGCTGGATGGGGCCACCCTCACGCTGGAAGGTTCGCAACTCGTGCTTGGCAGCGACCTCGCCATCGATGCGTCCACGCTCGCCACCGCCCCCTCCATCACCGCCAACGGCCAGTCGCGGGTGATCCGCAACGATGCCAAGGCCTGCCTGCGCAAGCTGAGGATCCTCGGCGGCGATTCCACCTCGGACAGCTCCACCCCCGCCGGTGGCGGCATCTTCAATACCGGCGTACTGTGGTTGGATGAGTGCGAGATCTCCAACCACTTCTCTCCCGATGCCGGCGGTGCCATCCGTTCCTGGGGAGAGCTCACTCTCAGCGGATGCCGGGTTTCCCACAACCGGGCAGGCTCCATCGGCGGCGGCTTGTTCAATCAGGGAAGCGCCTATCTGCAGGATTGTTCCCTCTCTAACAACACCGCATCCTCCTGTGGCGGCGGCCTTGCCTGCCAGGGTGCCTTTGCCGGTGCCTGGCTCGTCCTGGACCGCTCTTCCGTCTTCGGAAACACCGCGGGAGCCTGCGGCGGCGGCTATTCCGGCATCGGCGGATACAAGCAGTTTGGAAACCTCCACGCGATCAACTCCACCTTCGCCGGAAATCAATCCAACGGTCCCGGTGCCGCCGTCTTTGGCGCAGGCCCCGTCCGGATCCAGCACAGCACGCTCTCGACCAACACCAGCCTCGACTCCCTAACAGGTGCAGGTGGTCTCGTCGCCGACGGTCCGATCATCGAAAACAGCATCATCGCCGGAAACCAACCGGACCTCACAAACCCGGAGAACCTGCCAAGCGGCGGAAACCTGCTGGGCGGCAATCCGCGCCTGGATGCCCTCGGAAGTCATGGTGGTCCGACGGAATCGATGCCGCCACTCGCAGGCTCGCCCGCGATCGATGCCGCCTCGCCGGTCGGTCCCATCCCAGCCACCGACCAACGGGGCGGCCTCCGCAGTTCCGGCCTGGCCATGGACATCGGTGCGGTCGAACTCCGCCAGATCGTCGTCGATACCCTCGCCGATGAAACCGACGGTGCTTCCCAAGGCGACGTCTCCCTCCGCGACGCGGTGGCCGAGTTGGCCATCCAACCCATCGAGATGATCCGCTTCGCCCCCACCCTCGACGCGGGCACCATCGTCCTCAACGGCACACCCATCACGCTCATCGCCCCGTCAGGCGTATCGATCGATGCCTCCAACCTCCCCGACGGGATCACGATCTCCGGAAACCACCTCTCGCCCATCCTCGGTGTCCTGTTTTCCAACCGAGTCACCCTGGACCATCTCACCCTGCGCGATGCCGCATCCGGAGCGCTACATGCGGACTGGTGCGCGCTGAAACTCCACCGCGTCCGTTTTCTGGACAACCACAACCCGGGTGCCGGCGGAGCACTGTCCCTGATGAGCTTCGACGCCTATGTGGAACTCGAACAATGCCTCTTCGCCGGCAACCACTCGACCCTCGAAGGCGGCGCCATTTCCAATCGCGGAAACCTCCGCATCCTCGACAGCACCTTCGCCAACAACCAGAGCGATGGCAGCGGAGGCGCGCTCTGGTCCGGCACCTACCGGACCGGCTACGTCGAGATCCGCAACTCAACCTTCAGCGGCAACACCGCAAACGGCAACGGCGGTGCCATCGATGCCGGCAGCATCCAACTCATCCACTCGACCGTCTGCGGAAACTCCTCGATCAACGGCAGCGGCGGCGGCGTGTTTTCCCAAGGAGCTCCCGGCATCGAAAACGGGGCCTTCACCACCACCCACTCGATCATCGCCGGAAACTCGTCGCCCGATTTCGCTGGCATCCTCCAGAACCAGATCGGAAACAACCTCATCGGCGGCGATCCCAAACTGGCACCCCTGGCAGACTTCGGCGGACCCACTCCCACCCGCCCGCCACTGCCGGGATCCCCGGCCATTGATGCCGCCTCGGACCTCTCCGGCATGCCCGCTCTCGACCAACGCCAGGCCACCCGCCCGTCGGGGCGCGCCCCGGACCTCGGCGCGGTCGAGGCCTTCCCGTTCTCATCCATCGCAATGACCGACACCGATGCGGACCAGATCGATGACCGGCTCGAACCCGCCTACGGCTGGATCATCGGCAACGACGACGGCCACCAGGACAGCGATGGCGACGGCTCTTCCAATGCCACCGAACTGGAAAACATGAGCGATCCCCTCAACCCGCTGAGCCTGCTGCGCATCGTTTCATTCACCACCGCCCCCGGATTCGATGCCGTCTCCCATCCGCTTTTCGATGTGACCTTCACCAGCTTCCCCGGACTTTCCTACACGCTCGAGGCCTCGGACGACTGCCGCTTCGTCGGTTCCTCCTTGCGATGCGAACCCCTCGGCACCGCCGGAGACACGACGCAAAGCATCCGGATCCTCCTCCGCCAGGACCGGGACTTTGTCCGCATCCGCCGCGATCCCTGAGCACCGGAAAGGTTGCCATGCCCCAGGATTCCGTGTTTCCTCCCGCGCATGTCCGACATCAAAATCACGCTCCACACCACCGCAGGCGATATCGACGCCACCATGTTCGCCTCAAAGGCCCCGCTCACCTGCGCCAATTTCCTCAATCTCGCCCGCCGCGGATACTACAACAACGTCGCCTTCCACCGCGTGATCGAGGGCTTCATGCTCCAGGGCGGAGACCCCACCGAATCCGGCCGCGGCGGCCCGGGCTACAAGTTCGCCGATGAGTTCCATCCCGAACTCCGCCACAGCGCCCCGGGCGTGTTCTCCATGGCCAACGCAGGCCCCGGCACCAACGGCTCCCAGTTCTTCATCACCCACACCCCCACCCCTTTCCTCGACAACCGCCACTCGGTCTTCGGCCAGGTCACCAACGGCATGGACGTCGTGATGAAAGTCACCGGCAAAAACAACACCGGCGAGCGCGGCTGCAAGTTCAACGGCGTCGGCGATAAAATCACCTCCATCACCATCCACGACGACACCACGTCCCTCTTCGAATCCAAGAAGGATCACGTCGAACACTGGAACTCGATTCTCGACCGCTGAGCACGCCATTTGCCGCTTGCTTCAGGTTTCCTAGAAATCAATCCACACCCGCCACGCCGCACCCCGGCTGGCGGGTGTTCTTTTTCAGGGATTGCAAGCCACTGAAAAAGAACCACTAACAGAACCTAACAGAAATCTCCGGGAACCCTCCGTACGCCTCCGTGATCGCGTAGATCCGGCCACGGACGTTGATTTTCGAGGATGGCGGGAATTAAATCCCGGCGTCGGTGCGAGAGCCCCGGCAGTGATTCCCCCCTCACTCCTCCCCCCATCCATGAAAACCGCACTGCTCTGGAGTGCGCTTGCCGTGAACCTGTTCGCGGCACAGCCCATCCTGGTTCGCATCACTCCCGATACCCTCGCCCGCCTCCAGGCAAGGGACCCGATGATCCGCCTCGTCCAACCGGAGGCCGGAACGCCCGCGCCGAAAGAAGAGACCGCCCCTTCACTCATCGGCAGCTCCACGCTTCTGCACGACGGCGATTGCTGGACGCTCGTGCCCGAGGGAGCCGTGGTCCATCTGCCCGCATCGCTCAAGTCGCGCGTCGTCGCCCGACCGGTCGGCACGCTGCTGCCATGGAACGAGTTTGCACAGCGCAACAAAAGCTGGCTCGGCACCGTCGAGGTGAACTTCGAACAAGCCGCCGGCAACGAGGAACTGCCCGCCCGCTTCAAGGAGATCTGGACCAAGCAGGAGAAACTCATCGTCGCCACCCACCGCATGGGCCCGATCTCGGTGCGCGTGGCCTCGGAAACCCAGCGAACGGCCTCCCGATGAATCTCCACCTCCTGCTCGCCAGCGCATCCATCCTCACCGCGGCCACCCTCGCTGCGGGCGAAACGAAGTTCGTTCGCCACATCAAGGAATCCAGCGGCGTCGTCTGGGACATGCCGGTCGAAAACACCCGTGCCGACCTGCCCCCGGCCGCCGGGATCCCGGACACCGCCCGCCTGCAGCTCTGGTCCCTCAGCAACAGCAACGCGGAACTCCTCGACGGACGCATCTCCGGCCCTTTCCTGCCCAAGGCCTCTCTCCGCATCACCACCCTCGATCCGGACAGCGCCCTGCCCCGGACCCGGATCGACCAACCCTTCACCGTGGACCTGCACGTATCCGGCCTGCTCACCGAGGGCGGATTCCCCAGGGAAAGCGCCACCGTCGTGCTCGAACGACACCTCCACCCGGACGTCCAGGGCGAAGGCACCCGCACCGAACGCGCCTGCATCGCGGAAAACGGATCGACCGTCCTGCGCTTTCCCGCCTCCGCCATCACCCGCGCCGGCGACCCCACCCGCGCCAGCGGCGAGGAACAATTCGTGGTTCACGCCCTGAATACCGGAGACCTGCCCCAATCCCGCATCGCCGGTGCCAAACTGCGCGTGCTCCCGGTCGCCTCCGGAGAAATCCGCGGCATCGCTCCCGGATCCCTTCACAACCGCGTGGCCCCCAAGGTGGTGCTCGCCCTCAAGGAACTCTATCCGAAAAGCGTCACCTCGCTCCTTCTCTACCAAGGCACGCAGATCCATGGAAACCCCTCCATCACCGTTCATTCGATCGTCCTCGACCAGCAGGAGACCTCCAGCCGCGTGATTCCCATCCCGGATTTCTCCGCCCATATGCGCAGCAACGGCACCTACACCCTCGCCCTGGTCAGCGAGACGGTCTACGGCCGCGAACTGCTCTGCGATCCAATTTCCTTCCGCATCCAAAGGCCACCGCGCCCCAGCGAACTCAAGGCCACAGCCTCGCGCTGATCTTCCTTTCCCCCCAAAAACATGGTCGGCCGGAGCGGCCGGAGCGCGCACCCCCCAGCGTCCTCCAAGCCGCCCGGCCGGCTCTTTTTTGGAATCCCGGCAGGGATTTCTCATTGCCGCGGCCTCCCCGCCTGACCGAGCGTTCCACCATGCCCGCCGATGCGCCTCCGCCCCTTCCCGTCCTTCCGGAAAAGGACCGGACCTCCTGGACCGGACTCATTCTCAGCGTGCTCCTCCTCATCTTTCTCGCCGGGGGGCTGCTCTCCCTCGCGGACGACCTGCTGATGCTCATCGACCATCGGGAACTCAGCATCTTCCGGGCACTCGGCTCGCTCGCCGTCCTCGCCGCCGGAGGCATCACCTACCTCCTCGTGGCCCTCTTCCCCCGCATCCCGAAGCGGGTCTTTCTCCCGCTCGCCCTGTTTGTCCCCACCGCCACGATCGCCACACTGCCTCTCCTCATCCACTTCCCCTCCCACTTTTCCTCGATCAGCATCGCCGTCTCCATCCTCCACACCGCTCTCGCCCTCCAGCTGATCCGCCTCTCCCGCGGTGACCGGAAACTCCGCTGGCCCTTCTTCGCCGAAAGCTCCCTCCGTCCCTCGCCCTTCCGCTGGACCCATGCCATCGGAGTCTCCGCCGCCGGTCTCCTGATCCTCCTCCCCCTCTTCGCCGGAGCCATCATCCTCTGCGCCAGACACGCCGTGGACCACTTCTCCGACGGCTTCGTCACCCTCACCCCGGCCGGAGTTTCCATGCAGGCCAGGACCTATGTCCGCGACGACGGACGCACCGTCCACCTCGTGCCCATGTCCCACGTCGGCGAGGAGGATTTCTATCAAAACCTCTCCGAATCCATCCCCGAAAACGCCATCGTCCTGATGGAAGGCGTGAGCGATCACCAACAACTCTTCCGCCCCCAGAAAGGATATACCAAAATGGCCGAAGCCATCGGCGCCGTCGAACAACAACAAGCCTTCAAACCCCGCGGCCTGCTCGTCCCCGCCGATGTCGACATGAGCGAGTTCTCCCCGGCCACCCGCGAGATGCTCAAAAACGCCATGCTCATCCACACCCAGGGAATCACCCCGGAAACCCTGCCCTACCTGATGAAACCCACCCCCAAAGGCCTCGAAAAACAGTTGATGGAGGACATCCTCACCAAACGCAACCAACACCTCCTCAAAGTCCTCCACGAAAAACTCGAACACGCCGAACACATCGTCATCCCCTGGGGCGCCGCCCACATGCCCGAAATCGCCCGCGAAATCCAAAAAACCGGATTCCGCCTCAAAAACACCCACAACCACCTCGCCATCCGCTTCGGATCGTGATGGGGAGATGAGACAGAGGGATTGCCGATTGCCGATTGAAGATTTAAGATTGAAGATTTAAGATTGAAGATTCAAAGGCAGGGACCGTTCTCCGAACGGTCCCGCCAATGAACCGCAGAAGAAAAGCCGCAACGCCTCTCCCAACGCCCAACCGTACACATGGCATGCGGAATACCGATGGAAAATGTCACACTCTTCCCAATCATCAATCATCAATCATCAATCATCAATCATCAATCCTCCAAGGTGGCGCCGTTTCGATGAAACGGCACGCGGATGAAACGAGAACTCCCAGCCCGCCCCACGCCCAAAAGTCCCTCCCCGGTCCACCCGATCTCTAACCATCCGCCATCTCCCCCGCCTCCCCCGCCTCCCCCGCCTCCCCCGCCTCCCCCGCCTCCCCCGCCTCCCCCGCCTCCTCCGCCTCCTCCGCTGCTCACCGATTACCGATCACTGATCACTGATCACTTCTGCATGCCCGGCTCGGCCCATCATTCGAGTCATCGATTCACGCCCTCAAATTCCCGACCCTTCGTGCCTTCTCTTGTCTTTCGTGGTTCCGGCGGCCACACCCTCCCCAATCGAAAATCCCCCAACCTTGGACTGCGTGCAGCCTGCTGCCGCTTTCCCGCAGCCAGCCTGCTGGCCAGGTGCGAAAGATCCGCAACAGCCCGGCCAGAACCCGTCCCACCCAGAACAGAAATCGAAAACCACGAAACACTCGAAAGATCACGAAAACCAAAAGCCGGGAAGCCCGCTCGACATATTTTTCGAGCCACCGATTCAAGGCCCTCAAATTCCCGACCTTTCGTGCCTTCTCGTGTCTTTCGTGGTTCCGGCGGCCACACCCTCCCCAAACGGAAATCAAAAATCATCAATCGCCAATCCTCCAAAGTGCCGCCGTTTCAATGAAACGGCACGCGAATGAAACGAGAACGCCCCGCTAGACCCACACCCAAAGCCCCCACCCCAGACCCCACGATCTCCCCCCATCCACCATCACCCCCGCACTCCAAACCCTTCAACATCCTCTTCCTCCGAATCTTCCAATCTCTCTTCCCCACAGCCCGGCCCAATCCCGTTCCATCCAGGCCGAAAAACGAAACCCACGAAACCCCCGAAAGATCACGAAAATCAAAACCGGAAAATCCAGCCCCAGATCGTCTCCTGACTCAGTAATTCAAGGACTCCTACCCTTCCCGCTGCAATCTGAAAGCTGAAAGCTGAAAGCTGAAAGCTTCTTCCACTTCTCAATTCTCTTCCTCTTCCTGAAAACTGAAAACTGAACACTAGCAAACTTCTCCCACTTCTCACTTCTCTCGCCTCCTCTTCCTGAAAACTGAACACTGAAAACTAGCAAACTCCTCCCCCCCCCACCCGATCCAGCGGACTGATCACTCCCATCGCCCCGACTCCGACGGCCACGTGGGTGTAGATCTCGGTCGTCTTCACATCGGCGTGGCCTAACAGCGTTTGAAGCTTTCGCAGGTCCGTCCCGCCTTCCAACAGGTGGGTCGCGAAGCTGTGCCTCAGCGCATGACTCGTTGCATGCTTGTCAATCAACGCCGCGTCAACCGCGCGCCGCAGT
>JAIXOR010000061.1 GCA_027486655.1 Verrucomicrobiaceae bacterium | reverse complement strand
GTGAGGGTTTGGGCCTCATGAGGAAAGCGCGTTGGCTGGCTACTTGGCGGCATTCCGGGCACAAGCCGGTGTTCTACCACTGCATTTCGCGCGTGGTGGACCGGCGCTTTGTTCTGGGGGCGGAGGAAAAGGAGAAGTTCCGCGCCCTGATGCGGGTTTACGAGCGGTTCTCCGGCTGCCGGGTGCTTTCCTACTGTCTGATGGACAACCACTTCCATCTCCTCCTCGAAGTCCCTCCCCGCCCTCCCGAGGGGTTTTCCGACGCGCAACTCCTCGAACGCCTCTCCGCCCTCTATCCCGAGGCCTTTGTGGCGGAGATCGCCGCCCAACTGGCTGAAGCCCGCGGCAAGGTCGCCGCCGGACTCGCCGCGGAGGGGGTGCTCACCGGGCCCATCCACGAACGCTTCACCTATCGCATGCATGACCTTGGTGAGTTCATGAAAGGCCTGCTCCAGCGCTACACGCAGTGGCACAACCGCCGCCACGCGCGCAGCGGACGGCTTTGGGAGGATCGCTTCAAGAGCCTCATCGTCGAGGACGGTCACGCCGCCCGGGCGATAGCCGCCTACATCGATCTGAATCCCGTGCGTGCAGGCATCGTCGAGGACCCCGCCGCCTACCGCTGGAGCAGCTATGGCGAGGCCATCGGCGGTAATGCCAAGGGCCATGGCCGCAGGGCACGCGCCGGCCTGGTGCGTGCCTGGGGCGCCCACCAGGGTCTGGAGGCCGATGCCGAGCCGTGGTCCGGCCGCATCGCGGCGGCCTATCGGGAATTGCTGCTCGGCAAGGCTGAGGCCAGCGCCGGAGTTGGCCAAACGACACGTGGCGAGGGAGTTCGGGAGATTTCCTACGGTGGCATGCTGCGTCACCGGATCCGCTATTTCACGGATGGAGCGGTGATTGGCAGCCGCGGTTTTGTCGATCAGGCCTTTGCCAGTGCGCGGCAACGATTCGGGCCGCGGCGCGTGGATGGGGCGAGGAAACTGCGCGGCCCGGCAGCCCCGGCGGCCGGATTGCTCTGGAGCCTGCGAGACCTCCGCAAGGGCGTGACGTGGAATTGACCACCCCGCAACGAGCGGTTGCGCCGGATCGACGTGTCGGATAGCCTCCGGCCGTGACCCGTCCTGTCGATGCCGTGATCGAGTTCCTCGAAGCCGAAAAGGCCCGTGGGGTTTCACATATCCTGATCGATGAGGAAGCTCGTGACGGCCTCCGGGAATTGTACATCCGGGCCGTCCGCGGCGTCCCGGTTGGTGCCGGCACCTCTCGACCCGAAGGCACGGAAACATCCGCCATACCGGCTCAGGCAGCGCCCGCAGTGGTTTCCGGATCGGGTTCGAAGGTGGAGCGCTTGGAAGCCCTGAGACGCCAGGCGGAGAAATGGCCACCAGCCCGGTCGCTGGGCACGTTGAGGGAAACCATGGTCTTTGCCACCGGAAATCCGGACGCAAAGATCATGCTCGTCGGTGAGGCTCCCGGTTATCAGGAAGAGAAGGAGCGCGAGCCCTTCGTCGGCCCGGCCGGACAAAAGCTCAACGACATCCTCAAGGCCATGGGGGTATCGCGGGAAGAGGTATACATTTCCAACATCGTCAAATTCCGACCGGCCACGCCGCGGCAGACGACCAACAACCGCAAGCCGAGTCCGGAAGAAATGACCGTCTGCCTTCCCTTTGTCCGCAAGGAGATCGAGATCGTGGAACCGCAATGCATCATCGCACTGGGAGGCACCGCGGCCGAAGGCCTTTTGGGGCTGAGTGGAGCGGTTGGAGCGATGCGCGGTCACTGGCACCAGTTCAACGGCATTCCGGCGCGCGTGACCTTTCATCCGAGCTACCTCTTGCAGAGCGGGGCGAATCTCTCGGTCAAGCGGCAGGTCTGGGAAGACATGCTTGCAGTGATGGAGAAGCTCGGCATGGCGATCTCCGAAAAACAGCGCGGCTTTTTCCTGCCAAAAGCCTGAGCGAAGGAAAGCTGGCTTCAGCGCGGCAAGGCTTTTTCTCCGAGCACCTTGATGGGACGAGGCTGGCGTTTGCGCCGGAGGCCGAACTGGCGGACGGCATGGCGCTGGAGGTGGGCCACCGCGTCCTCGACATCGTCGGTGAAGAAGATGAGTTCCGGATCATCCGGGCTGATCATTCCCTCCTCGGCCATCCGATAGACAAAGTCCATGAGCGGCTGCCAGTAGTCCTTGCCCATGAGAATGATGGGAAAGCCTTTGAGTTTCCCGGTCTGGATGAGCGTCATGGTTTCAAACATCTCGTCGAGCGTGCCTGCGCCGCCTGGCAGGACGATGAAGGCGTAGGAATACTTCACGAGCACGACCTTGCGGGTGAAGAAGTAGCGCATGGTGACGGACTTGTGCACGTAGGGATTGAGTTCCTGCTCGAAAGGGAGCTGGATGTTCACACCGAGCGAGCGTCCACCGATTTCGAAAGCCCCCTGATTCCCGGCCTGCATGATTCCGGGGCCGCCGCCGGTCATCACGGTGAAGCCGAGCCGCGAACAGGCCGCGCCCATCTGTCGCGCGAGTTCGTAGTAGCGGGTGCCCGGCTTGGTGCGAGCGGAGCCGAAAATGGTCACGCATGGACCGGCGAAATGCAGGGCGCGGAAGGCGGTGAGCAGATCCTTGCCCACGCGGAAGAGGGTCATCAGGTTGTGAATCCGCGAATTGGGACCGGAAAGCAGCGTGGTCTCATCGGATTCCAGTTCGAAGAGTTCCTGTTGGCGGATCTCTTCCTCGGTGATGGCGAGATCATCGCCGGGCTGGGGAAGCTGCTGGGGATCGGCGGGTTTCACACGAGCCTTCTATCAGCGGCGACGCCGGGAGGGAACGGGAAAAACCTCAGTCTCCGGCAGGATGCCTTTCCTCGCGGATGGAGCCATCCCGGATGACCAGCGTGCGGTCACCGGCGCGGGCGAGGCTGGGATCGTGCGTGACGACCACGAGGGTGACGCTGTGCTCGGACGCGAGTTCCATGAGGATGGCCATGATTTCCGCGCTGTTGCGGGAGTCGAGATTGCCGGTGGGTTCGTCGGCAAAGAGGACTTTGGGTTCGTTGACAATGGCCCGGGCGATGGCCACGCGTTGCTGTTCGCCGCCGGAAAGCTCGGCCGGGAGGTGATCGGCGCGATCGGCGAGGCCGACCCGGCGAAGAGCCTTCAATGCGGCTTCCGAGGTGTTGTTTCCGGCGATGGCACCGGGGACGGCGACGTTTTCGAGAGCGGTGAGTTCGGGAAGGAGATGATAGTTTTGGAAAATGTAGCCGATCTCACGGTTGCGGAACTCGGACTGCTGGCGGCGGCCCATGGCGTAGAGGTCGATGCCGTGGATGTGGACGCTGCCCTTTTCCGGCCGCTCCAGACCGGCGAGAGTGTAGAGCAGAGTGGTTTTGCCGGCGCCGCTGGGGCCACAGAGAAAGACACGCTCGCCACGCCGGATTTCCAGATCGATGCCGTGAAGCACTTCGATGGATTTTTTCCCGATGCGGTAGCCGCGGTGGAGGTCCACCGTCCTGATCATGACATCCTGCATGCGGGAAGGCTGAGCGAGGGGCGGCAGCGAGGCAAGACCGGAGGATCCGCCGAAGTTTCTGTTAGGAAACCCTCATCGTCTCCACTGGCGAAGAGGCATGCCGACTGGAAAACCGGTGCGGATTTCCACCGGACAAACGGCGGATCCGGCTATGTTGGGGGAATGCCTGAAAATACCCATTCCCCAAAATCCGAAAGTCCGATGGAAGTCCTGCGCCGCCATATCGGAGCCCTTGCCAATCTCCCCGAGACCGAGGCCCCGGTGCTGAGCGTCTTCATCGATCTGAGGCAGTCGGTCGAGTCCACCCGATCCGCCTTCCAAACGTGGAGCTCATCGGCGCGGAGCACGCTACCCAAGGATCACCGGCCGTTGTTCGATGCCGCCAAATCGGATCTTGAGCAGGTCCTCAGAAGCCGTTGGAACGAGGATATCCAGAGTGTGGCGGCCTTTGCCCGTGGCGGAGACTTTCCGCTGCTGCTGGTGATTCCGTTTCATGCGACGATGGACACGCATTTCCATGTCTCTCCGCGTCCGGCGATTTTTCCGCTGGTGCAGATGAAGGACCGTTTCCACCGATTCATCGTGGTGATATGCACTGAGGAGACCGGACGGATCCTGGAAGTGACGCTGGGCGCGGTGAGCGAGGAAATCCTCACTCGCAGGCCCGAGCTCGGGGGCGACCTGGGCCGGGGATGGAGCCGCGAGCATTACCACCACCGGAAGCAGGAAAACACGCGCCGTTTCCACCGGGACCAGGTGGAGATCATCACCCGCCTGATGTCGCGCCGGGGCTTGAACCATCTGATTCTCGCCGGGCACCCGCGCCATGTCTCGGCGCTGCGGGAGATGCTGCCCAAGCAGCTCGAATCGCGCGTGGTGGGAGCGGTTTTCCGGTCACCGAATGGCCAGGACTGCTCGCCGGTGCTGGAGCAGGCGATTGATGCCTTCATTGAAGCGGAGCAGAACGAGTCCCGCGATACGGTCGAGCGCCTGCACGAGCAGATCCGCCGCAGGGGCCTTGCGGTGGTCGGCATTCATGCGAGCCGCCGTTCGTTGGAGGCAGGAGCGGCGGCGGAACTGGTCATTTCCGAGGAGCTGCCGGCAGCGGACCGCGAAGAACTCGTGCGGCTGGCGACAGCCCGCGCGATCCCGATCGAGGTGTGCGAGAATGATGAGCTCTTGAGGCAGCATGGCGGGGTAGGCTGCCTGCTGCGTTACCAATTCGACTTCGCCGCCCAGGCGGAGGAGCTGGTGGTGGCGGATTCATGAATCCGGATGCCCGGCAGGCGGTGATCTTTGCCATTGCCAAGCACCGCCTGCTTTGCTCCCTTCTCCATCGTTATGGCCAATGCGACCAACGTTCTTTCCAGCGGCATCGAAATCACCGGTTCGATCCGATTCTCCAACGACATGATCATCGACGGCAAGATCGAGGGGGAAATCACCTCGGACAAGGGCCGCGTGACCATTGGTGAAAACGCCGTGATCAAGGGCGACGTCACCGCTGGAGAAGTGAAGGTCTACGGCAAGGTGGAGGGCAAGATCACCTCCGAACGCTGCGAGCTGAAGGACAAGTCCAAGATCAATGGCGACATCAAGTCCAAGGTCTTCTCGATGGAAGAGGGAGCCTCGCTGTCCGGCCGCACCGAGATCGGAGGCTGATCATTTCGCGTCGTTTGGCGCTCTCGACCAGCGCAGGGGCCATCAGCTGCCGGGCATCCTGTTTTTGGCTGGCTTGGTTTCTGGCGGGCTGCATCGTTGTCGCGACGTGTTCCTGAATGCGTGCGTATTCCGAGCTTTTGCTGGGTTTTCTGACTGAGGGCCGGCGCTTAAGACGGCTCATTCGGTTCTCACCCCGGGTTCATCGGCCCTCCCAGGCCTCCACATCGTGTTCGGCGGATTTGGGTTCCAGATGGGAGATCACGCGTCCATCCGGCTTGAGAAGGTCCGCGACGCAGGACTCGATTCGGGTGGCCACGACATGGGCCTCGCCCACGGTGAGAGAGTCATCGAAAACCAGGTGGAACTCCACCCAGTGAGTCCGTCCCGAGTGGCGGTGGCGCAGATTGTGGTAAGACACCCCGTGTGAATTGACCTGCTGGTCCAGCAAGGAGCGGATGCGTCCCTCGACTTCGAGGTCCGCCTCGTCGAGCAGGCCTCCGAGGCTTTCGCGGATCAGCTTGTAACCGACGCGCAGGATGTTCAGGGCGGCGAGAATGGCGGCGATGGGATCCCACCAGACCCAGCCGGTGGTTTTGTAAAGCAGCAACGCCACCAGCACGGCGGCGCTCGACCACACATCGGTGAGGACATGGTGGCCATTGGCCCGGAGCAGCGGGGAACCGCTGCGCTTTCCGACGGCGAGCAAGGACAGACCGAGCACCAGATTGACCCCGGCGGCGGAGGCCGTGATGGCGATGCCCAGGCCGATTTGCTGGATCTCCACCCCGGAGAGCATCTGCCGGACCGCCTCATAGAAGATCAGCAAAGCTGCTGCGGAAATCATCGCCCCTTCGAAGCCTGCGGAAAGAAAGGCCACCTTGTCGTGACCGAAGTGGTGGGTCTCATCCGCCGGTTTGTGCGCCAGTCTCAGCGCCCAGACCGCAAAGCACACCGCCAGAAAATGCACGACCGACTCCGCAGCATCCGAATAAATCGCGGATGAGCCGGTGACCACCGCACCGGTCACCTTCGCGCCCAGCAGCACCACAGCCGCCGCAAGCGACAGGTTCATGACCCGTTTTTGCTCTTCATAGCTGCCCACGAGCCGATCCTGCACAGGTTCCGGGCCTTGGCAATCGCTCCGATTTTCAATCCGTGCTTGTTTTCCCCCGGAAATCAGCGATTGGCTGTCCGCCCGGCGCGGAAATTCGTCCGCCTGGCCGGTTGCCGCATTGATTCCCGTCTCATGGATACGCCTCCTTTCTCCGAACTCGGCCTGCCAGCCCCGCTGCTCGCCGCCATTGAAACCCTCGGTTTCGAACGCCCCTCGCCGATCCAGGCGATGAGCATTCCTCCGGCTCTGGAGGGCAAGGACTTGGTGGGCCTCTCCGCCACGGGTTCCGGCAAGACCGCGGCCTTCACGCTGCCGGCCCTGGCCAAGCTGGATGTCAAAAACCACAAGACCCAGGTTCTCATCATCTGCCCTACCCGCGAGCTTGCCGTGCAGGTGTGTGAGGAAGTCCACCGCCTCGGTGCCAAACTGCGCGGGCTCCATGCCACGCCGGTTTACGGAGGTGCTCCGATGGACCGCCAGTTGCGCGCCCTCCGCGATGGGGCCCAGGTTGTTGTCGGCACTCCGGGCCGGCTGCTCGATCACTTGCGCCGCGGCAGCTTCGATCCCTCGGAGGTCCGCATGGCCATTCTCGACGAGGCCGACCGCATGCTCGACATGGGCTTCAAGGACGAGATGGACGAGCTGTTAGGTTCGCTGCCTCCGGACCGCCAGACCTTGTTCTTCTCCGCGACGATGAATCCGGGCGTCTCCCGCCTGATCAAGAGCTTCGGCAAGGATCCGCAGATCGTCGAGATCCAGCAGAAATCGCGCACGGTTTCCACGGTGGAGCAATCCTACTTCGAGGTCCGTCAACGGTCCAAGGTCGAGGTGCTTTCGCGCATTCTCGACATGAACCCGCCACGCCTGGGCATCATTTTCTGCAATACCAAGCGCACGGTGGACGAATGCGCGGAGGACCTCATCAACCGCGGATACGCCGCCGACCGCCTCCACGGGGACATGACCCAGATGATGCGCGAACGCGTTCTGAAGCGCTTCCGCGATGGCAGCGTCGAGCTGCTCGTCGCCACCGACGTGGCTGCCCGCGGTCTCGACATTGATGAGATCGACATCGTCTTCAACTACGACCTTCCGGCCGACCCCGAGGACTACGTTCACCGCATCGGCCGCACCGGTCGCGCCGGGCGTTCCGGGCGGGCGGTCAGCTTCGTTTTCGGCCGCGAGATCTACCGTTTGCAATCGATCGAGCGCTACACCCGCCAGGTGATCAAACGTGAGCGCATTCCCTCCGTCGAGCAGGTCGAGGGTCGCCGTGCGGACCTGATTTTCGATTCATTGAAGGAGCGCCTGGAGTCCGGCAAGTTCGATCCCTATCAGGACAACATCGACCGCCTCCTCGAACAGGGCCACACGCCCACCGACATCGCCGGAGCCGCGGTGACGCTCCTGCGCGAGGCCAACGGCCGCGAGGGATCGGCCATCGAGGAGGATCGCGAGCCGGAGCGCCCTGCCAAGCGCGAGAAGTTTCGTGAAGAGCGCCCGCCACGCGGCGACTTCGACCGTGCCGATCGCGGTCCGCGCCCGAAGTTCGAGCGAGGACCCATCCCGAACGAGGCGGGCATGACCCGGCTTTTCATTTCCCTCGGCAAGGCCCAGGGCGTGCTGCCCAAGGACATCGTCGGCATGATGTATCGAGAAGGAGGTCTTCCGGATGGCAGCCTTGGAAGGATCACCTTGTTTCCCAAGCACACTTTGGTGGACGTGCCCGAAGGTTTCGCCGACCAGGCGATCCGCAACACGCGCAACTCGAAGCTGCGGGGCAAGGCGTTCCGCATCGATGTGGACCGTGGTCCCGGTTGATTCACCGCAAGTTCGCGAAACGGCATGCAGGTTCAGAAAGTGAAATACGTCCTGTGGGCGGCGGATTGGAAACGCTGCCTGCATTTCTATCAGGAGATGTTCGGCGGCAGCGTGTCGTTCGAGTCCGAGGTGTGGAGTGAGATCGTCATTGCCGGATCCACCATCGGGGTCCATGGCGGCGGCGAGGGCAAGCGCACGTGGACCGGGCTTTCCTTCCAGGTGGACGACCTGCGCGAGGGCATCCGCCGACTCGCCGAGTGCGGAGGCAGCCTGACCTGCGAACCGGTGGACACGGCCGAGGACCCGCTTCACCTCGCCATGTGCATGGACACCGAGGGCAATGAGTTCATGATGACCCGGAGTCGGCGCTGACCGGTTTTTGCGGCTCGTTTTCCACACTCACGATCCGATAGCGACCGGCTTTCTTCCCCAGCGCAGCCTCCAGGTGCCCGCGCTCCGGAGCCGGACCCTTGCGGTGGATGACAAACACCCGGCGGTTCGGCGGACCGTCCGTTCCGCGCGGCATCACCTCGACCTTCTCCACGCCATCGATCGCCGTGAAGGCCCGCTGGATGGCCAACTGCCGGGTGCGGCAACCGGTGCCATCGATCGTCACCCGGCAGACATCCGCTGCCGCAGGACTCAAGACAAACAGGGCCAAGAGCAAACCTCTCATGGTGCAACCTAGCGCGGGATGCCTCGGTCCCCAACCGGAAATCCGGATCAACGTGGCTGGTCGGCGTTTTCCCTCGTCACCAACTGGAACGGGATGAAGGTTTCTTTCTCAAACGGTTCTTTCCTCGCAATCTTGAGTGCCACTTCCACCGCCGTGCGCCCCTGCCCTTTTGCGTCCTGGAAGACGGTGGCATCGAGACGCCCCGCCTTCACGGCACCGAGCGCGTCGGCGATCGCATCGATGCCGGCAAGCACCACCTTGTCCTTCAGATTGGCGCGCTCCAGGGCAAGGAGAGCTCCCATGGCCATCTCATCATTCTGCGCGAAAACCGCCTGGATGTTCGATCCATGCGCCTGGATCCAGTTTTCCATCAGGCTCATCGCCTTGGCACGATCCCACTCGGCGGTTTGCGCGGAGAGGAGTTTGAGATCGGGATGTTTCGCAAGCACCTCGCGAGCCCCCTCATCGCGCTTCAACTGCGCCGCCTGCCCCATGAAACCCTGCATCATCAGCACGTTCCCCTTGCCGCCCAGACGTCGGGCGATGAAATCCATGGCAATGCGCGCGGATTCCTCATCGTGAGATCCGACAAAGGCGGTCGGAGCCGATTTGGTAACCGAGTTCAGGTTGAGGATCGGAATGCCGGCCGCAAGCGCCTTGTCCACGGCGGGTGAACTGGCATCCACCTCGCAGGGGTTGAGGATGATCACATCCACCTTCTGCGCGATGAAACCCTCGACCTGCTGGATCTGGCGTTCCGCGCTGCGTTGGGCGTCGTTGACGATGAGTTTCACCCCAAGTTCACCCGCTTTTGCCTCCATCGCCTCGTTGAGCATCACGATGAACTCGCTGGATAGATTCAGCAGGGAAACGCCCACAACCACCTGCCCGGCCCCGCCGGAGGAAGCCTGAGAGCCACGCTGACACCCGAGCGGGGCGAGCAGCACAAGAAGAAGAACAACGGTGATTTTCCGCGCGATGGTTTTCATGATGGGATCCGGTTTCGATCGAGCCAGACGGCACCCACGATGATGACGCCCTTGACGATGGCTTGGTAGTAGGAGGAAACATTCATCAGATCGAGCCCGTTGTTGATCACCCCGACGAGCAGCGCACCGAGAATCGTTCCGCCGATGGTTCCCACGCCACCCGAGAGGCTGGTGCCGCCGATGACCACGGCCGCGATCGCATCGAGTTCATAACCCGCACCTGCATTCGGTTGGCCGGTGGTGATCCGTGCCGCGAGCACCACGCCCGCCACGCCGGCGAAAGCACCGCAAACGGTGTAGGCGATCATCCTCACTCCGCCGACGCCGATGCCCGCAGCCCGGGCGGCATCCGCATTTCCGCCAACCGCGTAGAGGTGCCGGCCGAGTCGCAGATTCCGCAGGACCACGGCGGTGGCCATGGCCAGCAGCACGAGCACGATCGCCGGGATGGGCACCATGCCCAGATCCCCGCCGATGCGGGTGAACTCGGGGCTGAGATTGGAAACCGGGCGGCCCTTTGCAAGAACGAGGGCCAGTCCACGCGCCGCGGTCATCATGCCCAGCGTGGCGATGAACGAGGGAATGAGACCGCGCGTCACCATCAAGCCGTTGGCGGCACCACAGGCGGCACCTGCCGCGATCCCCGCCACGATCGGGATGAGGACCGGATAGTCCCCGGGATGGGCCAGGCTCGCCGCGACCACCCCGGCAAGCGCGACCACCGAGCCCAGCGAAAGATCCACACCGCCGGTGAGCAGCACCAGCGTGACGCCCACCGCAAGAATCCCGTTGATGGATATCTGCCGCGCGACGTTGAGGAGGTTGGGAACCGTTAGAAAACCCGGGTGCGCGAACGAAAGCACGGTGCCGATCACCAGCAGGGCGATGACAAGTCCCCAGGATTTCAGGAAGTTTTTCGGAGTGGCGTAGGTGGCAGTCATGAAAAGGTGCGGGCGTTTCAACCGGGCATGGCGTGGCGCATGAACGCTTCGGGAGTGGTCCCGGATGGATCCACCTCCGCGACCACACGGCCCTCGCGCATGATGAGAACCCGGTCGCTCAAGGCCATCAGCTCGGGAAGCTCCGAGGAAATCACGAGGATCGCTTTTCCATCCGCCGCCAGTCCGGCGATCAGTGCGTGGATCTCCGCCTTGGCCCCGACGTCGATGCCGCGTGTGGGCTCGTCGAGGATGAGGATCTCCGGCTGGGTGAGCAGCGCTTTGGCGATCACCACTTTCTGCTGGTTTCCCCCACTCAGACTGACCACGGGCTGCCCCGGGTCCGCCACCTTGATGGAAAACCGGTCGATCTGGGAGACGGCGATCTCCGCCTCGCGCCGGAAATCGATCCATGGGCTGCGAAGGCTGGAAAGCGTGAGATTGGGACCCACTGCCATCGATGGAATGAAGCCATGGCGCTTGCGGTCCTCGGTGACGAGAGCGATCCCGGCCTTGAGCGCATCCTTCGGGCTGCGGATGCGGAGGGGCTTGCCCGCCACCCGGATCTCGCCGGACCGCGCCGGGTTGATGCCGTAAATGGCCTCCGCGAGTTCGGTCCGGCCAGCCCCCATCAATCCACCGATGCCGAGGATCTCACCACGCCGAAGGGTGAAGTCGATGGCCTCAAAACGCCCGGGATTTCCCAGATTGCGGACCTCCAGCACCGGCTCGCCTGGATTTCCCCGCCGCACGGCCCTCGGCGCGGGATCCCTGCCAACCATCAGCCGGATGAGCTCGGCTTCGTCCATCTCGGCCGCAGCGCGGGTGCCCACATGGCGGCCATCCCGCATCACGGTGATAGTGTCGGCGATCCGGAAGATCTCATCCATCTTGTGGGAAATGTAGATGATCGCCTTGCCCTCGCGTTTGAGCCCGTCGATCACCTCGAAGAGCGCGCCCACTTCCCGCTCCGAAAGCGCCGTGGTCGGTTCGTCCATCAGGATCACCGAGGCTTTGCGGGCGAGCGCCTTGACGATCTCGACCGACTGCATTTCCGCCACGCTCAAATCGCCCATCCGCCGGCGGGGGTCGATCGAAAGCCCGAGCCTTCCCAGCAGGGATTCCGCCTCACGGTGCATCGCCGCATGATCGAGCCACCCGGGAAACCCGCGCGTCATTTCACGGCCCATGGCGATGTTCGCCGCCACGCTCAGGTTGCGGAACGGCATCAACTCCTGGTGGATCATCGAAACGCCGTGCTTGAGTGCCTCGTGAGGACTGCGAAACCGGACCGATGTGCCGTTCATCCGGATCTCACCGGCATCCGGACTTTGGAGGCCACCCAGGATCTTGAGCAGGGTGGATTTTCCCGCTCCGTTTTCCCCCATCAGCGCATGGACGCTGCCGGCATGCACGTCGAAGCCGACATCATCCAAGGCCTTCACCCCGGCGAAGGACTTCGTAAGATTCCGGATTGCGAGCAGTGGGTGCGCTTCCATCGGCAAAACCGCGACAAGGGATGCGGGGCTTCGATTGCGCAGACAACCAAAAAGGTGGTCGCGGTGCATGCATTTACCGGTCGCGCCTCATTGGGGCCGCCCGGCCGCAGGGGCCTGCCGCCCCATCATCACCAGCGCCGCCTCCGCGAAATGCCGTCCCATGAGCGCAAAGGTCTTCGCACAGCCCAGGTAATGGTAACCGGCATTCGATGCACCGCGTTTCCAAAGCGCGGCCTCGGCCGGCGAAATCAGGTCCGCCTCAAACTTCGCGAGATAGGCCTTCTTGTCGTCCTCGCTCATCTTGCCGTCGGCGTTGGCGTGATCCTTGTGGCGGGACTCCAGGAAGAAACGCATCTGCCGGATCTTGTCCCGTTTGGCATCGATGGCACCGAGTTCATCCGACCAAAACGGCGCGGTCTGCACGGCGGCGACGTTTCCACGGAACTCCGGCAGGGATGCGGGTGCCGCCATGGCGCGACGGAACGAAAGCATGTCCGGCGACTTGTCATTCAATCCCCCCACGCCCATCACCCCGATGACAAAGGGAAGCTTTGGAGCAGCAAGATCCTTGCGAACATCGCGAATGAATTGCTCCAGCAACACGGAGTAGAGATCGAAACGATCCGGCTGGTTTCGTTTCGGATACACCTGGCCATCCACCATGTCATTGAAGCCCTGCAACCATACGAAGCCCGCCAGTTCATGACCCTGCGAGGGGTCATAGGCAGGGCATGCGTTCTTCAAGTCGCCCAGCACCTGTCGCACGTGATCGATCATCATCCGGTAGTAATGCCCGGTGGCTTTCCGCTTTTCCTCCATCTCCATCCCGGGATCGCGGCCTTGTTTCCGGAGGTTCTCGAGATGAGCCTCGTTGAACTCAAAGGGGCCCGCGCCCGGCGGCCGGAAATCCGTGTGCAGGCTCTTCCCACCCCACGCGGTCTTGATCAACAGCACCGGTTCGTCGAGCGCCTCGTCCATCGTCAGCCCGAAGGTGAACTCGGGCCCGATCTTTTCGCCTGGCTGCTTGGAATCCCTGCCGTTCATCGCGCCATATCCCGCCGTGAGAGGACCGCCCAACGTGAAGTTCTTTTCCCCAGCCCCGGTGAGATATGAAATCCAGGCACCCCGGCAAAGTGTCGGCCTGCCATCCGGGCCACGCATTTTCCCTAACAAAGGAGCGGTCGCAGGATCATCCCCGATGTAGTCGAAGGTCGAGATCATGGCATGGCCTTCCATGTTGGACTGCCCGGCCAGGATGAAGATCTTGAGCGGCTTGGATCCCGGCGCAGCCATGGCCAGACTGCAAAGAAGAAACGGTAGAAGTATGGTTTTCATGGTTCGAAAATGCAGGGACCCGCCATTCGGAAGCTCCGCTTACCCGCCGCCCGTGGCGTTTTGGTGCGCCTCCCAGTTACCCAGCACCTCGCCGAGAACCACGGTGTAGGTAAGGCTTCCCTCGACGAGGTCGACGTCAGGCAGGAACTCATCGTCAAGGGCCGAGAGCAGATCCTGGATGTTGGACTCATCCAAACCGGAGCCCTTCAGGATGATGATCGTTCCCGCGACGGTGCCGTTGGCGAGATAATGCAGATCCACGGCTGCCACATCCTTGCCGCTGCGCTGGGCGAGGAATCGTTCCGAGGATGGAGTTCGAAGCGTGCGTTTCCAGGTGAGTGTCATCGGTTGATTGATTCAGGAAAGTGCGTTGAGGACTCCGTAGGTGATGGCGATGGACACGGGAAACGCGGCGATGACCACGAGGCAGCCGCTGCCCCGATACCCGACCCCCGTGCCGGGCACACTGAAGGATGTGTAGCGCCGACCATTGCCACTTCGTCCCACCCTGAACCCGCGACCTCCCACGGAATAGCCAACGCCTGATTTGCTCAGGTTGACGCGGAACGGCCCGAAACTGGCGGATTTGCGGTAGAAGAAGCCCATGGTTCGATTGCTTCGCTCGGATTAGCAGGAGCAGCCAGAAGAGAACCCATCCATGACGATCACCTCAAGTCGAAAGGCTGGCGCAAAGTGAATAGCGTCTCACGTCCCCGCCCGTTTCCGGGGGCCGCACCGTCCCGAAACCGCAAGACACGCTGGAACCCGAATCTCATTTCCGCATCGAATGAACGCGAAACCGATCCAGTCTATCTCCGCATGAAGAAGACCTCCATTGCCATCCTGTTGGTTGCCTCGGCTCTGGCCACACGTTCCCCGGCCCAAACCTGCCGCGAAGTGATCCGCGACGCCACGGGACGGGTGGTTCAGACCGTGGAACGTCAGAGAACCGGCACCGGCTCCGAAAAGGCGGTCTTCCGCGATGCCTCCGGCCGGATCCAATCCACCAGCACCAGCCACGCCACCGGAGGAACCTCGATCCGCACCGAGTATCGCGATGCCAGTGGCAGGCTCACCGGATCGGCCATCACACGGAACAGCCCATCCGGTTCATCCCAGACCACCTACCGAGACGCCAGCGGGCGGATGAGTGGCAGTGCCAACCGCAGCCAATCCTCTGGATCCACAAGCCACACCCAGTTCCGCGATGCCTCAGGCCGCTTGATCGGCACGGAATCGGCGAGCGCCTCCGGAAGCCAAACAACCGTGCACACCCGCAGGGACGCCTCAGGCCGTGTCATCGCCACTCATGCAGGCAGTGGGAAATGCCCTGTGCAAGGGGCTCCACATCGGCCATGAAGCAACCGACTCCGAACCCGGAACGAACGCATCCCCAAGCTCCGAAGACCGATGGCCTTTGCGATGGAAGAAACCGTTTCGATCGTATCCGCCATGGCGGACTTTCTAACCAATCGACGTCCGCCTGAAGTCGCAAAACGAACCGGCGGAAAATCCACTGGATGCGGTCGGACCTGAAATGGCATTCGTATCCTCCCCACCCGGAAGCCGTGTGCTTCATTGAGTTTCTCGAGGTGGTGAATGAAGACAGAAACTGCTGTTTCTGGCGCTGAGAGAGAGCCTTGGCGGACAGCACCCCGGCTTTTGCCGGAAACCCGAACCTGCAGGAAATGGACGTCCACCGACGACCCATGCAGACACAAAAAAACCCAACCTCGATCTCTTCGAAAAACAAAGAGAAGTGCTCGAAAGAGGACTCGAACCTCCACGGGTTACCCCACTAGATCCTTAGTCTAGCGCGTCTACCAATTCCGCCATCCGAGCATCCGGTTGGGTGGGCGGCTTTGTTAAGGTCCGCCCCCGGACTATGCAAGACAATCTTTAGGAAAATTTACGCAGCTTTCGTGAGGGTGAAAAATCTGCATTTACCTCTTGACCCGCGACTCATCCGATGATTGCTTCCGCGCGTCGCAAGACATAGGCGGCCCGATTGAGCTTCCCTTTGGGTTTTTGGGTTTTTCCCGGGGATTATCGATCGGGCCGCTTCTTTTTTACCGGTTCCGTGTGACCGGTGCAATGACCTGCCTCAGGTCAAAAACCCTCCGAAATGGGGCGGAGAATCCGCTTGCCGCCCCGGAACGCGGTGGCGAGCGTGGAGGGGTTCATGAAACCCACTTCCCTCTTTCTGTTAGCCGCATCCCTGATCGCCGCCAACGCAGCGGAACGCAGCAACTTCGACGCCTCATGGAAGTTCGCACGCTTCGGCGCGATGCCCGACGGCGGACGCCTGCAGGAACCCGGTGCGCCTCACGTCGCGGCCACCGCAAGTTCCAACGAACCGGAAAACCCGCCCGAGCATGCCATCGATGGCGATGCCAACACCCGGTGGTGCGCCGCAAGCGGGACCGAAGGCCAGTCGCTCACGGTCGACCTCGGACGCAGCGCGGGGCTTGGAGGGATCGACATCCAATGGGAAAAGCAAGCCGCCTATCCATTCCGCACGGAGCTCTCGACCGATGGAACCCAATGGTCGGTCCTCAGCGATTGGAGCCCCGGCAGCAATGCCAGCGGAAGCGATCGGGTGGAGGCCAAGGGCGAGGGACGTTTCATCCGGATCACCGTCGGCAAAATGGCGACCGCCCAATGGGCGAGCATCCGCGAAGTCCGGCTCCTCGATGCCACCGGCAACCCGCTGAAACCCGCAGCACCCTCCGGCAAGGCCGCGGTTTCGCCAGCAGCCATTGATTTCGATGACACTTCCTGGCGCTCGCTCGACCTGCCCCACGACTGGGGGATCGAAGGCCCCTTCCGCATGGATCTGGAAAACGAAACCGGCAAGCTGCCCTGGACCGGCATCGGCTGGTATCGGAAAACCTTCCGTCTGGAAGAAACGGACCGCGGCAAGCAGATCGAAATCGATTTTGATGGCGCGATGTCCACGGCCACCGTGTTCGTCAACGGCCAGAAGGCGGGCGAGTGGGCCTATGGCTACAACTCGTTCCGCATCGACCTCACTCCCTTCGCCAGATTCGGTGCGGAGAACTCCATTGCCGTGCGACTTCAAAACAAGGAGCAATCCTCACGCTGGTATCCCGGTGGCGGAATCTATCGGCACGTCTGGCTGGTGAAGTCGCATCCGGTCCGCATCGCCCATCACGGCGTGTTTGCCCGACCGGAGAACATCAGCAAGGAATCCGCCGACCTCGTCATCGGCACCGAGGTCGTCCGCAAGCCAAGCGACCCGTCCGTGGAAATCGTGCACGAACTCCTCGATCCGGAAGGCCGCAGCATTGCCACCTCGCGCCGGCCTGCCGACGGCAAGGACACCCGTCTCACGATCCGGAAACCCGCGCTTTGGAGCGTGGAGAACCCCGCTCTGCATACGCTCAAGACCTCCCTCATCAGCGGAAAACAGGTGCTCGATTCCCACCAGATCCAGATCGGCCTCCGCAGTGCCGAATGGAAGGCCGATGGATTCCACCTCAACGGCCAGCGCGTCCAGATCCAGGGCGTCTGCAACCACCACGACCTCGGCCCGCTCGGCGCGGCCTTCAACACCCGTGCCGCGGAGCGCCAGATCGAATTGCTCAAGGCCATGGGTTGCAACTCGATCCGCACCTCCCACAACCCGCCCGCCCCACAGCTTCTCGAACTTTGCGACCGCATGGGCATGCTCGTCCTCGATGAGCTCTTCGACATGTGGAAACTTGCCAAGAAACCCAACGACTATCACATCCACTTCGACGCCTGGCACGAGCGCGACGTCGCCAACTTCATCCGCCGGGACCGCAACCACGCCTGCGTGATCGGATGGAGCACCGGCAACGAAATCCCGGAACAAGGACGCAAGGACATGTTCTGGGTTTCCGAAAAACTCACCCGACTGGTGCGCCAACATGATCCGACCCGCCAGATCACCCTCGGCGTCAACCACCTCGGCACCGCCCTCTCCGGATTCACGGACACCGTGGACATCGTCGGATTCAACTACCCGGTGAAGGACCGATCGATCATCGAAAAAGTCCGCAAACGCCGGCCTGAAGTGCCCATTCTCGTCAGCGAAAGCTCGTCCTGCGTCAGCTCGCGCGGTTGTTATTACTTCCCGGCCAAGTGGGACAAAAACGCGGGATTCTTCGACTTCCAGGTGAGCTCTTACGAACTCTACGCGCCCGGTTGGGCAAACCGGCCGGACCTCGACTTCGAGCTGTTGGAACGCAATCCGGGCGTCGCCGGGGAATACGTGTGGACTGGATTCGATTACCTCGGCGAGCCCACCCCCTACAACCAGGACAGCACGAACGCCCTGAACTTCCAGAACGAGGAAGACCGCCGGAAAGCCATGGAGGAACTCAAGCGGCTCGGCAACCGCTCCCCTTCCCGCTCGTCCTACTTCGGCATCCTCGATCTCTGCGGATTTCCCAAAGACCGCTACTTCCTCTATCAGGCCCACTGGCGACCGGACTTCCCGATGGCCCACATCCTCCCTCACTGGAACTGGCCGGATCGCGTCGGCCAGGTCACTCCGGTCCACGTGTTCACCTCCGGCGACGAAGCCGAGCTCTTCCTCAACGGAACCTCTCTCGGACGGAAAAAGAAGGAACCCTTCCAATACCGCATCGTTTGGGAGGATGTCATCTATCAGCCCGGTTCTCTCACCGTAAAAACCTGGAAAAACGGCAAACCCTGGGCCGAGGCCGACCGCTCGACGACCGGCAGCGCATCAAAACTCGTCGTCACCGCAGACCGTCCGGAGATCCGCGCCGATGGCGACGACCTCAGCTACGTCACCGTGACGATCGCCGATGAAAAGAACCGCCTGGTTCCGCGTTCGATGCACCGCCTGAAGTTCTCCGTGGACGGCAGCGCCACCCTCGAAGCCGTCTGCAACGGAGACGCCACCAGCCACGAGCCCATGCAGGGAGACACGCTCCCCGCCTTCAATGGACTCTGCCAGGTCATCCTCCGCAGCAAGCCCGGAAAACCCGGACCGGCCACCCTCACCGTCACCGCCGAGGGCCTACCCAGCACCAAGCTCAGCATCCGCACCCGTTAGAGATGGGCAAAAGCCTCAAGCCGTGCGCCTGGCACGCAGCAAGGCCCCAAGCTCCGCATCCGGCGATTCGTGCCCGGTTTTGCGGCAAACTTCCACCCACACCGAGCTCCCGATGAGGATGTCAGAGTTCATGATTCGCGGTCTCCGGCTTTCTTCAACGCAATCTTGGAATGCTCACCAAGAACTGACCCATGGGTTTTGAGTCGCGGCGCGTGAACAACCGCGACTGGCATGAAAAGAAAACAACACACACCTGAAAAGATCATCCAGAAGCTGCGGAACGCCGGTTTCAATCCGGGCATACCACCCCGCCGTAGATGTTCTAGGCGTTAAGCATAGAATGATGAATTGCCCAAATTGGGATTCGATCATTTACATTCGCCGATCTGGATGATGTGGCGTTTTTGGGAAGACGTTGCCAGAAGCATGCCTTTTTAGAGAGAGTCAAAAAATGATGATTGAAGACCAATTAAGAAACATGGAGAAAAATCAACAGGCCGCACAAGCACACATGGATCAGCTTACAAAACACGCCCGCGGATACGGCTTTTAGAAGACTTCAGCAAATGGGCTAACGGCATGGAGGGTTCCGGAGAGTAAAAACCGAACCCCAAAGATAGGTTTGAGAGATCGCCTCAAACCCATGGGCCGTTGATCGGGTCCAGGTGGTGCCTTCATTGCCCGCCGTATCGAAGAAATGGCCAGGCGGGAGGCGGGCCGGAGGAAGACGAGTGGTGTGGAAACGAGAACGGCGGTCCTTTGCAGGACCGCCGTTGGGGAGGGTTACCGGTGGGGTGGTGAGGGGCTTCAGATGCCCTTCTTGACGACGTCGTTGAGGAGGTCGATCACGCGGTTGGAGTAGCCCCACTCGTTGTCATACCAGCTGACCAGCTTGAAGAAGCGGGAGTTGAGCTCGATGGACGAACCGGCGTCGAAGATGGAGGAGTGTGCGTCATGGATGAAGTCGGTGGAGACGACTTCGTCCTCGGTGTAGGCGAGGATGCCCTTGAGGTAGGTTTCAGAGGCCTTCTTGAGGAGGGCCTTGATTTCCGCGAGGGAGGTTTCCTTGACGGTCTTGACGGTGAGGTCGACGACGGAAACGGTCGGGGTGGGAACGCGGAAGGCCATGCCGGTGAGTTTGCCCTTCACTTCCGGGCAGACGAGGGCGACGGCCTTGGCGGCACCGGTGGTGGACGGGATGATGTTGAGAGCGGCGGTACGGCCACCCTTCCAGTCCTTGCGGGACGGGCCGTCCACGGTCTTCTGAGTGGCGGTGTAGGAGTGGACGGTGGTCATGAGGCCTTCCTCGATGCCGATGCCTTCCTTGAGGAGGACGTGGACGACGGGGGCAAGGCAGTTGGTGGTGCAGCTCGCGTTGGAGATGATGTGGTGTTTGGCGGCATCGTATTGGTCGTCATTGACGCCCTGGACGAAGGTGCCGTCCTCACCCTTGGCGGGCGCGGAGATGATGACTTTCTTGGCACCGGCGGTGATGTGGCCCTTGGCTTTTTCCGCATCGGTGAAGAGGCCGGTGGATTCGATGACCACCTCGACGCCTAGGTCCTTCCAGGGAAGGCCTTCGGGGCTGCGGGCGCTGACGACTTTGATTTCGTGGCCGTTGACGACGATGATGTCATCGTCCTCAAGGTCCGGCGAAGACTTCTTGGAGGAAACGGTGCCGTTGAAGCGGCCTTGGGTGGAGTCGTATTTGAGGAGGTAGGCGAGGTTGTCGGCGGGGACGATGTCACCCACGGCGACGACGTTGAAGGTGGTTCCGAGGTGGCCTTGTTCGACGAGCGCGCGGAACACGAGGCGACCGATGCGGCCGAATCCGTTGATGGCAATGGTGGTCATAGCAGTGTGTGTGGGGTGCCAACGCGGCTGTTTCCGCCCGGCGGGGCGGGATTGTGCACGGCGGACCGGACGCGTCAACCCCCGGAGAACCGAGCGCAGGATATGCGTGGTTTTCGGCAAGGTGGGATGGCCTCATGAAGGCGGATTCATGGGGGATGCCTGGCGAAGTACGCCATTCATGGAGAGCCGGGCCTGCATGGGGAGAGAAAACCCGCCCACATCATACCGATCACCCTGTATGATGCGGGCTATCGGAGGTGTTGGGGAGGGTCGGCGGAGGAACGAAAAGAGCCCGGCGGTCAGGCCGGGCTCTTGGAGACGGTGTGGGCTTGGCGTGGGGAGCCAGGCTCAGGGGGTGGCCTTTTCCTGCGTGAGTTTGGGGTCCTTCCAGGTGGACTGGACGTAGACTTCGCGGAGTTGTTTGAAGTCGATCTGGCAGGGGCTCTGGGCCATGAGGTCCGCGCCTTTGTTGTTTTTGGGGAAGGCGATGACTTCGCGGATGCTGTCCTCGCCGGCGATGAGCATGGCGATGCGGTCGAGGCCGAGGGCGAGGCCACCGTGAGGCGGTGCGCCGAAGCGGAAGGCGTCGAGGATGTGGCCGAATTTGATCTGTTGTTCCTCCGGGCCAACGCCGAGGACTTCGAACATTTTCGCCTGGAGGTCCTTTTCGTGGATCCGGATGGAGCCACCGCCGAGTTCGTAGCCGTTGAGGACCACGTCGTAGGCGACGGCACGGACGTTGGCGAAGTCGCCGGCTTCGAGTTTCGCGAGGTCCTCCGCGTTGGGTCGGGTGAAGGGGTGGTGGACGGCAGCCCAGTGACCGGATTCCTCATCGAAGGCGAGGAGCGGGAAATCAACGACCCAGAGGAAGTTGTAGGCGGTGGAGTCCTTGACGAGTTCCATCATGTTCGCGCACTCCACGCGGACACGGCCGAGGATGGTGGAGACGGACTCGCGGGCACCGGCGACGAAGAAGACGATGTCTCCCTCTTCGATGGCGAGTTTGGCGACGAGTGCGTCCTTTTCCGCGTCGGTGAAGAACTTCCAGAGGGGGCTCTTGTATTCGCCGCCCTCGCACTTGATGAAGGCGAGGGTTTTGACAGGCAGGCCGGCCTGGATGGCGATCTCGTTGAGGCGGTTCATCTGGCCGGTGGTGATGCCGGCGAAGCCCTTGGCGTTGATGGCCCTGACGACGCCGCCGCCGTCGAGGGTGGAGCGGAAGATCTTGAACTCGGTGGCCGCGAAGACATCGGCGAGGTCGATGATCTTCATGTCATAGCGGGTGTCCGGCTTGTCGGAGCCGTAGAGGTCCTCCGCCTCGCGGTAGGTCATGCGCGGGAAGGGAGTGGGCACATCGATGCCGAGGCCGGCCTTGAACATCGAGGAGAGCAGGCCCTCAACGAGGCGGATGATGTCCTCCTGGCCGACGAAGCTGGCTTCCAGATCGATCTGGGTGAACTCGGGCTGGCGGTCGGCGCGGAGGTCCTCGTCGCGGAAGCAGCGTGCGATCTGATAGTATTTTTCCAGGCCGGCGACCATCATGAGCTGCTTGTATTGCTGCGGGGCCTGCGGCAGTGCGTAGAAGCGGCCGGGGTTGAGGCGGGACGGGACGAGGAAGTCGCGAGCGCCTTCGGGGGTGGGGTTGGAAAGGATGGGGGTCTCGATTTCGAAGAAGCCGGAGTCGTCGAGGTAACGGCGGGCGGCGGAGGTGATGACGCTGCGCTGGCGGATGTTGTGACTCATGCGCGCGCGGCGGAGATCGAGGTAGCGGTATTTCATCCGGATGTCCTCGTTGGAGAGCTCCTTGTCGAGCTGGAAGGGAAGGACGTCCGCCTTGTTGACGATGGTGAGTTCCCTGGCGACGATCTCGATGGCGCCGGTGCCGATCTTGTCGTTGGCGGTGCCTTCGAGGCGTTTGGAAACGACGCCGACGACCTGGACCACGTCCTCTTCGCGGAGGGTGTGGGAGAGTTTGGCGAGCTCCGCGTTTTGCTCGGGATGGAAGACGCACTGGGTGAGGCCCTCGCGGTCGCGGAGGTCGATGAAGATCACGCCGCCGTGGTCGCGGGCGGAGTTGACCCAACCGATCAGGGTGACGGTCTGGCCGATGTGGGACTCACGGAGTTCGTTGCAATGGTGTGTGCGCATGGGAAAAAGTGGAAAGGGATCGGTGAGAAGGGACCCGTGAAAAAACGGTCAGGCAAGAAGAGGGCCGTCGGGTTGTTGAAGGCGTTCGGTGAGCCAGGCGGCGGCGTTTTCGGCCGTGCCGGTTTCCTCGGTGCGGCTGGAGAGGATCTTGAGTTTGAGTTCGGGGAATTCGGCACCAACGACCAGGGCGAAGCGTGCGCCGCAGCGTTCGGCGCTCTGGAACTGGCGGGCGACCTTGGCAGGGACGAGCGGGTGGTCGGTGGAGACACCGGCCCGGCGGAGGTCGGTCACGAGCTTGAGGGCCTCGGCGCGTTTCGAGTCATCGGCGAGGACGACGTAGACGTCGCAATTGGCCGAGTTCCGCTGGAGCCAGGCCTGCATGAGGATATTGGCGTGCGGGGTTTCCTCGATGAGATTGCGGATGACGTAGTCGCCCATGGCAAAGCCGGTGGCGGGCAGATCGACGGAGCCATCGGAGATGGTGGCGACGAGGGTATCGTAGCGGCCGCCTCCGGCGACGGCGCGCATGGATTTCTTCGAGTCGAAAACCTCGAAGACCACACCGGTGTAGTAGGCGAGGCCACGGACGATCGAGAGATCGAGTTCGATGAACTCACCGAGGCCGCGGGCGGTGAGGTCTTCCTTGATGGCAAGGTAAGCGGGTGAGGCATTGGCCGGATCCGCGATGAAGGCGCGGACCTGGGCGGTGGTGAGGCCGAAGGCGGCGAGTTTTTGTTCGAGGGCCTCGGGTTTCTCGCGCTCGATCTTGTCGACGATATTGAGGAAATCCGGCATGGCCTCATCGGACACGCCGTGAGTGGAGGCGAAGGAGATCCAGGCGTTGCGGTCCGAGGCGCGAACGACGAAGTCGCCTTTGACGAATCCGAAGGCGAGCATGGTCTCGATGGCGAGCGAGATGAGTTCCGCGTCGGCGGCGGGGCCGGCTTCGCCGAGGATATCGACGTTGAACTGGTGGAACTCGCGTCCCCTGCCCTTCTGGGGTTTCTCGTAGCGGAAGCATTGGCCGATTTCGAACCACTTGATGGGTTTGGGAAACTGGCGTTGGTGTTCGGCGACGAGGCGTGCGAGTGAGGCGGTGACTTCCGGGCGCAGGGTGACATCGCGGCCGCCCTGGTCCTCGAAGCGGAAGAGTTGTGAGGAGAGTTCGCCCCCGGATTTCTTCAGGTAGAGACCGGTATCCTCGAGGACGGGCGATTCGTATTCGACGTAGCCGCAGCGGCGTGCGACCGAGCGCCAGGTCTCGAAGAGGTAATTGCGGACCGAACACTCGCGCGGGGTGAAATCGCGGAATCCGGGAAGAGCTTGAAAGGAGAGGCCGGCCATGGGCGGGCGGCGAGGATGCACGGCGTTTCCGGCAATTCAAGGCGGGATTGCGCGCTAGTCGCGGAGGCGATTCCGCAGGGCGGGATCCGGCACCTCGCAGAGGAGCGGGCCGGCGGGGAGGCGGTAGCGGTTGGCGGCGACGGTCCGGTAGACCCAGTCCCGCAGCGGTTTGGGAACGAGTCGGAAAAGCGCGCAGATCCGCCATGGCCCGCCGAGGGCCGCACCGAGCTCGATCCAGGAGTCGCTGTGGGTAAAGATCCTCCCGTCCGCCTCGCGGAGCAGGACCATGGTGCCGCCGTCCTTTGCGGCGTGGTTGGAAAACCCGAGGCTGGCCGCCAGTTTTCCCTGCAATGGGGCGAAGCTGATGCGGCCGCGGCGGTCGAGCCGGAAGACCCGCCGCACCGACGAGGAGCAAAAGCCGCACTCGCCATCGAAAAAGAGAATCCAGCCCACGGCGTGGAGTCTATGGGCAAATCCTCGCGGTTCCAGCGAGAAATGGCCTTGCCAAGGCGGGCGCGGATTCGTTTTATTGTTCATATGAGCATCATTCTTTCCAGTCTTGCGGATTCCTCGACGGCGGTGCCGAGCCCGCGGATCCAGGATCTGCCCAACGAGCTGCGGCCGCGGGAAAAGCTGTCGCGTCATGGTGCGGCGGCCCTGGACAATGCGGAGCTGATGGCGCTGTTCATTTCCACAGGGACGCGCGGACGCAGTGCCATCGACATCGGGCGGGACCTGATCACCCGCTACGGATCGATGGGGGCCTTGGGCAGCCTGCCCGTCTCGGAACTGGCGAAAGAGCGGGGGCTCGGCCTCGCCAAGGCCTCCAAGCTGGCGGCCGCCTTCGAGCTCGGAATCCGGGTGGCCCGGGAACAGATCCGGGAGGTTCCCCTGGATTCTCCGGAGCTGATCCACGAGTTTTTTGCTCCGCAGATGCGCCACCTCACGCAGGAACAGGTGATTGTGGCGGTGGTGGACACCCGACTGCGCCACATCGGCACCAATCTCATCTCGGTGGGCACCGTGAGTGAATCCGTGGCCCACCCGAGGGAAGTGTTGCGCCCGGTGATCACCCGAGGTGCGCACGGATTTGTCCTGATCCACAACCACCCGTCAGGGGATCCCTCGCCGAGCCGCTCGGACGAGGTCGTCACGCGCCGGCTTGTCGAGGCGGCGAAGCTCATGCAGGTGCATTTCCTGGATCACGTCATCATCGGCAGACCGGCCGCGGGGCGCAGCCCGTATTATTCCTTCCGGGAGTCCGGGCTGCTCGCGTGAGTTGCTTTTCCCCTCCCCTTCCCTATGCTCGGAAAGTCCGCGCATGTATCACCTGCACCTCACCCGGAACCTCCGGTCGCTTTACTTCCTCGTCGTCACGTTTTTCGTGGTGGCGCTGCCGGGATTGCTGTGGTGGGCCAACCACACCGGCCTGCCGCAGGCATGGCGGGATGCGATCGAGAACGAGATCTCCAAGAAAGGGGCCTACGTCCGGATCGGCGGATTGAGTTACCTGCCTTTCCGCGGGCTTGCCGCGCGGGATGTGCATGTGTTTTCGGACCCGGACTTCCAGCATGAAATCTCGCGGCTGGAGCGGGTGTTGGTGGACTTTGACAAATCCAAGCTGACCCGCGGGCAGGTGGAGATCACGAAGCTTGAACTGAAAAATGCCCGGCTCGATCTGCCGGTGGATCCGGACGACCCGCAGTCCGAGATGCTGCAGGTGACCGGGGCGAACGGCACGCTCTTGATGCCCGGCGGGCGGCGATTGGAAATCCGCCAGGCCTCGGGGCGGATCGCCGGGATTGATGTGGAATTGGACGCCCGGCTGATCGGCTACCAGCAGCGGGGGCCAGCCAAGGGCAGCGGCAACTCGATGGGCCAGCGCCGCCGCTTGCTGGCCCGTGTGATCAGCGAACTGCGCGAATGGTCGTTTGACGCAAGGCAGCCGCCGCGCATCCGCATCCAGTTGGAGGGTAATGCGAACGATCCGTCCTCGCTGAGTTCCAAGATCACCCTGGCCGCACGCAAACTGGAGAAAAACAGCCACATGCTCCGCCAAGTGACTTGCGAGGCCGAGCTATCCGGCGATCTGCTCACCGTGACCTCCCTGCATGCGACCGACGCGCTGGGATCTCTCGACGGCCGACTGGACTACGATGTGGGTGATCGCAACGGGCGCTTCGACATCCGCTCCTCGCTGGAGATCACGCCGTTGCTCAAGTCCTGGGCCGGCGTGGATGTGGGCAAGGGACTGCAAGTGTCCGGCAGGCAGAATCTGGAGGCCGAGGGCTCGTTTCTCATCGATCCGGAGAACCGCCCGCAAATCCAGCTGACCGGGCGGGCCGACTGCGGCGGAGTGACCGTTCGCGGCATCCTTTTCGAGCGGGTGGAAACATCGTTTTCGTGGCGAGACCGCGAGTTTTTCCTGCGCGACGTCCGCCTGAGCCGGCCGGACGGTGTGGCCACGGGCAAGGCGATGATCCAGTGGCCATTGGTCCGCCTCGCCCTGGAGTCCAACCTGCCCGCCCGCACCTACCAGCCCTTGTTTGCCGGTCAACCGCTGGAAAAAGTGATCCTGGATTTCTCCGAGCGGAAAGGAGCCGCCATCCAGGTCCGGCTCGAAGGGGGCTTCGACGCGACCGACCGCCGGTCCTGGGCCTACACCGGCGGTGGCAACCTGAAAAACATGAACTACCGCGGCGTGCCGGTGAATGCGGCGGACTGCAAGTTCTCGCTGAGCCACCACGAGCTGGATTTCTTCGATGGCACCGTGGTCTTCAACTATCAGAACTACGGACTGCGGGAGGCATTCAACGGACCGGCGGAGGGCACCGCCAAAATCGGGCGCATCCGCTACAATGCCAAAGACAAGACGGTGGATGTCGAGGACGTGGCCGGCCAGGTCTGGGCCGCGCCCTTGGTGCGCTTCTTCGCGCCGAAGATCGCCGATTCCCTGGAGGTTTACCGCTTCCACCAAACGCCCGAGCTCCGGGGATCCGGGGTGGTGGACGTGACGCCACAGGGGCGGACCGCGCTGGATGTCAGCTTCCGCACGGCGGCCAATGCGGACTACCGGTTTCTTGGGGAAAACCTGACGCTTTCCAAGCCCTCGGGCAAGGTGTCCATCCGCGGTCCACGGGTCCGCATCGACGATCTTGAGTGCCGGACCTTCGAGGGCCCGGTCAACGCCCGTTTCGATTTCCGCGGGGATGGCAGGCTCGACGGCGAGATGAGCTGGACCGGACTTTCCATCCCCGAGCTCACTTCAACATATGGATTCCATATGAAAGGGGGCGGCAAACTGACCGGCCGCCTCGATTTCTCGATCACCGACGGCAAGGTGGAAACCATGGATGGCGAGGGACTCTTCGCCTTGGAAAAAACCGAGCTTTTCTCCGTGCCCATCTTCGGGCCGCTCAGTCCGCTGGTCAGCGGGGTGCTTAACGACCGGCGTGCCGGGTTCGAGCGCGCCAAGAACGCGTTTTGCACGTTCCGGATCGAGGATGGGATCCTGCGCACAAGGGATTTCCAAACGGCGACCACCTCGCTCACCTTTGCCGGAGACGGCGAGGTGGATCTGAAGGCGCGCACGCTGGACATGACCATGCGGATGAACGCCCGCGGACTGCTCGGGCTGATCACGCTGCCGCTGCGGCCGTTTTACGGGATGTTCCAGTTCCGCGGCACGGGCCCGCTCAAGGACACGAAATGGGAGAACGTGATGTTCACCGCCCCCCCGGAGGAACAGGGAGCGCTGCTCAAGGATCCGCCGCGGGCGAGGGTCGTCGAGTGAGCCCGTCGCCGGGCTCAGACGCCCGAGAAGACGCCGAATCCGCCATCCACGGTCACGGTGGTGCCGGTGACGAATTTGGACGCATCCGCGACCAGGTAATGGACCGCGCCGTGCAGTTCCTCCGCCTGGCCGAAGCGGCCGAAGGGCGTTTGGCGCACGATCGACTCACCCCGCGGCGTGAGCGATCCATCTTCGTTGGTGAGCAGGCGGCGGTTTTGTTCGCCCAGGAAGAACCCTGGAACCAGGGCATTGACGCGGACACCGCCGGAAGTGCGGCGGCCGAGGTCCACGGCGAGCCAGCGGGTGAAGTTTTCCACCGCCGCCTTCGCCGCCGAGTAGCCGACCACCCGGGTGATCGCACGGCTGGCGGATGCGGACGAATAGTTCACGATGCTCGCCGAGCCGGCCTCCATCAGCGCCGGAGTGAATACCAGCGTGGGAAGCACCGTGCCGTGGAGATTGAGATCCACCACCGCCTGGAATGCCTCGAAATCCAGATCCATGAAGGTTTTGTCCGGCGCGATGGTCGCTCCGGGCTGATTGCCGCCGGCTCCATTCAGCAGCGCATCGATGCGGCCCCACTTGGCGAGGATCGTGTCGCGCGCGCGCTCCAGTGCCTCGCGGTCGTTCACATCCGCCGCCACGCCGATCACCTCGGCCCCCGGGACCTGCCCGCGCACTCCGGCCAGTGTGGCGTCGAGTTTCTCCTGGCTGCGGCCCAGATAGACCACTTTGGCCTGATTGGCGGCAAGATATGCAGCTGCGGAGCCGGTGAGGGCGCCGGTAGCACCGGTGATGACGATGACTTTTCCGGTGATGTCAAAAAGCGAGTTGGCGGACATGAGTTGAGTTTTCTGGGTGATGCGGCGCAACTTGGCCAAGGAAGCCCCGGCGGTCAAGCGGGGCCCTCTCCCGCATCCACGATCCATCGCGGGAATGAGGGCAAAAAAAAGGCCGCCTGACACAGGCGGCCTCAAGGTGGTGGCTCGAGCCGGGATCGAACCAGCGACACGCGGATTTTCAATCCGCTGCTCTACCAACTGAGCTATCGAGCCTTACCACAGACGCCCTTGCGGGCGGGGCGGCAGTAAGATCGGGACCGTGGACTTTGACAACCGGAAAATTCATCTTCTGTTATTTTTTGAATCCGGTCCCCTCCTCGCTCCGGATGGGGCCCGGAATGGCCCGGCGGTCCCCGCTGAGGAGAAACCTCAAGAATGTTCAAGATTCTGCTTGGCAAGTCGGGACGGATCTTTCAATTTCCGCGCCCGCCCGCTTCCTGGGCGAACGCAATCGAGCCTCATCATGTCTGTCTCCATCCGCCTCAGCCGCAAGGGAACCAAGGATCGCCCTTACCACAAGATCGTTGCCGTTGACAGCCGCAAGCGTCGCGACGGCCGTTACATCGAACAACTTGGCACCTACGATCCGCTCAAGGAGGGCGTCAATTACTCCATCGATCTCGAGCTTGCCGACAAATGGCTCGCCGTGGGCGCCAAGCCTTCCGAGACCGTCAACAGCATGATCCGCAAGGCACGCACCGCCGCCAAGGCCTGAGCGGTCCAAGGATTCATCCAAATCTCCCAAAGAACCGCGTTCCGCAAGGGACGCGGTTGTTTGCTTTTGAGCCCCATTGTTCGGTTTCCACCGGGCAAGGACGCCAGGACGGTGGAAACCTCCACCGCCCCGGGTGCCACCCCGCCCCGGAGTTCAGCGGCTTTTCTCGACGATCACCGGGGACTTGAGGCGCTTGGCCAGCAGCTCCACCGCACGTTCCCACGCGCTCCGGTCCGGGAAATCCCCGCTCTTGCTCCAGCCCGCGCCGAAGTAATGGACGAAAGGTTTGCCCGGCGTGGCCTTGCCGACCAGCAGATGATGGGCACCATCATCGGCCACACCCGCATTCACACCGCCAGCAAGGACAACTCCGCAGGCGGTGTGTCCATTCGGTGGCATTTCCGGCTCCCAATAGCTCATCCAGCCCGCGCCGGGGTTGGGAGTGAAGTGGGAATCGCCCTGGCGCTTGATGATGCCGACGGCGATGTCGAGCGGTCCCTTGGATGGGCTGGAAAACGTGCTTTCCACCCGGGTGAAGTTGGATCCGGCATCGATGGACATGCGTTTCACTTCGGACACCTTGCGTCCAGCGGCATCCCATGGGGCGTAGACCAGCTCGAACTCCGAGCGGATCGGACCGTTGCTGAGGACCTTCCAGCTGACGAAATTCGATGAAACATGGAGTCGACCCGCACCCCAGACACCCAGCCCCCCGCAGCCCCGGGCCGGGCCGACCTTGTAGGAGTCCAGTCCTTCGCCCTTGTCCGCGTGGTAATCGCCCGAGCGGTACCAGGAATCGATGACCGGGTGGCGGACCGACTTCAACCAGACGTCCATGCCGCTGCTCACGAGTTTCTCCTTGGGATCCCGGATGATGGCCGGGCCATAGGTGCGGTGGGCGATGCGGTCGCTTTCCCAAGCGAAATCATCGAGGCGCTCCGGCACGAAGCGGCAGAAGGTGCGCGGCAGCGCGGGAGGAAGCTCGGCCAGTGAGGATGAAGGCAGGATCAGGAAACGCCGGGAGTCACCGGGGCCGAGATCCGTTTGGAAGATCAACCCGGAGCCGGTCATCTGGGACGGTATGACCCGTGAGGTATTGTGATCCATGACCACCGGATCTTTCGGCAGGCCGGAACTGGCGAGCGTGACGGTTTCCTGAAAGCGGTGGAAGTCCGCGGGATTGGTGACGGTGACGAGCTGCGGCCGGGTATTTGCCATCACCGCCATGCGATGGATCTCGGATCCCGCCAGCAGGAAGGCTCCGGTACCGTAAATCTCGGTCGCCATATCCGGAAAAGACTTCGGGTCCGCCCCGATGGGCTGCACATGGGTGAGGCGGCCGTTGTTTCGCACGCATCCCACCAACGAAGCCCAGGCCTTGCGGGCGGCGGGACCGTAGGTGGCCGCATCGAGCAGGCCCTGATTGACGCCCCAGGCAAACGCGTAGGCATAAAACCCGGAAGCGCTGGTCTCCTTGAGAGGATAGCTCGCGGGGTCGAGCAAACTGGCGCGCCAGAGCCCGTCCGGCTGCTGGGCGACAAGAAGCTTTGCGGCCATTTCGCGGAACTGATTCACAAAGCGCGATCGCTCCGGATGGCGGGCGGGCAGATACTGGAGCATGCGGACGAGGCCGCCCATCACCCAGCCGTTGCCGCGCCCCCAGAAGACCTTGCGACCGTTGGCCTCGCGTTTGTCAAAATAGGTGCTGTCCCGGTAATAAAGGTGCTCGTCCTTGTCATACAGGTAGTCCGAGGTGCGCCACCAGTGATTCACCGCGAGGTCGAGATAGCGTGTATCACCGGTGACGGCCCAGAGGCGCAGCCATGCGGGCGGTGCCATGAAAAGCGCATCGCACCACGACCAGCGCTGTTGATTTCCGGGCGTGCGGAACTGCAGCGTCCCTTCCTTGGGGTTCGCCAGGATGAAGTCGAAGCGCTCGCGAAGAGGAGCGATCATCTGGGGCTCCCGATAAATCTGATAGAGCTCCGCATAGGTCTGGCCCACGCAGTGATCGTCCGCATGATACACACTGGGTCCGGGTTTCCAGCCGTTGCCCCGGCCCATCGCCAGCATCGCATCGCGGTACTTCGGATCGGCGGAGATCCCGGCGAGCGCCATGAAACCGGCATATCCGGCGCCTTGCGTCCAGTCGTCCGCGGCATGGCTGCTCGGATGGGCGAGCTGCCAGTCCGCGACCCGCTCCATGGCGGCCAGGACGGCCTTGGTCTCCACCTTTGCGGAGAGCTCCGGAAGCAAGGCGACCTCGGGGGCCGGCACAACGTTTTGCGGCCGGTCCATCTTGATCGAGCAAAGGTAGTTCGTGTAGTGGATGTAGTGCCCGCTGAGGTTCATCCAGAGGACCTTGGGGCCGTCCGCCGCGGCATTCCTGACGACGAAGGGCCGGATGTTGTCGTGTTTCGAACCCGCGGTGAGCGGGCTGCTTGTCCATGATTTCCCGAGGTCCGGTGTGGTCCAGCGCTCGATCTCGCGGACGCCGTTCACCGGGCGCGACAGGTAGGCCACCGACGGATCCTCCGGATCAAGGGCGATGCCTCCGGTGTAGTTCGGCTCCACCTCCTTGCCGCCCGCAGGTGTCTGGGGGAACCAGCCGCCGGCCGCACAAATCTCGCCGCCCACCCAGCGCGCACCATCCCAGCGGGTGTAACCATAACGGTGATCCGTATCGGACGGATAACGGGTGTAGGCAACCACCGGGCGGTCCTGCTTGTCGAAGGCCAGATCATGCACCCAGCCGCGGGCACCGTCCTTGACCGCGTCATGGATCAAGTCCGCCTTTTCCGGAGCGAAGGGCAGCTCCTCCATCGTCGCAATGCGGGTGCCGTCCGCCTTATAAAAGGCACCCGCCCGGTAGCAGACGTAGTAGATGTTGTTAGAAGCTTCGTCGCGTGGGTGTCCGTCGGTGAAAACGATGTGGATGCGGTCCTTGCCGTTGGAGGTGGTCTTCACATAAGGCCGGTTGTCGTGCCCGGCTCCGGCGCGGGAGATGACGACCTTTCCCGGACTCCAGGTTTTCCCGCCGTCGGTGGAGACGGAGTGGCACGGCTTCCAGGAATCGCCACGCCAGAACAAATGGATGGCGTTGTTTTCCGAGGACAGCATCGAGGGGTTCGGATAGGTGATGTTTTTCCGTGGCCGCGGCTTGGGACTGATCGCCAACACGCGCTCGGCCTCCCAGACGGAGCTGTCACCGGGGTTCCGGGTGACGCGTGCATTCATCTCGGGCCCGCAGTGTTTCGAGTAGAACGCCATCAGTCGCCCGTCCGGCAGGAAAAGGAAGGCGGGGTTGTCATGATCGTCTTTCTGATAGAACTCATGCAGCATCGAGGAGGAAACCCGGCCGCCGGCATGGTCGAGGGTCGCCATCTCGATCGATCCTTCGGAGGTCACCCAACCGGCGTGGGTCTTGCCATCCCGCGAGACGGCCCTCGGATCGGCAAACCAGCACCAGGCCCCATCCTTGGTGAAATCCGCGAACGACTCCGCAGGGCGCGCCGCCCCGGATGAGATCGGGGCAAGCCCGAAAAGAACGGCGGCGGCGGAAACCAGAGGACGGATCAGGGATGGGATTTTCATGAGTGGTCAAAAACCGGGGCAAGAATACGGCCGCCGGGGGGAATCCTTCCATCTCCGGATGGCGTGGATCATCCGCCCGCGCGTTCGCGGCGATAGTTCAGCGGCGTGAGTCCGGTCTCACGGCGGAAGACATTGTTGAAATACTGGGCGGTGTTGAAGCCGGTGCGTGCGGCCACATCGGCCACCGGCAGTTCGCTGGTCAACAGGAGCTCCTTGGCACGCTGCAAGCGGATGCGCGCGAGTTCGCTCCTCATGGAGTGGTGGAAGAGCTTGCGGAACTCCAACTCTAGATGGGCACGCGGCACCCCGGCCTCGCGGGCGGCATCGTCCGGACCGATCAAGCGCGGGTAATGCCGCCGCATGAACTGGAGAGCCACACGCACCGGCAGTTCCTTCACCGCGAGCGCATCCGTGCTCCGTCTTTCCGTGATCCCGCGCGGCGGAATGAGGATCGGGCTTTGCGGAGGCTTGCCACCATTCATCAGACCCTCCAGCACTTCGGCTCCGGCATGACCGAGGCCTTCAAGGTCATGGTTCACACTGGACAAGTGGACCCGGACCGATTCGCACACGATCGGATTGTTGTCCACTCCGAGAATGGCCACCTCTTCCGGCACGTCGATGCCGCCGAGGAGACAGGCATCCAGCACATTGGCGGCCTCTCCATCGTGAAAGGCAAACACGGCCGCCGGTTTGGGGATCGCCTTGAGGCGCTTGATGAGCCACTGCGACCTGACGCTCCACTCGTCCGCCCTGGCCCGCGCGCGGGCCGGGAAGATCCAGCTTTCCAAGGTGACGGCCTGGCGCTCGACCGTCTGCCGGAACCCCTGCTCCCTCAGCCTCGCCGCCGGATCATCGCGCGTGGTGAACCAGGCGAAGTGCTGGAACCCGCGCTCGGTGAACAACTCGCCGGCCGTCTGCCCGATCGCGCGGTGATCGCCGGATACCCGAGGCACCTCGATGTCCGGGCGGATCACCGAAAGATCCACCACAGGCACCTTGCTGCGCTGCACGAAATCCACCACATCGTCCCGGGAATCGAGCACTGTGATGATGCCATCCCCGCGCCAGCCTTCCGGGATATGGCCGGAGAAGGCCATTTCGCAATTCAAGTGCCAGTTGTGCGCGCAGGCAAACCTAGCCACCCCCATGTGCGTGCTGGGGCTGTATCGGCTCAAGGCCAACAGCACGCTTTTCTGGGAGGAACGGCTCCGAGGCATGACGAGGAGTAAATTCGGCTGAAAACATCGGGTCAAGCCCGCCCCCATTGCAATCGTGGGGGCGTTTTGTGCAATCCCTGACGATCCGGTTTCACTGTTTAATTTCCTTTGCACCCCGGCTCCCGACGTTTGCACTCGGGTCCACCAACCACGATGACATCCATGTTCGACTCCAGCATTCTCCGCATGCCCCGTGCCCAGGAAGTGGCCCGCATGACCACCGACGAAATCCGCGAGGCCTTTCTTCTCCAGTCGCTTCTCACCCCCGGTGCCTTCCGCGGGGTATTCACCGATCTCGACCGCATGGTCGTGGCCGGAGCCATGCCCACGACCCAGCCTCTGGAGCTTCCCAACCACAAGGAGACCGGCCGCGGCAGCTTCCTTGAGCGCCGCGAACTCGGAGCCATCAACACCGGCGGCCGCGGAGCCGTCACCGTGGACGGCGTGACCCACACGGTCGAACCGCTCGGCTGCATCTACATCGGCATGGGTGCCAAGGAAGTCGCCTTTGCCAGCGAGAACCCCGAGTCCCCTGCCAAGTTCTTCATCCTCAGCTGCCCGGCCCACGCCAGCCACCCGACAAGCACCGCCACGCGGGATCAGGCGACCACCGTGCCGCTCGGCGCGCAGGCCACTTCCAACGAGCGCGTCATCCGCCAATACATCCATGAAAACGGCATCCAAAGCTGCCAGTTGGTCATGGGCTTCACGGAACTCGCCGTGGGCAGCGTCTGGAACACCTTCCCGCCGCACACCCACAACCGCCGCTGCGAGGTTTATCACTATTTCGACATGGACGAGCGCGTCCTCGCCCATTTCATGGGAGAGCCTACCGCCACGCGCCACCTTTTTATCCGCTCGGACGACACCGTGCTTTCACCCTCCTGGTCCATCCACTCCGGCTGCGGGCAGGGCAACTACAAGTTCATCTGGGGCATGGCCGGAGAGAACCAGGCCTTCACCGACATGGATGCGATCGCCCCGCTGAGCCTCCGTTGATTTCCCCCGAACCCGATCGACCCATGAACCGCAGATTCGAAGGAAAAACCGTCGTTGTCACCGGCATCAGCCGCGGCATCGGCCAAGCCATCGTCCTCGCCTTCGCGGCGGAAGGTGCCCACGTCGTCGGCCTCGGCGTCGGGGACAGCTCGGACACCGCCGCCAAGGTTGCCGCCGCCGGAGGAAACTTCACCCCCATCAGCGCGGACCTTTCCAAGCTCGACCAGGCAGGTGCCGCAGCCCTCGTCCAGGAGATCACCGGACTCACCGGCCGTCTCGACGTGCTGGTGAACAACGCCGGCATCATCAAACGCCACCCGGCCGCGGATTTCCCGGAAGAGGACTGGAACGCCGTGCTCCAGATCAACCTCAACGCGCCGTTCTTCCTTTGCCAGGCCTTCGCCAAATGGTGGCTCACCGGCGGGCGCGAACAATCGCCGGATGACTCACGCCTCAAGATCGTCAACATCGCCTCGATGCTCTCGTTCCAAGGCGGCATCCTCGTGCCGGCCTACACAGCCAGCAAAAGCGCCATCGCCGGAGTGACCAAGGCACTCGCCTGCGAATGGGCCAAGGAACGCATCAACATCAATGCCGTGGCCCCCGGATACATCGCCACCGAGAACACCCGCCCGCTGCGGGAAGATGAAAAGCGCAACCAGTCGATCCTCGACCGCATCCCCGAGGGCCGCTGGGGCAAACCGGAGGATATCGCCGGCAGTTGTGTGTTCCTCGCCTCGGGAGATGCCGATTACCTCAATGGCACGATCCTCAATGTGGACGGTGGCTGGCTGAGCCGCTGAGCCCCCCGCCCGGGGGAAATGCCGGAGATGATTCATTTCCGGCTTTCCTCCATGCGTGGCCTCTGATAGGCAGCCAATACCATGACCCTGAAAAGCAAAACTCTCGCCGAGTTCTTCGGAACCTTCTGGCTCGTCTTCGGTGGCTGCGGCAGCGCCGTTCTTGCCGCCAAGTTCATCACCCCGGAAGGCAGCAGCGTCCTCAACCTTGGAATCGGTTTCGTGGGCGTCTCGCTGGCCTTCGGCCTGACCGTGATGACCATGGCCTACGCCATCGGCCACATCTCGGGATGTCACCTCAACCCCGCCGTCTCTGTGGGGCTGTGCGTCGGCGGACGCTTCGATAAATCCGAGCTTCTGCCCTACATCGTCGCCCAGGTGCTCGGTGGAGCCGCAGGTGCCGGAGTGCTCGCCTTGATCGCAAGCGGCCAAACCGGTTTCTCGATGGCCGGAGGCTTCGCATCCAACGGCTATGGCGAACACTCGCCGGGAGGATACAGCCTGATGGCCGCATTCACCGCCGAGGTGGTTCTCACCTTCTTCTTCCTGCTCATCATCCTCGGAGCCACCGACAAACGCGCTCCCCAGGGCTTCGCCCCGATCGCCATCGGCCTCGGACTCACCCTCATCCACCTCATCGGCATTCCCGTGACCAACCTCTCGGTCAACCCCGCCCGCAGTACCGGACCCGCGCTCTTCGTCGGCGGCTGGGCGATCCAACAGCTCTGGCTCTTCTGGCTGGCACCCATCCTCGGTGCCGCCCTCGGCGGCATCGTCTATCCCATCATGGCTGGAAAGCCTGCGGCAAAGTAAGCCCCGTCGATTCAATCCCCACCCGGAACCATCTCATGAAACACACACGCAACCTGATCCCCGTGCTGTTAGGAGCCATCGCACTGGCTTCCGCAGCTTCTGGAAAATCCCAGAAACCCAACATCCTCGTGATCTGGGGTGATGACATCGGCCAGTTCAATGTCAGCGCCTACAACAACGGCATGATGGGCTACAAAACCCCCAACATCGACAGCCTCGCCAAAGAAGGCGCGATGTTCACCGACTGGTACGGCCAACAAAGCTGCACCGCCGGCCGCGCCGCCTTCATCACCGGGCAATCGCCCATCCGCACCGGCCTCACCAAGGTCGGTCTGCCCGGCGCGCCGGAAGGCATGAAAAAGGAAGACCCCACCCTTGCCACGCTGCTCAAGGCACAGGGTTACATGACCGGCCAGTTCGGGAAAAACCATCTTGGAGACCGCGACGACATGCTGCCCACCGCCCACGGCTTCGACGAGTTCTTTGGCAATCTCTATCACCTCAATGCCGAGGAGGAACCGGAGAACCCCGACTACCCGAAGGATCCCGAGTTCAAGAAGAAGTTCGGCCCGCGCGGCGTGATCCACAGCTTTGCCGACGGCCGCATCACCGACACCGGCCCGCTCACCCGCAAGCGGATGGAAACCATCGATGAGGAGGTCAACGCCAAGGCCCTCGACTTCATGGAGCGCGCCGCCAAGGCGGAAAAGCCGTTCTTCATGTGGTGGAACTCCACCCGCATGCACGTCTTCACCCACCTCAAGGCGGAGTCCGAAGGCAAGACCGGCCTCGGCGTTTACGCGGACGGCATGGTCGAGCACGATGGTCACGTCGGACAGGTGCTCGCCAAGCTCAAGGAACTCGGCCTCGATGAGAACACCATCATCATGTATTCCTCGGACAACGGCGCCGAAACCTTCACCTGGCCGGATGGCGGCACCACCATGTTCCGCGGGGAAAAGAACACCCAGTTCGAAGGCGGATACCGCGTGCCCTGTCTCATCAAGTGGCCCGGAACCATCAAGCCCGGCACCGTCGTCAACGACATCGGCGCGCACGAAGACATGCTCACCACCCTGGTCGCCGCCGCTGGCGACACCACCGCCAAGGAGGAACTGCTGAAGGGCCGCAAGATCGGCGAAACAACCTACAAGGTGCACCTCGACGGCTACGACCTCGGTCCCGCCCTCAAGGGCCAGGCCGCATGGCCGCGCAAGGAGTTCATCTACTGGACCGATGACGGCAGCGTCGCCGCCCTGCGCTACGATGCCTGGAAAATCACCTTCCTTGAGCAAGAGGCGGAAGGCCTCAAGGTCTGGCAGAATCCCTTCACGCCGCTCCGCGCCCCCAAGATCTGCAACCTCCGCATGGACCCCTTCGAGCGCGCGGAGCATGAGAACGCCATGGGCTACCAGCGCTGGTACATGGACCGCATGTTCATCATCGCCCCCGCCGGTGCCTATGTCGGCAAATGGCTGCAAAGCTTCCGCGAATTCCCGCCACGCCAGAAGCCCGGCAGCTTCAACCTGGACCGCGTGATGGAAGCCGTCACCGCAGGTTCGAATCAGTAAACCACCTCTCCACCTCCGGGCCGCATCCGAACATCCGGGTGCGGCCCTTTCCATATCCGGACATGAAAACTCTTTTCGCAGTGACCATCGGCTGTCTAACAGCAGCGTCCGGGGCGGCGGATCCGCTGCCCTCCTGGAACGCCTCCACACCCAGGCAGTCCATCGTTTCCTTCGTAGAAAAGGTTACCAAAGAAGGCTCTTCCGACTTCGTGCCGCCTGCCGAACGCATCGCCGTGTTTGACAACGACGGCACGCTTTGGGCCGAGCAGCCGATGTATTTCCAACTCTTCTTCGCGATCGACCGCATCAAGGCGCTCGCGCCGCAGCATCCGGAATGGAAAGAAAAGGAACCTTTCGCCTCCCTCCTCAAGGGCGATGTCAAAGCCGCGCTGGCCGGTGGCGAGCATGCCTTGGTGCAGATTGTCATGGCAACCCACGCCGGCCTCACCACCGAGGAGTTCGAAAAAGTTGTCACCGATTGGATCACCACCGCCAAACATCCGAAGACCGGCAAGCTTTATACCGAGATGGTCTATCAGCCGATGCTCGAGTTACTGGCTTATCTCCGCGCCAATGGCTTCAAGACCTTCATCGTTTCCGGCGGTGGCATCGAGTTCATGCGGCCATGGGCGGAGAAAGTCTATGGCATCCCTCCCGAGCAAATCATCGGCAGCAGCGGCGGACTCAAATACGAACTCCGCGACGGCAAGCCGGTGCTCGTCAAGCTGCCCGAGATCGCCCACAACGACGACAAGGACGGCAAACCCGTCGGCATCCAGCGCCACATCGGCCGCCGCCCGATTTTCGCCGCAGGAAACTCCGACGGGGATTTCCAGATGCTCGAATGGACCACGGCAGGCAAGGGCCCGCGCTTTGCCATGATCATCCGCCATGATGACGCGGATCGCGAGTTCGCCTACGACCGGCAAAGCCACGTCGGCAGGCTCGACCATGCCCTCGACGAGGCCCCACGGCGCGGATGGACCGTTGTCAGCATGAAGAACGATTGGCGGAAGATCCATCCCCCGTCTCAAGGCACTGCGAACCCCACCGACTGAACGTTTGATCCAAATCCAACCCCGAGAAAAACCATGAAGTCCCCCTCATTCATTGTTCCGCTGCTCTGCGGGCTTTCCCTCGCCGCCGCGCAATCGCCGGACGCCATCTATCACAACGGCCCCATTCTCACCATCGACGACTCCAACCCGCGCGTGGAAGCCGTGGCGGTCAAGGACGGGAAAATCGTCGGTGCGGGCACCAAGGCGGAGATTCTCAAAACCAAGGGCGAATCCACAAAACTCATCGATCTGGCGGGGCGGACGATGCTGCCCGGATTTGTGGATGCCCACGGCCATGTTTTCGCCGGTGGCATCCAGGCGCTCTCCGCCAACCTGCTCGCTCCGCCGGATGGCGAGGTGAAGGATATCCCATCCCTCCAACAGACCCTGCGCGCCTGGATGGCCGCCAACAAGGCCGCGGTGGACAAGGTGCAACTCGTGATCGGCTTCGGCTATGACAACGCCCAACTCGCTGAACTCCGCCATCCCGTCCGCGAGGAACTCGATGCCATCGCCCAAGACCTGCCGATCCTTCTCGTCCACCAATCCGGACACCTGATCTCCGTCAACTCGAAGGCCCTCGAAATCGGCGGCATCACCGCGGACACTCCGGACCCCGAAGGCGGCGTGATCCAGCGCCGCGAGGGCGGCCGCGAGCCGAATGGCGTGCTGGAGGAAACCGCCGCCTTTCCGCTGCTGATGAAGTTGCTGGGGCGGGTGGGCCCGGAAGGAGCACCGCTCTTCATCCGAGCCGGCGCCGAGCTTTGGGCACGCTTCGGATACACCACCGCCCAGGAAGGCCGCTCGTCTCCCGGCGTGGTCAAGGCGCTGCAAGCCTTCGCGGATTCCGGACAGCTCAAGATCGACGTGAACACCTACACCGACGTGCTGATCGACCGCGAGTTCATCCGCAAATCCGTGTCGCGGGATTACAAGAACCACTTCCGCGTGGCCGGGGCCAAGCTCACCATCGATGGCTCGCCCCAGGGCTTCACCGCATGGCGGGATCGTCCGTATTACAAACCGGTCGGCAGCTATCCGCCCGGATACGCCGGCTACCCCGCCGCCGCCGCGGAGCAGGTGCGCGGGGCCATCGACTGGGCCTATCAGAACAAAATCCAGATCATCACCCACGCCAATGGAGAGGCGGCTTCGGACCAATTGATCGCCTTCATCGGCGAGGCCGGGCGCAAACACGGAGCGGGCGACCGTCGCTCCGTCCTCATTCACGGCCAGTTCCTGCGCGAGGACCAGGTGGATTCCTATCAGAAACTCGGCGTGCTGCCCTCGCTCTTCCCGATGCACACGTTTTACTGGGGGGACTGGCACCGCGATCACACCGTGGGCCCTGTGCTCGCGGAAAACATCTCGCCCACCGGCTGGTGCATCCAGCGCGGCATGAAGTTCACCACCCACCACGACGCTCCGGTGGCATTTCCTGATTCCATGCGGGTGCTGGATGCCACCGTCACCCGCCGCTCACGCAGCGGTGACATCCTCGGTCCGCACCAGCGCGTGGACGTCATGACCGCCCTCAAGGCAATGACCCTCTGGCCGGCCTGGCAGCACTTCGAGGAGGCCACGAAAGGCTCGATCGAGGTGGGCAAGCTCGCGGACTTCGTCATCCTCGACAAGGACCCCACCACCGTGGATCCCGAAACGCTCGACACCCTCAGGATCACCGAGACCATCAAGGAAGGAACCACGATTTTCCGGGCCGGAGAAAAGCAGGGTGCCCACCTGTCACGCCCGAACGAGCGGGGCGAGCACGCCTTGTCCAACTTCATCCGCCACGCGACCGTGGCAGAGGGGCACGACGGACACGGCCACGCCGCCGGTGAGGCGCATTGCTGTGGCTGCCGGATCGCGGCGCTTCTCGGCGATTCGCTGGCTTCGTCACCCGGCCACTGAGACGGCGGAGGCGTTTCTGCTTTCCTTCCGCCACTGCCGGCGCTTGAGATGAACGGAGCCCAGCACCAGCCACCGCCCGATTTCCCATGAAACACACGATTTTCCCCACCCTCGCAGCCCTCATTCTGCCACACGTCCTGTCCGCCCAGACTCCGGCTCCGTTTGAAACCGGAGTGGTGCTCAACGCCGCGGATCTCCTGCCCGCCGAGGCCTTGCGCGGCCCCTCGCACCGGGTGCGGGAAATGGTGACCACGGATGGATTCATGGCCCACTTCGAGATCGACACCGATTTCGGAACCTTCGAGGCCGTCGGCATGCCACAAGCCAAGCGCCGGATCCTCGAGGCCGAAGCCATCCGCAAACTGGTGGATACCTCCAAGAGCGATTTGTTTGCCGAAGGCATGAAACGCTCGATCAACCAACCCATCGATGCGGTCAAAAACATCGTCAAGGACCCCGTCACCTCATTCAAGAAGGCTCCAAAAACCGTGGGGCACTTCTTCAGCAAGGTCGGTGCCTCGGTCGAGCGCGGCGTGAACCGCATCAAGGCGGACTCGGAGGCCGAACAAGGACCAAGCGCGGAAGAAGTCGGCGCTGGGATCGGCGAGAGCGCGAAGCGCGTGGCTGGATTCGACAAGGCCAGGCTCGATACCGCCCGCCAACTCGGGGTGGATCCCTACTCGGACAATCTGCGCCTGCAAGAGGAGATGGACAAGGTGACATGGGCTTTCTTTGCCGGAGGCCTGCCCCTGCGCATCGGCGCGGCGGTCGCTTCCGCCGGAGTGGCCGTAGCTGCCACCAACATGGTCGGCGTGCCCGAGGAAACCTATGCTCATACCCAGTCGGAACTCGCCCTGCTGGACGCGAAGTCACTTTCCTCGATGGGCATTCGTGAGGAGGACATCCGGAATTTCCAGCTCCAGAAAAACCTGAGCACGACCCGCCGCCACCGCATCGTCAAGGCGCTCGAAGCGCTTCCCGGTGCCGCGGGGCGCGGGCGCATCGTGCTGCTGGCCAATTCGTGCGAGACCCCGGGCCAGGCGGACTTCCTGGTCGCCGCCCTCTCGATGCTGGAGGAACGCCAACGCTCGGGAGCGGCCGATTACAAAGAGCTGCATGTGTTTGGCAGACTCCCGGGAGCCACCACGGCCGCCGGAGCTCTCGAAGTGCCGGCTCCGGTCGATCACGTGACCTGGACCGCGCAGGTTGCCGGATTCGTCCAGCGCGACGATCTCGGCACCGCGCCGAAGACGCTTGTGCACACCGGAAAGCTCTCGGCCGCCACCCAGGCCGGACTCGCAGCCGCCGGGTGGAAGAGCATCGCCGCGGGCTATCCCGCTCGATGATTCCCGGAGGATTTTGGTTTTCAGGCTCCGGCCGCTCCGCTGGAATGCGCGGGCATGGTTTTCAGGGAATTCATCGGATGGGAACGCCCGTTCCTTCTTGAGGCGGCGGATTGGCTCCTGGCCCAAGGGGATGAGCTTCCCTCGCTCCTGGTCGTGGTGCCAACCACTCAAAGCGGGCGACGTCTGCGAGAACACATGGCGGAGTCCAGCGGAGCCCTCCTCAGCCCGAGGATCGTCACGCCCGCCTGGTTTCTGAAAACCCCGGATCTCGACATCGCCCCGGACTGGGTGGAGCGGCTGGCATGGCAGGAAACACTCGAAGGCATCCGTGACTGGACCAAGTTTGCGGAGCTCTTTCCCACACCGCCGGATCCGGACGAAGCCTCGGCTTCCGGGCTGGGGCTGGAGTTCACACGCCTCCGCAAGCGCCTCCAGGAAAACGGCCACACCCTCGCCTCCGCCTCCAGGCCTCTCGCCGGCTCGGTCGAGCGCGGCCGCTGGGAAGCCCTGTCCAGGCTGGAATACGTGATGGAAAAGCGCCTCGCCGATTGGGGATTCCGCAGCCGCAGCCAGGTGCTTGCCCATGGCCTGGCCATGCCCGAGGACCTGCAACGCATCGTCCTCGCCGGGGTGACGGAAATGCCCCCCATCCTCGAAAAGCAACTGCTGGATTGGCAGGGCCGCGTCACCGTGCTCGTCGGCGCACCGGAAGCCTATGCCGACGATTTTTCCGCCATCGGCCGCCCCCTGCCCGCATGGTCCACCCGCACCCAGCCGTGGCCGGACAAGGAACATGGATCCGTCCAACTGGTGGCGGACTCGCGCCAGGAGGCCACCGTCGCCTTCCGCTCGGTGTGTGAGGCAGGCCTCGCCTCCGATCAGGTCGCCCTCGGATCCGCCGACCCCGAAACCGCCGGGGAGATCGCCCGCGTCTTCTCCCGTGGAGGCTGGCTTGCATTCGATCCGGCCGCGAAACCCTCCGTCACCGGTTTCCGCCGCTGGCTCTCCGCCTGGTCCGCCTGGCTCGACCAGCCCGGTTTGGTCCAACTCCAGCACCTGCTGACCCTGCCCGAATCCGAGGCCTTTTGCGGCTCCCACCGTGAAACCTGCGCCCACACTCTCGCCCGCATCCGGGATCGCTCGATGGCATCCACACCGGAGGATTTGCGCCGCCATGTGAAGCGAAATCCGGGCCGCAATGACCTCGAGAAATCGCATCTCGAAATCCTGTTAAAAACCATCGAATCTTTTGAAAACCAACGATCCAAGTTTTCCACTCAACACCCCGATTCCGCCCTGGAACATTTGATTGAAACGATCCAATCCAACGATCCATTCATCGATGCGATTGACGAGTGGCGCCAGGAAGCGGCACCGCTGTGGGAGCGATTGAGGAAAGACTCGTCGTTTGCGTTGAGGCTGTTGCTGTCATCGATCCCGATGGAGGCGGCCACACCTCCGGATGGACGGGTGATTGATGTGCAGGGATGGCTCGAGCTTTACTTTGAGCCGGGTCGGCATCTGGTGCTTTGCGGATTGAACGAAGGTAGCCTGCCCGCGGAAAGCATTGCTGATCCGTGGCTCGGCGAGTCGGGCGCGCGGCTGCTTGGATTGGTAACGAATGCGGATCGAGCGGCGAGGGATGCGTTTTTGTTCACGGCGATGATCCGAGCCCGGTCCGGCGGAGGTCGGGTGGACCTCACGTGTTCCAAAGCGGGATCCGGCGGAGAGACCCGCCTGCCCTCGCGTTTTCTGCTCATGGCGGAGGCGGCGGAGTTGCCGGCGAGGGTCGAGTTTCTTTTCCGTGAAATCGAGCCCCCGGAGGCGGGGATGCGCTGGCATGCGGATTGGCAGTGGCAGCCTGCGGCCCAATCGATCCCGCATCGGCTGAGTGCCACCTCCCTGGCGTCGTGGCTGGCCTGCCCGTTCCGGTTTTACCTGAAGCATGCCGCCGGGATGCAGACCCCGGAGCCGGACCGGGTGGAATGGAACCACCGGGACTTCGGAAACGTCGCCCACGACGTGCTGGAGGCCTGGGGTCGGGACGAGGAGGCGAGGGAATTCAGCAAATCCGAAGCGCTTGAGGCGTGGTTCTCCGCCCGGCTAGACCAATGCGTCGCCCAGTGGTTCGGCAAGCAAGCGCCCTTGGCCATCCGCATTCAGACAGAATCGCTCCGCCAGCGCCTTGGCTGGCTGGCCCGCCGCCAAGCGGTGCTTCGCGCGGAAGGCTGGCAGGTTACGGAGGTCGAGCACAAGTTCGAGATCCCGGTGGGCGCCTGGACGATCGCTGCAAAGATCGACCGCATCGACCGGCACCGGGAGTCCGGAGCGATCCGGGTGATCGACTACAAGACCGGCAAGGTCGACGAGGTCGACCGCTCCCACCGCGTGAAGATCACTGCAAACACCCAGCTACCGGCTCACCTGAGCCTGGAATGCCCGGCGGTTTTCCAGTCGATCAGCAAGGGCAAAACCTCGGATTTCCGGTGGACCAACCTTCAACTGCCGCTTTACGTGTGGGCGATCAAGAATCGCGACCACAGCATCGCCGAGCCCTGCTACTTCAAACTCGGCTCCACCGAGGCCAACGTGGAACTCGTTCGTTGGGCGGACTTCGGCGAGGCTGAACTTGAAGCCGCCCGGGCCTGCACGGCATGGATCATCGGTCGCATCGAAGAAGGAAGCTTCTGGCCACCGGCGGAAAAGGTGAAATACGACGATTTTTCCATCCTCGCCGCCGGAAGATCGCTCGAGGAAATGGTTCTGCCACCGGGCGTCGGCGGGTGAATCCGGCACGAAATCCCCATTCCTCTTGCCCTTGCGGAGGGCTTCTTTAGCATCCGGCGCTTCCCAAAGCCAAGCCGCTGATGAATCGCATCTTCGTTGAAAAAAAGCCCGCCCACCGCTCCGAGGCGCGGCACCTCCTGCACGCCCTCCGCGAATCCCTCGAACTCCCGGGTTTGAGCAATATCCGGGTGGTCCAACGCTACGACATCGAAGGCCTCAGCGAGGCGGAGTTTCAGGAAGCCGCCAGCCACATCCTCTCCGAACCCCAGGTGGATGACCTCTCCCCCACCCTGCGGATCGATGAAAACGAGACCGCGTTTGCCGTCGAGTATCTGCCCGGGCAGTTCGACCAACGCGCGGACTCCGCCGCCCAATGCGTGCAGATCCTCACCGGCAAGGAACGCCCCACGGTTCACTCCGCCAAGGTCGTCATCCTCGAAGGCACGCTGAGCGCGGATCAACTCGCCGCGGTGAAAGCCTACGTCATCAACGCCGTCGATTCCCACGAGATCCCCGTGGAGGGGGTGCTCGACCGTCACGCTCCGCAAGCCCCGGCGGATGTCCGCATCCTCGACGGCTTCACCACGGCGGATCCGGCATCCGTCCGCTCCGAATTCGGCCTCGCCATGTCCGCCGAGGACGTCGCGTTTTGCCAGGCCTATTTCCGTGATGAGGAAAAGCGCGATCCCAGCATCACCGAACTCAAGATGCTGGACACCTACTGGTCCGACCACTGCCGCCACACCACCTTCCTCACGAAAATCGAGGATGTCACCTTCGATGATCCCGGCGGTCCCGTCGCCCGCGCCTGGGAGACCTATCAGTCGGTTAGAAAAAATCTCGGCCGTGGAGAGAAGCCCGTGACCCTGATGGACATCGCGCTCATCGGCATGCGCGAGCTGAGAGCCTCCGGCGAGCTCGACAACCTGGAGGAGTCCGAGGAAGTCAACGCCGCCTCGATCGTCGTCCCCGTTTCCATCGATGGAGCGCCGGAGGAGGAATGGCTGGTGATGTTCAAGAACGAGACCCACAACCACCCCACCGAGATCGAGCCCTTCGGCGGCGCGGCCACCTGCCTCGGCGGCTGCATCCGGGATCCGCTCTCCGGCCGTTCCTACGTCTATCAGGCCATGCGGGTCACCGGTGCGGGCAATCCCCTGACACCCTTTGCGGAAACCCTGCCCGGCAAACTCCCGCAGAAGAAGATCTGCCAGGTCGCCGCGCACGGCTACTCGTCCTACGGCAACCAGATCGGCCTCGCCACCGGCCAGGTCGCGGAGGTCTATCACCCGGGCTACGTCGCCAAACGCCTCGAAATCGGCGCAGTCGTCGCAGCCGCCCCGCGTTCGCAGGTATTCCGCGGCAGCCCGGCTCCCGGTGACGTGATCCTCCTCATCGGCGGGCGCACCGGCCGCGATGGCGTCGGCGGCGCAACCGGATCCTCCAAGGAACACACCGAAACCGCCCTCGAAAACTCCGCCGAAGTCCAGAAGGGCGATGCCCCCACCGAGCGGAAAATCCAGCGCCTCTTCCGCAACCCGGAACTCACCCGCAAAATCAAAATCTGCAACGACTTCGGTGCTGGCGGCGTCTCGGTCGCCATCGGCGAGATCGCCCCCTCGCTCGTCATCCACCTCGATGCCGTGCCGAAGAAATACGACGGACTCGATGGTACCGAGCTCGCCATTTCGGAGTCCCAGGAACGCATGGCCGTCTGCGTCGATCCCAAGGAAATCGACTATTTCATCGCCGAGGCCGACAAGGAGAACCTCGAATGCGTCCACGTCGCCGACGTCACCGACTCCGGCCGCCTCGTGATGACCTGGCGCGGCAAAACCATCGTCAACCTCAGCCGCGCCTTCCTCAACACCAACGGCGTTCAGCAATCCGCCAAAGTCCATGTCACGGAGCGCCGGCTTCAGCCGGCTTCTTCCACCGATCACCGCTCACTGATCACGGATCACCTGAGTTCCCTCAACGTCTGCTCCCAGCGCGGGCTCGGCGAGATGTTCGATGGCTCGGTCGGCGCAGGCACCGTGCTCTGGCCCTTCGGTGGCAAACACCAGATCACCCCGCCGGATGCGATGGTGGCAAAGCTTCCGCTGTTGGAAGGAAACACCGACGTCTGCACCCACATGAGCTGGGGCTTCGATCCGCATCTTTCCGAGCAATCCCCCTTCCACGGCGCGGTTTACGCCGTCACCGAGTCGGTCTGCAAGGCCGTGGCCTCCGGTGCGCGGCTCTCCGACATCCGTCTGACGCTCCAGGAGTATTTCCCCAAACTCGGCACCGATCCCAAACGCTGGGGCCTGCCCTTCGCGGCGCTGTTAGGAGCCTTCCACGCCCAGCATTCGCTGCGCCTCGCGGCCATCGGCGGCAAGGACTCGATGTCCGGTTCCTTCAACGAACTCGACGTCCCGCCCACCCTCGTTTCCTTCGCCCTCGCCCCCGGCAAGGCCAGCCTCGCGCTTTCGCCGGAGTTCAAGAAACCCGGATCCAGCGTCTCGCTCGTCACCGTCCCGAAAGACTCCGACCACCTGCCGGACTTCGAGGCTCTCCAACAAACCGCCGAGGCTCTCTATCAACTCAACACCGGAGGCAAACTCCTCTCGCTCCATCACATCGGCGCCCCCGGCCTTGCCGCCGCGCTGGCCAAGTGCGGCTTCGGCAACCGCATCGGCCTGAGGAGTGTGGACGTCTCGTCCACGTCTCTCTTCAGCCAAGCCTACTTCGCCTTCCTCATCGAACACACGGAAGACCTCCCCACATCGCTGGGCGCCACCCTCATCGGCCACACCACCGCCGAGCCCATCCTCGTCCTCAACGGCGAATCTCACGACCTCTGTGACCTGCAATCCGCCTGGGAATCCACTCTCGAACCCGTCTACCCCACCAAGCCCGAAGAGATCGCGGATCGTGGATCGAAGATGGTGGATGCTCCGCGCTTCTCTTCATCCACCATCCACAATCCTCGATCCTCGATCTCAAAACCAAAGGTTTTGATCCCGGCGTTTCCGGGCACGAACAGCGAATATGACTCCGCCAAGGCCTTCCGCGAAGCCGGAGCCGATGCGGAGATCCTTGTCTTCCGCAATCTAACAGCGCGCCACATCGAGGAATCGCTGACGGCCCTTGCGGAGAAAATCCGCCGATCGCAGATCCTCATGTTTCCCGGTGGTTTCAGCGCGGGTGACGAACCCGACGGTTCCGCCAAGTTCATCGCCACCATCATCCGCAGCCCGCGCGTGGCGGATGCGATCATGGACCTGCTCAAGAACCGCGACGGTCTCATCCTCGGCATCTGCAACGGATTCCAGGCCCTCATCAAAACCGGCTTGGTGCCCTACGGGCGGATCGTGGATCATGGACCGAAGATTGTGGATGGTGGATGTGATGTCCAAAGGGCTGCCTCATCCACCTCTTCCATCCAACATCCACCATCCACCATCCACGATCCGTCGGCACGGCCGACCCTCGTTCACAACGAAATCGGCCGCCACATTTCGCGCTACGCCCGGACCCGGGTGGCCGGCACGTTTTCACCGTGGTTCTCTAACAGCCAGGTGGGCGACCTCCACACCATCCCGCTCTCCCACGGCGAGGGCCGCTTCTACGCGAGCGACGAAATCATCGCCCAACTCGCCGCCAGCGGGCAGATCGCCACGCAGTATGTGGACGAAACCGGAGTCCCCTCGATGGACATCGCGTTCAACCCGAATGGTTCGCTCGGTGCCATCGAAGGCATCACCTCCCCTTGCGGCCGCGTCCTCGGCAAGATGGGCCACACCGAACGCTCCGGCACCCTCGTCGCCAAAAACATCCCCGGCGACAAACACCAGCCGATCTTTGCCGCAGGGGTGAGCTACTTCTCCAAGTAAAACGCGGATCTCCGCGCAAATTGGCGGATTCTGATCTTTTGGAGCGGATTGTTGCTCAAAAAAGAATTCGAATCCTTGACGCCGAGTGTTTTTCCGCGCATATTTCCCGCAGAGAAGATTTCTGCGCGGATTTCCACTCATGCTCTACCAACTCACCAACCTCCAGATCGAGAAAGAACTCGGCCACCGCCTCAAGCAGCGGCGGCTTGAGTTGAACCTCAGCCAGGCCGAGGTCGCCGAGAAAAGCGGGCTCGGCCGCCGCACGATCACGGCCATCGAAAACGGCGAGGGCAGCACGTTGAGCACCCTGATCGCCCTGCTGCGGGCCCTTCAGGCGCTGCACCACCTTGACCAGTTCCTCCCGGATCCCGGTCCCAGTCCGCTCATACTGCTGAAACTCCGGGAAGCCCCGCGCAAGTATGCCAGCAAGCCCCGCAAGACCCAGCCCGCCAGCGAGTGGAAGTGGGGAGACGAGCGCTGATCCATCCCCATTCCCCATCCCATGAACCTCGCCGAGGTCCATCTCTACGAAACGTTGATCGGCGCGGTCGCCTGGGATGCCTCGCGGGAGATCGGCGTGTTCGAGTATGACCCGGCGTTCCTGCGGAGCGGCATCGAGGTTTCACCCCTCACCCTGCCCCTGCGACCGGGGCGCTTCTCGTTTCCCGAGCTGCCGCGCGAGACCTTCAAGGGACTGCCCGGCCTGTTGGCGGATTCCCTGCCGGACAAGTTCGGCAACCTGCTCATCAACCAGTGGCTCACCCGGCAGGGACGCACGCCCGAGTCCTTCGATCCGGTGGAGCGCCTGTGTTACCTCGGCACACGGGCGATGGGAGCGCTGGAGTTCCGGCCCGCGCTTCTATCCGCCGGGCCCTCCGAGACGCTGCACCTCGACGAACTGGTGAAACTCGCCAGCGAGGCGCTCGCCTCGCGCCACCAACTGCACGTGAATCTCGAACAATCGCCGGAAGCGCTGGCCACCATCCTTCGTGTGGGCACCTCGGCCGGCGGCGCGCGGGCCAAGGCGGTGATCTGTTGGAACCCGCGGACCGGCGAGGTGAAATCCGGGCAACTCGCGCCCGAACCGGGCTTCGAGCCCTGGCTGCTCAAGTTCGACGGCGTTTCCGAAAACCGCGACAAGGAACTCAACGACCCGCTCGGATACGGCCGCATCGAATACGCCTACCACCTCATGGCCCGCGCGGCGGGGATCGCGATGAGCGATTGCAGGTTGTTAGAAGAAAACGGCCGCGCGCATTTCATGACACGGCGCTTCGACCGCGATGACCAGGGGCGCAAGTTCCACATCCAGAGCCTCTGCGGCATGGCGCACTTCGACTTTAACCAGGCCGGCGCCTATTCCTGTGAGCAGGCCTTCCAGACCGGTCGCAGACTCGGCCTGCCGCAGACCGATCTCACCGAGATGTTCCGCCGCGCGGTGTTCAACATCCTTTCGAGAAACCAAGACGACCACACCAAGAACATCGCCTTCATCATGGACCGCCGCGGAAACTGGCGGCTCGCCCCCGCCTTCGATCTCATCTACGCCTACAATCCGGACGGAGCCTGGACCAGCCGCCACCAGATGACGCTCCATGGCAAGCGCGACGACTTCACCGAGTCCGACCTGTTAGAAGCAGCAATCCATGCCGACCTGCGCCCGCCGAAGGCCAGGGAGATCCTCCGCCAGGTGCGCACGGCGGTCATGGGCTGGGCCGATCATGCGGGCGCGGCGGGTGTTTCCGATTCGTGGATCCGTGAAATCCAAAAGCACCTGAGGCTCGGGATCGGTGCGTGAGCCTGCCACGCACGGGGACCGGATCGATGGCGGGTTTTCCCTTCCCCATGCGGGAGATTCCGGAGCAAGTTCGGGCGTGCAGCTGCCTGTTTTTGAAATCGCCGACCACTTGAAACGCGCCGTGCTTCCGGGATGCCGGGACCGGATCCTGCTCAAGGCCCCCACCGGATCAGGCAAGTCCACGGCGGTGCCGGGCATGCTGGCGGATGCGGGGATCTCCGGCATGATACTGGTGATCGAACCACGGCGCATGGCAGCCCGACTGCTGGCGGGATGGGTGGCGCGGCAGCGCGGTGCCACCCTCGGCCGGGAAGTGGGATACGCGGTGAGGTTCGATACAAACTATGGCCGCGATACCCGCATCCTCTATCTAACCGACGGGGTGTTCCAGCGTTGGATCCAGGACGACCCGGAACTGCGTGGTGTGGGAGCGGTGGTTTTCGACGAGTTTCACGAACGCAGGCTCGCGGTGGACATCGCCCTGGCCCGTTGTCTCGATCTGCAGGAAGGCCCGCGGCCGGATCTTCGCGTCGTGGTGATGTCCGCGACCCTGGAGACCGCGGGGCTGGCCGACTTCCTCGCTCCGGCGACCGCTTTGGAGGCGGGCGGACGCACCTACCCGGTGGAGGTGCTTTACCGCCCGGACAAGGCACCCACGAACGACCGCCGCGGCGGTCCACCCCGGGAGGTGCCGGTGTGGGAGAAGATGGTGACCGTATGCCGAGAGGCCATGGCCATGCCCGATGCGGGAAACATCCTGATGTTCCTGCCCGGCACACACGAAATCCGCAGGACGATCGAACTGCTGGAAGCCAACTCCGCATGCAGGGGCTGGGAGGTGCACCCGCTTTACAGCTCCCTGCCTCCTGCCGCCCAGGAAGCTGCGATCCGCCCGGGCCAGAAACCGAAGATCATCGTTGCAACCAATGTGGCCGAAACCTCGCTGACCATCGATGGCGTGAAAACCGTGATCGATTCCGGATTGGCGAGAGTTTCATCGTTCGAACCACGGCGTGGCATCAACACATTGCTGATCCGCAAGATCTCACGTGCTGCCGCCGAGCAACGGGCCGGGCGTGCAGGACGCACGGCACCTGGCCGCGCCTTCCGCCTGTGGAGCGAGGCCGATCATGCGCGCCGCGCCGAGTTCGAGGCACCGGAAGTTCACCGCGTCGATCTCGCGGAAGCCTTGCTGCTGCTCAAAGCATCGGGTGTCGGGCAGGTGAGGGATTTCCGATGGTTCGATGCTCCGACCGAAGCAGCGCTGACGCGTGCCGAGCAATTGCTCCACGACCTCGGCGCGCTCGACTCCCGGGGTGCGCTGACGCAGGAAGGTGCCAAAATGGCTTCCCTGCCGCTGGAACCCAGGTTTTCCCGGCTGATGCTCGCAGGATGCGAACACGGTTGCGTGGCGGAAACAGCCTTCATCGCCGCCGCGGTGCAGGGGGAAGGGCTGTTTGCCAATCAACGCGGCGGAGGCGGCCGCAAGAACTTCATTTTCGCGGACGACGACAGCGACTTCGCGGGAGAATGGCGGGCGTTCGAGTCCGCAGAGGCAATGAAGTTCGATCCGCAACGCTGCGCGCCGCTCGGCATCCTCGCCCGCGGTGCCAGAGAAACGGCCCAAGGATTCGACCGCCTGTGCGCCCTCGCCGAACGCTTCGGCTGGGAAATCGGGCCCGTGGATTTCAAGGAACACCGGGTGGCCGTCGGCAAGGCGATGCTCGCAAGCTTCAGCGACCAACTCGCCATCCGCTTCAACCAAGGCACGCTCGCCTGCCGCCTCGTCGGCAACCGCCGCGGCAAGCTCGATGAGGAATCCTGCGTGAAAAACGCCCCCGCTTTTGTCGCTGCGGAAATCACCGAGGTCGAGGCCCGCGAGATCATCGTCCACCTGCGCCGGGCCACCGCCATCGACCCGGCCTGGCTCGCAAGCCTGTTTCCCGAGGACCTCGCCATGAGCGACGGAGCCGCCTGGGACGAGGCCCGCCGGCGGGTCGTCGCGAGAAAAGAAACCCGATTCCGCGATCTCGTGCTGGAGGCCAGGGAGACCGATCAAAACGTTCACCTCGACCAAGCGGCTGGGATTCTCGCCGGGAAGGTGCTCGCCGGTGAGCTCGTGCTCAAAAACTGGGACCACACGGTGGAACAATGGACGGCCAGGCTCACCCTGCTCGGCCAGGCGATGCCCGAGTTGGAGATGCCGGGCTGGACCGATCAGGACAAGGCCGATGCCATCGCGCAGATCTGCCATGGCTCGGTTGCCTACAAAGACATCAAGGAAGCCAACGTCTGGCGTGTCCTGCGGGACTGGCTGAGCCATGCGCAGCGCGCCGCACTGGACGCCTATTGCCCGGAGCGCATTGATCTGCCAAACGGGCAGTCCGCAAAAATCACCTACGAACCCGGCCGGGATCCCTTCATCTCGGTGAGGGTCTCCCATCTTTTCGGCGTGTGGGAAACGCCAACCATCGCAAGCGGTCGCGTCCCGCTTTTGGTCCACATCCTCACCCCGGGACAAAAGCCCTGGCAGATGACCAAAGACCTCAAAGGATTCTGGGCCTCGGGTTATGCCCAGATGAAGAAAGAAGTCGCCGGCCGCTATCCCAGGCACCCATGGCCGGACAACCCGCGCGAGTGGACTCCGCCACCCCGCGGCGAGGGTCGGCCCTCATCCCGCTGAGCCCCGGAAATCAAGCGGGCGCGGACCGTTTCCGATCCGCGCCCGTGATTGCACATTTTCCCCCCAAAGATCCCGCTTCGGTGCCTGCAGGCCTTGGCTCGACTTCCC
>JAIXOR010000071.1 GCA_027486655.1 Verrucomicrobiaceae bacterium | reverse complement strand
CTGGGCGAAACGAACGGCATCCCGGCCCTGATCCATGGGCTGATCCTCCACGAGGCCGCCACCAGGCTCATGATCCAAAAGGACGCAACTGATCACCCATGATGACGCAACTGCTCGCCGATGTTTCCGCCACGGTCCCTCCGGGATCTGACTCATTCTCTACTGCCTCGCTGCTCGCGATCCTGGGAGCGATCGGGACTCTGCTCACAGCCATCGGCGCAGTGATACACGGCAAGCAGCAGAAAGCCGCCGGAGTCAAAGAGCAGCGTGAGCGAGACCAGGTGACTCTGACCAACAATCCGCTGCCGGTGAAGATGGAAGATCATTTCGTCACCCGGCGCGAGTTCGACACTTTCAAGGGCGAGATCCGGATCGACGTCACTGAAATGAAGGGGCTCTTCGGCCGCCTCACCGACAAGTTTGAAGAGAGGGACAAGCGATACCAGGACAAGCAGGACGAACGCGACGAGCGCCTGACGAAGAAGATCGAGGCCGTTGCCTCCGGTGCCTACGAGGCCCGGCGCAGGATCCACGAGAAAGTCAACGAACACGGGGAGCGGCTGAAGTCCCTGGAGGACCGCACCCCAGTGAAAAAAACCGCCTAACCCCATCGCCATGGCAGCCAACATCCCCATCGAACGCATCCGCCAAAAGATCCGCGAGGCTCTCAAGCTCGCCCAGGGCGATCCATTGACCGAAGCCCAGATCCACGAAGCGGTGACGGATCTGCTGGGCCGCGATCCCGGCCTGCAGGCGATCCGCGATGCCATGGAATGGAACCATGGAGAATCGTTCATCCGCAGCGAATACATCGAAGAAGCCGAGAAGACCGCGTGGTTCATCACGCGGAGCGGCCTCGCAAAGGAAAACCTCAAGTGAATGAAGGAACCCGAAGCTCACACGAACTCCCCCCTGCAACTGCGAGCCGAACAGGATGCGCAGTTCGCCGAGGAGATGTGGAGATTCCGCCATCCGGAGGAAGGCGGAGAGAAGCTCACGCTGGAGGCCATCCTCGTGGAGGTGCCGCTGCGCTATGGCATCGTGGTGCAGTCCTTGGATACGCTCTCGCGATTCTATCGCTGGCTCAAGGTGCGGCGGGATTTCCAACAGAAGCGGGATTTCGTTGCGCAGTTCAAGCAGGAGCTGGCGAAGGATCCGGAGATCTCCGAAGAGGAGATCGAGCGAGCCGGCCGGGTGATGTTCCTCGCGGACTCCGTGGCCGAGAAGAATCCCAAGGTGTTCGCGACGATGCACCGGCTGGGCTCCGACACGAAGGCGGCGAGACAGCGCGACAAGCAGCTGGCCCAGAAGGACGCGGAGATCGCGCAGAAGGACGAACTGCTGAAGCAGGCGGAGCGCCGCGTCGCAGTCCTGGAGAAGAAGGCTGCATTTGCCGATGCGGTGAAAAAGGCCGCGGAGAACTCCACTGGCGGGATCACGGCCGAGCAGATGGCCGAGATCGAACGGAAACTGAAGCTCCTCTGATGGCACGCCGAATTCCAGACCACGCGAAGGATTTCAAAGGCCGGGCGAAGAACATCCCGGAGCGAGATACCTTCATGCTGCCCTATCAGCAGCGGTGGATCGCGGATCAGTCCCTGGTGAGGCTGATGGAAAAAAGCCGCCGTGTGGGGATCTCCTATGCGACCGCCTATGACGAGGTGAGGCAGCACTCCCTGGACACGTGCCGGGTAGATACCTGGTTCTCATCCCGCGACGATCTGACGGCGAAGGAATTCATCATCTACTGCCAGAAGTTCGCGGGCGTGCTGAACATCGCGGCCAAGAGCTACGATTCCCAAATCACCTTCGGTGAGGATGGCAAGCAAAGCGCCACGGCCTCGATCCAGCGGTTTGCGAACGATACCCGGATCAACTCCATTTCGAGCAACCCCAACGTGTTTGCCGGTAAGGGCGGCAATGTCGGCCTGGATGAGTTTGCCCTGCGCCTCGACCCCCGCGCTGTCTATGACATCGCCTCGCCCACGATCGACTGGGGCGGCCGCCTCTCGATCATTTCCACCCACCGGGGAGCGGGCAACTTCTTCAACAAGCTGATCAAGGACGAGCGGGATCCGGACAAGCGGAAGCATCGCGGAATCTCAATCCACCGGGTGACCCTGACGAAGGCGCTGGAGGAAGGCTTTCTGTGGAAGCTGCAAACCAAGCTGCCGGAGAGTGATCCGCGGATGCAGATGGATGAGGCGGACTACTATGACTACCAGCGCCGCCGGGTTTCCAGCAAAGAGCGATTCCTCCAGGAATACGAGTGCGAGCCCGAGGACGAATCCTCCGTCTATCTCTCTTACGATCTCCTGCAGGGATCCTTCTACAGCCCGGCTGATGATCTGATCGAGCACACCGAGGAAACCACGGACTTCCGCGGGAAGAAGGGCCGCATCCGTTACCTGCTCCCTCCCGGAGTTTTTCCAGCAGGCCTGCGCGACTACCTCGCTGCCGAGAAGATCCGGGGAGGATCGATCTACCATGGCAAGGACGTCGCCCGGCGAAAGGACCTCAGCGTGGATACCTTCACGGTCAAGCGCGATGGACTTCACATGGTCCGTGCCGTGGTGGAGTTTGACCGCGTGGCCTTCTCGCACCAAGAAGGCGTTCTTTATCCGTGCATGCCTCTCGTTTCGCGCAGCTGTGTGGACGAAACCGGGATTGGCATGCAGTTCGCCGAGCGGGCCGGAGAGAAGTTCGGCGCGTGGCGCGTGGAAGGAATCAATTTCAACGCGGGCAACAAGGCCATGCTCGCCGGTCCCTTGCGCATCGCGTTCGAGGACCGGGTGATGCGCATTCCGGATGATGATCTGTTTCTGACGGACCTCCGAATGATCAAAAAGGAAACGGTGGGTGATCACGAACGATTCATCGCCAGTGATGACGAAGATGGGGACTCGCACGCGGACCGGTTTTGGTCCCTCGCATTGGCGCTCCACGCGGGGAAAGGGAGCGGTGGATTCGTGCCGCCTCCCCGCTCCCCAGGAAAGCGGACCCGAGTGACGGAAAGGACGGCTCAATGATGAACGCGCAGAAATCGATTTCTAGGGGGGGATGCCCCGATATGGCACCGATGGCCGCCCGCCGCGCCCTGAGGCCGTGCAATCGATTTGCAACGGGCCTGCAAGGCTGTGGCAGGACGACGGGAGAGGCCAAAGGCACCCGGTGGAACGGAGGTGCGGCGTGAGATCCCGAGACTCAGCCT
>JAIXOR010000043.1 GCA_027486655.1 Verrucomicrobiaceae bacterium | reverse complement strand
CTCGGTCTCAGCCAGATCCAGTTTGCGACTCTCATCGGCATCAGCCCCCGCACCCTCCAGAACTGGGAACAAGGCCACCGCCGCCCCGAAGGCACCGCCCGCGCCCTCCTCCGCGTCGCCGAATCCCATCCGCAAGCGGTGCTGGAGGCGCTGCATCGGTGACTGGATGTGAATTTGAGTGATCTGACCCAACAGATAATGAACCCTAAGTCCTATTCCGGCGACATCATCTGCCGACCATCCCAGTTCCTTGACGATTTCCCTCAAGGCCTCGTCGAAGAGTGGAACGTCGGAAATGATAATCCGTGGGCTGATGACGAGCCGTTTTAGAAAACGGCTTAACGGATCAGCTCTATCAGCCTGCGCCAGATTGTACTTATAAAGCCGATACCGATGAATGAAGCTGCCGGAGATGCTGAATGCCAAGATCAATGATGGGTTCAAACATAAACGAATTCAGATGGAGATTCTCGGGGGTCATAAGCTGAACCTGATCAAGTACCTTGAGCGCCGGTGATCCAGGGAATCGGGTTCGATATTCCTTCAATAGTTCGTTGGTTTGGTTGCTTGTAATCCCGTTCACGAATGTCACATCGGATATTCTGCGGATCATGTAATCCTCAGCTTTCAGGCGTATATATATGCTAATTACCAGTTTGGATTCCAGTTCAGCATGATCGGTGGCTGATGCTGCAATTGATGCCGCAGATCCTAAAAGCGCGTCCCAATAGAGCAGAGTCCGGGCTGGAGTTGCTGGTGGAGAGTAATTATTGATCACTTTCGTGTATTCACCGTCGATGTTAGCAAGAGTAAGGGCCCTGGTGCCGGGTTTGATGTGCAACGTTTCAGTCAGCGCGTTGAAGGCGTCCTCGTGGCCGCAGTATTCGGCGAGATTTCGAACAAATGGAATAGAAGCGATAAAGTTGGTGATGTCCGAGGCGTTGTTCTGCCAGTGAGTCAGCGGATTCTTTTGGTATTTTTCGGGCACAAGCTTGATCTCACGGCCAGCGCGGACGGCAATTCGCCTGCTTGATCGTCCAATTCCAATTCTAGACGAAACACTTCGATGGAAGTCAAAATTGTGAGAAAGTATGATCACTCGGAACAATCCCGATTTGCACGTATCTTGTAGGTATTCAATAATTGCATATTTGTTTCGATAGTCAAAGGAATCGGCGATATCGTCGACTATGACTAGGGTGGGAACCCCAGATTTTTCTTTAATGCGCAGGTCAAAAATCACATTGAGAAGATAAAGGGCGCGCCGTTCTCCTTGGCTTAAGGCCATTAGGAGATCTTTGGATGACTGAACCGGCGCTGTTCCATCGCTGTCGCGAAATTCAAATACAACATGTGGTGCGCTTTCCTTCAGTATGACATCGGCCTGATTTTCTACCTTTAGCCTGAATGGAACAGAAAATCGTTGGTTAAAGAGGTTGACGACAATCTCCCATTCCGTTGCTTGGGCATAGGCTTGCTTGACGACCGAATCGATTACTTCGCGGCTCATTGCGTATTGGTCGCGCAAGTCCTCAAGAAGATCGTAGTGTTTCGCTAGAAACGCCGCCCACACTTCACGACGAAAGGCGGAAAGATTTTTTAATCGAGGAATAAATTCCTGATGTTCGTGCAAGTAAGATCGAAGTTCTCGAAGTTCGGCATTTCCGACAAACTTTTTATCAAACGCCTCAAAGGCCTTATGGAGCTTGTCGTCACTGAGTACACGCCGAATTTCGCTTTCGACGCGATCCTTCATTTCTGCCGCGCTGTGGATCTCGATTGGTTCTTCGCCGCCGTTTAACGTGATCCAATGGTTCGCTTCGAAAAAGCGGCCGTCAGCGAGACTTTTTTGAATGGTGGAAGCGTTTGTGTGGTTGAATTGCGAAGTAAGAATTGGTGAATGAGAGACGAGTTCGTCGAACTGTTTAACATAGACTTCGATTTGCTTCAGAGCGTCGCTACTGGTTAAAAATTGAACCGATTTTTCGCCAAAAATCGTGCTGTAGTTGACTTCCGACAGGTCCGATTCGGCAGTCTTCGTCGCTTCGATCATCTCATTTATTCTGTCGAGTAGATCTGCACCTTCGAAGCATTTTGCCAATTCGGTTTCGGGGGTTATCGTTCTCCCATTCAATCCTGATCGTGATTTGAGCGCTGTCAGAAGGGATTTCTTCCGTGTCTCTATTTCTGCTACAGCTTGGTCGTATTGAGTCTTGAGGCTGGCATCAACTAATAGTGTGGAAACCTCTTTCGGCTGATAGTTTTCTTCATAAGGTGGAATGACAAGTATCTGCTCCGGAAGTAATGTCGCTCCAGAATCATCTTGAAGGATTCTGCGGTTGGATCTGCTCGGAAACATCTGATCCGAAGAAGGTTTGCCGTTGCTAGCGTCGCGAAACGTCCGCGCAAACGATGTCTTCATAATACCGTTTGGAGCGTAAACGGCATGAGCTGGAGAATTTGTGAAATCGAATTCGCAATTCAGACGGCCGATTCCGTAGCAATTCTCTAAATCGACGATGATTTTGTTCATTTTGTGGAGCCTTTAATCTGGAATTTCGAATCGCTAGTCTAAGTCAATCTCTCTGCGGGCGGTTCTCGCTAGGGGAGTAAATGGAATCCGATTTCTCGAATTAGCAATCAATGGGGTCAGAGTACTCGGATTCACATTTTTGAGTTGGGTTCAGAGTTCAAGCGGTGGTCGCGAGCGAGGTGGAATTGCATGAGGTGCCGGAGACGCGAGTGTCGCCAAGGGACGCGAAGGAACATTGGTTGGAAGCGAAACGCGGAGATGCGGAGGGCGCAGAGCTTGGCGCGGAGAGGGAGGGGGATTTTTGAATGGATCCGGTGGCGGCCGGACGTGGGGAGGATGCTTGGAAAACGAGGGGTGCCGGGAGGGGCCCTTGGGCTGGGGTCGGGCGCTTTGTTTGCGGTTCATCCGCGTGCCGTTTCATCGAAACGGCGCCACCTTGGAGGGGAGAGGTCGGGCGGCTTGGGGTGGCCGCGATGAACGATCGGCCATCCTCGATCCGGGCGGGTCGAGGACACGGGCGCAATGGGGAGGCGGCGGGCATGGCGGGGAGGACATCGTGATGTCATCCCTTTCATCACGATGGGAGATAAGCTAACGGTCGGCCTTGGGGAGAAAAGTCGAAAAACACGCCGGACCGCAGAATGCCGATTTTTGTCGTTTTTGGGCTGGCAGGCTGGGGGAGAAGTGCCCCGTCGTCGCTCAGCTATGACGGGCAGGCTGAGTGATCGGTGAGCAGTGAGCAGTGAGCAGTGAGCAGTGAGCAGTGAGCAGTGGAAGAAATGTCACCGCGAAGGCGGGGAGGTTGCAAAGGGACGCAAAGGATGGTTTTGGGTGGAAGCGAAACGCGGAGATGCGGAGGACGCAGAGCTTGGCGCGGGGAGGGAGGGGGATTTTTGAATGGAGCCAGGAGCGGAGGGATGGCGATTGGGTTCGTTTTGGGGGCTGCCTTGGAATGCTTTGCTTTCCACTTTCCACTTTCCACTTTCAACTCTCAACCCAACAGGAACCGCAAAGGCGCGAAGGTCGCAAAGGGACGCGAAGGACGGTTTTGGGTGGAAGCGAAACGCGGAGATGCGGAGGGCGCGGAGCTTGGCGCGGGGAGGGAGGGGGATTTTGAATGGAGCCAGGAGCGGAGGGATGCCGATTGGGTTCGTTTTGGGGGCTGCCTCGGAATGCTTTGCTTTCCACTTTCCACTTTCGAATTTCAACTTTCAACCCGAGTGGAACCGCAAAGGGACGCGAAGGAGGGTGACAGAGAAGTGCCAAGCGGTGGGGCGATGAGGTTTCGGCGTTCCGTTCTCAGTTTCCGGCGAGGCGGGGGGCGGAGTGGCCTTGGGAGCGGATTTGTTGGAGGAGGGAGCGGAGTTCGGCGACTTTTTCCGGGTGGGCCTGGGCGAGGTTGTGTCGTTGGCCGAGGTCCTCGCGGAGGTTGTAGAGTCCGGCGGGCTGGTCGTGGTGATTGGGGACTTTGTGTTTGCGCATCCATGCGGCGGGAGTGGGTTGGGCGGCACCGGATTTGGCATCGATGAGCACCCAGTCGTGATGGCGGATGGCGTAGGAGTCCTTGAAGGTATTGTGGACCATGGTGGTGCGCGGGGGCTTGGTGGTTTCCTGTTTGAGGAAGGGCAGGAAGTCGTGGGAGTCCTCGGCGGAGTCGGCGGGCAGTTCGAATCCGAGGTGGGAGGCCAGCGTGGCCATGAGGTCGATCTGGGCGAAGAGCGCATCGCAGACCGTGCCCGGGCGGGTGATGCCCGGCCAGCGGAGGATCGTCGGCACGCGGTGGCCGCCTTCGTAGAGGTCGCGTTTGAGTCCGCGGAGGGGGGCGGCCGACCAGTGGTTGAATTCCACATCCCGCGGGTAGGCGTAGAGTTCGGGACCGTTGTCCGCGGAGAAGATCACCAGGGTATTGGCATCCAGTCCGGTTTCCGCGAGGGCGGCGAGGAGTTGGCCGCAGGCATCGTCGGTCTGCACGACGAAGTCGCCATAGGCACCGGCCCGCGACCGGCCGTCGAAGTCATCGTTCGGCACGATGGGTGCGTGGGGTGATGGCAGCGGAAAGTAGAGGAAGAACGGTTGATCGGTGCCTTTGCGGGAGCGGAGGTATTGGACGCCCTTTTGCGTGAGGGTCGGCAGAACCTGATAGAAGTCCCAGTCCGAGCGTCCCGGTCCATCGCGGCATTCCCACCGGCCTTCCTTGGGGGCCTTGCCGGTGGAGTGGAAGGTGATGTCCGGCACGGCGGGCAGGCGGTCGTTTTCGATCCATGCGTAGGGCGGGAAGTTGATCACGTTGTCGCCGAAGTAATGATCGAATCCCTGGTCGAGCGGTCCGCCGCGGAAGGGTTTGGACCAGTCGAAGGCATCGTGTTGTTTCGAGTGCGCCGGTGATCCGGGTTTGCGGATCGAGTCCCAATCCCATCCGAGGTGCCACTTGCCGATGCAGGCGGTGGTGTAGCCTTTGCGGCGGAGCATTTCCTGGAGCGTGAGGCGGCCGGGTTTGAAGACGGGTTTGTCGAAGCCGTTGTCGATGCCATGGAAGTCGCGCCAATGGTGGCGGCCGGTGAGCATGGCGTAGCGTGAAGGCGTGCAGATGCCGGAGGAGCTGTGGGCATCGGTGAAGCGCAGGCCTTGTGAGGCGAGGCGATCGAGATGGGGAGTGGGGATTTTGGAGTCCTTTTGGTAGCATCCGAGGTCGCCGTAGCCGAGGTCATCGGCGTAGAGCAGGAGGATGTTCGGCCGGGCGGGTTCCGCAGTGGCTGCGGTGAGGCCTGAGAAGATCAGGCTTCCGGCGATCAGGAGCTTTGATGGGTTCATGGGATGGCGGAATGGAGCGGCGGGCAAAGGTTTCTGAACGCGTGTGGCTGGAGTTCCTTTCAGCGGGTATGGCGGCGATTCATGATCCCGCGCTGCGTGGCGGGATGGGGGTTTCCCGGGTGGCGGTGCGTGCGGAGTGGATATGGGGGAGGAAAGCGGCGTGATTTCGGAGGATTTCCACTTGATGCGTCCCGGGGGTCCGTCGCAATTTCCGCGCGCATGGCTTCATCGAAGAAATTGTCACCCAACCCGACGGAACTCATTGATTGGATGAATGGAGAAGGACTGCTTGAACTGGATTGGGATTTCCCCGAGGACGGGGATCTTTTCGCCGCGGGTCTGGACTCGATGGCGGTGATGCAACTGGTCGTCGCCGTGGAGGATGAATACGGTGTGGAACTTACCCCGGAGGATCTGACCAAGGAGGCCTTGGCGACCCCCACCACCCTGGCCGCGCTGATTGCCGGTAAGATGTCATGAGTGGCGCCGTCCGGCGCTTTGATGTGGCGGTGATCGGCGGTGGCAGCGCCGGGCTGGCGGCATCGATCACGGCGGCACGGCAGGGCGCGAGGACGGTATTGTTGGAGCGGCAGGGGTCCGCGGGAGGGATGGGCACGGCGGCGCTGGTGCACAGTTTCTGCGGCTTGTATCTGCTGCGGCAGGAGCCCGGGGCGGTGCTGGCGAATCCGGGGTTTTGCGGTGAGATCGAGCGCCGGATGATCGAGGCGACGGGGATGGGTCCGCAGCGCTTTGGGAGGGTGGATGTGTTGCCGCAGCACCCGGTGGAGTTCGCACGGATCGCGGACGGCATGCTGGCCGCGGAGTCCGGATTGGAAACAAGGTTTCACACGGTGGTGACCGGGGTGGAGCGTGAGGCAGACGGCTGGAGGATCGATCTGGCGGATGGCGGGCGGATGTTTTGCAAGGCGCTGGTGGATGCCTCCGGGGATGCGGTGGTGGCGGGTTGGTTGGGCGGCGGGTTTGCGGTGGCGCCTGCGGCGGTTTTACAGCGGCCGGCTTATGTGTTTGGCGTGCGCTGCGGGGCGGTGCTGGATGATGCGGGGCGCTTGAGGGTATCCGGATTGCTGGTGGAGGGCCTGCGGGCCGGCGCGCTGCCTTCGGCGGCGATGGGTTTGAGTTTCCGTGCTTCCGGCAGACCGGGCGAGGTGTTTGGCAGTGTGGATCTGACCGGCGGGGTGGATGGGGCGGAGTTTGACCCGCTGGATCCGGCCTGCCTGACGGCGTTGGAGACCACCGGGAGGCGGGTGGCCCATGAGGCGGTGAGGCATTTGGCGGAGCGCGATCCGGAGTGGATGGGGGCCTATGTGAGCCATTGGCCGGCCAGGGCGGGCATCCGCGAGAGCCGCCGCTGGATCGGCGAGCATGTCCTGACGGGCGATGAGGTGACGGCAGGGGCCACGTTTGAAGATCAGATCGCGCTGGCGACCTGGCCGATGGAGATGCGGGAAACGGCGCGGGGGCCGAAGTTGAGATTTCCGGTGGACGACCGGCCGTGCGGGATTCCGCTGCGTTGTCTGAAGCCGGCGGGGTTGGAGCGGTTGTGGGTGGCGGGGCGCTGCATTTCCACGGACCACGAGGCGCAGGCCTCCACGAGGGTGATGGGCACCTGCTTTGCCACGGGTGAGGCGGCGGGCCGCGAGGCTGCGAAGGTGGCGGACGCTTGAGGGGAAGCCCGGAAAGCCGGATGGGGGGCGCTTCTTCGCTTTACCCCGGGGCGGCGGGCGTCTATGTCCCTGCCGCGATGCACGGATTTTCCTACAAAAACGGTTCCCTTTACTGCGAAGACGTCGAACTCGCCGGTCTGGCCGAGGAGCACGGCACGCCGCTGTATGTGTATTCCGCGGCGACCATTCTGGACCACTTCCGCAAGCTGGATGCGGCGATGGCGGGCGTGGAGCACGAAGTGGCGTATGCGGTGAAGGCGAACTCCAACCTGTCCGTGCTGCGCTTGCTGGCCAACGAGGGTGCGGGATTCGACATCGTTTCCGGAGGCGAGCTCTTCCGGGTGATCAAGGCCGGCGGGGATCCGGCGCACTGCACCTTCGCCGGAGTGGGCAAAACACGCGAGGAGATCGTCTATGCGCTGGAGCAGGGGATTTACTCGTTCAACGTCGAGAGCGAGGAGGAACTGCGCTATCTGAACCAAGTGGCGGGCGAGCTCGGCATGGTGGCACCGGCCGCGGTGCGCGTGAATCCGAACGTGGACGCCAAGACCCACAAATACATCTCCACCGGCAAGTCCGAGAACAAGTTCGGCGTGGACTTCGAGGCGATCGATTCGCTTTACGACCGCGCCGCGGCGGAGCTGCCGCACATCAAGCTGCGCGGCCTGCAGATGCACATTGGTTCGCAGCTCACTTCGGTTTCCCCCTTCGTCGAGGCGGTGGAAAAAGTGCTGCCACTGGTGAAGGGGCTCAAGGAGCGGCATGGCATCGAGTTCTGGTCGATCGGCGGCGGGATCGGGATTGTTTACAAGGAGTCCTTCGAGTCCGGTGCCGAGGAGTGGTGGACCTCCAAGCCGGAGGCCGAGCGTCCGTTGACGCCCGAGCTGTATGGCCGTGAGATCGTGCCGCGGATCAAGGATCTGGGGCTGCGGATTTTGTTGGAGCCGGGTCGTTTCATCGTTGGCAATGCCGGCGTGCTGGTCACCCGCTGCCTTTATGAAAAGAAGGGCTCCGCCAAGACCTTCAAGATCGTGGATGCGGGGATGAACGACCTGATCCGTCCCGCGCTTTACGAGGGGCATCATGAGATCGTGCCGCTCAAGGCACCCGCCACGGCGGAAAAGCATGTGGTGGATGTGGTGGGGCCGATCTGCGAGAGCGGCGACTTTTTCTGCCAGAACCGCGAGCTGCCTGACTTCCAACCGGGCGACCACGTGGCGCTGATGTCCGCCGGGGCCTACGGATTCGTGATGGCGTCCAACTACAACTCGCGTCCGCTTCCCGCCGAGATTCTCGTGGAGGGGGACACCGCCACGGTGGTGCGCCGCAGGCAGACGCTGGAGGATCTGATCGAAGGGGAGCTCTGAGCGGGTGGAAAACCGCCCCGCCGCCTCCCGGATTGCGTTTCTCCAGCTGCATCTGCTGGTGGTGGTGTTTGCCTCGACGACGATTCTCGGTCACCTGATCTCGCTGGGAGCTCCCTCGCTGGTCATCTGGCGCACGGCGATCGCTGCGATTGGCGGGGCCTTGCTGGTGGGGCTGGTCTTCCGCCGCAGCGTGCTGCCGCCGCGGGGGGCGATTCCCGGACTGTTAGGCGTGGGGGCGATCGTCGGGGTGCATTGGATGGCGATGTTCGGGGCGATCCGCCTGGCCAATGTATCGATCTGTCTGGCGGGCCTGGCGACGATTTCGTTTTTCACGGCATTCACCGAGCCGTGGTTGGAAAAGCGGCGGATCCGGCCTTTCGAAGTGCTGTTAGGCCTGCTGGTGGTATCCGGGATCGTGCTGGTGGCCGGCTTTGAACGGGACCGCCTTCCCGGGTTGTTTCTTGCGCTGTTGTCCGCGTTGCTGGCCGCGGTGTTTCCGGTGCTCAACCGGCGGATCGTCCGCCGCCAGGGCATGGATCCCTTGGTGATGGTGGTTTGGGAAATGGTGGGAGCCTGCCTGATCAGTCTGGCGGTGCTGCCGTGGCTGGAAGGTCCCGGGGCCTTCCTCAGGCTGGCGGATTGGCGCGGCTTTGACGGCTTGTGGATCGTGGTCCTGGCCTTGTTTTGCACGGTTTTTGCCCATGCGGCGCACATCGCATTGCTCCGTCACATCAGCGCCTACAGCAGCAACCTCGCGATCAACTTTGAGCCGGTCTATGGCATCCTCGCCGCCGCGCTGCTCTTCGGCGAGCACCGCCAGCTTCATCCCGGTTTTTTTGCGGGAACGGCGACCATCTTTGCGGCCAATCTGCTGCATCCGTGGATCCTGCGCCGCCAGCGGGCCTCCGCGGTCAGTGTTTCTCCGCAGTGAGGCGTTGCGAGCCCCACACGGCGAGAAACGTGATCGCCAGCAGCAGGGTGCTCAGCGCGTTGATCACCGGAAACTCCCGGCTCTTTTTGATCATGCTGTAGATCACCACCGGCAGGGTGTCCGCACCGGGGCCCTTGACGAAAAACGTGACCACGAAGTCATCGACCGAGAGGGTGAAGGCCAACAACCCGCCGGCGAGGATGCCTGGCGCGAGGAGGGGCAACACCACCTTGAAGAACGCCTGGGAACGGGTGGCCCCGAGGTCGCGCGCGGCATCGACGATCTGGAAATCGAAATCCTGGAGCCGGGCCTGCACCACCAAGGTCACATAACTCACGCAGAACGTGATGTGGGCGATGGTCACGGTGAACAGACTCAGCTTCACACCCAGGGAAACGAAGAGCAGCAGCAGGCTCATGCCCATCAGGATTTCGGGGATCACCAGCGGCATGGTTACGAGCAGCTCATGGGCGGTCTGCAGGCGGGACCGGTGCCGGTGCAGTGCAAAGGCCGCGCAGGTCCCCAGGATCATCGCGCCGATGCTGGCGAAGGCCGCCACCTGAAGCGAGTTCATCAAGGCCAGCCACAGGTCCTCGCGCTCGGCAAGCCGTGCATACCATTTCCAGGTGAAGCCCTGCCAAGTGGTGCCGAAGCGCGAGGCATTGAACGAATTGAGAATGAGCGCGCCGATCGGCAGATAGAAAAACGCCAGCACCAGCAGCGTGGTGATCCAGGGAAGGCGGCTCGGTTTCATGGCTTTTCCCGGGTTTCCCGCCTGCGGAGGAGCAGCGGGGTGAGGACGGCGAGCGTGAGGATGGCGGACATGGCCGAGGCCGAGGGCAGGTTGCGATCGGCGAAATTCCGCTGGGCGATCTTGTTGCCGATCATCTGTCCATCGGTGCCGCCGACCAGGTCCGGCACGACGTAGGAGCCGAGCATGGGCACAAACACGATCGCCACTGCGGTGGTGATGCCTTTGCGGATGCCGGGGAGGAACACCGACCAGAACGCTCGGAAAGCGGAGGCCCCCAGATCCCGCGCCGCATCCAGCAGGCCGAAGTCGAATTTCTCCGCCGCCGCATACAAGGGAAGGATGGCGAAGGGCATGAACGTGTAAACACTCACCACCACCACCGCGCCCGGGTTGAAGAGCAGCGAGTCGTTCCGGCCTAACAGACCCAGCGTGCGGAACAGCCCGGCGAGCATGCCCTCCGAGTGCAGGATCTGGTTCCACGCAAAAACGCGGATCAGGAAATTCGTCCAGAACGGGACGATGACCAGCAGCAGCAGCCGTGGCCGCCATTCCTTGCGGGTCCGGGCGATGCACCAGGCCACCGGCAGGGCCAGCACGACGCAGAGCAGCGTGGTGAGGGCGCTGATCCACAGCGTCCGCCAAAGCAGCACGAGGATGCTGCGGCTCCCGAAGATCACGAATTGGGAAAGCGTCCACTCCGGACCAATGCCGCCGGCCGGATCGGTGCTGCGGAACGCGATGGCCAGCACCAGCAGGGTGGGCAGCAGCACGAAGACGCCCAGCCAGCCGAAGCTGGGGAGCGTGGCAAGGATCTCCTGACGCGTTTTTCTCAAAGCCTGCGGGAACGATCCAACATCCGGCGGGCGTCCAAGGCGATGGTTTTTTCCGCTGTCTTGATTCCCCCGCGGCACTCCCTACACTCGCGGTCATGTTCACCAAGCGCCACGGCCCGCCCGGATCCTCTCCGGCCACGCTCACCCCGCATCTGGTGGATGGCCAGACCCGCAAGCCGGTCATCTCGCTGATCGAGTATGACAAGGACCATCTGGTCGAGCGCGAGGACATTGGCATCTCCGACCTGGCCGCGAACTTCGATCCCTCGCGCGTCTCCTGGATCAACATCGACGGGCTGGGGGACGTCGAGGCGCTCCGCTATCTCGGCACCCGTTTCAACCTCCACCCGCTTGCCCTTGAGGATGTGCTCAACACCGGGCAGCGGCCGAAGATCGAGGTGACCTCGGACTATGTCTTCATCTGCGCGCAGATGGTCTATCGTGATGAGGAGCGCGTGATCTGCGGCGAGCAGGTCTCGCTTTTCCTCGGCAGGAACTTCGTCATCACGGTGCAGGAGGAAGGGCGCTATGATGTCTTTGATCCCGTGCGCGAGCGCATCCGCTCCGGCCGCGGCTTCATGAGGAAATCCAAGGCGGACTATCTTTGTTATGCCTTGCTGGATTCGATCATCGACCACTACTACCCGGTGCTCGAAGGGCTGGGCGAGGCGATCGAGGAGCTGGAGGACAAGCTCCTGGAAAAACCCTCGCGCGAGATGGTCTTCAACCTGCACGAGCACCGCCGCAGCCTCACCCAGTTGCGTCGTTACGTCTGGCCGCTGCGCGATGTGATCAACTCCGCACTGCACGATTCCTCCGGCTACATTTCCTCACCGACCAAGGTGTTTCTCCGCGATTGTTACGACCACACCGTGCAGTTGATGGATCTGGTGGAAAGCCACAAGGAACTCACCGCCGCGCTGATGGAGCTCTATCATTCGAGTGTGGGACTGCGCACCAACGAGATCATGAGGGTGCTCACGGTGATCACCTCCATCTTCATCCCGCTCACCTTCATCGTCGGAGTCTATGGCATGAACTTCGCCAATGAGGCGGACGGACGAAGCCTTCCGCTGAACATGCCGGAGCTGTATTCGCCCTACGGCTACGTCGGCGTGATGGGACTCATGCTGCTCATCGCCATCGTGCAGCTCGTTCTGTTCCGGAAAATGAAGTGGCTGTGATGCGGCATCCGCAAATCAAAAGGCCGCCACCGGTTGCGCCCGGCGGCGGCCATGATCAGGCGCTCCAGATCCCCCCCGGAATCATGGGAGCGTGCCGAAAACCATGACAGGACTCTAACGAGGCGGCGACCGTCCCGCTTCGCTTCGTTTTTCAATCGATGCGCAAATCCGCCGATGCGATGGAGAGCAGCTCCTTCCAGTCGTTGAAGACAAAATCGGGTGTGAATGCGCCGGGGCGGAGGGAATCCGGATGCCCGGTGAATAGCGCGGTCTGGAATCCGGCTGCCGAGGCCGGGACCATGTCTTGAATCGGATCGTTTCCGACAAACAGGCACCGGCCCGTTTCCAAACCGATGTGTTCGAGTCGGGAAGCCATCCTCGCAAAAAGGGCGGGCGAGGGCTTGGCGATGCCATGCTGATAGGAAAGCACGGTGAGGTCCGGATCGAAGAAATCCGCGAGTCCTTCAAGTGCCCTGAGGCTGTTGCACTGGGCGTTGGAAAGCAGGCCGAGCGAGACTCCGGCGGCGGCGAGGGCATGGACGGCCGCGGCGGCACCGGGCATGAGACGGGTGGGGACGCGTGCGTCCTCGGTGGCGATGACCAACGCGGTGCAGTCGTGATCCGGCGGCAACCCGAGAATCTCCGACCAGAGTTTCCGGAGGTCCACTTCCGGATGCTCCGCGGGTGAGGCCGCGTGGTGCCTGAGCACCGCCTCGTGCAGTGAGGTGGTCGGGGAATCCGGTGCCTCATGCCCGAACTTGCGGAGGATCGCCCGGATTTCCGCATCCACCGCGGGATTCGGGCGCACGGCTCCAGGAGGCGAAAGCACGAGAGTGCCGTAGATGTCGAAGATCACGGCATCGAAGCGGTCCGGCCGTCGCACCGCGGGGCGGGGCGGGCTGAGCAGGAAATGGAATGCCTGAGGCGTCAGGTGGGGTCTCAGGATGGCTTGCGGATCCAGCACGCCCTGCGCTCCTGCCGGGTCTTCTGCCTGATAGAGATCCCGCAGCGTGTCCTGATAGGGAACGGAAGTGGCTGCCGGGAACACGGGCCCGGCCGCCGTGAGGGATTCCGCCAGCCAGGCTGCCGCCGAGTGGCGTTTTCCCCGATCCTGGACCAGGGGCACGCTTCTCTCGGTGGCGTCCGTGCATCGCTCGATCACCGCCTGTTGCAAAGCCTCGGGAAGATTGCCGAAGTCCAGCCAGCCATCGTCCCAGAGTGCCTCCAGGGTCGCCTCGATCCTGCCGCGCTCCAGCGGAATGCGGCAGGCGCGGTGGTGACGCTCCAGAGTGGTCTTGAGCTGGTCTGTTAGAACGGGGCGGCCGATCCACTCCGCGGGAATGAGCAGCCGGTCGTAAAGCCGGGCGTGGGGGAGGTCGTGATCGAGGTGGGCAAGGCGTCTGCCGAGAAAGGGCCTGCGCCATGCGGCCGCCTCGACGAAAGGCAGGCCGTATCCTTCCGCCACCGAAGTGCCGACCACATGGGTGCAGTGCCTGATCCATGATTCGAATCCGGCGTCCGCTCCCTCCGCCGGGGCGGACTTGTCACAGACATCGAAGGCGATGCGCGGTGCGAACCTGAGGGCGAAGTTCCTCCATACCTCGTGCAGGCGCAGTGCTTCAGGATCCGAAGGGGCGCGGCTTACGGCGATGCGGGTCTGCGGTGGCGTGAGGATCGACAGCAGCACCAGTTCCCCCAGGTTTTTGCGGCGGATGCCGCGGACCGGTGCAAACAACAACGGGGTGGGGGAAAGCGGCGGGCCCGCGGCTCCGGCGGTTGTGGGTGGATTGGGAATCACCGCGGACTGCGACTCCGGCAGCCCGGCCGCGGTGAAGATCGCTCGGTCCCGGGTATTGAGAAACGCATAGCGGATCCGCGGGCCGAACGGGTAGCGCTTCGGAATGCCGCGGATTTTCTGATAGAGAAACGGCCGGCCCTCTTCGGCGAGGTCGTGGATCTGGAGGACGAGCCTTTCCCCGGCTTCCGCGAGGCGTGCGACGCATGCGGTGAGCGCCGGGTTCTTGCCCAGCGTCGGGTTGTGGATGTGCCAGAGGTCCGGTGCCGCTCCGAGAAATCCCGCCGCCGCCGTTCTGAGCCGCTGCTCTAACAGCCGGGCGTCTTCCTCGCCGGCGGAGTCCCGGTATCCCAGTCCTTCGACGACCTCATGGGGAAGCGGTGCCCCGGATTGCGGGGCGGAGCCGGTGAGGATGACGTGGCGGACACCGGCCTCTAACAACGCGGCGGATGCGGCGCGGATCACCTGGGTCACTCCACCCGGACCGAGGTGATAATGGACGATGGCGACGGTCATGCGCTGCCTTTTCCAGACCAGTCCCCGATGGGGCGGATGAAATGGAATCCCCAGATCTCGAATCCCAGGCGGTGGTATAGCCGGTGGGACGCGTGATTGGACGTGTAGCTGTCCAGCACGATGATGTTGCAGCCGGCGGCCGCCGCGATCTGCTCGAAGTGCCGGATCAGGGCGCTGCCGATGCCACCGGAGCGGACGGCGGGGTCGACGACCAGGTTGTCGATCTCCAGATAGCGGCCGCACCAGATCTTGGTGGCGATCCAGGCACCGCAGACACCGGCCAGCCGGCCGCCGCGGAAGGCTCCGGCAATCTGATAGTGAGGATGATCGCGCAGCAGGGTTTCCAGCCGGTCGCGCACGAGGGGCAGGGGCGTGTCCGGATTCATGCAGCCGAGCAGCCAGGCCGCGTCTCCGAGGTCGTGCTGGCTGAGCGGGCGGATTTCGACGGGCTCCATCGAGCGGTTCGGTTCGGGGTCAGGAGGCCTTGCCGCGCACGATGTGCACGGCGACGCATTCGGTATCCGGCAGGATGTGCTTCTCGATGGTGATCGCCACGGAAGCGAGCGGATGTTTTTCTAACAGATAATCCGCGGTGTCGACCGCCAGCGTCTCGATGAGGCGGCGGGGTTTCGCGGCGGCGAGTGCCTGCACCTCGAGGGCCACCGCGTGGTAGTCGATGGTGTGGCGGATGTCGTCATGAAGGCCGGAGAATCCCTGTGAGGGGACAAGTTGGAGGGTGATCCGCAGGGTTTGCTCGCTGGCGCGCTCCTCGTCCGGCACACCGATGAAGGTGCGGCACTGGAGGCGGCGGATCTCGATGGTGTCAGGCGCCTGCATGGGGGATGAGTTCACGTTGGATGGCTTCCAGCAGCAGCACGCGCGTCGGCTGGTTCAGATCGAGGGCGAGGGCGTCGGCCGGGGACAACCAGAGGAACTCCTCGGCCTCTTCGTTGAGGCGGACGCTGCCGGTGCGGGCGAGCGCGCAGTAGTTGAGCAGGATGAAATGCTCGGGGCGCATGAACTCGGGCGAGTCGATGCAATCCTGGACGAAGACGAAGCGGACTTCATCGAGCACCAGCGCGGTTTCCTCCAGCACCTCCCGGCGCAGGGCGTGGATGGCGGGCTCGCCGCGTTCGATTTTGCCGCCAGGGATGCCCCATTTGCCGTTCCACTTGTGGGTGCGGATCATGAGGACCTGTCCTGCGGAGTTGTGGATGAGTGCACCGACCGTGGCGATCGGTCGGGAGGTCCTGTGGGGTTTTTCAAAAAGCGCGCGGAGCACACCGAGGTCCGGCACGGTCAGGTCCGGGCGGACGGCGGCGAGGATTTCCGGGTGGTTGTAGCCGGTGAGCACGGCGATGGACGAGACCCCGCCGTGGCGGGCAGTTTCGACGTCGTGGGTCATGTCTCCGACAAAAGCGGTCTCCGCCGGGTCCAGCGCGTGGGTTGCGAGGATGTCATGGATGACCTCGCGTTTGTCGATGACTCCGGAGTAGGTGGCTTCGAAAAGCTCCCGCAGGCCGAAGTCATCCATCTGGCGCTCGAAGGCGCGGGTGTCCATCGAGGTGAGGACAAAAGTGCGGATGCCACGCCGGGCGCACCATTCAAGTTTCTCACGGGCATGCGGGAGGATGGTCACCGGAGTGACCGCTGCATCGAAGGCCGGGCGGAAGTGGGACTCGAGCTCGTCCAGCGGCACATCCGGCAGGACCTCTCCATAAAACTCGGAGTAAGGCAGGCGGAAGGATCGCCGGAAGCCCTCGCGGTCCATGGGGGGGAGGCGGTAGCGTCCGAGCACCGCGTTGGTGGCCTCGATGACGGGTCCGAGATCGTCCACGAGGGTGCCGGACCAGTCGAAAATGAGATTGCGGAACATGGAGGTGAGGATGGGGCGGGTGAGGAACTAACCGAGCGCAAACTTCACGGACTGGATGCGGTCTTCACCGAGTTGGTCGCGGATGCGCCGGAGCAGCATCGGTTTCATCTGCTCAAGATGGAAACGCATGGCGGGCTGGGTGACACGGAGGACGAGGTGCCCGTTCTTGACCGATACCGGCTCGGTATGGCGGGCGATGAAATCCCCGGCAAGTTCCTTCCAGGTGGAGCGCACCTGGTCTTCGTTCAGCCCGTCTTCCGCCCCGGCGGCGCGGAGGATGGCATCGACGAATCGCGAGGCGATGTGGATGCCTTCGTTGAGGTCGGTGGCCTCGTCACAGCCGCGCCATTCGCGCAGGATTTCCTCCTGGACTCCGCCTTTGACCGGCTTGCGGTTCATCGCGGCGCGGGGCGTGGGCCTCATTCGTCGCCGTCGTCGCCGATGGCCTCCACGGGGCATCCCTCCATGGCCTCGCGGCACTGGGCGATTTCCTCGTCATTCTGCGGTTGTTTGAAGACGTAGGAATAGCCCTCGTCCTCGGCGCGCGTGAAGTTGTTCGGCGCGGTCTCGCGGCAGAGGTCGCAGTCGATGCACTGGCTGTCGACGTAGAATTTGCCAGTGACGTTCTCGGTGTTCTTGTCTTCGCGGTCGGCCATGATGGTTGAAAATCGGTGTGCCTCTTCGATGCCTTCGCAACCGTCGGGATGCAATCCGATTTTTCGGGAACTTGCCAAGGCCGATTCACTCTGGTCAATTGGCGCTCCGGTCCTTAAGAACCGGCCAAGCGCCTCACATGACACCCGTTCCACCCTCATCGTCCGACGGATCGCCGCTGCCACCCCGGCATCGGCCGACGCTCGGGGATCTCTCAAAGGACACCACCGAGAGCGATCTCTGGGATCTTGAGGACGATTTCGTGCTCCCCGAGGATGCTCCGGTGTCACGTCAGGACGCACCTCGGGCGGGCAAGGATCTGCCTGCTCCGAGGGAACGCAAAACCGGTCCCGCCAAAGACCACGAGGAAACGGTAACCCCGCGTCTCAAGACTTCTGAGGGGGACAAGATCCGCATCAACGTCAATAAACCGAAGACTTCGTCGCGGCCGAATCCATCGGTGCAGGCGAAGGAGGACAAGGAGTTCGAGGATCTTGATCACTGGGATGACGCGCCTGCGGATGACGATTTGGGCGATCTGCCCGTGGTGCCGGTATCTCCGGCGGAACCATGGCCGGTGCCAGCCATGGTCGCGGTAGAAGAAAACGAGGAGAACGTCTCTGCTCCAGAACTCGAAGCGACCCCTGCGGGACCCGTCGAGAGACCGTCTTTGGACGATCAAGACGTGGATGAATTCTCCCCCGCGCCCCGTGCCGATGTGAAGCCCGTCTCGCTGCGGCCGCGGATGAAACTTTCGCACATCGAGAAAATCGGTCTTGGGGCCTTGGTTGCCCTGCTGGTGGCGGTTGCGGGCACGGCCTACCTGTTCTCGCTCCACCGCCTGCCTCATGAATCCGAGCGCGTAAGGTCCAAGGACTTCCCGATCCGTGGTGCGTTGCTCACGGTGAATTCCGCGACCAGTTACTGGCGCGCTCCCATCACGGAGGGCCCCACGGCGGACACCTTCCGCCGAGGCACCCAGTTGCTGCCGGTGATCGAGCTTTCCCTTTCGGGAGGTCCTGCTGCCGTGCGTGTCTTGTTCCGCAACGAGGACCGCACCGTCGTCGGTGATGCGGTGACGCGCGCGGTGAACGCCACTTCCACCCTCAAGATCGCGGCCACTGCCGGATTTGATGATCTCGGCATGCACGCCGCCTATCGCACCGGTGAGAGCAAGCCGTGGACGATCGAGGTGTATGAAGCTCCCTCCGAGAACACCGCCGGCAGGGATTTCAAAAAGGTGTTCGAAATGAACATTTCCACCGACCTCCGCTGATTCCCATGCCCAACAACGAAGTCACTCCCATTGTGCCGCGAGAAGGCTGGCACGTCATGCACCTGTTCTATCATGTCGACCATGCCCAATGGGCGCTGTATGGCGAGGATGAGAAGCGGCAGGCAAAGACCCGCCTGACCGAGTTGGTTCATGAGATCCGCGCCACACCGGATACCCACTTGCTGATCTTTTCCGTGGCCACTCCCAAAGCGGATCTCGGATTCATGTTGCTGACTCCCGATCTGCAGGTGGCCAACTCGTTTGAGAAACAACTCGGGCTGTCACTTGGTCCGGAAATCCTCAGCCCGGCCTATTCCTACCTCTCCATGACCGAGGGCTCCGAATACACCACCACCCGGGAGCAGTATGCGGCGGAGACGCTGGTGGGGGAAAAAGGGCTCGTCGAGGGCTCCGAAGAGTTCGAGAAGGCCATCCGGGAGTTCGATGACCGCATGGCCCACTACCTGAAGCACCGGCTCTATCCGGTGCTGCCCGACTGGCCGGTGATCTGTTTCTACCCCATGTCGAAACGCCGGACCGGCGACGACAACTGGTATTCGCTCGGTTTCGACCAGCGCCGCGAGCTCATGTCCGGCCACGCCCGGGTCGGCCGCACCTACGCCGGCCGCATCCTCCAGCTCATCACCGGCTCCACCGGCCTCGACGAACATGAGTGGGGCGTCACCCTGCTTGCCAAGGACACGATCGACATCAAGCACATCGTTTACGAAATGCGCTTCGACGAGGTCTCCGCCCGCTACGGCGAGTTTGGCGACTTCTACATCGGCATGCAGCTGCCCCTCGACGTGCTGTTCGACAGGGTTTGCCTTTGATCCGCCATGGCGTGGGGCCTCAGCCCCCGCCAGCCCCCCCCTTTATTGGGGGGATTGGGGCTTGTGGCTTGGAATCTCGGGAGGGAGCGCGCTAATCCCTCCCCTGAACGGGTGTCTTTGGGAGAACCCTGTTCGAAACCCTGAAACCCAAACATCCCCGCATGAAACCCGGAAAAAACCCGTTTCTCACCATGGCCATGGGCGGCCTTGCCCTGCTGACCCTCTCTCTGGCCTCGCAGCACGCCGCTGCCGCCACGATGACGAAGGCCGACAATTCAAACGACCTGAACCTTTCCTCAAGCTGGGCGGGCGGTGTGGTTCCGGGCGCGTTTGACGTCGCATCATGGGATTCCACGGTGACGGGGCCCAACTCCACTCTCCTCGGCGCGAACCAAACCTGGGGCGGGATCTCCCTCAGCAACCCCGGCGGCGCGGTGACCATCGGCGGTGCCAACACGCTGACTCTTGGAGGCAATGGCATCGACATGAGCGCGGCCACTCAGAATCTCACCCTGAGCTCCAGCCTCACTCTCGCTTCCGGCGGGCAGGTTTGGAATGTCGCTTCCGGCCGCACCCTGACCCTCAACACCGGCACATTCACCCGCAGTGCCGGGGCCGCCCTGAACATTCAGGGAACCGGCACCGTGGCTGCGAGCATGACCGGAATCGCCAACGTGAACGCCATCCTCGGCCCCTGGGCCACGGTTGGCTCCGGGAGCTCCACCCGCTACGCCACGCTCGCGGCAGGAAACATCACCTCGTTCACCACAGGCACCGCCGCCGCGGCCTTCGGATGGACAAGTGGAAACAACAACACGTTCAATTACGACGTGGCGAACGTGCAAACGGTGCTCGGAGTCGCCCGCCAGGCAAACACCGCGCGATACACAGGCCCCGCGGGCACCCAGCTCTGGGGGAACAACAACACCACCAACATCACCCTCAACGGCCTGCTCAACGCCGGCACGGGCACGCTGACCTTCAGTGAAAACGGTGGCACCAGCAACGGCCAGCTCGCCATCGGCACCAACAACGGCAACGAACTGGTTCTCGGCGCGGCCAATGCGGACATCACCATCAAGATTCCAATCGTCAACACCGGTGCGAATGCCGGATCGGTCCTCATCACCGGACCCGGGACGGTCACTATCGACAGTGCGGGCGGCAATAGCAGCTACACCGGTGCCACCACCGTCGCCAGCGGCACGCTCCTTCTCAACGGTGCGGGAAATATCAACACCACCAGCGGCATCACCATCAATGGAAATTCCGCGAAATACACGCATGCCAGCTCGGTGGCATCCACCCGTGCCATCACGCTGACCCGCGGCACTCTTGATGGAACCGGAAGCGTCGGTGCCGTGACCGTGGCGGACAACAGCCAGGCCACCCTCACCAACGGTAACGGCGGAACCACCGCGCTGACCATGGCTTCGCTCGCTCTCTCCGGCGATGCCACCATGAATCTCAAACTCGGATCGGGCGTTGGACTCAACGTCACCGGCACGCTCTCCACCACTCCCGCGAGCGGCACGGTCCTGGTCAACGCGACGAAAACCGGATGGGTTCTCGGCAGCAACAACCTCGTCGGTTTCGGCTCCTTCTCGGGATCCGCCACCGATTTCACCCTGGGGACCGTCACTGGCCTCGGTGCACGTCAGGTGGCCGGTGCGCTCTCGGTTTCCGGCGGATTCCTCAGCCTCGGCGTGAGTGGCGACCTCCCGGTCTGGACCGGTGTCAACGGCAGCGGCTGGACCACGGTCAGCTCGGGCGACAACAGCGGGTCGAACAATTGGGCGACCAAAACCGCCCAGACCGGCACCAACTTCTGGTCGGCCGATACGCCCGAGTTCAACGATACCTACAACCTCGGTGCCGGTGCCGTCGCCGTCAGCAACCGCGCGGTGGACATCCAGGGTGCCAACGTCACCCCCGGTGTGGTGACCTTCAACAACTCCACGGGGGACTACACTTTGTCGAGTTCCACCGGCCACGGCATCTCCGGCGCGGCCAGCCTCGTCAAGGGCGGCACCAGCAAGCTCACCATCAGCAACGCCAACACCTTCACGGGTTCCACCACCATCAATGGTGGGACGCTCCAGCTCGGTAACGGCGTCACCGATGGATCGATCGCCAGCACCAGCGCGATCACCAACAACGGGACTCTCGCTTACAACAACACGGGAGCCCTCACCCAGGGCGTGGTGATCAGCGGCACCGGCAATCTCACCAAGGCGGGCAACGGAGTCCTCACCCTCACCGCGGCCAACACCTATCAGGGCGGCACCACGATCACCGGCGGCGCAATCACGGTGAACGGCGCGGGCTCTCTCGGCTCCGGTGCCATCTCGGTGGGCGCGGGAACCAATCTCAACCTCAACACGGCGGTGACCCTTGGCAGTGCGGTTTCCGGATCCGGCAGCATCACCACCACCTCCACCACCACGGTCAACGGGGATTTCTCGGGCTTCACCGGCACGTTCACCCACAACACCAGCACCGCCTCCACGGCCTTCAACACCGCCAACTCGACCAGTGCAGGCGCGGCTTACGTGATCGCCACCAACCAGGGATCCGCCCAAGGGCTGATCGCCGGCGGCAATGGCAACTACACCCTCCAGATCGGCTCGCTCTCCGGTGTGGCCAACTCGCTCTTCCGCGGTGGCAACGTGGCCACCGGCACCACCACCCTGCAGATCGGGGCGCTTGGCACCAACACCACCTTCGCCGGCATCATTGCCAACGGTGCCACCAAGACCATCGCGATGGAAAAGGTGGGCTCCGGTATCCTGACGCTGTCCGGCGCCAATACTTACACCGGCTCCACGCTGGTATCCGCCGGCACGCTTCTGGTGAACGGGTCACTGGGCAACACCGCGGTCTCCGCGACCGGTGGCACCCTCGGCGGCACCGGAACCATCACCAGCACGGTGAGCGTCACCGGCACGGGCACGGTCCTCTCGCCGGGTGCCTCGATCGAAAGCCTCGCCACCGGCGCGCTCACCATGGGAAGCGGCACGGTTCTGGCCTACGAAGCTGCGAACGCCTCTTCCACCGGGGCCGATCTGCTCGCTGTGAATGGAACTCTCTCGCTCACCGGAGTGACCCTCGATTTGAGCGGTGCGGATCTGGCCGCCCTCACCTGGCTGCCCGGCGACAAGATCACGCTCATCAGCTACAACGGAACCCCGATCACCAGCGGATTCACCGGTTTCACTGATGATACGACCTATTTCTTCGGCTCGAACGAATGGTTGTTTGACTACAACGACACCGTGGCTGGCACGAACTTCACCACGGACGCCACCGCGGCCGGCACGTCGTTCGTCACCCTCACCGTGATCCCGGAGCCCTCAGCCGCCCTGCTGGGAGGTCTTGGAGTGCTTGCGCTCCTGCGCCGCCGCCGTCGTTGAATGAAGCGGTGGCAGGAAAGTCGCTCCAGCCCCGGCCCCATCCGGGAAATGGTCCTTTTCCATCCTGTCCACCCGTGTTCTCCTGAGCCATGCGCATGAACCGCATGGTCTCAGGTGCCGTGGCGCTTTTCGGCCTGTGGGCGCCGCCATCCCGCCTTGCCGGGCAGGTTGCCCCGGTACCCTATGCCGCGGATGAGCACACGCTGCATCTCTGGCATCTGGACGAGGCCGCCGCGCCTTTTGCCGATGCGGTTCCGATGGGCGTGCGTCTTGCAGGTTTGCTCAATGGAGCGCTTGCCGGACAGCCCGCGTTGCCGGGATTTGGCAGTGCGGTTTCGTTTCATGCCAACACCGGCGGCATTCCCGGTGCCTCCGATCTAAAAGGTGGCATCCTCACCGCAAGACCCCTGCTTGCCACCGGCCCCGGTGACAACGTGGGCCCGGGATTCCGCTATTTCGGACCGGAGGGCGCTTTCACCTACGAGATGCTGGTGAAACTCGATGTGCTTCCCAGCGAGGCGCGCAGCATTGCCCTCTCGCTGCTTACCCTGGAGGGGGACGACAATGACCGCATTTTCAGCTTCCGCATCGAGAAGGAGGGATTCGTCTCGTTTTTCCCGCTGCCCGACAGTGGCACCACCGGCGGATCGATCGCCACCATTCCCACGAGCGGACCCCACGCCATCGCGGTGGATACCTGGTTTCATGTCGCCGTCTCCTACGACGGAAACGCGGGCGCCGCCAACAACCTGAAGCTCTACTGGACCCGCGTCGCACCGGGTGTCACCCTCGCCAACCCCATCGGAACAGGATCGCTTTCCAACGACTTCGGCGGCAGAACCGGCGATCTGGCGATCGGCAATGAGGCACGCAGCTTCCCGGGAAATGCCGAGGCCGAGCCGTTTCCGGGACTCATCGATGAAGTGCGCCTCAGTGGCGTGGCTCGACAGCCCGGAGACTTCCTGTTTCTTCCGCCCGAACGCCGCACGCCGCCAGGTCCGGTTCCGGGAGGCACCGGCGCGGATGCCGGGAAGAGCGACTTCCATTTGCTCCTGACCGGGATGTTGGTGGATTCGGTTCCAGTCGCCCTTCCATCCGGACCGGGCGCGCGGCTTGAGCTTTCCTCGGGCCTCCACCGGCTTGATTTCGACTTCGGCTTCCGCCCGGACCAGCCGGACTCGGATGTGAAGCTCCGCTGCCTGCTCGAAGGCGCGGAAGAACGTTGGCGAGCCACCGAACAAGGAATGACCCTCGTCTGCCAGGCCATGGACGTCGGAGGTCGTGTGCTCTCGGAGTCCCGCTTCCAGGCCGTCGGGCGCAGTCCGGGCTGGGCCTCCAGCCTTGAGGACTCGACGATGAACACCCGCACCGAACCGGTCTTCGTCCCTGCGGATGCGAGGAAAATCCGTGTTTCCATGCAGTCCGGGCCGCCGGATACCACCGGGTTTCTTGCCATCGATGACATCTCGCTGGGCATCCCCGGTGTGAAGGATACCAAGCTCTGGCGCAGCGGCGGCCGTGCCTTCGACATGGGGGTCACTTCACCCGCCGAGAGGCTCCCCGGCTGGACGCGCGGGGGGGCGGATCCTGCCATCGCCCGGCTGGTCATGCGGGACAACCATCCCGCGGTGGGGCTGGTCGATGGCGATCAGGCCCGCGATGGCGAATGGTCCACCGAGTTTGCGCTGCCCGCTTCGCTCGTTGGCAGCGGCACCTTCGTGCTTTCCTGGCAGGAGGTCTACAACGTGATCAATGGCGATACCCGCCGCGCCACTTACATCAATGTTCCTCCGGGCTCCTACACCTTCCGCGCGATGGGCCTTGCCGGAGATGGCGAAACCGCGGGTGGTGGCGTTTCGCTGGCGCTGCTCATCCACCCGCCGTTCTGGCAGCGAGTCTGGTTCTGGCCGGTCGTCAGCGCCGGCATCGTCGGGCTTTTGTCCACCATCGTTTTCACCAGCCACCGCTCCCGGTCGAAGCGCACCCTGGAACGCCTCCGCTTTCAGAAAGCCCTCGAGGAAGACCGGACCCGCATCGCCAGGGACATGCACGACGACCTCGGCACCCGCGTCACCTTCATCAACATGAGCGCCGCGCTGGCCCGTGAGGAGATCGATCGCTCGCCGGAAAACGCCCGCCGCCACCTCGGCCGCATGACGGATTCCGCCCGTGAGTTGGTCGCCGCCATGGACGATCTCGTCTGGGCCGTCGATCCAGCGCACGACACGCTGGACGACCTTGCCTCGCACCTCACCCGGCTTTCCGCGGAAATGTTCCGGGATTCGCCCGTCCGCTGCCGTCTGGACATCCCGCCCTTCCTGCCCTCGATCCCTCTGGGTTCGGAGTTCCGGCACAATGTCGCCCTTGCCGTCAAGGAGGCCCTCCACAACATCCTGCGCCACGCGGGGCCCTGCGAGGCCTTCGTTTCCCTTGCCTTCGACGGCTCGCAGCTCGTCATCACCATCCGCGACACCGGCACCGGATTCGATTCTCCCTCGAGGAGCGGCCGCCACGGGCTTGGCAATCTGGTGAGCCGCTTCGAAAACATCGGCGGCACATGTGAAATCCTTTCCTCGCAAGGCGGAGGCACCCGTGTGATCCTCAGCTGCCCGATCGCCCGCCGACCCTGAGACCCACCCCCATGAAAAAGCCGCACGACATCTCCATCGTCGAGGACGACCCCTCGCTCGGATCCATCATTTCCGAGATCCTCCATGCCGCACCCGAGTGGAACCTCCTCGCTCATTACAGCAACGCGGAGGACGCCCTCAAAGGCATGGCCGCGGGCTGCCCGAAGGTGGTGCTCATGGACATCCAGCTTCCCGGCATGTCCGGCATCGAGTGCGTCGGCCGGCTCAAGGCAAGCCACCCCGAGGTGCTGGTCCTCATGGTCACCGTTTACGACAACAACGAGCGCATCTTCGACGCCCTCGCCGCTGGTGCCTCCGGATACCTGCTCAAGCGCGACATTCCCGCCAAGCTCATGGAGGCCCTCGACGACCTGCTTTCCGGCGGATCCCCCATGTCCAGCGCCATCGCCCGCAAGGTCGTCCAGCACTTCCAGAAAAGTCCGCCCGCGCGCAACGAGGACCACAACCTCACCCCGCGTGAGAAACAGATCCTCGAACTGCTCGCCAAGGGCAACCTCTACAAGGAAATCGCCTGGGAACTCGGCATCGGTTTCGAAACCGTGCGCTCCCACATCGACAACATCTACCGCAAACTCCACGTCCGCACCCGCACCGAGGCCGTCGTCAAGTTTCTCGGGCCCTCGTGAGGCTCAGCACTTCCGCACGGGCCGCCTCCGCCGCAGCGCGGCACCTCCGGCCAAGGCCGCCAGAAGCCCGGTCGCGGGTTCCGGCACCGCCTCGATCGACACATTGTCTAACAAGATTCCCGAGTGGTTGTTGGTGGTCCGGGAAAGGAAGGTCACCGTGGTCGTCGCCTGCGTGGCGGTGAAGGTCACCACCCGCGTTTCCCAGGTCAGCGCAAGGGGCGTGACCGATGAGGAGTTCGTCGCGAAGAACTGGTGGTTCGTGTTGGAGATCTCCGCCGTGTCGCCTAACAGATCCACCGCCTTCACCGAGACTTCCAGTTGCTTCGGGTTGGTGGTGTTGCCAAACCCGTTGTACCCGGAAACATCGAAGGTCAGCCGGTAAGCCGTGCCGATGGTCGTGCTGATCATCGTCCGGATGCTGCCCACGGATGGCGGATCCCCCGGGGCGGAGGTCCCGTTCATGTCGATCGAATACGCACCCTGCGAGGCGTTCCACACCGTGGAGCGCACCCAGTCCACACTTCCCTCCATCACCTCCCAGCCGTCGATGTCGGTATCTCCCGGGTAAAACGTTTCGTAACTCACAATCCCGGGATCCGGCACCTCGAAGCTTCCCGCTCCGGGTTGGTGGATGGAGTCGATGATGTTGGCTGCGGATAGCGGCAAGGCCGACAGGGCGACCCAGACCGCGGACACCATGAGACGAGGGGATGGAACCATGAAACAAAGGGTGAGGGGGAAACCAAATGGAACGCCGCGATTGCGATCGGTCCGGGCGGTATCCTAGACCGACACCCCCAATCGGGAAAGCTGAATATTCAGGATGTCCTTACGGTTTCGCGTAGGGAAGGGCCTGACAGCCGATCGGGCAAGGATCACCGATGCACGGGAACGCCTCGAGGGGCCCGGATTTGCCACCCTCAATCCACCAGGTGCGCGCCCTTGGATGGGCGGGAGGCGAAGATCTGCGGCTTGATCCCGGTGGTCTTCTCATAATCGGCGGCGAGCCGGGCGGCGATTTCCGGGGCCTTGGAGGACTCGCAGAGGGTCACGGTGGATCCTCCGAATCCGCCGCCGGTCATGCGTGCGCCGATGACTCCGCCGCTGCGGCCGATGGTGCGTGCGATCTCGACCATGATATCAAGTTCCTTGCACGAGACTTCGAAGTCATCGCGCAGCGAATCATGGCTGGCGGCCATCAGCGGGCCGAGCGCTTCGAAGTCGTTGCGGGCGAGGGCGGCCGCGGCTTCCACGGTGCGTGCGATCTCACCGACGACGTGGCGCGAACGGCGGTTGACGGGCTCGCCGAGGCGGCTCCAGTTGGCCTGGACATCGGCGGCGCTGACCTCGCGCCAGGACGATTTGCCGAGGATGGCGAGTCCGTCTTCGGTGTGCTTGCGGCGCGAGGCGTAGCCGCCGTCCGACAGCTCGTGGTGAACCATGGTGTTGGAGATCAGCACGGTGAGGTCCGGATTTTCAAAAGGCACGAGCTCGGGCTCGCCGGAGCGGCAATCGATGAGGACGAGGCGGTTCGGTTTGCCGAAGGCGGAGGCGAACTGGTCCATGATGCCGCAGGGCACGTGGGCGAAGTCGTGCTCGGCCTTCTGGCAGAGAAGCGCCTTCTCACGCGTGTCGAGGCGCGTGTCGAGCAGCCCTTCGAGAAAGGTCGCGGTGGCGCATTCAAGCGCGGCGGATGAGGAAAGGCCGGCACCGCCGGGCACGGAGGAAAGGATGTAGGCGTCGAAGCCCGGGATGTGATGCCCACGGTCCTGAAAACCGCGGATCACGCCGCGCAGATAGTTTGCCCATTTGGGTTCGGCGACTTCCTGGGGGCGGGTGAGGTCCAGGGTGACGATGGGTCCGCCGAGAGCGGTGGCCACGCGGGCCTCGGAGCTGCCGTTGGCCTTGCCGGCGATGACGATGTAACGGTCGATGGCGAAGGGCATGACGAAGCCGTCGCAATAATCAATGTGTTCCCCGATCAGATTGACGCGCCCCGGGGCGGCGGCGGTGATGGTGGGATCGACACCAAGCTGGGAGGCCAGCCCGGCGGCGGCGTCGGAAACAAGGTCGTTGAGATTCGGATTGATCTGGAGCATCGCGGGTGAATTTTTCAGGTGGGTTCGGAAAGGGCGGGCTGGTCGAGGCGGCGGCGGTAGCTTTCCACCGCCTGGGTCCACACGGGGTGCATGCCCTCGGAGGAGCGCAGCCAGACGGCGCGGTGCATGAGGAGCATGGCCGGCGCGAGGTAGAGGAGCTCGGAAAGTTCGTTCTTCGAAAGGCCGGCGGGGCCTTGGGCGAGACAGCGCTCGGCGAGAGCCTGTTCCGGCGCGGTGATGTCGGCGTGTTCCAGAAGCGAGACGTGCACGCCGTTCACGTAGGGATCCACGACGGCGGCCACGAGCCCGCGGCGGCCTTCGGTGGCGGCGTCCAGCGCGGGGTCCACCGCGGCGTTCGCGGCATCCGCCAGGCGGATCACCTCGGGCACCTGGAGTTCCTCCGGAGTGGAGAGAATCCCGTGGCGGGCAAGGGCGCGGCCGTAGCGCGAGCGGCTGGTGAGCACCGAGACCGGTGCGGAGAGCACCAGGCCTAACAGGATGGGCGACATCCAGGCGGCAAAGTAAGGATTGATGCTCAGGGCAAGGGCGGACCAGGCGATGCCGAGCACGGTGGGCACGGCGTGGAAGCGGAAGGCGTCGCCCCAAGAGGTGCCGTCGGTCTCGCGGTTCTGGTTGCCCCAGCCGACGGCGCGGCCGAGGATGAAGCCGATGACCATCATGGTGTGTGCGGCCATGATGCAGGGGGCCAGCAGCATGGAGACGAAGGTTTCCATGAGCGAGCCGATGAGGATGCGGAACATGCCACCGAAGGACCGGCGTGTGGGGCCGTGGAGGATCCCGCCGGTGACGGCGAGGATCTTGGGCAGGAAAAGCAGGGCGAAGATCGCCCCGGTGAGGATGAGGCTCTGCTGCACGCCGTCGATGCCGAACCAGCGGTCCACGTAGGTCTCGAAGGGCAGGGTGCTCAGGTTGCTCTGGGCGCGTTCCCAGGCGACCCAGGTTCCTAACAGAAGGAAGATGAACCACAGCGGGCTGCCCAGGTAGGCCATGATGCCCATGAACAGGTGCATGCGGGTGGGGAAGGGGAGCCGGCGGGCGAAGATGAGCCACATGTGCTGGAGGTTTCCCTGCATCCAGCGGCGGTCCCGGATCAAGTGGTCCACCAGCGTGGGCGGGGCTTCCTCGTAGGTGCCCTCGATGTCCCAGGCGAGCCAGACCTCCCAGCCTTCCGCGACCATCAGCGCGGCTTCCACGAAGTCGTGGGACAGGATGCGCCCGCCGAAGGGCTCGCGGCCGGGCAGTGCGGGAAGTTCGCAGAACTCCGAGAAGGGCTTGAGCCGGATGAGCGCGTTGTGCCCCCAGTAACTGCCCCCGCCGAGTTGCCAGAAATTGAGACCGCGGATGAAAAGCGGGCCGTAAAGCCGCATCGCGAACTGCTGGAGGCGGGTGAAGACCGAGGAACCGCGGATCAGCTTGGGCGGAGTCTGCAGGATGCCAAGCCGTGGATAGGCCTCCATGACCTGGGTCATCTTCACGATGTCCGCGCCATCCATCAGGCTGTCCGCGTCGAGCACGAGCATGGCTTCGTATCCGCCACCCCAGGTGCGGACGAAGTCACCGATGTTGCCCGCCTTGCGGTTTTCATTGGTTTTGCGGCGGCGGTAGTAGATGCGGCCGAAGCCGTCGAGCCGGCGGCAGAGGTTGGTCCAGGCGGTTTCCTCCTGCACCCAGAGGTCGAGGTCGCGGGTGTCGCTGAGGATGAAGAAATCGAAGGAATCGAGGTGGCCGGTGGCCTGGATCGAGCGGTAGATCGCCTCGATGCGCGCGCAGGTTTTCACGCTGTCCTCGTTGTAGACGGGCATGACCACGGCATGGCGGCGGGCGAGTGGGCGGGTGATTTCCTCGGCCAGCCGGGTGATGCGCACCGAGCGCCTGCGCCCTAACAGCATGTCGATCGCGCCGAAGACCGCATGGAAGGAGCCGAGGACGAGCAGGCCGTTGAGCACCACGAAGACGGCCAGCAGCGGGTAGTGTGCCTTCTGGAAGTTCATGCGCCAGAACAGGTCGGCGAGCCAGAGGCTGGCGATCAGGTTGACGATCACCACGCTGCCGAAGAAGACCGTGCGGCGCAGGACGGTGGGACCGCGTCCGTAGAAGGGCTTTCCGGAATCCGGCGGTGCGAGGTTGGGGGTGGGATCCATCAGTCCAGGAAGAAATACCAGGCGGCAAGAGCCGCGATGAGGATGAGAAAGCCGGTGAACATGATGCGCATGATCGGCTTGCGGTCCATGGTCTCCCACCACTGCGCGGCACCGCTGCCGATGGCGTTGAGTTCAAGAGGCTTGGGCACCATGGTGAGCGATTGGAAACGGGGGCCGGCGGCAAGGTAGGACTTCTTCATGGCCTCGACAAAGGCCGGCGGCCAAGGCGCGGGCGTGAGGAAGACGCCCTGCCACTTGTCCGGCATGCCCGCGAGCAACAGGGCCAAACGACCGCGCGCGGCCAGGCGGCGGTTTTCGAGAGGCACGTCGAGCACATCCTGGGTCCATTCCGCCACTTCCGAGAGGGCCTCTTCCATGGCGAGCAGGCGCGCGGGTTTCTCCGGCTCGTCCATGCGGCGGGCAGAGGCGCGCCACAGGATGCCGCGGACCAGCTCGGCGACGAGCAGGCGGTTGCGCAGCCGGAGGGCCTGAAGATAGGCCTCCACGGCGGCATACGCTTCCTCCCACTCGGTGAGCTCCTCCTCGCTGAGCGGGCGGAGGGTGTCTAGGGAGTGACGCGGTGGACCCATGTTTCGGTGAGGAAATTCTCGCCCCTCTTGAGGCAGCAGCGAAGCTCGACGGGGCCGATTTCCGATAGCTTGGCACCATCGGCGGCGGGGGACAGCTGGAAGGACACGCGCCAACGGTCGTCGGGCACCTGCTGGACGTTCACGCTCTGGATGCGGACCTTGGCACCGCCTTCGCCCACGGTTTCGACGTTCGCGGTGAGCGGGATCTCGCTCGGGGCGCTGAGGGCCGTGCCGGTGAACTCGACGATGATCGTGCGCTGCTCCGGCTGCCAATCATGGACGCCGGTGCGGGTGGCGACGACGTATCCGCCGGCTTGCGAGGGATCGGTGTCCACGGTCCAGTGCTGGCGGTAGGAGAACTCGACCATGTCGCCGGGCTGGAGGGTGCGCGAGGGTTCCCAAAGGGCCACGGTATTGTCGGAGAGCTCGTTGGTGGTGGGGATCTCCATCAACATGACGCGCCCCGATCCCCAGTCGGACGTGGGCTCGATCCACAGCGAGGGACGCAGGTGGTAAGCGGCCTCGCCATCCTCGTAGGCGTTGAAGCGGCGGTCGCGCTGAAGCAGGCCGAAGCCCGCGCACTTCGCCATGTCGAAGAAACTGTATTCGAGTTTTCCGGAATCGTTGCAAATCGGCCGCCAGATGCGCTCGCCACTGCCCATACGGATGGCGAGGCCGTCCGAGTCGTGCACTTCCGGGCGGAAGTCATCGAAGCGGCGGCGAGAGTTTTCGCCGAACCAATACATCGAGGACATCGGCGCGATGCCGAGGCGCTTGACCGCCCGGCGGGCGAAGATCACCGCGCGCACCTCGACGAGCGTTTCGTTGCCGGGGTGCACCTTGAAGGCGTAGGCCCCGGAGTAAGACGGGCCGTCGAGCAGCGCATAGATCCGTGCGTGGGTGTCGTCGGGCTCCGGCTTCTTGAGCCAGAACTCGCGGAATCCCGGAAACTCCTCGGTCACGCCCTCGATGCCGGTATCCACGGCGATGCCGCGCGCGGAAATGCCGTAGCGTTGGTTCTTACCGAGGGCCCGCCAGTAGCTCGCGCCTTGGAAGGAGATCAGTTCGTCGAAGTAGTCCGGCTTGTTGAGCGGCGAGTGGAGCCGGAATCCGGCAAATCCGCCGTTGATCGGGAGTTCGCCATGTTTCTGCACCAGCGGTCCGTAGTTGAAGTAGGCCTCGGCCAGGCGGATCTGCTGCTGGTGGCTGCTGGTGAATTCATTGAGCACCACAGGTTCCCGGTAAAGATAGCCGGGGTGGAAGAACATCGCGCGGAAGGGCAGGTTGTCGGCGGCCCACAGTGCCTGGTTCGGGTTGAAACGGATGTCGCGGTATTGGTCGTAGCTGAGGTTCGCCATCCACGCCGGCAGGGCGTCTTTGTTCGGAGCTTCGTAGGGCTTGTTGGCCAGGTCTCTGGCACGGCTCTGGATGCTGTCGAAGCCCACGTCCTCACGTTCCCAGTTCTGGCATAAGGCGGAGGTGGTGAGGGCGAGGCCCGCGAAAAGGGTTTGTATCCTTGGCACAACCAGCGTCATAGGGCCGATGCACCCTTTCCGTCAAGAATGGCGATTTGGATTTCTTTCAGGAAAAATCCGGTATTTCACGCGATCCTGCGGGCCTGATAGGTGAGAATGCCGTCGGACATCCAGAGGTCTTGCCCCGCGGTTTGCGCTTCCGGGTTGAAATCCACGAACACCCCGTCCACCGCAAAGCCGGCTGATTCCAGCAGCCATTCCAGTTCGCCCTCTTCAAACCAGCGCACCGTCTGCCTGGAGACGTGGCTTTCAGGAGCCGGTCCATCCAGCGTGTAGCGGTGCTCCCGGTGCAGCAGCCGCCTCTCCTCGTCCAGGGTGTGGCGGGTCTCCAGCAAGGCACGCCTGCCATCTCCGAGGACGGCGTGGTGGTCCTCATACCATTCGTTTTCCGGCAGGTCTCCACCCAGCTCGGCAAGCGGGGTGAAAACCGTCAGATAAAGCCCGCTGCCGGGCCCGAGCCAGTGCCTCCAATGGAGCAAGGTCGCGGCCGGATCCGTCGCGAGCTGGAGCGTGAAGGCCGGTGCCAGAAGCGCGGCATAATCGTGCGGTGCCACCCAGCCGCTCATGTCGCCCAGATGGAAACGTGGCGATACCCCGAGCCTCAGGGCCTCGGCCCGTGCAAGCGCGAGCATGTCCGGTGAGAGCTCCAGTCCCTCCAGCGGGTGCCCGGCCTGCACCAGCGGCAACAGCAGCCTGCCGGACCCGCACCCGATCTCAAGAGCAGGCCCGCGGTGGTGTTTCAGGAAGTCCTCCATCAGCCGCAGCTCGGACCCATCATCGGCCGCGGCCCAGAAGGCGTCGTGAAGCCGGGCTTCCAGCGAAAGGTAGGGTTGGGACATGGCGGTTTCTCACGGTTTCTTCCGGGCATAAGGCAGGGCCAGAAGCAGGAACAGCAGGGCGGCGATGCCTAACAGCGAGAAAAGATACCACGGCCACGGCCCCAGATGGTCGATCAGGCTCGGGTTGTCCGGGGGGCGTGTGGCAAACCCGAAGTTGGTCCCCAGCACGCGGTTCACGGTCATCGCGAAAATCAGATAGATCACCGACCATCCCATCACTTCCACCGGGCTCCGCCACAAAGGATCCTTGGGACGCCAGCCCTCCACCCACGGCAGATGAAGCGCCGTGGCCACAATCGCGAAATGCTGCACGAAAAACATCACAAAGGGCCACGCCGGAAAACCCACGCCGATCGCCGGAGTGAGCAGGGCCTGAAAGGTCGCCGCAAGCCCCCAGAAATAGGTCAACGCACACAGGGTCGCCTGCCGCGTCAACAGCGCGAAACCCGCGAGAAAGGCGGCGATGTCGCACAAATGGAAGGGTAGCAGGTTGTCGATGGCCACCGGCTGGCCGAGCGACATCCATGCCGCCTGGCTCAGCGGATAGGCGCTCAGGTTCGCAAACGCCAGCAGCGCTGCGGCTCCTCTCCGCCCCCGGTCGCCGCTCCGTCCCATGATGAGCAGCGCGATCACCACCGTGCCGCCGATCCCCACCGTGACCAGATGCTCCATGCCGAAGGGCTTGAACGGGGAAACAGTCATGAGCCTCCTTGTGCGATCAGGCGGGACGGATTTCCGCGGTCGATGGCTCCGCCGCCAATACCGCCCGTGCGATTTCCCTCACCTCCGCATCGGTCACCGCCGTCACGCGCCGCCTCCACTCTTCCGGATCCGGGACCCGGCCGAAGTCCAGAACGCCTTCTCCCGCCCAGGTGGCATGCGAGGCCGTGGTTTCAAAGGCCAGCTTGCTCTGGGCGATCGCCAGGCGCTTGGCGCGGTCGAGCTCGCCGGCACGCGGACCCTTTTCTAACAAATCCGCGATCTCCCCGCGGATGCATTCGAGGGCCTCCTCCCGTCCGTCCGGATCCAGCCCCGCGTTGATCTCGAAGGCGCCGGTCTCGTCAAACAAGGTGACATCGCTGCTGACCTGATAGCAAAGCCCGCGTTCCTCCCGCAGCTCCAGAAACAGGCGCGAGCTCGCCGTTTCCCCCAGCATCAAGCTCAGCAAGCGCAGCGCATGACGCTCTTCCGCGTGACGGCCCGGCGTGTGCCAGGCCAGCGATAGCTGAAGCTGCTCGGTCTCCCTGCGGTCGATCACCCGGCCGGGCCTCGCCGCCGCTCGATCGAAGGGCAGAGGCGGCCCCGCATCCCGGAACTCCCGCGGCAGCAGCGGCCGCATCACTTTCAGCACCTCGTCCATCCCGAAGGGACCCGCCGCCGCAATCACCACGTCCTTGCGGAAATGATGCAGATCGCGAAACGCCTGCAAGACCTTGCGGTCGATCCCTTCAATGGTCTGCAAGGTCCCCGAGATCGGATGCCCCAGGGGGTGGCCGCCCCACAACGCCTCGGAAATCAAATCACCGATGTGGTCCGCCGGGGACTCGCGATACATCGTGATTTCTTCGCCGATCACGTCGCGTTCCAAATCGATCTCATCCTCTGGAAACACCGGATGCCAGACCATGTCCGCCAGCACGTCGGCCAGAAGAGCCAGGGATCCCGCCTCGCCCCGGCCTTCATACGTCGTCTGATCCTCGCTCGTGCAGGCGTTCACCTGACAGCCGGCGTTTTCGATTTCAAAACTCAACTCGCGTGCGCTGCGACGCCCGGTGCCTTTGAAAACCATGTGCTCCACAAAGTGGGCCAGCCCTGCGGGAAACCCGGACTCGTCGCGGCTGCCGGCCGGAATGTGAATCGTCAGCGCCGCGCATTCGGAATCCGCCACCGTTGCCACCGCCAACCTCGGCCCGCCGGGGATCTCCATCCAATCGTATCTCGCCCTGCTCATGATCGTTTCGCCAGCAATGCCTCCGCCAGCGCCAGATCCGCCGGAGTGGTGATTTTCAAATTCGGATGCGCCGCCTCGATGAAACGTGTCCTCATCCCGGCCGCCTCCATCGCGGAAACCTCATCGGTCACGACCCATCCGGCATCGATCACAATCTGATAGGCCCGCTGCAACAATGGCAGTGAGAACACCTGCGGCGTCTCCATGAACCAGAGGTTTTCCCGGCTCACCGACTCCGCGCAGAAGTCCTGCTCGTCGCCGCGCTTCATCGTCTCGGTCGCGCGCCTCGCCAGCGCCGCGGCTTGGTGCTCGAAAGCCGCCCTCACCGTGCGGTCGATGTCATCCGGGCTCACCAGCGGCCTCGCGCCGTCGTGCACCGCCACATAGGCGGCCCCCGGTGGCAGGCCGGCGAGTCCGTTTGCCACGGAGTCATGCCGGTCCGCGCCGCCATCCACCCGGTTCAGAGGCTTGGTGGTCTCCAGTCCTTCTAACAGGTCCATGCGCTCCGGCGGACAAACCAGGGTCACCGACTGGATGGTTTCCGCGCGCAGAAAGGCCTCCACCGTCCGGCGCAGCACCGGCAGCCCCCCCAGCCGCGCCGCCAGCTTGTCAAAACCCATCCTCCGGCTCGACCCCGCGGCAACGAGGATCGCCGCACAGGCGGGCGGGGTGGAATCGGTCGGCATGCGCGCTTCCTTACAGCCGCCACCGCCCTCCGGGAAGCGGCAAGTTCGTCGCACTCCGGAAATCGCTGGAATGCGGAGTTGGAACGCGCCAGCAAGAAGGCGCCTGGCACCGAGTGCCGGGCACGATGGAAACCCATCAAACGGGGGAGAGGAAGCGGTCCATCCCGGCGGAAGAGAGGCTCAAGCCCCGCACGCACGACTCGTGGAAAGGAAACCAATGCCTCAATTGCTCGGAACAGATGCCGTGACGTGCCTGACGTTCGGGCGGATCGCCCTGCCGAACGCTCGGAAAAGCGATCTGCTCTCATGGGGAATCGAGGATAGGTGTGGATAGCCGGTCGGAGGATGCTTGCGTCGCCGAATTTTCCTTGAAAACCGAAACCTTTCTGTTGGTGTTCATGGAAACATCAAAAAATTGAATGCAGAACCTGACATTCAGCTCAGCGATTGCTGGGCGAAGACCCACCCAATGACGGGTAGGCCGGCCCTCTCGGTAAGGGATCATTCGGTGGCCGCTCTTTCAGTTGCTTGTGCAGTGAGGAGTTTGCTGGCTCCCGCCGTGAGGATGCTGCCGCCAGCCGGAGTAGAGACTCTAATCGGGCTCCACGATATCGGTAAAATCACCCCTGGCTTTCTACGAAAGGCCTCAGGAACACAGTTTTCTTCCGTTCCAGGATGGCAGGACTGCTGTGGAAAACACGCACTCGTGGGACAGGAATATCTCGCTTCACTTCCTGGGATGGTCCATCCTTCCGGAAAACCCTATTCCATTCCGCTTGCCGTTGGGGGCCATCATGGTCGTTATCCCACGACTCGGGTTAGAAATCTTCTCGGAAAGTCGGACGATCTCTATGAAGGCGGCTTGTTATGGCCGAACGAACTCAGGCGGGCCCTTCTTCAGGAAATCATCGATCTTGCGGGCCCGCTGCCGACGGAAGATCTGGAGAAGGGACCTCGGCTTCACTGGTTGACCGGGCTTGTGATTTTTTGCGATTGGATCGCTTCCAATACCGATTGGTTTCCACTGGGCGAGGCTGGTGGCAAGGAGTGCCTCTGGACTTTCGATGAAGCGAAAACACGGGCATCCCACGCGATCAACACCATCGGCTGGCATCGAAAGGAAGTGATTGACGGGCTTTCGTTCTCCGAGTGCTTCGGACTTGATTCATTCCGGCTCAATCCCTTGCAGTCTCTGGTGGTTGATGTTGCGGATCAACCCGGCCTCTACATCATTGAAGCCCCAATGGGCTCCGGCAAAACCGAGGCGGCATTGGCCGCAGCCTACAAGCGATGGACCAGTGGGAACGAACGTGGCCTCTACTTTGCGTTGCCCACGCAACTCACCAGCAACCGAATTCACGACCGCATCAAGGTCTTCCTCTTGAATACGGTTAGGGACAAACGGGCGGTTCAGACTTTGGTCCATGGAAACGCCTGGTTGAGCGAAGAACGGGCCCGAAGTTTCGTTCCGTCATCGACGCCGGGTGAGTTGTGTGATGCCAGCGAGGCGTGCCGATGGTTCTCCAGCTCAAGGAAGGGTCTTCTCGCTCCATTCGGAACCGGTACAGTGGACCAATCGTTGATGGCCGTCTTGAGTTCGAAGCATTCCGCGCTTCGCCTTTTTGCATTATCTGGAAAAGTCGTGGTGATCGACGAAGTGCATTCTTACGACCCTTATACTTCAGCTTTGGTGGATCTTTTGATCACCTGGCTGATTGAAGTCGGTTGTACGGTCATCGTGCTTTCGGCAACTTTAACTGCAGAAAGGCGGAGCAGTCTTGTGAAAGCCGGTGGTGCGGTGGAGCCTGCTTTGCCGCCATCCGTCCCCTATCCACTTGTGACCAAAGTGGCAGCAGGCAGGGCTTCTCACCATTCACTGCTCTGCACGCAAGCGGAGGATAGCCGTGTGGGGATTGAAGTCGCGGCGGCTGAAACGGAAGCGGACATCCTCGCCCGCGCGGCCGAGGCCGCCGAAAGGGGGGCATGTGTCCTGATCATTCGTAACACGGTGGCGCTGGCTCAAGAAACCTACCGCCGGGCTAAAGAAGCCCTTCGCGGGGATCACGTGCCGGTTGGTCTCATTCACAGTCGCTTTCCCCATCATCGTCGCATGGAAAATGAGGGAAGGTGGACCCAGATGCTTGGAAAGCCACCAAGTCCATCCCGTCCCCCGGGTTGTATTCTGGTTGCCACGCAGGTGGTGGAGCAATCCGTGGACATCGATGCGGATTTGCTCATCACGGACCTGGCCCCCACGGAATTGGTTCTTCAGAGGATCGGACGTTTGCATCGGCACTCCCGGCCGAGGCCGCCCGGCTTCGAGCAGCCATTGACAGTTTTGATGATTCCATCCGTGGACTGGGATGGAACCCCCGAAATGGCAAAGTCGGCACTGGGGCCATCTGCCTGGGTGTATCCTCCCGTCGCCTTGTATCATGCGGAAATGGTTTGGAAACATCGCAGGGAAGTGACCTTACCATTAGAAATCCGCGATCTGCTCGAAACCCCTATTCCAGAGCCGCTTCCGCACGCCGCACAGGTCTTCAAAGAACAATTGGAGCGGGAGACTGCCAACATGCTCTGCAAGGCCTCGTTTCAGGATCCTTTTCGGGCTCCAGCCGAGGACGACCGTGAGGGAGCCGTCACCCGTTACAACATGAGGCCGGAATCTCTTCTCGTGATTCTCGATACTCTCCCTTCAGTGATGCCTCCTGTCTTCAATTACGATCTCGCAAAGCATCTTCATGAGCATGCGGCACGGGTGCCGCAATATCGCCTCAAGGGAGCGCTGGGTTCCCAACCCTCATGGTTCACCGCCCAGATCGAGAACGCCGTTCTGGCGATCCGACATCCTGACACTAGCCGCCTCGAAGTTTACCGCCAGGAGCTACTCTCTGATTACATCCATTTCCACGATGATTTGGGCATCACCTTCGAGCCGAACATGAACCATCTCCCTAGTAACTTCGATCCTGAAGACTTTTGGTTTTAAGCAATCCCCACGTGGTGGGGAATTTAACCCTTTGATAATCAATGTTTGGACTCCAAATGGGCCATCCCCCGATGTCGGGGGAACGGAGGAAGAATGCCTCGTGATCAATCGAGATCAATCATCGTTTTTTCTGTATGGACTCCAAACTTAAATTTTTTCTTGCAGACATGGGCCTCGCGTGTAAATAGTTTGCCCGTGGCCCCCGACAGGGAACCACGGGCACGTTGGCTAAACTGGTAAGCCGTTCGTAGTTTGCATTCGAAATATGCGGGTTCGAACCCCGTCGTGTCCACCTCAAATTTCATTGGATACATTCATGAACTTCAATCTCGTTACCAACCCTTGGATTCCAGTGCGCTTGCCAGATGGCCGGGCGGAAACTCTGGGGCTTCAGGATCTGTTCCAGCGTTCGACTGGCATCGCGGATCTCGCTGTGGCTGCGCATGAACGGATTTCGCTGATGCGTCTTCTGGTCTGCATCACCCATGCCGCTCTGGGCGCGCCCGCTGATCCAGAGGAATGGGAGGGCTGGGGCAGCGACATGGAGGATAAGGTTTGTGCCTACCTGAAGGAATGGAAGCCTCAGTTCGAACTCTTTGGGGATGGGCCGAGGTTTCTTCAGAAGAAATTCAATGACCCCAAGGATTACCCGACGGCGCAAATCGTTTACCAGCTCTCAACCGGCAACACTCCCACGTTGCTGGATCATGTGGGAGACGATCCGCGCGATTTCCCGCCCGGGTTTCTGGCCAGGGCCATCCTTGTCTATCAAAACCACTTCGTGGGTGGGTCCCTAGCCTCGAAGGTGAAAGGAAATGGCCCGGCGCTCAAGGCGCTTCACTCGTTTCTGATCGGCAAAAATCTGAGGCAAACACTGATCCTGAATTGCCTGGATTTGGATACCCTCGGGCCACTGGACCTTGGTAGACCATCGTGGGAAGGTGGCGGTGGCAATTCGCTGCTTGGTCGCCTTGCCCCCTCGCCCTGCAAGTTATGGCTTGTGGATGAAGGGCGAAGGATTCTTATCGATCAGGGAGAGATGTATCCCGAGTTCGAGGAGTCGGGGATTCGCGAGCCCTCCACGGCCGTTATCGACGGAAAGAGAAACGGCAATGATACGCCCGTGCTGCTCCGTGCATCAGTTGGGAAGGGGATTTGGCGGGATTTGCATGCCTTGACCGTCCATTCTAAGGAAGAACGGAAAGGGCCCTTATCCTTTCTCAGTCATTTCAGCGCCAAACAGGACCCGGCGGTCACTCTTTGGTGTGGTGAGCTGATCAAAGCGAAGGATGCCAAGATTCTCGATGCGGTGGAGTCGGTTTTCACCATTCCTTGGAGATTGTTCGAGGTCGCCGGCAGGATCCGCTATCAGAAGGGAGTGGCTTATGCCGAGCTCCTGCATAGCCGTCTCAAAGCTGCTGTTTTCATCTACGGCAAGACGATGAAGCACGAAAGTGCTCTTTCCGATCTTGCAAGCCGCCACTACTGGACCGCTCTGGACCAGAAGTTTACCGAGTTGGTTGAGTTGGCCAAACTTGCAGGGACTCCGGAAGATCCGATGGGGGCAGCGTCCTTTGGGGAAACCTCAGACCCGTGGACAAAGATCGTTCGCCACGCGGTCCGAGCGGCCTACGACGCGGCTTGTCCAAGATCCACGCCCCGTCAGCTACAGGCATATGCCGCCGGTCTGAAACAACTTGCTCCCAAATCCCCAAGAAAAACTCCCGCCAAATCATGACCAAGCCTGACTATCAGAAACAAAACGAAGACTTCGTCGCCGATCTCATCCAACTGCTCGGGGACCGCGGGCTTATTGCCAATCTCCGCAAATGGTGGAGCCCGGCAACCCGCCATCATGCCTATCCTATTTTGGGGCGCTTGAACGCTCTGAAGGATGATCGAAGGCAGATCGTGGCGGCACTTTTTGCGGTTCATGCAACGAGCGGAAAAAATCCGCATTCCTCCGGGGGATATTCCATTGGCAAGGCGGCGCTCATGCTGGCGGGAGGGAATTCAAAGGCACTTGGCTTCGATTCCATGGAGCGCCACTTCCGGCGCTTGTTGGCCTGCACCGACCTCGATGATCTCAAACCCCAGCTTCATCGCTTGGTGAAGCGACTTGCTTCCAGTTCCTTGACTCTGGACTATGCACGGCTCTTGGGAGAGCTTCGGCAATTTGAGAACAGCCCTGAGAGGGTGAAGACCGACTGGGCCGTCGGCTTCTGGCAAGCCGATGAATTCGAAACCCCGGAACCAATTTCCTGATGAAGCTCTTTCTCACTAAAATCGAAATCGATTACGAAACCGCCCACAAAAACGGTTTGCGAGATACCTATGCCTGGCATCGCTGGGCCTGGGAGGCCTTCCCGGGCCGGCCCGAGGCGGATCGCGATTTCCTCACACGGCTGGATGATCTTGGACGTGGCTTTCGCTTCCTGATCCAATCCTCAGTAGCTCCCGAGCGGCCTGCGCAATGTCCCACGGATGCGTTCCATGTGCGGGAGATACCTCCAGAGTTTTTTCTACATCCAAGCTATCGCTTTTCCCTGCTTGCCAATCCGACGATCAAGCGGGTGGTGCGCGATGAATCCGGAAACCGCAAAAAGAATGGCCGCCGCGAACCGATCTCAAGGAGGGAGGACCTCGTTGGGTGGATGGAGCGCAAGGCGGCACAGCATGGATTCACCGTGGATTCAGCATCTCTGCGAACTCTCCCCAGGCCGCGGCAACTCTTCAGCAAACGTTCACGCGAAGATGAATTGCGGCACCAGGGAATCCATACCTCCATGGAATTTGTCGGGGTCCTGAGGGTTTCCGATCCTAAGCAATTCCATGCCTCAGTCATCACCGGCATCGGCTCTGCCAAGGCATTCGGCTTTGGCATGCTCTGTCTCTCGCCTCTCTGATCATCTACCATCTAACATCCACAATCCACCATCTCACAAAATGAACCTCATCGAACTCCACATCCTCCAGTCCTTCCCCGTCACTTGTTTGAACCGTGACGACGTGGGCTCTCCCAAGTCCGCCACGTTTGGCGGAGTCCAGCGGGCCCGTGTTTCGAGTCAGTCTCAAAAACGTGCGATCCGTCTTCACTTCAACGAAGCCCACTACGGCAATGCCTTCCACACGACCCGCACCAAGCTGGCCCATGAGAAACTGATCGCCCTGCTTGCCGCCGGCGGCATGGCCCATGAGAATGCCGAGCCTCTCGCCGTAGAGGTGCTGGCGAGCCTTGTGGATTCCGGTGGCGCGGCCAATGCGAAAAAGGATAAGAACGATCGCTTGAATCTGCCTGCCTTGGTCTGGCTGTCTCCCGCGCAGTTGCAGGCGGCGGCTGATTCGATCCTGGCGAATCAAGCCTCCCTTGAAGCGGCGATGGCTCAGGCGCGTTCCGATGACAAGAAACAGAAGAAGGATGGTGAGACGGCCCTCAAGAAGGCGCTCAAGCCCACTTCGGATGCAATTCAGAAGGCGGGGATCTCCGATGCCGCCGACATCGCTCTGTTTGGACGGATGGTGGCCAATGATCCGTCGCTCAATGTCGAAGCCGCCGCAATGTTTTCGCACGCCCTTTCGACCCACGATTCCTCCAACGAGGTCGATTTCTATTCCGCGGTCGATGACGTGAAACAGGTTGTCGATGGCAGTGCTGCTGAAACCGACGATGCCGGTGCTGCGATGATCGGCACACTCGAGTTCAACTCGGCGACCTACTATCGCTACGTCGGGATCAATTTGGATCAATTGTTCTCACCCAAATCGCTTGGCCCGGTTCCCCAGGAAGATCGCAAGAGCATCCTGCGGGCCTTTATCACCGCTTGCCTGATGGCGGTCCCCGGAGCGCGGAGGAATTCCATGAATGGTGCGACCCTTCCTGAGGAGGTGCTTGGAATCCGCAAGGCGAAGGGTCAGCCGATTCAACTGGTGAATGCCTTCGAAGAACCCATCAAAGCTGGCAAGGGCGGCTATGCGAAAAAGTCGGTGACCGAGATGATGAAGTATCATGACTTCCTGAAAGAACGTTGGGACCTCCCGGTGGACAAGGAGGTCCGCCTCACCGATATCGGGCTCAAGAGCTTCCTCGATCAACTCCTTCAAGAAGATGTCTGATTCAGCCGCTCATCTTGCCTTTCTCATCGATAGCCCGCTGATGTCGTGGGGTGTTTCGTCTCGTTTCAATCAGCGGGAAACCGAAGCTTATCCCACCAAGAGCGCGCTGGTCGGCCTGATCGCCGCTGCCATGGGTATCGACAATCAGGATGGTGATGAATCCATTGCTTTGGCTCCTCTGGTGAAGTTGAAGCTCACCGTGCTTCGTCTCGACCGAGGCGAAGGCAGGCCCTTCGGGCGTCTCTCCGACTTCCATACGGTCGGCGGCGGATTTGACCCGAAGGAGTCCAATTACAGCCGCATGAGCATCCCGCGCAAGGCATCCGGAGGACCCAGTGGCAATGCATCCATCACCCGTCGTACCTACCTCACCGAGGCCCGCTTCATCGCCGTCTTCCATGGGGATTTCAAGGTCCTCGAAGAAGTTTCTGCGGCCCTCCTCGATCCCGTCTGGGGAGTGTGGTTCGGGCGGAAGACCTGCATTCCGGCAATGCCGCTCTCTCCTGTGATCGCGCCAAGCCTCCGCGAAGCCCTTGCTGCGGTCTTGTTGAAGCTCGGTATGGACGCTGTTGAAGTGGATCGTTTCGAAGGCGTCACCGAGGAGGGTGAGGGGAGGTGGTATCAAGCCGATCAGCCGATTGCCTTCGGGCGACACCACGCCGCTGTCCCGGAGCCCTACCTCTCCCGCCCTGTCCGCCGCCTTGCCCCGGGAGAAATCCCTTGAACACGAAAGTAGTGCACACTATCTTCGTGCCATGAAGAACATCACCCTCAGCGCGGATGAGCGGACGATCGAGTTGGCTCGTGAGGAGGCTCGCAGGCGGAAGACCACGCTCAACGCCTTGTTTCGGGAGTGGATCGAGGATCTCGCCGCCCGGGACGAGCGGCGGCGCAGGATCGGTGAGCTTTTCGACAGAATGGATGAGTATGAAGCCGGGGGATCGTACTCTCGCGAGGAGATGAACCGCATGTGACGATGAAACCTTCGTGCTTTCTCGACACCAATGTTCTGGTTTACGCCTTTGAGCAGGATGAGCCGGAGAAACGGGCGAGGGCCCGCGAGCTGGTTTCGCCCGATTTGCCTTCGGTGATCAGTTGGCAAGTCGTCCAGGAATTCATTCATGTCGCCCGCCACAAATTCCGCAAACCTCTGGATCACGACTATCTGCGGGACCTTGTGGATCTGTTGCTCGCTCCGAAATGTGCAGTGTATCCCACATCCAAACTTTGGGTAGAGGCCCTCGCCATCCAGGCTGAAACCCAGTATCGCTTTTACGATAGCCTGATTGTCGCCGCCGCTATCGAATCCGGCGCCCCCGTTCTCTATTCCGAAGACCTCCAGCACGGCCGGGTCATCGGAAATCTCCGTATCCTCAATCCGTTTTTGGACTGAGAACGCGACAGGTTCTCTGAGCACCGCAGGTGCCCCGAGTTCGATCCGCCTCCTCCCCGAACATGCCCATCTTCGAACGCCCGCCCCTGGATACCCTCGCCCCTGCCAAGGACCGCTGGACTCCCATCTATCTGGAGTATGGACGCATTGAGGTGGACGACGCATCGATCAAATGGATCGGTTCGGACGGACTGATCACCCGCCTGCCGGTGGCCACGGTGTCCGCCCTTATCCTTGGCCCCGGCACCACGGTGACGCACGCCGCAGTGAAGGCCGCTGCGCAGTGCAATTGTCCCTTGCTCTGGTTGGGCGAGGATGGACTGCGCTTCTACGCCTTCGGCATCACGCCGAATCACGACAATTCCATGGCCCGTGTCCATGCCAGTGCCTGGGCCAACACACGAGCCCGCAATGAAATCGCCCGCCGCATGTTTCTCCATCGTTTTCCCGAAGCATCCGTCCACGGCATCTCCATCAAACAACTCCGCGGCATGGAGGGGAAGCGGGTGAAACAAACCTACGCCGAACTCGGAGTGAAATACGGCGTGACTTGGAAGGGAAGGGACTACAAGGCGGACAACTGGCAACTTGCAGATGGCATCAACCGCGCGCTATCCGCCTCCAATGCCTCGCTCTATGCACTTACCGCCGCGGTCTGCTGCTCCATGGGCTTCATCCCCCAGCTTGGTTTCGTCCATGCCGCCGGCACCCTGCCCTTCGTCTACGATGCGGCGGACCTCTACAAACACGAAACCTCCTGGCCGGCCGCTTTCGAGGCCCTTTCCATCAAGCCCCAGGACGATGGCACGCTGGTGAGAAAAATCCTCAAGCAGAAGATCGAGGAGACCCGCATGCTCCGCCGCATGCCCGAGGATCTGAAAAAACTCTTCGACGGCCTCGGGGAACCGCCCGAGGAAGCACCGGACCAGCATCCCCTCCAACCCCGTTCCGAGGCATGACCGTCCTCGTCTGCAACGATGTGCCACCCGCCATCCGCGGGCACTTGAAACGATGGTTCATCGAGCCCACGCCCAACGTCTTCGTGGGAACCCTCAATGTTCGCAACTTCCGCAAGGTCCGGGATTTCATCCTCCGCAATGCTCCCAAAGACTTCGGCATGCTCATCATCACCTCCGCCCCGAATTGCCAAGGCTATGAAATGGAGCGAATCGGTCCAACCGGCAAGTCAGGCCGAAAGGACATCGAATTGTCCGGCATCCCTCTGATCGCCGAAAGCTGGGTCGATCCCGAAAATCAGCCATTCTGATTGCTTCGGCGTCTTTAATTGAGACATTCTGTCACGTCCTCGATATGGCTGGATGTCCGGTTCCAAAATCGCGTAACTCCTTGATTCACGCAGAGCATTCCCCACACGCGTGGGGATGAACCGTTGAGCTGCTCGGGAGTTGGCTTGCCGGTCGGGCATTCCCCACACGCGTGGGGATGAACCGTCATTGAAAACATTGGTTGCGGGGGCTGGATTGCATTCCCCACACGCGTGGGGATGAACCGGCCCCGAGCGCGACGCCGAGGACGGATGCCTTGCATTCCCCACACGCGTGGGGATGAACCGGGGAATCTCCGCATTGTTCCGGGCGCGGTAGGGCATTCCCCACACGCGTGGGGATGAACCGGCTCCGCGGGCTTGTCCAGCTCGGGAAGTTTTGCATTCCCCACACGCGTGGGGATGAACCGGCCCGGAGCGGCTCCCTGGGCGGGCCAGTGCAGCATTCCCCACACGCGTGGGGATGAACCGGCGCGGGCAATGTGCGGCGGGATCGAAACGGTGCATTCCCCACACGCGTGGGGATGAACCGCGGGTTTCTTGCCACAAGCCCTTCACCTCCCTGCATTCCCCACACGCGTGGGGATGAACCGGGCGAGGTGGTCGGGTTCCTCGTCGTCAAAAAGCATTCCCCACACGCGTGGGGATGAACCGCGGCCTTGATCCCGGGTTCGTCCGCATCTGGCGCATTCCCCACACGCGTGGGGATGAACCGGCGTTCGCCTACGTCCTCGACCACGTCGGGAAGCATTCCCCACACGCGTGGGGATGAACCGGTCTATGATGAGTTCAGCGGTGACAACCGCGAGCATTCCCCACACGCGTGGGGATGAACCGTCGAACCGGCAGATATGGCCAATGATACGGCCGCATTCCCCACACGCGTGGGGATGAACCGGCGTTCGCCTACGTCCTCGACCACGTCGGGAAGCATTCCCCACACGCGTGGGGATGAACCGCAGGACGGTTATCAGCCGCAGCCCGCATCCGAGCATTCCCCACACGCGTGGGGATGAACCGCGCATGGTCGTTGATTTGTTGGAAGTCGAGGCGCATTCCCCACACGCGTGGGGATGAACCGGTGCCGACCGAGGTTCCCGACGTGGTCGAGGAGCATTCCCCACACGCGTGGGGATGAACCGTATTTCGGCCGGCACAGGTGCCCGGCCTCGATGCATTCCCCACACGCGTGGGGATGAACCGGTTCCCGCGGGCTGTGACTGCCGCAAAGGGCTGCATTCCCCACACGCGTGGGGATGAACCGGGCGGAGAGCTTCCCACATGGACGCAGGCCCCGCATTCCCCACACGCGTGGGGATGAACCGCCTTGCCGCAAAGGACACGGCCCGCGCCAACGGCATTCCCCACACGCGTGGGGATGAACCGGGGATCTGGCCGTCCTCAGCATCGAGGCGGGGGCATTCCCCACACGCGTGGGGATGAACCGTTCTATTTTGAATCGGAGTCTGTTTTCGCTGGGCATTCCCCACACGCGTGGGGATGAACCGCTCTTGAACGCCTCATCGGCCGGGCGGACGTTGCATTCCCCACACGCGTGGGGATGAACCGACGGCATGGCCGATGAATCGAAACTGAAAAGCGCATTCCCCACACGCGTGGGGATGAACCGATTGAAATCCCAACCCCACCATGGGCCTGATCGCATTCCCCACACGCGTGGGGATGAACCGGGCTGGCGCTGAACCCCAACCCCAACCCCCAAGCATTCCCCACACGCGTGGGGATGAACCGCCAGAACGGCGCAGGGAGTTGCGCGGCTGTTAGCATTCCCCACACGCGTGGGGATGAACCGAATCGCATCCTCGGCAGGCGTCCAGGCTCCCGGCATTCCCCACACGCGTGGGGATGAACCGGCGCGTGCTGGAGTGGGGGCAGGCTGTCAGGCGCATTCCCCACACGCGTGGGGATGAACCGCCTACCGACGCCGCCGCCGTGCTTGCAGGAACGCATTCCCCACACGCGTGGGGATGAACCGGGGAATCTCGGCATTTTTCCGGGCGAGGTAGGGCATTCCCCACACGCGTGGGGATGAACCGTTGCGGCAGATCGACGGCGATAAGCCGTCTTGGCATTCCCCACACGCGTGGGGATGAACCGTCCGTTTCAACCGCTCCACATTCGCCGCCGCCGCATTCCCCACACGCGTGGGGATGAACCGGTCATTCCGCGGGCGCGTGAGGCGCAAACCAGGCATTCCCCACACGCGTGGGGATGAACCGGCGGTCTGCTCCGGGCCGGAAAGCTCAATTGCGCATTCCCCACACGCGTGGGGATGAACCGGCTGGGGCTAGGGTGGAGGTCATGGCAGGGGAGCATTCCCCACACGCGTGGGGATGAACCGAAACGCTGGGAATGGAAAGTCAACGGCCCAAAGCATTCCCCACACGCGTGGGGATGAACCGTGTTTCGTGAAATTGCGCTTCGTCTCGTCCCGGCATTCCCCACACGCGTGGGGATGAACCGGAGCTTGCGGACCGTCTCGGGTCCGGTATCGCGCATTCCCCACACGCGTGGGGATGAACCGCCAAGGGACCTGGAGACCGGAGACCGGGAGGCGCATTCCCCACACGCGTGGGGATGAACCGTCGAGGCGGGGCGGGTTCACAGCGGCAGGTCGGCATTCCCCACACGCGTGGGGATGAACCGTCCAGGGCATGGAAATGCTCATCGCCGCGCTGGCATTCCCCACACGCGTGGGGATGAACCGCGCATCTTCCAAGCCGCCGGAACCGGCCGCCTGCATTCCCCACACGCGTGGGGATGAACCGGTGTGGACCAAATCCCCGTGCACCGCGTCACCGCATTCCCCACACGCGTGGGGATGAACCGGGGTTCCCGCGCCGCGAGTGGAAGAAGGACGAGCATTCCCCACACGCGTGGGGATGAACCGTGCTTCGTGCCGGTGTCCTCCACGGACTCAATGCATTCCCCACACGCGTGGGGATGAACCGTGATGCCGGATTGAGAAACGCCGGAACCGGAGGCATTCCCCACACGCGTGGGGATGAACCGCCATCGCAACGCAGCCGCGACGAACTTGCTTTGCATTCCCCACACGCGTGGGGATGAACCGGGGGTACGGGGGTAGGGGTTAAAAAGCCGATGGCATTCCCCACACGCGTGGGGATGAACCGCGCATCACCTCACACTCTTTCCGCCACGGCTTGCATTCCCCACACGCGTGGGGATGAACCGATGCGGCGCCGAAAACTCCTGAAGGATCGAGTGCATTCCCCACACGCGTGGGGATGAACCGATGTCACGCGGACCTACGACTCATCCACCCGCATCAAAAAAGCCGACGAGTCATTCCGCAGGGGAACCCTTTTGAGGAAACGATGATCGCCGGGCCACGGGGAGGCCTCCCGTGCGGCGCTAACGGTCAACTATCGGCAGGCTCGCCAGTCAACCAAGCTGTGAGACCACTCTAAGATGAAACTCAGATTGCTCAACTCCAATCACGCATTCCCCACACGCGTGGGCTTGATTCACTTGGATTTTTGGAGGTGGTTTCCGTATTGTTTCGGTTCGGGAAGGCGGGGTTCAGGTGGCGGGCTTGGGAAAAAAACGGCGACCCAATGAAGGGACGCCGTTGGGATCTGGGAGATGAGGCGGCCTGGTCTCAGGAAATGTGCGCCTGATAGCCTGCTGCGTCCATCAGGGTGGCGACGTCCGCCGCGTTTTTCACGCGGAGTTTGAAGATCCAGCCTTTGCCGTATGGGTCCGTGTTGACGAGGGACGGATCTGCCTCGACCTCGGGGTTGACCTCCACGACCTCGCCGCCGATGGGGGCGTAGATGTCGCTGGCGGCTTTGACGGACTCGACGACGGCGGTTGGATCTCCGGCATCGACGCTGCGGCCCAAGGCGGGGAGCTCGACGAAGACCACATCGGTGAGTTCTTCCTGGGCGTGATCGGAGATGCCCACGGTGGCGATGTCGCCTTCAAGGCGAACCCATTCGTGAGACGGACAATAACGGAGGTCGGCTGGGGTGTTCATGAATTTGGGAGTCTGGTGGGAGAAAGGACTTATTTGGCGGGCTTGTAAAACGGCTTCTTCACGACCTCGGCCGGGAACAAGCGGCCGCGGACGTCGATCTGGAGAGAAGTCCCGGGTTTCGCGGATTCCGCAGGCAGGTAAGCCATGCCGATCCCCGCCATCAGGGAAGGGGAGAGCACGCCGCTGGCCAGCTCGCCAATGACCGTGCCTTCCGCCGAGACCACCGGATAATGAGCGCGCGGCGGTGCTCCCTTGTCGGTGTAGCGGATCGCCGTCAGCTTCAGCGCGGGTCCATCGGCCTTTTGTTTGGCCAGCACGTCGCGGCCGATGAAGTCGCCTTTGTCCAGATCGCAGAAAAACCCGAGCCCGGCCTCGATCGGCGTGCGCTCGGGCGAGAGGTCGTTGCCATTGAGCGGATAGCCCATTTCGAGCCGCAGCGTGTCGCGCGCACCGAGCCCGCAGGGAGCGGCACCCGCCGCGAGGAACTTGTCCCACCAGGCGATGCCATCCGCTGCCGGGCAGAAAAACTCGAAGCCGTCTTCTCCGGTGTAGCCGGTCCGGCAAACGATCTCTCCGCTGGGCAGCGTCGCGATGCCGTTGCGCGGCGGCAACTCCGCCCCCGGGCACGCCTTGGAAAAGGTCGCCACCGCATCCGGCCCCTGGATGGCCATGCCCGCCCAGAGGTCGCTCTCATTCCTCAGGACGGCCTGCTCGTCCTGATGCGAGGCCATCCAGAAAAAGTCCTCGTCGATCATCGATGCGTTCACCACCAGGAAATACGAACTTTCCCCCGTGCGATAGGCGATCAGGTCGTCGATCACTCCGCCGCGCTCGTTGAGAAGAAGGGTGTATTGGCCTTGGGAAACGCCGAGCTTGGCGATGTTGTTGGTCAGCATTCGGTTGAGCCATGCGGTGGCCCCCGCGCCCTCGACGATGAACTGCCCCATGTGCGAAATGTCGAAGATCCCCACCTTTCCCCGGACGGCCTTGTGCTCCTCGATGATCGAGGAATACTGCACGGGCATGTTCCAACCGGCAAAGGGGACGAGGCGGGCTCCGAGAGCCAAGTGAGCACCTTCCAATGGGGAGCGTTTCAAATCTGACATTTCGCGCGGAGTTTGGAAGCCCATCCGGCTCCTTGTCAATGCAGGCCACCGGCACCGGCTCGTGGCGCATCCGATCCTTCCATTTGCCGGTTGCCGCATTCTCCGATCCATGGCACTGGAGGCCCATGAAGGTGCTTTCCACTGGAGCGGAACTCCGCGCGGCCCTGCGCGGAAAAACCGGAAAAATCGTCCTCGTCCCGACCATGGGGGCCCTCCATGCCGGCCACCTCGAACTCGTCCGACTCGCCCGCAACGCCGCCGGACCCGACGGCAGCGTCGTTGTCTCGATCTTCGTCAACCCGATCCAGTTCGACCGCAAGACCGACCTCGACGCCTACCCCCGTCCTCTCGAAAGCGACCTCGACCAATGTCGCTCCGCCGGTGTGGACCTTGTCTTCGCACCGGATGCCGCCTCGATGTATTTTGCCGACCGCTCCGTGACCGTCACCGAGTCCCTGCTCTCCCGCGGCCTATGCGGCGGCACCCGTCCCGGCCACTTCGATGGCGTCTGCACCGTGGTCCTCAAGCTCTTCCTCCTTTCCTCCTGCGATGCCGCCGTCTTCGGGGAAAAGGACTTCCAACAACTCGCCATCATCCGCCGCATGGTCCGCGACCTCGATGTGCCGGTGGAAATCATCGAATGCCCCACCGTGCGCGAAGCGGATGGACTCGCGCTCTCCTCCCGCAACGCTCGCCTCGACCCCGCCTCCCGCGCCGATGCCCCACGCATCCATCAGGCCCTCACCGAAGCCGCCACACTCCGCGAGCCCTCACTCATCCTCGGATCCGCACGCCGGGCCATCGAGGCCTCCCCGCTCGGCCGCATCGACTACCTTTCGCTCGTCGACGCCGATTCCCTCCAGGAGATCCAAACCCTCACCCGTCCCGCCATCCTCGCCACCGCCGTCTTCTATGGCGACGTCCGCCTCATCGATCACGTGCCGGTCGTCCCCGGCTGATTCAGGCCGACTCCCATCTCCGGTCCAGGGCTTCGGGAAAACCGCCGCACATCCGTCGTTCCTACACGAGGAGCGAGCTTCATGTCGGGTGGTGATTTTCATGGTTCAACGTGGGGTTTTCGGCTTGGATGCGCCGTCTTACTCAATGGATCATGTCGGACTTATCGGAGATTCGGTGGCTTGTTCTGGGATTGCGATGGCTTGCCGTGGCGATGTGGGCGTCCTCGTGTGCTCCAATGGGTTCGGGATCGGGGGATCGTGAGGCCTTGCCGGCGGCGTTGCGGCAGCCGGTGGATTGGCTGAACTTGAATCCCGAGGCCCCGGATACGGTGCAGTCGAAATCGGTGGATCGGGTGAGTGCCAATGCGCGTTTGCTGACGGATGCGGAGGCGCTCGACCGGTATGGAGTGGATTTGGCGGGCAAGGGGATCCAGGCGATTTGGATGCGGATCCACAATGGCACGGCGGGCGACCAGTGGATGTTGGCGGCGCATCTGGATCCGGATTTCTACACGGCGGACGAGGCGGCCTATTTGTTCCGCCACCGGTGGGCGGGTGTGGGTCATGGCGGGTTGCGTCAGCGGTTCCGGGATTTGACCATGCGGGCGAGGATCGGCCCGGGGGAGACCTGTGAGGGGCATGTGCTGGTGCCGCGGCATGAAGGGGGGCGCTTTGTGGAGATCACGCTGAGTGGCACGGGCAAGGTGCGGCGCTTCGGATTCCCGCTGCGCACGGCGGACGGTCATTTCGATTTCGAAAGCATGGATGTGGCGGGCATCCATCGGCGCAACAAGCCGGTGGACCTCAGCCGCAGCCAGATGCGTGCCGCGTTGCCGCGTGTGCCGGCTGTGGCGACGGACAAGTCCGGCAAGGGCAGCGGGGATCCGCTCAATCTGGTGATCGTGGGCGAGGCATCGACGATGATGGCGGCGATGTCCGAATGTGGCTGGGCCTTCACCCACCGCCTTGATGGCACGACGGTGCGGCGGATGATTTCCGCAGCGCTGCATGGCAACCCCTATCTGACCGCCCCGGTGAGTTCGTTGTATCTGTTCGGGCGGAAACAGGATGTGGCTTTCCAGAGGGCCCGCAGCAATCTTTCGCAGCGCAATCACATGCGGCTCTGGCTCGCGCCGTTCACGCTGGAAGGCAGGCCGGTGTGGATCGGCCAGGTGAGCCGTGATATCGGCATCCGGCTCACCACCCAGTCGCCCACGCTCACCACCCACAAGATCGATCCGATGGTGGATGAATCCCGGCAGTTCGTCCTGGAGAGCCTGCTTTTCCGTTTCCGCATTCGGGACTTCGGCTTCACCCGGGCGGCCCCGCCCGCTCCGCCGGACCAACCGCGGCGCAACCTCACAGGAGATGAGTATTTCACCGACGGGCTGCGCCTGGTCGTCGTTCTATCCGAAAGCGCGGTGCCGGCCGAAAACGTGCGCAATCTCGGATGGGAGCAAACCGTGAAAGGTCCGGTGGAGTTTGGTCAAAAGACAAGTCCCGCTGGCACCGAGCCATAAGCAAAACCTCGCCCGGTATTCAGCAACCAACATCCAAAATCATAACTCCAGAGCCTCATCACTCCCCATGCGAGCAGGCGACGGATTGCGGGGGTTCGTAGAAGGTGGAGGGTGCCTCGTCCGGAGGAGGAATCGGCAGGGGAATGGCGGCGGGTTGATCGAAAACCCGGACGGTCTTGAGCCGATAGAAAGCACGGTTGGCGGGAGCGGTGGGATCCGTCCAGGTGAGGTTGCCGCCGGTGCCGGGGGCCTGGGTGCTGCCACCGGGGAAGGAGGGCAGGGTGGTGGCGCGCTGGACCTGATAGTCGAAGAAGCTGGAGCTGCGCCATTGGAAGGAAGCGCCGCCGGGGCTGAGCGAGGTGGCGGTGAGCGCGTGGGGAGGGGTGACTTCCCAGCCGATGTCGACAAGACCGGCAAGGTCGAGGTCGGTGGCGACGCCGATGGTGGATCCGTCGTCCGAGACGCTGGGGAGCATGAGCACCGCGCGGGAACTGCCATGAGCCGTGTTGAACGATCCGTAAGCCTCGCTGTTGAGGCTGCCGTCGTAGTGATCGCCGCCGGATTGGGCCGCGGGGGTCGAGCCATTGGCGCGGAGGGAGGCGGCTCCGGTGAAGGTGAGCCCGGACACCTTGTTGTCCCAAGAACTGGCGGTGCCCACTCCGAGAACGTGTCCCATCTCATGAAGGGCAACCGTGACGAACTCCAGGCCGCTCAGGTTCTGGGTGAGCGAAAAGTTCCAGGTGGTGTCGATGTCAAAGGCGATGGAGCCACCCCAAGGCGCGAAGTCGGTGCGCAGGGCGGCGTTCGCGTTTGAGTAAACCGCCCCCGGATTTCCGCGGCCGCGGATGAGGTTGAACCACGGAGTGAATCCGCTGCCACCAAGCCCGCCGGGTCCGCCCTGGCCGCGCACGGAGCCGCCGAGGTCGCGGGCCCCGACGTAAACGATGATCGTATCCGCGGGGATGACCGGGTTGGTCAGAGTCACCAACGCCCCGGTGGCGGGGTGGAAGAAGTTGGTGGTCCAGGTATTCCCCGGATTCTGGGCGGGATCGATGCGCAGGAGGCTGTCCGTAAGCAGATTCCCATAAAACCGGGCCACTCCCTCGATGGCGTCCTTCTTCGCCTGGGTGTTGAAGAAGTTGGTGGTGTCGTAGGTGTAGTCGATCTGGATCGTGATCGCATACGCCGGTTGCAGGGCGATGAGGCTGAGGAGCAGGAATTTCTTCATGGCAGGACTACAAAGCGTCGCCATGATGCATAAGAGGATCTGATAGTCAACTAAACCTGGAGATGGGCATGTGCCGACTGAAAAGTGAGAAGTGGAAGAGTTGCCGGTTCGAGCTGAGATCCAATGACGGTGTCCACGCCTTCAGCGGTGTGGATCGCGCGGTGCTCAGTCGTCGGTTAGAGGGACGGCGATGCGGCGGTAGGTTTCGCTGTCTAACAGAAAGGGGTGGGGCTCGGTGTTGAGGCGACCGTAGAAGAAGCCGGGCTTGGCACCCGGGGCGGCGGGGGCGAAGGTGAGGGTGCGGTCGGAGAAGCCGGTGAAGTCGCCCTGGTCGTTGTAGGTTTTCTCGCGGATTTTGAAGCTGAGTGAGGGGGACGAGAGGGATGCGATGGCTCCGGCGTCGTCGGTGGCGAGCCAGCGGGTGACGCGGAGGCCTTCGAGCATGCCGAGCATGAAGTTGGCTTTGACGGGATCGAGCGATCCGCTGGCGTCGGCGCCGTTGCGGCGTGCCTTCCAGGATTCGAGGCCGTCGTTGTATTCGAGTTCGAGGGGCGGGCTGGCTCCCTCGCGGCGTTCGATGGCGAGCAGATAGACGCGGCTGAGCGACCAGAGGCGGGAGTGGCGCCATTCGAAGGGTCGCACGGCGATGTCCGAGACGAGGGCGGGGTCGATGCGCATCACGGTGGGGGTTCCGAGGCGGTTGACGAAGACGCCGCCCTTGGCGTCGATGCCGAAGCGGAGTTCGAGTGCCTGGTTGTCCTGGCCGAGGAAGCGGAGGCTGAGGAAGGGTCGGTCGAGGCCCCAGGGGGTGAAGTCGGTGGCGGCATCGCTCTCAAAGCCGATGGCGCGGCCGGAGGTGACGGCCTTGAGGAGAGCGTAGAGGTTTTCCTCACTGGCCTCGCGGGTGACGCCATCGATGGTGGCCATCCACGGTTGGGGGGGATTGCAGGTGATGAGGACCTCGGGAGCGGTGTTCGAGCGGATCGAGATGCCGCGCAGGGATTGGATGTTGAGGTGGGTGAGCGTGGGGTCCCGCAGTTCGTTGACGGAGAGCGGGAGGTTGGCGAGGGTGACGAGACCGGGTTCCGGTTTGATGGGCAGGTCGAAGACGGTGTCCGGTCGATCGCTGACGATGGCTTTGACGTCGCGGGTTTCCGGGGACTCGGGTGGGAAGATATCGAGCAGGGTTTCCGCATCCGAGCCGAAGGAGGAGAGGGCGATCTGGCGGGTTTTGACCGGGTTGTCCGCGGCGGGCGTGGTGACGGCGGACTTGTCGGAGAGACGGGCTGCGCGGAGTTCGAAGATGCCTTCGAGCAGGGTCTTCATCGCCTTGGGATCGGTGGGCAGGTCGAGGGGCTTGACGATGCGCCAGGGGTCCTGAGGGGAGCCGCGGCCGAGGGTGAGATCGCCTTGGTCCGAGCGGATGCGGACTTTCTGCAGGGTGACCGGGTTGAAGTAGAAGGGGCGGTGGTCCCGCAGGAACTTGAGGCCGTCCTTGAAAAGCGGGTTGATGTCGCCAGTGCAGAGGTAGATGTGGCGCTTGCGGTGGCGGTCGCGCGGTTGGACGTAAACGGTGGCGACCGGTTGCTCCTGGCCCTCGACCTCCGCTTTCCAGGGGGCGACGCGGCCGAGTTTGAAATGAACGAGGGTGCGGCGGTCGGCGTCTTCGAGGCGGACGTTCACCCCGTTTTCGCCGAGTCCGGATTTATCGGGCGTGAGGTCCTCGGCGCTGGCGAAGTCCTCGACGCGCATGCCGATGGCGAAGTGGATGATGGCGACGGCGGCGCGCGGGTCCATGCGGTCGTTCCACGGCGATGAGGCCTGCCAGCCATGGTCGCCGAGGGAAAAAGCGGCGTTGGCTCCATTTCCGGAGATGCGGATGTGGCGGACGGATTCCGGTTTGAGGGAGGGGTAGAGTTTTCCGCCGATGGGGACGGGTGGTGCGCCGAGCAGGGCGTCGAAGTTTCCCTGTTTCATCTGCCAGGCGGCAAGCACGCCGAAGGTGGCGGCCAGCAGGATGAGGACGAGGGTGGCGGCGAGGGAGCGCATGGCGGGGTCAGGCGCGGCGTGACGACCAGACGAAGGCCCCGATGAGGAGGAGCGCGGCAGGCAGGAAGAAAAGGTTCACGCGGTTGATGAAGGAGACCTGTGCGTCGAGAAGCGGGAGCTTGTAGGTTCCGAGTGTGCGCGGGCCGATGCCGGCGAGGGATTCGCGGCCGACGAGCCAGTTCACCCCGGAGGCGAGCAGGTCGAGGTTTTCCGCGCGCTGGTGGCGGGGATCGAGGAAGTCGGTGTTGGAAATCACGAGCATGCGCGAGCTGTCTGCGGCGAAGCGGTCGTCGGACTCCGCGCCGCGGGTGGAGCAGGCGGCGAGGAAGAAGGGGCCTTTCTGGTCCTCGATTTCATCGAAGGATTCGCCGCCTTTGCCGAACTTCGTCTCGCCCCAGAATCCCTCGGTGGCGGTGACCAAGCCGATCGGATAGATGCGGCGCTTGAGCAGGTCTTCGGCATTTTCGCGGACGTCGATGGAGGCGCTGGCACCGCCGAATTCGGTGGTTTGTCCGGCGAGGTCGCTGAGGAAATCAACGCCCTGGGTGAAGATGCCGCTGGCGGTGGTGACGAGGCCGTTTTTGCTTTGGCCGATGACGCGGTCCTGGCGCGGGGTGATGCCGTTGGAGCGGAGGAAGGCCCGGAGTTTCGAGGGCACGCCCGAGGGGTCGGTGAGGACGAGAAGGGCGGCGCGGGGGCGGTTCCAATAGCGCTCAAGCACGGCGATCTCCTCATCGCTGAAGTCGTATTTCGGTGCGGCGATGACGAGTCCGGAGATGTCGGCGGGGACCTCGTTGAGACCGGCGATGCGCAGATCGGTGAGCTCGATGTTCTGGAAGCGGAGTTTTTCCTCCAGAGGCTTGCGCGGGGACGCGGGGTCCTCGGCATTGAAGCGGCTCTTGTCGGCGATGAGGGCCATCTTCATCGGCTTGCCTTCGATGGCTTCGACGAGACGGGCGGTGAGCGCGTCCTCGCCTTGGAAACCGGAGACCTTGCGCTTGCCATCGGCGGTGGCGTAGGTGGCCATGTCCTCGCCGATGACCAGTTTGACGTTCGGGTTGAGCGACTTCACCTGGTTTTCATCCTCGCGGATGGCCGGGCTGTCGTCCTTGCGGGCATCGAGGATCATCAGGTCGCGCACCAGGGTGAGGCCGTAGGCGGCGGTGATTTCCTGCATGCGGTCCGGGCTGCGGAGCGGGTCGACGACCTCGAGGGTGATCGAGCCCATGGAGAGTCTGGCGTATTCCTCGGCCAGGGCGCGGACGCGTTCGTAGAACGGCGAGGTGCGGCGGAAGGCCATGATCCACTTGACCGGGCGGGGGCGTTCCTTGAGGGCGGGCGAGGCGAGGTAGTTGCGGGTGGCGCTGGAAAGCGAGTAATCGCCGCTGCGGCTGAGGTCCGCGCGCTGGTAGTGATGGAAGGCGAGGTAGTTGAGGGCGAGCAGGGCGAAGCCGAGGAGGACGGTCTGGAGCACGGATAGCGTGCCGATGCCCAGGCGGTTGAGAGGGCGCGCGGGTTTGGCCGTGGTGTCGGGTGAGTCTTCGGGCATGCGATGGCTCGGGGTTTCAGCGTTTCCAGCGGCGGTAGTCCACGACCTGATAGGTGAGGAAGAGGACGAAGGCGGCGACGCCGAGGAAGTAGGCGGCCGGGCGGGTGTCTAACAGCCCGCTGGTGAAGTAGTGCAGGTGGCGGTGGGACGAGATGTGGTTGAAAAATCCTGCACCGGCGAAGGACTCGCCCCAGATCACGGTGACGTATCCGAAGAAATACTGGATGAGCAGGAGGCCGATGGTGACGAGGCCGGCGATGATCTGGGAGGAGGTGAGTGCGGAGGCAAGGCAGCCGATGGCGGTGAACGCGGAGCCCATCAGCATGACGATGGAGAAGGTGCCGATGAGAGCGCCGGGGCTGTAGGCCGGGGGAAGGTCGGAGATCCAGCCGAACATCTTGAACTGCACGAGTGCGGGAATCCACAGCACGGTGAAGAACATCATCGCTGCGGAGTATTTCGAGAGCACCACCTGCCAGGTGCGGACCGGGGCGGTGAGCAGGGTTTCCAGCGTGCCGCTGCGTTCTTCCTCGGCGAAGAGCCGCATGGTGATGAGCGGGAAGATGAAGAGGAAATAGAACCAGAAGAGCGGTGAGTTGAAGGTCACGTAGACCAGCGAGTCCTTCACCGGAGTGTCGCGGAAGCCCTTCATGGCGGCGGACAGGGAGACGCCCTGCATGACGGTGACGAAGGCAAGCACGACCCATCCGAAAGGAGTCAGGAAGTATCCTTTGAGTTCCTTGAAAATCAGGATGCGGAGCAATCTCATGGTCGCGGCGGAGCGCCTTGGTAAGGCCTATCCCGCCCCGTGGCAAAGGCAAAAGCGGTGGCTGCTCAGCGGGTGGCTGGCAGAGGCTTCACGACGATGGCGCGGTACCAGGCTTCCGAGGGAGCGCCGGAGTGGATTTGCAGGCCGATGTGCCCGGTTTTCGGGATGCTGGCGTCCGTTTCGGTGAAATCGGTGGTCAGGAGCCCGTTGACCCAGAGGCGGATGTGCGTGCCTTCGCAGAGGATGCGGTAATCGTTCCAGCCGTCCGGCCGCAGCACGGCGGCGAGAGCCGCGGGATCGCAGCGGGTGCCGAGGAAGGTTTTGCGGCGGCTTTCGTCGTAAAGCCCGCCCCAGTAATCTTTGGCGAGATCTGCCTGATAGCCCGCCATTTCCCGGGATCCGGGGACGCGCTGGCTGCGGAACTGGATGCCGCCATTGCCGAGGCCTTTGGCGAGGCGAACCTGGAGGCGGAGTTCGAAGTCGGAGAAACTGTCGTTGGAAACGAGGAACTCGTTCTGTGGAATGGAGCGGGCAAGGCTGCCTGCCACGATCGAGCGATCATACACGCGGAACCACGCGGCGTCGCCCTCCCAACCATCGAGCGAGGAACCGTTGTAGAGCGGCCGGCTTTCGAGTTTCCAGAGCAGGGAATGGGCGGCATCAAGCTGGATGGGCTCGGGTTTGGCATCGATCACCGCTTGGAGCAGTTTGATGGCGGCCGTCCCGCCGAGGATTCGGGCGGCGTGCAGGCAGGCGTGGCCGGCGGCGCTCCGGTCCGGGCCTGTGAGGGCGGCCAGGATCGCCTCGGTGGCCGGGGGGCTGGCGATTTTCCCCAACGCGGCAAGCGCTCCGGAGGCCGGGCCGCGCGCGGGGTCTTTGGAAAGGGCGATGAGCGCCGGAACCGCAGCGGTCTCGCGGCGCACGCCGAGGGAATCGACGGCTCCGGCAAGCAGGAGGTCCTTGAGCCGGGGCAGGGCGGCGAGCAGGGCGGCACCGGCGGCTGGTGCCGGGATGTTCTCAAGCGCGGTGCGTGCATAGTCGCCCAGCCGGGCGTCTTCCAACAACCTGGCGAGAGCGGGAACCGCCGTGGCATCGCCGGTGATGGCAAGCTGTTGGCAGGACCGGGCCTTGAGCTCGGGCGTGGCGTCGGATTCCAACAAGCGGACGAGTTCGGCGGGAGATGAGGATTCGGGTTTCATGGCGTGGGTCCGGGTTTTTCAGGCATGCCAGGGTGAGCGGCGGGCGCGGCTGCGCAGGCGGTTGGCCTGCTCGTCGTGCGGGAAGGATTCGGTGGCGGGATCGAAGACCAGCTTTCTGCCGAGCCTCACCGCGATCGCGGCCGCATGGCAGGCGACGTGGGTGCTCCTCATGTTCGAGGCGTTGCACGAGGTGGTGCCGCGGGTTTTGACACAATCGAGGAACTCGCGGACATGATGGTCCGGATCGGTGCCGGGGGCTTCCGGGATCCCGGAGTTCTCTAACAACGATGCGGGATTTGCCGCCATCTTGCCGTGGTCCCCGGTTTCCACCCAGCCGTCCGAGCCTTCGAAACGGACCGGGCAGGTGCCGAGTCCGAGCCAATCCCCTTCGTTGTTGAATCCACCCAGGCGCATGACGAGGCGGACGCCATTGGCATACTTCGCGCGGATGGTCTGCCCGTCCGGTTCGAACTCGACCGGGCTGCTGCCGTCCATGCCGACCGCCCATTGGCAGAGGTCCACGGTGTGGCAGCCCCAGTCCAGAAGCCTGCCGCCCGCATCGAAATCGTGGTGACCCCTCCAGCCGCCGCGGACGAGGTTCTGGTGGTACGGGCGCCAGGGTGCGGGGCCGAGCCAGCGGTCCCAATCGACGTCATCCACGGCAGGCTCCGGATCGGCGGGCGTCCAGTCGAAGGTTTCCTGGAGTTTGTTGATCGAGGCGTGCACGGTGTGGATCGCCCCGAGTTTGCCCTCCCGCGCGAGCTCCACCGCGAAGCGGAAGTTCGGCACGGTGCGGCGCTGGGTGCCGGCTTGGAAAACGCGGCCGTAAAGGGTGACGGCTTCATCGATCTCACGGCTTTCCGCCATGGTGATGGCACAGGGCTTTTCCGAGTAAATGTCCTTGCCTGCCTTGGCGGCGAGGATGCTTGCCACTCCGTGCCAGCGGTCGCCGGTGGCGATCATGACCGCATCGATGTCCTTGCGGGCGAGCACCTCCGTCAGATCCGGGGTGACGGTGCAGTCCTCGTTGCCGTAAGCCCGGTCCACCATCATTTTCGCGGTGCGGCGGTTGGCCTTCTGCACGTCGCAAACGGTGACGAATCTCGCATCCGGAGCCTTCAGGAAGTGCGACAAGACCAGCCGCCCGCGCGGGCCGATGCCGATGGCGGCCATGCTGATGCGGTTGCTCGGAGCCACGCTGCCGTTCAAACCGAGCGCACTGCCCGGAATGATGGCGGGCATGCCGAAAACCACGGCGGTCTTTTTGATGAACTCTCTGCGCGAGGTGGTGCGATTCATGAGGATGCGGATTCGGGTTCACCCAGCTACGCCGTGGTTTCGGGTGTCGTTTCACCTGCCTCTACCGGATTCACGGGAACCGCGGGTTGGGGTGGACAGGACAGGGCCGTCCGGTATCCTGCGGAATCCCCAGAAATCCGCCTGTGAAATTCCTGCCGATCCTCCTCCTGTCCTTGATCACGCCCAACGGAGTCTTTGCCGAGGTCGCCGCTGTGGCTCCGGCGGTCGGCGATGAACAGCCGCCACTCTACCGCCGGGTTGGCGAGGATCCCACGTTCGAGGAGCTTCTCGCCCAAGGCCGGTTCCCGCTTGGCAAGAACTCGAATGCCGGTGTCACGGGTTCGAAGATCGAGGTGGATGCCGCCCGGATCGGTCGCGGTGGCAAGCGTGCTTCATCGATTCCCGCCGCCATCTGCATTCACACGCTTTGCCACAGTTCGATCCAGCGGAAGGATTTCTCCAAATGGACCCGCTGGTATCAGGAGGATGGCGGCACCCAGGTGTTCCGACTCTTCAAGGGCGAGCACAATGTCCGCAACGCCCGCAAAGGCGCCGCGCGGATCGAAGCCTTCAGCCGCCTCACCTGGACACAGGGGCCCTGGCATGAGTGGCGCGGCACCTTCACCATCGTCCAACCCCACGTCTGCTCGATCTTCCAGGTGAAAAACCAGCTCAACGACTGGGCGGTCATGATCAATCTATCCGATTCCGGTGACATCACGCTCAACCACCGGAGGCACGGCAAGGACGTCGTGATCGCCCGCGCCATGACCGGCAAAAGCTTCGATCTCAAGGTGCGCGACAACGGCCGCGACTACGAAGTGTTCTTCGATGGCCGCAAGGTGGGTGAGGGGTTCTACGAGCGCCCCGCCGGGCAGACCGGGTTCCGCTGGGGCATGTATGACGGTACCGTGAAACACGATGCGATGATCTTCGTCACCGGCGCGGCCTTCGAGTGAAGCCGCGGTTTTTGTTGGATCCGGTCAGTGCTCACTTCGCGCCGACCTCGGGAGTCCACGCATCCTGCCACTCGATGACGGGTTTTCCCTGGTCGAAATTCAGTGGCAGCCAGATGTAGCCGGAGTTCACCGGATCGGAGGGTTTCCAGATGTCGAACATGGCCACCCAGCGGGTTTCCCCGGCAGCGGTCTTGTAGGAAAACGCGTGGGTGCTCTGCCCGCCAAACGCAAGCTCGGGACCCAGCCCGTTTTCCGGGTTGGTGCCGCGGCAGGGATTGCCAGTGGAAACGTAGGGGCCCTCGATTCGCTCCGCGGAGAACGAGCGGGCGGGGTTCGGCTTCCATCCGGTGCTGCCGGACCCGATCAGGTGGTAGCGGCCCTCCCGGCGGATGAGCACGGGGGCCTCCGTGTGCAGCGTCACTCCGTCCATCGGAACATAAGGACTTGCTGGGCGCAGGCCGTCCTCGGTCATCCTCGCCGTGACCAGGACCTTGTCCGGTTTTCTCACACAGATGTGGTGGATGCCCGATTCCTCCTGATAGATCGCAAAGTCTCCGGAACCCTGCGGCCCGCCGCCGCCGAGGAACTTCCCGCGATACTCGAAGGGCCCGGTCGCTTTCGGCGAATCCGCCACTCCGGTGTAGGCAACCGAGGTGCCGGAGGTGTTTCCCGAGGCTTCCGGCGGATAGAGTTTGAAATACAACACGAACTTTCCGTTCCGCGGATTGAAAACGGCTTTCGGGCGGTCGAGAATCCCGGCTTGGGCCACCTCCGGGTGCATGCCGGGAGCCGACTTGTCGAGCACCAGGCCCTCATCCGTCCAGTTTGCAAGGTCGGTGCTTGAGTAACACGCCACCCCGGCCTCGTTCTTCTCCGATTCGTTCCTTCCCGGGATCTTGCGGGAACCGAACCAATAAAAACGCCCGCCATGCTCCAGGACACAGAAACCATGCGCGTTGATCAGGTTTCCCTTCACATCGTTCCACGGTCTGCCCGGTCGGATTGGCGGCACTTCGCCGACCGCTGACACGGCGAAGGCCAGCAAGGCAAAACAGGCGCGCAGGGTGGGGGAGCTCAACTTCGGCATGATCCAGCTTTGGCGCGGAACCGCCGGACCTCAAGCAAGATTGCTCGGTGGTTCAACCCCGTTTCAGCCGGTACTCTCGCGGAGACTGCCCCACCGCCTTGCGAAACTGGCGGGTGAAATAATTGCTGTCGTTGAATCCGACCTCGAAGGCGATTTCAGTGATCCGCAAATCCGTGTGCCGCAGCATCGAACAGGCCCGCTCGATCCGTCGATCGATCAACCAGGCCAATGGCGAGGTGCCGGTGGCCGATTGGAAGACGCGCAGAAAGCTCCTCCGGGACATGTGGGCGATGCTGGCCAATTCCTCCAGATCCACCTCGTTCTGGATGTTTCGTTCCAGATGGGACAGTGCCTCGCCCACGCGGAGCAGGGCCCGCCCGTCCGGCGATGGACTCCGGCCATAGCATCGCGAAAGCTCGCCGATGATCTGCATGAAGGCCGCCATCGCCATGAAACCGAAGCCCGGCTCACGCCCCTTGAGCTCTTCCTCCAATCGGTCCACCAGCGCGGTCACCCGTGCCAGTTCCCGACCCTTGAGATGCAGCGGCGCCTTGGCGGTCACCTTCTGCCGGCGGTTCGGGCCGAGGGTGAACAGGGCGTGATACCCGGCCACCGATGGCAGGTCGAGCAGCCGGATCTTCAGCTGGTTCGGCTGATAGAGCAGATTCACCAGCCGCAAATCCCTCAGGTCCCGGTATTCATGCTCCCGCGGCCCGGCGATCACAAAGACGTCGCCTGCCGTCAGCTCCCAGGAATCCCCGCCGGTCACATGCAGGCCCTTGCCGCCCGTGACGATCACCAACTCGGCGAACTCATGGGCGTGCGGCTCGAAGTCCTCCTGGGGTTCCCTCCGCTCGATGCTGATCGGGAATCCATCCGGGTGAAACCAGTCGTCGTTCCTGAGGATGCGCTTCATTGGCGCGATCGTGCTGGTTTTTGGCAATACAGTGGAGGTTTTTCTTTCGCCCTCCCGATAAAACGGGAGCCTCACAAACCCGCTCATCCCATCATGGCCAAGTCCTCGAAACTCATCGCCCAGTCGTATTCCGCCGCCAAATCCCGCTACGCCGACATGGGCGTGGACACCGAAGCCGCCATGGCGGCCCTCGCACGCATCCCGATCTCGCTGCACTGCTGGCAGGGCGACGACGTCGGTGGCTTCGAGACCTCCGGTGGTGAACTCAGCGGCGGCATCGCCGTCACCGGCAACTACCCCGGCAAAGCCCGCACCCCGGATGAACTCCGTGCCGACCTCGACAAGGCACTCTCCCTCATCCCCGGCAAGCACCGCCTCAACCTGCACGCGTTCTACGGCGAGTTCGGCGGCGTCAAGGTGGACCGCGATCAGATCGAGCCCAAGCATTTCAAAGGCTGGGTGGACTGGGCCAAGGCAAATGGCATGGGCATGGACTTCAACCCGACCTGCTTCTCCCACCCGAAAGCCGCGGATGGTTTCACTCTGTCCCACCCGAAAAAGGGCATCCGCGATTTCTGGATCGAGCACTGCATCCGCTCTCGTGAGATCGGTGCCTACATGGGCAAGTCCCTCGGCTCCGCCACCGTCACCAACGTCTGGATCCCCGATGGCTTCAAGGACACCCCGGTCGATCGTCTCGCTCCCCGGCAGCGGCTGGAGGATTCTCTCGACAAGGTCTTTGCCAAACCCCTCAGCCCCAAGCACCACCTCGATGCGGTCGAGAGCAAGCTCTTCGGCATCGGCAGCGAGAGTTATGTCGTCGGCTCGCACGAGTTCTACATGGGCTACGCCATCAAGAACCAGAAGGTGCTCTGCCTCGATGCCGGCCACTTCCATCCCACGGAAGGCATTGCGGACAAGCTCAGCTCCGCCCTCATGTTCGTCCCCGAAATCCTTCTCCACGTCAGCCGCGGCGTGCGTTGGGACTCGGACCACGTCGTCACCCTCGATGACGCGCTCCAGGCCATCGCCAACGAACTGGTGAGAAACAAACTGCTCGCCCGCACGCACATCGGACTGGATTTCTTCGATGCCTCGATCAACCGCATCGCCGCCTGGACCATCGGCACCCGCAACACGCTCAAGGCACTGCTCATCGCCCTGCTCGAGCCCCCCGCGCTTCGCGAGGCCGAGAAGGCCGGCGACCTCACCGGCCGCCTCGCGCTGATGGAAGACGCCAAGGGCCTGCCCTGGGGTGCCGTGTGGGACGCCTATTGCGAAACCCAGGGAGTCCCCGCCGGCAACTCGTGGCTGGCGGAGGTCCGCTCCTACGAAGCCGCCGTGCTCTCCAAGCGCTGATCCCGCAAGGCCGGAAACCCCACCTCAAAACCCATGACCGACGCCGGGCACGACACGGAGGATCCTTCCGTCAACGAATACGAAAACGAGCGGGTTCCTGACAAGGCGCTCAAGGGTCCCTCCTCATTCTGGGGCATGTATGCCGGCGAGCACACCGCGGGCACCGAGTTCATGATCGGGCCGCTGTTCGTCGCCTACGGCGTCGGGGCCGGGGATCTCATCCTGGGGCTTCTGTTAGGAAACCTCGCTGCCGTCCTCACCTGGCGGTATCTGACCACCCCGGTCTCGATGAAGCTGCGCTTCACGCTCTATCACAAGCTGGAGAAGATCTGCGGGCGCAAGCTGGTGACGATCTACAACTTCGCCAATGGACTCCTGTTCTGCTTCCTGGCCGGAGCGATGGTCACGGTCTCCGCCACGGCGGTGGGTGTGCCGTTTCCGGAAGTGAGGATGCCCGGCTTCTCCGACATGATGCCCACCGGCTTCGCCTGGAGCGCCATCGTGGTGCTGTTGGGCGTGGCGATGACCGCCGTGGCCCTCAAGGGCTATAGCGTGGTCGCCCGCGTCGCGAACTACGCCGCCCCCTGGATGTTCCTCGTCTTTGCCGCCTGCGCCATCGCCACCATCCCGAAGCTCAGCTCCACCGAGCTTTCGCACATCTGGACCGGCGTGCCACAGAATGGAAATCCCAAGATCGGCTTCTGGGGGGTCTTCTTTTTCGCCTGGTTCTGCAACGCCGCCGTCCACATGGGCATGAGCGACATGACCGTGCTCCGCTACGCGAAAAAGCCGTCGTGCGGATGGGCTCCCGCCGCGGGGATGTATCTCGGCCACTGCGTCGCATGGATCGCCGCCTCCCTGCTCTTCGCCTATCAGGTGCAGCAGTTCGGGGAGAAGGCCAGCGTCGCTCCAGGTCCCATCGTGGACGATGCCGTGGGACTCACCGGCCTGATCTGTGTGGTCATCGCCGGATGGACCACCGCCAACCCGACCATCTACCGCGCAGGTCTCGCCTTCCAGGGCATGGTGCCCTCGATCTCGCGCAATACCGCCACGATCATCGCCGGCTTGGTCTGCACCATCGCCGGGCTCTTCCCCGCCTTTGCCATGAAGCTGCTCGATTTCGTCGGCATCTACGGCATGGTCCTCGCCCCGGTCGGTGCGATCATCGTGGTGGACGTCTATCTGGCGGACAAACTCGGAATCGCGCGGGATCCCGCCGAGCGTTCCGGATCGTCGTTCAATCTCGCCGCCCTGCTCGCTTGGATCGTTCCCGCGGCGATCGGCTACTGGTCCGTGGGATTCTTCAAGATGCCTCTGCCCACCTACGCCACCCTGCCTGTCTGGCTCGGCAGCGGCGTGCTGTATGTGATCCTGTCCAAGCTCATCGGTCCCAAGCCGGCCCGCGCCTGATCCTTCCGTCTCCTTGCCCATGAAAACCCTGGCCCTTCCCATCGGCGTGCTCGCCCTCGTCGGCACGATCGTCCCCCCGTTGCTCTTCATGCTCGGCCACATTGAACAGCCGCCCATGAAGATCACCATGCTCGTGTCCTGCATTGTGTGGTTCATCACCGCGCCGATGTGGATGAAGTCCGAGTGAGCTCCGAAATCCCCGCTTACGGCACCTGGATGAAAACCCACCTCCTCTTGATCCCGCTCCTGCTCGCATCTCCTTTGCACGCGTTGCCCCCCGGGTTTCCCGCCACCCCGGTGAAGAGCCCGCTCTCCCAGTTCGTGGTTCCTCCGGTGAAGGTCGTCTGGAAATCCGCCAACGGCGTTGCCAACGAGGATCATCTCCTCCGTCCCAAATCCGGACAGGCGGTGCTCGAGGATCCCTCGCCTCCGCTCACCCTCAAGCCGGGGGCCGGCATCGTCATCGACTTCGGCGTGGAAATCACCGGATCGGTGGAACTCTTCACCCCCATGACCAAGGAGAAGGACACTCCTCCGGTGCGCGTGCGCTTCGGCGAGTCCGTTTCCGAAACCATGGCCGAGATTGGCGAACGCGGCGCCCAGAACGACCACGCCCTGCGCGATCAAACCGTCCGCCTGCCCTGGCTCGGCAAAACCACCATCGGCCCCAGCGGATTCCGCTTCGTCCGCATCGATAACACGGACCCGCGCATCGATCTCCAACTCAGCCAGGTCCGCGCCATCCTCACCCTGCGGGACGTGCCCTACCTCGGGTCCTTCCGTTGCTCGGACACGCGGCTGGATCGCATCTGGTCCACCGGTGCCTACACCGTCCACCTCAACATGCAGGACTACCTCTGGGACGGCATCAAACGCGACCGCCTCGTCTGGCTCGGCGACATGCATCCCGAGGTCAGTGTGATCAACGCGGTCTTCGGTGCCAACGAAGTCGTGCCCGCCAGCCTCGACCTCACCCGTGACGTCACCCCGGTCACTTCGTGGATGAATGGCATCAGCTCCTACTCGATGTGGTGGATCCTCATCCACGAGGAATGGTACCAGCATCACGGCGATCTCGCCTACCTCACCCGCCAGCGCGATTACCTCACCCGGCTTCTCAAGCGCCTGGCCACCTTCGTCGATGCGGACGGACGGGAGAAACTCGACGGCATGCGTTTCCTCGATTGGCCCACGTTTGAAAACAAGGCCGCCGTCCACGAAGGGCTCCAGGCCATGATGATCCTCACCATGGAAAGCGGGGCACGGCTCATGGACATCCTCGGCGATGCCGCCACCGCCCGACTGTGCCGGGAAACGGTCGCCTCCCTCCGCCGCCACCAACCGGAAACCAGCGGACGCAAATCTCCCGCCGCCCTGCTTGCCCTCGCCGGTGCCCGCGAGCCCGCCCAGGTTGCCCAACTCCTCAAAAAGGACGGTCCCCGCGACCTCAGTACTTTCTACGGGTTCTACGTGCTCAACGCCCTCGCCAAATCCGGTGATATCGAGACCGGCATCGACTTCATCTCCCAATACTGGGGTGGCATGCTCGACTTCGGCGCGACCACTTTCTGGGAGGACTTCGACCTTGAGTGGACGAAAAACGCGGGCCGCATCGACCAACCGGTCATGCCCGGCAAGAAGGACCTCCATGGTGACTTCGGCGCGCACTGCTACGTCGGATTCCGTCACAGTTTCTGCCACGGCTGGGCGGGAGGCCCCACCGCCTGGCTCAGCCGCAACGTGCTCGGCATCCAACCGGCTGCCCCCGGATTCGCGAAAGTCCGCATCGAGCCGAGGCTCGGCAAGCTCCAGTGGGCGGAAGGTTCCTATCCCACCCCCAAGGGCGTCATCCACGTCCGTCACGAAAAACAAGCGGACGGATCCGTAAAATCCTCCATCACCCTGCCTCCCGGCGTCGAAAGGGAACCCTGAGCCCGCTTCCCGGCCCCGGGATCTGGAGCGGCCACATGGAGCGATGACCGTCGGCCGCCTTTGCCGTGTTGGAACGGATCAGACCTTCATCAGGTCCGCTTCCTTGGCGACGGCGAGTTCGTCCACCTTCTTGGTGAACTTGTTGGTGAGTTGCTGCACCTCGTCTTCGAAGTCTTTCTGACCGTCTTCCGTGATGAAGTTGTCCGCCTTCATCTTCTTGGCAGCGTCCATGCCATCCTTGCGGGCGGCGCGGAGGCGGACCTTGGCTTCCTCGGCGAGTTGTTTGATGAGTTTCACCATCTCGCGGCGGCGTTCCTCGGAGAGTTCGGGGATGGGCACGCGGATCGAGCGATCGGCGGCGGCGGGATTGAGGCCGAGTTTGCACTCGCGGATCGCCCGCTCAATGTCGCGGGTGGTTGAGGGGTCGAAGGGCTGCACCATGAGCATGCGCGGCTCCGGAGAGCTGATGACGGCGATGCTCTTGAGCTTGCTCACGCCGCCGTAGGCCTGGACGTGGACGTCGATGTTCTCGATGAGCGCCGGGCTGGCCTTGCCGGTGCGGACGCCGGCGAACTCATGCTGGAGGTATTCGACGCACTTGGTCATTGCTTCTTCGACTTCGAGAATGGCGAGGTCCGGGTCCATGGCGTGGGATGAGGTGTGAGGGATGGGAAATGGAGGTGAGGGAATCAATCGCCGTGGACGAGCGTTCCGATGGGCTGGCCGCGGAGGGCGTGGGAGAGGTTCCCTTCGGGACCGAGGTCGAAGATGATGATGGGAATGTGATTGTCCATGCAAAGGCTGAACGCGGTGGTGTCCATCACGTTGAGGCGTTGGGAAATGCACTCATGGAAGGTGACGGTTTCGTAGCGCTTGGCATCCGGGTTCTTTCGCGGGTCCGAGCAATACACTCCGTCCACCTGGGTGGCCTTGAGGATCACATCAGCTCCCATTTCACTGGCGCGGAGTGCGGCGGTGGTGTCGGTGGAGAAGAAGGGATTGCCGGTGCCGGCGGCGAAAATCACCACCTTGCCATCGTCGAGCTGGCGCTCGGCGCGGCGGCGGATGAAGGTTTCCGCGACGTTTTTCATCTCGATGGCGGATTGCACCACGCATCGCACGCCGTGGTGGTTGAGAGCGCCTTCGAGGGCCAGGGCGTTCATGACGGTGGCGAGCATGCCGACGTAGTCCGCGGTGGCGCGGTCCATGCCGCGGGCGGAGGCGGAGGCGCCGCGCCAGAAGTTGCCACCGCCGACGACGATGCCGAGCTGGAGTCCGCCGGAGACGGCTTCGCGGATTTCAACCGCGATGCGATCGACGATTTCCGGCGAGATGTTGTCCCGCGAGTTGGCTCCTCGGAGGGCCTCTCCGCTGAGTTTGAGAATGGCGCGTTTGAAGGGGCGTGGGTCTTTCGGGCGGTTTGGCATGCGGGGTGGTGGCTGAGCGATCAAACAGGGAAGTCCCGGGGTTTGAAAAGGCAAAACACGGGCATCAGTCGCGAGGTGCTCCACCTTCGACGGTGAACAGGCATCCGAGCTCGCGGAGGCCGGCCTTGGTTTCATCCGCGCCTTCGACGACGAGGGTCACGGCGAGGGGCTGGGTTTGCGGTTTCTGATAGTCCTCCAGGGTCTTGCGGACGGCGACGATGGCCAGCTTGAGGATCTGGCGGGCGGTGAGATCGACTTCCTGGGGGATGGAGAGCTTGGCCACATCGAAGCGGACGATGAGGCCTTCTGCGGTCAGTTCCCCGCTGATGTCGATGCCGCAAAGGACGAGGAGGTTGGCTTCCTTGACCTTGTAGTTCGGGTTGTTGGTGGGGATGGGGTGGGGGCTGCGGATGGCGTCCACGAGCACCTCGGGAAAGGCCCCGGTCATCGCCATGGGGCGGGAGAGCACGCAGGCCTGGAGGGCTTCCCCGGTGTCCGAGATGGCCTCGTCCCCATCGGTGCCATGGAGGCTGAGCGGCTCAAACACCGGGACCACAGTGATGGTGGTGGCGGACAGGGCAGAGGCGGCGATGAGGCCCGCGAGCAGGGCGAGGGCGAGCGGTTTCATGGGAGAAATATGGCGGAATCGACACCCTCTGGCGAGGTCAAACGCCGCGTCCGCGCTTGCCAAGCGGGAGGCCTCCGGCTTGTCATGGGGCATGGATTTTTTGGCCAAGGCGCGTTTGGTGATCGAGACGGAAATCGAGGGACTGCAACGGATGTCGGGTCTTCTGGATGGCAGCTTCGTCGAGGCGGTGAACATCCTCCACCAGACGCTGAATCAGAAGGGCAAGATCGTGGTGGTGGGCGTGGGCAAGTCCGGAAACATCGGCCTCAAGATCGCGGCAACGCTCAACTCCACCGGCGGCACCGCCGTGGTGCTCGATTCCCAGAACGCCCTGCACGGTGATCTCGGCCTGCTGTCGGATGGCGATGCGGTGCTCGCGCTGTCCTATTCCGGGGAGACCCGTGAGTTGCTGGACCTGATGCCCTTCATCAAGCGCTTTGACGTCAAGGTGATCGCCCTGACCGGCAAGCCCGGATCCACGCTTTCTCGCCTGAGCGAGGTGACCCTTGATACCTCGGTCGAGCGCGAGGCCTGCCCGTTGAATCTGGCACCGACCTCGTCCTCCACGGCCATGCTGGTGATGGGGGATGCGCTGGCGATGGTGCTGCTGGAGTCGCGCGGCTTCACCGAGGAGGATTTCGCGCGTTTCCATCCGGGAGGCTCGCTGGGCCGGGCCTTGCTCACGCGGGTGTCCGACATCATGCGTGCCGATGGCCAGTTGCCGACCGTTTCCGGCGAGGCCGATGTGTTCGGAGCGCTGGACGCGATGAACCGGGTGCGGGCGGGGGCCTGCCTGATTCTCAACGAGGACGGGACACTGGCCGGCATTTTCACCCATGGCGACTTCGCACGGGGATTCCGGGCGGACCCTTCGCTGGGCGGGAAGCCGGTGGCCTCGCTCATGACGCGCCATCCGATCACCGTCCGTTCGGACGCGCTCGCCGTGGAGGTCCTGCGCACGCTGGGCAAGAACCGGATCGACGACATCGTGGTTCTCGACGAAAACGGCCGGCCTGTCGGATTGATCGACACCCAGGACCTCGCCCGGCTCAAAATCGTCTGAGCCCGGGCGATATCCTCATTTCGGGTGATCCGTGTGGTTGGTCTTGGAGGGGGCGGGTGGCATTCGATTGAATCCGCCCCTCCATCCATCCGTCCGAGAAAACCATGCTGCGTCCCCTGCTTGCCATCCTGATTTTGTTAGAATGTGCTCATGCATTCGAGCGCAGTCCGGTGGTCACCGAGAGCGCGCCACCGGTAAGGATGGTGCGCAAGGCGGACGGGCGGGTGTTCGCGGATTTCGGCAAGGCGGCATTCGGCACCCTGGAGATCGATTGCCCGCGGGTGGCGGCGGGGGGCAGCTTGGTGGTGCATCTGGGCGAGGCCTTGTCCGGACCGGAACAGGTGCATGTGAAGCCTGGCGGAAGCGTGCGCTACCAACGCCATGAAGTGCGGATCCGCCCTGGTTCGACGGTGCGGCCCGAGCTCACCTGGAGTCCGCCGGACTGGATGAAAAGCGGTTGGCTCGATCTGCCGAAGGGGATGCCGGAGGTGATGCCCTTCCGCTATGTGGAGATCGAGAACGCACCGCCCTCGCTGGAGGCCAAGGCGCTGAGGCGGATCACGCTGGCGGTGCCTTTCGACGGGGAAGCCGCTTCGTTCCGTTCTTCCGATCCGCGGCTGGACGGCGTTTGGGATCTCTGCAAGCACAGCATCAAGGCAACCACTTTCCTCGGGCTGTATGTCGATGGCGACCGCGAGCGCAAACCCTACGAGGCGGACGTGCTCATCAACCAACTTTCCCACTATTGCGTGGATGCCCGCTACGACACGGCGCGCCTCACTCACGAGTATCTGTTAGAAAAACCGACCTGGCCCACCGAGTGGCGTCTGCAGTCGGTGATCCTCGCGTGGCACGATTTCCTGTGGTCCGGCGACGATGCTTCGCTGCGTCGTCACTACGACGTGCTGAAGTCCCGTGCGATGATTTCCCGCCGCACGGCGGATGGATGGTTTCTCGGATCGAACTCGGGTGAGCCGCGGGACATCGTTGACTGGCCCGCCTGCGAGCGGGATGGCTACGACATGGAGATGCCGGTGAAGACGGTGGTGACTGCCTTCCACTACCGGTCCCTGGTTCTGTTGGAAAAGATCGCCAGCCACCTCGGCAAGCAGGCGGATGCGGAGCAGTTTGCGGCACTCGCGGAGGCGACGCGCCGTGCGGTGAATGAAAAGCTGTGGGATTCCGAGCGCGGATGTTATGTGGACGGATGGGATCCCGCATCCGGGAAACGGTCGTCAAAGGCCTCGGCGCATGCCTCGTTTTTCCCGCTGGCGCTCGGTCTCGTGCCGGACGATCGGGTGAAACCCGTGGCCGCGTTTCTCAAAGGCCGCGGGATGGCGTGCAGTGTCTATGGAGCGCAGTTTCTTCTGGAAGCCCTCTATCAGGCGGGTGAGGCGGATCACGCGCTGGCGCTGATGGTTTCCGATGGCCCGCGCTCGTGGCGGAACATGACGGAAAAGGTGGGCTCCACGATCACGCTGGAGGCCTGGGATCCGAAGTTCAAACCGAACCTCGACTGGAACCACGCCTGGGGAGCCGCGCCCGGCAACGTGATCCCGCGTTTTCTGATGGGCATCGAGCCCCTGGAGCCCGGGTTCCGGAAGTTCCGGGTGAGTCCGCAGACGGCCTCGCTGGAATCCGCGGAAATCAAGATGCCCACGCCCTTGGGGCCCATCCAGCTCTCGGTGAAGGGGCGGACGCGCGGTGACTGGAGTGCCCGCATCGAGGTGCCCCGCGGAAGCGCCGCCGAGTTTCACCTGCCCTTCGAGGGCACTCCTGTGCTGGAAGGTCCCGGCGGTGCCATGGAATCGCCGCGCGTGCTCTGGGTGAGAAAAGGCCGGGCGGGAGTGGGCCTGCCACCCGGAGTCTGGAAACTCCGCTGCGCGGCCGAGTGAGCATCCACCCATGAAAAAAGGCGGCCGCTCCGAAGAACGGCCGCCTGATGAAGGAGGTGGGATCAGGGGAGGTGGGTCACTCCCATCAGGAAGCGGTCCACCTCACGGGCGGCGCCGCGGCCTTCGTTGATGGCCCAGACGACGAGCGACTGACCACGGCGCACGTCGCCGGCGGCAAACACGCCATCGAGGTTCGTCTTGAAGCTGCCATGCTCGGCCTTGACGTTCGAGCGGGCATCCGTTTCCAGGGCGAACTGTTGGACGATTTCCTGCTCGGGGCCCATGAAGCCCATGGCCAGAAGCGCGAGCTGGGCGGGAATGACGCGGGCACTGCCTTCCTTTTCCTTGGGCATGAAGCGTCCATTGTCGCTCACCCACTCGATGTCGCAGATTTCCAGGCCGGAGAGGTTGCCCTCGGCATCCTTGAGGAAACGCTTCGTCTGCACCAGATACTGGCGCGGATCCTGGCCTTGGACGGCCGCAGCCTCTTCCTGACCGTAGTCCATCTTGTAAACCTTGGGCCACTCGGGCCACGGGTTGTTCGCCGCACGCTCCATCGGCGGCTGCGGCATGATCTCAAGCTGGATGACGCTCTTGCAGCCGTGGCGCAGGCTGGTGCCCACGCAGTCGGTGCCGGTGTCACCACCGCCGATGACCACCACATCCCTGCCCTTGGCGTTGAGCGAAGGGATGCTGCCGTCGAACTGGTGGTCGAGCTGATAGCGTGTGTTGGCGGTGAGGAATTCCATCGCAAGATGAACGCCCTTGGCATCGCGGCCCTCGATCGGGAGGTCCCGGCCGAGGGTGGCACCGCAGCAGAGAACGATCGCGTCAAAGTCCTTGCGGAGCTTCTCCGCGGTCCACTCCGCATCCTTGCCGATGTTCACGCCGGTTTTGAAGGTGATGCCTTCCTCGGCGAGCAGGTTGACGCGGCGTTGCACCACTTCCTCCTTATCGAGCTTCATGTTGGGGATGCCATACATGAGCAGCCCGCCGATGCGGTCCTCGCGTTCGAAAACCGTGACGGCGTGGCCGGCTTGGTTGAGCTGGTCCGCACAGGCGAGGCCGGCAGGACCGGAGCCGATGACGGCCACCTTTTTGCCGGTGCGCTTTTCCGGAATGCGCGGGGTGACCCAGCCTTCTTCCCAGCCCTTGTCGATGATGGCGCACTCGTTGTTCTTGATAGTCACGGGTGGCTCGATCACGCCGAGCACGCAGGATCCTTCGCAGGGAGCGGGGCAGACGCGGCCGGTGAACTCGGGGAAGTTGTTCGTCTTGTGCAGACGCTCCAGCGCTTCCTTCCAGCGGCCGCGGAAGATCAGGTCGTTCCACTCCGGGATCAGGTTGTTGATCGGACAGCCGGAGGCCATGCCGGAGACGATGTGGCCGGTGTGGCAGAATGGCGTGCCGCAATCCATGCAGCGCGCGCCCTGGGCACGGCGTTCTTTTTCCTCACCGTGAATCTTGAATTCCTTCCAGTTTCTGAGGCGTTCGATTGGAGCGATTTCGGAATCGGTCTTGCGAGCGATTTCCATGAATCCTGTAGGCTTGCCCATTGTGATTTGAGATTTGAGATTTGGAATTTGAGATTTGAAATTGAGGACTTCAGTTGCCTCCGACGCGGGACAGGTCCTTGAGGTTTTCCTCGAACGCGGCCATGGCGGCCTCGTCTCCGGAGAGCCCTTGTTCCTCGACCTTCCGGAAGCACTCGAGCATGCGCTCGTAATCCCGCGGGAAGACCTTGAAGAACTTCGGCAGTTCCGCATTCCAGTTTTCCAGCAGGGCCTTGCCGCGCGGGGAACCGGTGAGCTCGACGTGTTTCTCGACCTCCGCCTTCACGGTGGCGATGTCCGAGTCTCCGCACTCAATGAGGCGGTAGAGGTTGACCATCTCCTTGTTGAGGCGCTTCTCAAAGAGTCCGTCGATGTCATAGACGTAGGCCACACCGCCGGACATGCCTGCGGCGAAGTTGCGTCCGGTTTCACCGAGCACGATCACCTGGCCGCCGGTCATGTATTCGCAACCGTGGTCACCCACGCCTTCAACGACGGTCTTGACGCCGGAGTTGCGGACGCAGAAACGCTCGCCGGCAATGCCGTTGATGTAGGCGGAACCGGTGGTCGCGCCGTAGAAGGCGACGTTGCCGATGAGGATGTTCTCCTCCGCCTTGAACGAGGATCCGCGGGTGGGGTAGATAATGATCTTGGCACCCGAGAGGCCCTTGCCGACGTAGTCGTTGGCGTCGCCTTCGAGCTCGAAGGTCATGCCCGGCGGGCAGAAGGCTCCGAGCGATTGACCGGCGCTGCCCTTGAACTTGAGGTGGATGGTGTCCTCCGGAAGTCCTTTGCCGCCGTGTTTGCGGGTGAGCTCGCTGCCGGTGATGGTGCCGACCACGCGGTTGATGTTGATGATGGGAAGCTCCGCGTAAACCTTCTCACCGCGCTCGATGGCGGGCTTGCAGAGGTCGAGCAGGGTGGTGATGTCCAGCGACTTGTCGAGGCCGTGGTCCTGCTCCTTCTGGCAGAAGGCACCCACTTCATCGCCCACATCGGGTTTGTGGAAAATGGTGGTGAGATCCACGCCCTTGGCCTTCCAGTGGCTGGTGGCCTCGTTGGTATCGAGGCACTCCACATGGCCGACCATTTCGTTGATGGTGCGGAAGCCGCACTCCGCCATGATCTCGCGGAGTTCCATGGCGATGAAGGTCATGAAGTTGACCACATGCTCCGGCTTGCCGGCGAAGTTCTTGCGCAGCTTCGGATCCTGGGTGGCGACGCCGACCGGGCAGGTGTTCTTCTGGCACACGCGCATCATCAGGCAGCCGACCGAAACGAGGGGTGCGGTGGCAAATCCGTATTCCTCGGCACCGAGCAGCGCGGCGATGGCCACGTCGCGGCCGGTCTTGAGCTGGCCGTCCGTTTCGAGCACCACGCGGCTGCGCAGGTCGTTGAGGAGGAGGATCTGGTTGGTTTCCGCGAGTCCGAGTTCCCAGGGAGCGCCGGCGTTGTAGATCGAAGACGAGGGAGAGGCCCCGGTGCCGCCGTCATGACCGGCGATGAGGATGACGTCCGCATGAGCCTTCGCCACACCGGCGGCGATGGTGCCGACGCCGACTTCCGCGACGAGCTTCACGTTGATGCGGGCCCGCGGGTTGGCGTTCTTGAGGTCGTGAATGAGCTCCGCAAGGTCCTCGATCGAGTAGATGTCGTGGTGCGGCGGAGGGGACACGAGTCCCACGCCCGGAGTGGAGTGACGGACCTTGGCGACCCATGGATAGACCTTGGAGCCGGGGAGCTCGCCGCCTTCGCCGGGCTTGGCGCCCTGCGAGATCTTGATTTGGATCTCATCGGCGTTGACGAGGTATTCGCTGGTGACGCCGAAGCGGCCGGAGGCGACCTGTTTGATGGCGGAGCGCTTGCTGTCGCCATTGGGCAGGGGAACGAAGCGTTCCGGATCCTCGCCGCCTTCGCCGGTGTTCGACTTGCCGCCGATGCGGTTCATGGCGATGGCCAGCGTTTCGTGGGCTTCCTGGGAGATCGATCCGTAGGACATGGCTCCGGTCTTGAAGCGCTTGGTGATCGCCTCGATCGGTTCCACTTCGTCGATGGACAGCGGTTTGCGGTTCGAGCGGAACTTCATGAGTCCGCGCAGCGTCGAGAGGTTCTCGCACTGGTCGTTCACCTTCTTCGCATACTGCTTGTAAACCCCGTAGTCGCCGGTGCGGACCGCCTTTTGGAGGAGGTGGATGGTTTCCGGGTTGAAGAGGTGGAACTCACCGTCCTTGCGCCACTGATAGAGTCCGCCGGATTCGAGAGCACGGTCCTCGGTCTCGATGTGGCGGTCCGGGAAGGCGGCGCGATGGCGGATGAGGGCTTCCTCGGCCACTTGCTCGATGTCCGAGCCTTCGCAGCGGCTGGAGGTGCCGCAGAAGAACTTGTTCACCAGCGGCGTGCTGAGGCCGATGGTTTCGAAGATCTGCGCGCCGCGGTAGGAGGCGACAGTCGAGATACCCATCTTGGCCATGGTCTTGACCACGCCCTTGATGGAGCCTTTGAGGAAGTTGTAAACGGCCTTGTCGAAGTCGATGTCCAGCATGTTCTCCTGGATCATGCGGTGGATGGAATCGAAGGCCATGTAGGGGTTGATGGCGTCCGCACCGTATCCGATGAGGGTGGAGAAGTGGTGGACCTCGCGGGCCTCGCCGGTTTCAAGGATGATGGAAACCTTGGTGCGGGTGCCGGAGCGGACGAGGTGGTGGTGGAGACCGCCCATGACGAGCAGGGTGGGCATGGCGGCCTTGTCTGCGGAGAGCCCGCGATCGGAGACGATCAGCAGGTTGAAACCGTCGGCAATCGCCTTGTCGGCGGCGGCGCAGAGTTCATCGAAGGCCTTCTCAAGTCCCTTGCCGCCTTGATCGGCGGGGAAGAGGGCGTCGAGCGTGGTCGCCTTGAAGCCATCGATCGAGATCTCGCGGAGTTTGGCGAGTTGCTTGTTGTCGATGATCGGATTGTCTAGGCGGATCATGCGGCAGCTCTGCGGGCCGGGATCGAGCAGGTTGCCCTCCGAGCCGAGGAAGGTCTCGGTGGCGGTGACGAGTTCCTCGCGGATGCAGTCGAGCGCCGGGTTGGTGACCTGGGCGAAGATCTGTTTGAAATACTGATAGAGATGCTTCGGCTTCTCGGAGAGCACGGCGAGCGGGGTGTCGTTGCCCATCGAGGCGATGGGTTGCACGCCGCTGGCAGCGGTGGGTCCGAGGAGCATGCGGAGGTCCTCGTAGGTGTAGCCGAAAGCGAGTTGGCGTTCGAGGACGCGCTCTTCTTCGACCGTTTTCGGGGCCTTGGGCTCAGGGAGGTCCTTGAGGAAGACGCGGTTCTCTTCCAGCCACTTCTTGTACGGCTTGGCGGAGTAAACGCGCTTTTTGACCTCCTCGTCGGGGATGATGCGGCCTTCCTGCATGTCCACGAGGAACATGCGTCCGGGTTGCAGGCGGCCTTTTTTCACGACCGAGAGCGGATCGAGATCCGGGATGACGCCGACTTCCGAGGCCATGATGACAAGGTCGTCGTTGGTCACGTAGTAGCGGCTCGGGCGAAGGCCGTTGCGGTCGAGCACGGCGCCGATCTGGGTGCCGTCCGAGAAGGTGATGGAGGCCGGGCCGTCCCAAGGCTCCATGAGGCAGGCGTGGAACTCGTAGAAGGCCTTCTTTTCCTCATCCATCATGGTGTGGCGTTCCCAGGGCTCCGGGATCATCATCATCATGGCGTGCACGAGGTCGTATCCGCCGAAGTGGACGAATTCGAGGGCATTGTCAAAGCGGGCGGAGTCCGATCCGTCCTCGACGATCACCGGGAAGACCCGGGAGATGTCGCCGCCGAACTTGTCGCTCTGGCAGAGCGCCTGGCGGGCCTTCATGAAGTTGGCGTTGCCCATCACCGTGTTGATTTCGCCGTTGTGGGCGATGAAGCGGTTGGGGTGCGCGCGCGACCAGCTCGGGAACGTGTTGGTCGAGAAGCGGGTGTGCATCAGCGCCAGGGCCGATTCGAAATCCGGGTCGTGGAGGTCCGGGAAATACTCTGCGAGCTGGCAGGGCGTGAGCATGCCCTTGTAGACCATGGTGCGTGCGGAAAGGTTGGTGACGTAGTGGTAGTCCCCACCCGGGAAGGTGTTGCCCTTCTGGCCGTGAACGCCGGAGTATTTCGAGGGCACCTCGTTGTCCCGGATCCAGGCGGCGACGCGCTTGCGGATGATGTAGAGCACGCGCTCGAACTCCATCGCATCGGTGATCGACGGGTTCTTCCCGATGAAGACCTGCTTGATGAGCGGCTCGTAGTGTCCCGAGGTTTTGCCGAGAATCTCGCTCTTGGTGGGCACGGTGCGCCAGCCGAGGAACTTCTGGCCCTCATCGTGGATGACGTGTTCGAAGACCTGCATGGCCGCCTCGCGCTCGCTCGGATCCGGCGACATGAAGATGAGGCCGGAGCCGTAGGAACCCTCGGGCGGAAGCTCGACGCCCTTTTCCGCCATTTTCTTGCGCAGGAACTTGTCCGGCATCTGCACGAAGATGCCCGCGCCGTCGCCGGTGGCGGGGTCCGATCCGCTGGCGCCACGATGGTCCATGTTGGCATTCATCGTGAGGGTTTTCACGATGATGTCGTGCGAGCGCTTGCCTTTGAGGTGGGCGATGAAACCGACGCCGCAGGCGTCTTTTTCTTGCGACGGATGCCAAAGTCCCTGGGGTTGGGGCCAGCCAAGCGGAGATGTCTGCGAAACGGACATGGGGTTCGTGATGGTGGGAATAATGGGATGGAGTTGTTGATGGCGCGGTGGCCGTGGGATCATCGGGCCTAATTGGAAAAATTCCAGCAGACAGGATGCCACTGACCCTTCAAACCGGAAAAAGAAACACCTACGGACAAAACGGACGGGGAATCTGATTTCCGGATTGCGCCGTGTCAAGGCCCGGGGGCGGCAGGGTCAACGGGGGAGGTTTTCGATTGCCGAAACGGGAGGCTTTGGTAGGTTCCGGGCGATTGGTTCGGAAAAGCGCATGAACTCCGTTCTCGAACGCCCCGTCCTTGTGCTCAACCGGTATTGGCAACCGGTGCACACCTGCTCCGTCAGGCGCTCCCTGCACCTGCTGTGCATCGGACACGCCCAGGTGGTGCAGGTGGATGGTGACGAATGCTTCAACACGCACGATCTGGGCTCTTGGATCCGCCACTCGGCCGGCTGCGAGGGCGAGGATGTGGTGCACGGTGCCAGGATCGCCATACGAGCCCCGAAAATCGTGGTGTTGTCCATGTATGACCGGTTGCCTCGGCTTGAGGTGCGGTTCAGCCGCCGGAATGTGTTTCTGCGGGACAAATTCACCTGCCAGTATTGCGCGAAGACGCTCCCGGAGACCCAGCTGAACCTGGACCACGTGATGCCCCGCGACAAAGGCGGGCGCACGACCTGGGAAAACATCGTCACCTCGTGCTTCCGCTGCAATACCCGCAAGGCCAACAAGCTGCCCCACGAGGCCGGCATGCACCCGCGCAGCAAACCTTTCGCACCGCGCTGGCGGCCGCTTTTCGGGCTCCAGGAAAACGGACTTGCCGACGAGAGCTGGAAGCACTTCCTCCAACCGGAGCGCGGCGACGCCCGCCTCTCCGCCTGAGTCACTTTTCCTTGGCCATGTGGTCGAGCAGCCGCTGGTTGAATTCATCGGCCATGTTGTAGCCGAGGCGTCGCAGTTGCTGGTCAAGCGCGGCGATGGTCACCATGCGGGCGGTGTCACGGCCCGGGGCCACCGGGATTTCGACGTGGGATACCTGCTGGCCGAGGATCTCGTAGGTTTTCTGCTGCATTCCCAGGCGGTCCACTTCGTTGAGGTCCACATGCGGGAGCAGGGTCACCACCAGATCCAGGCGCTTCTCCGGGCGGATCGAGGCGAGCCCGTAGAGGTTGGCCACGTTGACGATGCCGATGCCGCGGATCTCCAGGTAGCCGCGCGAGAGGGCGGGGGAGCTGGCAACGAGTTCGCCTCCCACGTATTTGATGCGCACCATGTCATCGGCCACCAGCGAGGCTCCGCGCTCGAGCAGGCCGATGGCGGTCTCGGATTTCCCGGATCCGCTCTTGCCGATGATCAGCACGCCGACGCCGCGCATGTCCACCATGCAGCCGTGCAGGGTGACGCTGGGGGCGAAGTCGTGTTCGAGGCGGATGGTGGCCGCGTTCAGGAAATTCATGGTCACCTGCGAGGTCCCGAAGACCGGGATCGAGTGTTCGTTGGCCATGCGGATCAGCGGTTCTTCCAGTGAGGACCCGCGGGCGACCACGATGCAGGGGATCTCGCGGTCGCACATGCGGCGGAAGCGGTCGAGGCGCATGGCCTCGGGCAGCTTGCGCAGGTAGGATAGCTCCGAGTTGCCGAGCACCTGCACCCGTTTCCAGGCGAAGTAGGAGAAGAATCCCGCCAAAGCCAGTCCGGGGCGGTTCATCGCGGGCTCGCCGATCGGGCGGTCAAAGCCGACTTCAGACCCCTGGAGCGAGAGTCCGAGTGCTTCCGCATGGGTTTCGAAAAACTTGCCGTTGGTGATCGAGGCGACGGTCTTGACGCGGGGTGGCATGGGGGGATGCAAGCAGAAGCCGGCGTGGCGGGCACGCGAAATTCCGGGGCAGGCGAAGCGCAGACACGAAAAACCCGGCTCCGAGGTGATTCGGAGCCGGGTCTTTGGAAATTTCAGGGTTGGGGATTGGGATTACCAGTCGCCGCCGCCGCCACCTTTGTAGCCGCCGCCGCCCTTGTAACCGCCGCCGCCACCTTTGTAGCCACCGCCGCCACCGCGACGATCGCCACCGTAGCCGCCGCCACCACCACCACGGCGGTCTCCGCCGTAGCCACCACCGCCACCGCCACGGCGGTCACCGCCGTAGCCGCCGCCGCCACCACCGCCGCCGAAGGGCTTCTTCTCCTTCGGCTCGGAAGCGTTCACGCGGAGCGCGCGGCCTTGGTAATCGTAGCCGTTCAGCGCTTCAATGGCACCGTTCAGTTGGGACTGGTCACCGAGGGTCACGAATGCGAATCCCTTGGATCTGCCGGTTTCGCGGTCGGTGATGATTTTCACCCTTTCAACAGGGCCGTAAGCGGCGAAGAGTCCGGTGACGTCTTCTTCAGTAGCGGAGTAGGGCAGGTTGCCCACGTAGATGTCCATTTTTGTCTGTTCTAATCACACGCCATCACTTTCAACACTTCCTGAGACCATGGCGTAAGAGACCAGACGAAGCGCGTCCAACCGCGAGGATTCGGAATGGACGCTCGCAGCCATAGGCAATGGGGGAGGGCTTGGCAAGAAATGTTTTTCCGCCCGCCCGACCGCCATGAAGCTTGCGAGATCCGCGTCATTCAGCTCAGGCGAATCTCTATCCGGGATCATCAAGCAGGCGCACCTCATCGGCCTGGATCAGGGCTTCGAGTGTGCCGCCGTCGCGCAGCAGCAATTCCCCACCGGGGCCAATGCCTTCCACCCGGCCGGAGCGGGGTCCGAGCGGGGTGCTCAGCCGCACGTCGCGGCCGGTGAGCACGCAGCGCTGGCGGACGCCGTCGAGGAGGGTGTCGAAACCGCTGCCGATCTGGCCACGGCGGACGGCGAATCGGCGGATGAGGGCGGCCAGCACCTCGTGGCGGGGAAGGTTGCGGCCACTTTCGATGCGCAGGGAAGTGGCGATATCCGCGACGGCGTCGGGGAATCGGGTGGTGTTCACATTCAGGCCGATGCCGACGATGGCGAAGTCAGGGCCGGCTTCGACGAGGATGCCGGCGACCTTTCGACCGGCGATCCAGACGTCATTGGGCCATTTGATGCTGGCGTTGGTGCCGAAGGCTTCCGCGGCTTCGGCGGCGGCGAGGCCGGTGGCCAGGGCGAGGCGGGGCCACAGCGCCATGGGTTCCCGGGGGCGCACGATGATGGAAAGGGCCAGCGATTCGCCTGGTGGAGCAAACCAGGCCGCGCCCCGTCGTCCGCGGCCGGCGGTTTGTTCGAGGGCCAGCACCACCAGTCCATCCGGGGCTCCTTTGAGGGCAAGGGCGCGGGCCTCGTCATTGGTGGAGCCTGCGGACTCGCGGACGAGAAGCCGGAACGGATCAGGGAAATCCGCCGCGGCGCTGGGGAAATCGTCGGGCACGGTCGGGGTGGGGCGGGGGCTAGACCGGGGTGAAATCCAACCCGATATCAAGGGCGGGGGCGGAGTGGGTGAGGGCGCCGACGGAGATGAAGTCGACTCCCGTTTCCGCGATGCCGCGCACGGTATCGAGGTTGACGCCGCCGCTGGCTTCGAGCAGCGGCCGGGGCCGGTCCCCGCGGAGGGCGACGGCTTCGCGGAGTTCCTCCAGGCTCATGTTGTCCAGCAGCAGGTGGTCCACCGCTTCCAGATCGAGGAAACGCGCCACCTGACTGAGGCGGTCGGCTTCGAGCTCCACTTCCACGCCGGGTTTTTCCTGCTTGAGGCGGCGGATGGCGGCTTGCAGTTCGTCGATGCCGCCCTCGGCCACGAGGTGGTTGTCCTTGACCATGGCCCGGTCGTAGAGCCCGAGGCGGTGGTTCACTCCGCCGCCGTCGAGCACGGCCTGTTTCTCAAGGAGCCGGTATCCCGGGGTGGTTTTGCGGGTGTCCAGAATGCGCGCGCGGGTGCCTTTGACCTGCTCCACATAGCGGGCGGTGAGGGTGGCGGTGCCGCTGAGCCGTTGGAGGAAGTTGAGGGCGCTGCGCTCTGCGGTAAGGATCGATCGGGCGGAACCTTCCACCTGCATGAGCAGGGCGCCATTTGCCACGCGACTGCCATCGTTGATGAGCACCTCGACGCGGAGCGAGGGGTCCACCTTCGAGAAGACGCGGGCGGCGAGCCCGGTCCCGGAAACCACCCCTTCACCGCGCACGACGACCAGCGCGCGGGCCTTGCGGGACTCCGGGATGAAGTAGGACGAGGTGACATCGCCGCTGCCGATGTCCTCGGCGAGAGCCAGCGTGATGAGAGTGTCGGAATGATCGTTCATGAGAAAAAACAGGGGCTCAGTCGCCGATCACGCTGACGGCGATCTCGCGTCGGTGTGGCGCGCGGCGGTGTTCGAAAAGAAAGACGCCCTGCCAGGTGCCCAGCGTCATGCGGCCGCCGATCAGCGGGATGGTCTCGCTGGTGCGGGTGAGGGCCATGCGGATGTGGCTCGGCATGTCGTCCGGTCCTTCCTGGGTGTGGATGAACCACGGGGTGTCCTCGGGTACGAGTTTTTCGAAAAACACCTCCAGATCGCGCCGTGCGCTGGGGTCGGCATTTTCCATGATCACCAGACTGGCGCTGGTGTGACGCACAAACACCGTGACGGCGCCTTCGCGGATGCCGGAGCGTGAGACGATGGCCTCGACCTCGCGGGTGATCTCGGTGGTGCCTTTGCCACGGGTGTGGACGGAGAATGTGCCGGTGTGCGCGGGCATGAGGGTTCAGGCGGGCAGGTGGTGCAGGACCCATTTGCCGTGGGCGGTGCCGGTTTCCATGGCGGCGTGGGCCTCGCGCAGGGTGTCGATGCCGAGGCGATCAAAGACCCGGGTGTGGATCTTGGGGAAAACGCCGGCGTCGCACCACGCTGCGAGCTTTGCGAGAATCTCCCCCTGCACATGCAGGTCCGGGGTTTGGAACTTCGCCCTCGCCGCCATGAATTCCCAGGCGATGCGCACGCACTTGGCCTTGAGGGGATCACCGACATGGAGTTTTTCCCGCGGCTCGACGATGAGTCCCAGCGCTCCAAGCGGGGCGATGAGATCGGCCGTGGCCTCCCAATAGAGCTCGGTGTTGTAAAGATTGGCGATGAAGGGAAACGCGGAAATCCCGAGAACCTCCGCTTGCGGGCGCAGCGCTTGCCGGTGGTCGATTACCTCGTGGGCACCGAGGGCGAGGCACCAGTTCCGGGTTTCCTCACGTGAGGCGGTGGCCACCACCCGCAGGCCTGCTCGGCGTGCCAGTGGGATCAGCGCGGAACCCACCCCGCCGGCGCCGTTGAGGATCAGCAGGGCCTTGCCCGCATCCCGGCCGTCCGGGTCCACGCCCATGCGCTCGAAAAGCAGCTCCCAAGCGGTCAGGCCCACCAGGGGGACGGCGCAGGATTCGGCGAAGGTCCATGTCTTCGGTTTGTGGGCGACGATCCGGTGATCCACCGCCTGGCATTCCGCATTGCATCCGGGCCGGGTCAGGTCTCCTGCGTAAAACACCTCGTCGCCCGGTGAAAACCCGCTCACGCCGGGGCCCACGGCTTCGACCACACCGGCGGCGTCCCAGCCGAGAATCCGCGGAGTTTCCAGCAGGGTGGTGCCGAGCGAGGCCCGGATCTTGGTGTCCACGGGATTGACCGCCACCGCATGCACTCTCACCCGCAGATCCATGGGCCCGAGAGTGGGTGTCGCCGCCTCAAACTCCACCAGGCATCCGGGATCCGAAACGGGGAGGAAACTGCGTGCGCCGATGGCTTTCATCGCCGTGATTCAAGCCCGGCCGCGGCCCTCAAGGCAACACCGGTTTCAACCCGATCCAGTGGCAGCCCAGCGAAATGATCCATGGCAGGGTGAGCAGGCTGAGAACCGTGGTGAACACGACGATCTGCACCGCCACCGCCGTGCGCCCGCCATACAACCGGGCGAGGATGATCGGCGTCATGGCCGCGGGCATGGCCGCCTGCACCACGAGCACCTGCCGCAACTCGGTGGCGATGGGCAGAAACTTCGCCGCCGAGAGGAATACCAGCGGGGCCAGCAGCAGTTTCACCACACAGGCTCCTGCAATGATTTTCAGGCTCGGTTTCTCCGCGCCGACCAAGTCCATGATCGTGCAGCCGGTGATCAGCACCCCGAGCGGAAACGCGCCCACGCCGATCATCGACATCGCCTTGCGCGGGGCACCGGTGACATCGCCATCCAGGCCGGTGGCCACCAGCAGCAGGCCCACCGCCACGGCCACCACCGGGCCGTTCACCAGCTTCCGCCAGCGGATCCCGCGCTCGCCGCTCATGATCATCACGCCCACCGACCACATCGCGAGCTCCACCCCGATGTTGTGGACGAACAACATCGCCAGCGCGCCGGTGCCCCAGAGGATCTCCACCACCGGCGCGGCCGTGAAACCGAAATTCTGCGTGCCTGCGGAAAGTGCGAATGTCCGGATCCCCGTGCCCCTGGCCAGGCCGAGCAAGCGACCGACCCCGAAGCCGATCGATATGCCGCACAGGATCAAACCGAAGCCCAGGCCCATCCCCGCAAAGACCGTGGGGCCGCTTCTCAGGACCGCGCTGCCCAGCATCTTGTCCAGCATGAAGCAGGGCAGCATCACGTTGTAAACGATCTGCATCACCCCCTCGTCATGCTCCTTGCGGACGATGCCCGCCTTGCGCAGCGCCGCTCCCGCCACGATGAGCAGATACACAGGCAGCACCGAGCCGACGACATCCCAGGGTGAAATCACAGGCCCCACGGTCCCGGCGTGCCTCCGGCCATGCAAGCGCAATCATCCGCAGTGGCGCGGCGGAGGTTCCCGTGCATGCTTGGGTCATGGATTTTGCCGAAGTGATCTGCCCCACCTGTTTCGAGGCCTTCGAAGTGGCCATGCCGCATCCGGACGAACTGCCTGCCGAGGTGGACTATGACTGCGAGGTCTGCTGCCGCCCGATGGTCATCGTTTTCACGGAAGACGATGCCTATGCGCGCGGACTGGCCGATTGATCCGGCTTCAGTCGTAGGAAAACACGCCCCAGGTCACGCGGCCCTCCGCCGCCTGGCGATAGACGCCTCCGGTCGCGCTGTGGAAGAACAACGTGATGGCCGCCTGTTGGTGGATGCCGCTTTTGGCGAGCGTGAGATTGCCGGCCGGCCGCTTCACCCCGTTGATCGGCTGCTTGGCCACGAGGTATTCGTATTTCGTGTCGTAGTTCTTGCCGCCGTAGCTCACCGAGGTGGAGGAGACGCCTTCGATGCGCACCGTCTTCCGCGACTCGGTGCCCGGGGTGATCGCGTCGAGATCGAAGTTGGATTTCACCGTCAGCTTCAGGCGGTCTCCCTTGATCAGTCCCGCGGGCGGGGCGATCACGGTTCTGTTAGGAATCCGCCATTTGTATCCGGCCAGGAAGTCCCCGTTCTTCAACGTCTTTTGGCCGGTGGCCACGTAAGCCCGTGTCTGCCACCCTGCCAGGGTATATTCGAGCACCGCCAGCGTGAAGTAGTAGTCGCCATTCGTGGTGGGCAGCGTCGCGTTCACCTTGCGTTTGAAATCATCGATCTCTCCGTAGCCGGGGATCTGGCCGAGGTCCGCCTCGGCGACCACCCGCGCCTTGGAAGGGAAGGGGACCAGGTCGGCAAACAACACGATCTTTACCGAGCCGGATGGGAACGAGTTCAGGTTGCGAATCGATCCCACCAACTCGAGCGTGCACTTTGGTTTGGTGATCGACCAGGTGGGCGTGCCGTCCAGGCGGAGGACCGTGGCCTGCGCGCTTGCCAGACCGATCCAGAGGAGCATGCCCATCATCAACCTTCTCATGGCCATTGCGATGGCCCCGCCGCCACTTCAAGTCAAGGGCAAAGCCGCCGGGCACGGGTCATGGATTGGCTTGCAAGGACGCCGGATCGGTGCGACGCATCAGGGCGAATCCGAGGCCAGCGAACACGGTGACTCCCGATCCTTCATCATCACCCGCCAAGATCCCCGCCCGATACTCCGGACTGCTCCCGCAGAAAGGCTGGCCAGCGCGGAACCTGCGATTCCTGCGCCACCGGATCGTCCCCGGCATGTTCCGCAAGACCGCCGGCGATGTGCTGGAACCGGTGCTCGCTCCGCCGGAGCCCGACAAGGTCCGCATCACTTGGATCGGCCATGCCTCGTTCTTCCTGCAGTTCGCCGGCCACTCGGTGATCGTCGATCCAAACTGGGCGAAATGGCATGGCCCGGTGAAACGCCGCCGCCAGCCGGGGCTCAATCTGCACGGGCTGCCGGAGGTGGATCTCGTGCTGGTCACCCACGCCCACTTCGACCACCTCCACAAGCCCAGCCTCAAGATCCTCCAGGCCCGCGAGGGCATCATCGTGCCGCGTGGCAGCGGATCCCTGGTCAAGCGCCTCGGTTTCCCCGCCACTCATGAGGTCGGTGTGTGGGACGAGCTCCACTTCGATGAGCTTCAGGTGATCCACACGCCGTCCCACCACTGGGGCGCGCGTTTCATTCACGACGTCCACCGCGATTACGGCGGCTACATCGTCCGGGCCGGCGGCAAGAGTGTCTTCCACTGCGGGGACAGCGCCTACTTCGACGGCTTTCGCGAGATCGGCGCGCGCCACGAGATCGATGTGGCCCTGATGCCCATCGGCGCCTACGAGGCCCCCAGCGGCCGGGACGTGCACATGAACCCGGAGGAGGCCGTGCGCGCCTTTGTCGATCTCGGTGCGAGGCTTCTCATCCCGATGCACTACGGCACCTTCCCGCTGGGAAACGAACCGCACGACGAACCCGTCGAACGCCTGCTTGCGGAAGCCGACCGCCTCGGTATCAGTGAGCAGGTGCTCATCCCTGAAGAGGGGGTGGGCATCGAATGGTGAACACCAACCCCGTTTCCGGAACAAGCCGCCCACTTTTGCCTCCTACCGCCATGAAACGCCTCGTTTTTGCCATTCTCGCCGCCCTGCCGATCTTCGCCTCCTGCGAACCCGAAAAGAAACCGATCATGGAAGCCGCCCCGATGCCTGAAGTCCCCGCCGGACATGAAACCGCCACGCTTGGAGCCGGATGCTACTGGTGCATCGAGGCCGCCTACCGCCAGTTGGATGGCGTGAAGTCCGTCACCTCCGGCTTCATGGGCGGAGCGGTGAAGAACCCGACCTACGAGCAGGTTTGTTCCGGAGAAACCGGCCATGCCGAGGTGGTCGTGGTGGTTTTCGATCCTGCGAAGATTTCCTACGAGAAGATCCTCGCGTGGTTCTGGGACCTGCACGACCCCACCACGCTCAACCGCCAGGGCAACGACGTGGGCACCCAGTACCGCTCGGTGATTTTCCATCACTCCGAGGCGCAGAAAAAAACGGCCGAAGCTTCCAAGTCGGCGGCCGCGAAGAACTTCAAGGATCCCATCGTCACCGAGATCGCCAAGGCTTCCGAGTTCTATCCGGCACCCATGTATCATCAGGACTATTACTTCCAGAACAAGTCGAAGAACCCTTACTGCAAGTATGTCATCGAGCCGAAGCTCAAGAAGCTGAAGCTCGATCACTGATCGGGCGCCGCTCGGGCAGCGCGCTGCGGGCCGGGGCTCAGTGCCTGAAGTGCCTGTGCCCGGTGAAGACCATCGCCATGCCCGCGGCATCCGCGGCGGCGATCACTTCCTCGTCACGCATCGAGCCGCCCGGCTGGATGCAGGCGGTGGCTCCGGCGTCGATTGCGGATTGGAGTCCATCGGCAAAGGGGAACATCGCGTCCGAAGCCACGATCGAGCCTTTGAGTTCGAGCCCGGCTTCCTTGGCTTTCCACACGGCGATGCGCGAGGAGTCCACCCGGCTCATCTGGCCCGCGCCGATGCCGAGCGTGCGGTCGGTGGTCGAGTAAACGATGGCGTTGGACTTGACGTGTTTGACGATGCGCCAACCGAAGCGCATGGCGCGCATCTCTTCCTCGGTGGGCGGGCGCTTGGTGACGACCTTGGATTCCAGATTGTCGAGGCCGAGTGCGGTGTGGTCGCGATCCATGACCATGATGCCACCGGGGCAGGAGCGGATGACCGGGGATTTCTTCTCCACAAGGTATCCGTCGTTCATCTTCATGAGACGGAGGTTTTTCTTTTTCTGGAGCAGCGCGCGGGCATCGGCCTCGAACTCCGGGGCGATGATCACATCGGTGAAAATCTCGGAAATGACGCGGGCCAGTTCGAGGGTGAGCGGGCGGTTGCAGACGATCACGCCGCCGAAGGGGGCCTGACGGTCGGTTTCGAAGGCCTTTTGCCAGGCGATCTTGAGGCTCTCGTCGTCCTGGCCCACTCCGCACGGGTTGGTGTGCTTGAGGATGGCCACGGTGGGGCGCACAAAGTCGAGGATGAGGTCCGCGGCGGCCTCGATGTCGAGGATGTTGGTGTAGGAAAGCTCCTTGCCCTGCACCTGGGTGAAGAACTCGTTGAAGCGGCCGTAGAGCGAGCACTTCTGGTGCGGATTGTCGCCATAGCGGAGCTCCTGTTCGAGGGGCAGCGAGAGGGTGAAGTTGCAGCCGGTGCCGGTGCGGCACTGGCCGAGGTAGTTGGTGATCGCCGCGTCATACTGCGAGGTGCGCAGGAAGACCTTCACGGCAAGCTGCTCGCGGAAGCCCTTGGTGGTGTCTCCGGCGTTTTCCTTCATCTCCTCGATGACGCGCGGATAGTCCGCGGGATCGACGACGACGGTGACGTGCGAGTGGTTTTTGGCGGCGCTGCGGAGCATCGACGGTCCGCCGATGTCGATGTTCTCGATGGCCTCATCGAGCGTGACGTCCGGACGGGCGACCGTTTCCTCGAAGGGGTAGAGGTTCACCACGACGAGGTCGATCGGCGGGATGTCGTGTTGCCTGGCCTGGCTGAGGTGCTCCTTGTCATCGCGGCGATGCAGGAGGCCACCGTGGACCTTCGGGTGCAGCGTCTTCACGCGACCGTCGAAGAGCTCGGGCGCTCCGGTGAATTCGGAGACATCGATCACCGGCAGCCCCGCATCGCGGAGGGCCTTGGAGGTGCCACCCGTGGAGAGCAGCTCGACGCCGTGGGCGTGAAGCTCACGGGCGAAGTCGGCGAGGCCGGTTTTGTCGGAAACGGAAAGAAGGGCGCGGGTGATGGGCATGGCGGGTGGCTTTCGCGAAGGGTTGGGCCGGGCGGTGTGGCCGGTCGACGGGGACGCCGTAAACAAGCCGGGAGATGGGGGCAAGCGGAATGAGGCGCGAGCGCTCAGGCTTCGGCCGCGCGGGCGACTCGGAGCAGGGTGGCCTCGCCGAGGTGGGGGCCGAGGATCTGAAGCCCCACCGGAAGGTTCGTGCCACCGTCGAAGTCGGTAACCCCGCAAGGCACCGAGATGCCGGGGATGCCGGCGAGGTTGGCGGAGAGGGTGAAGATGTCGGACAGGTATTCCTGGAGCGGATCGTCCGCGCAGGTCCCCAGTCTCCTCGCCGGGGCGGGGGCCACCGGGGAAACGATGGCGTCGACGTGGCGGAAGGCGTCTTCAAAGTCCCGGCGAATCAAGGCGCGCACTTTCTGGGCGCGGCCGTAGTAGGCATCGTAGTAACCGGATGAAAGCACGTAGGTGCCCAGAATGATGCGGCGTTTCACTTCGGGGCCGAACCCCTGCTCGCGGGATTTCTTGTAGAGATCGAGGATGTCCGAGGGGTTGGCGGCGCGGCGGCCGTAGCGGATGCCGTCGAAGCGGGAAAGGTTCGAGGAAGCCTCGGCCGGGGCGATGATGTAGTAGGTGGCCACGGCGTGAGACGTGTTCGGCAGGGAGATCTCGACGATCTCCGCGCCCTTCGCGGCGAGCTTCTGGATGGCGGCCTCCACCTTGGCACGTACTCCCGGGTCGATGCCCTCGCCGAAGTATTCCTTCGGCACTCCGAGCTTCAGCCCCGCCACGCCTTCTTCGAGGCCGGACACGTAGTCCGGCACGGGCTCGTCAAGGCTGGTGGTGTCCAGCGGATCGTGCCCGGCAATCGCCTGCAGGATCCTCGCGGCATCCTCGACGCTGCGGGTGAGCGGGCCGATCTGGTCGAGCGACGAGGCGAAGGCGACCAGACCGTAGCGGGAAACACGGCCGTAGCTGGGCTTGAGGCCGACGACTCCGCAGTGGGAGGCGGGTTGGCGGATGGATCCGCCGGTGTCCGATCCGAGGGTGGCGATGGCGGTGCCGTCGGCCACGGCGGCGGCCGAGCCGCCGGATGATCCACCGGGGATGCGGTCCGGGGCAACCGGGTTCCGGGTGGTCTGCAAGGCGGAGTTTTCCGTGGAGGAGCCCATGGCGAACTCATCCTGGTTCAGCCGGCCGAAGGGGATGGCTCCCGCCGCGCGCAGCTTGCGGATGACGGTGGCGTCGTAGGGCGAGGTGTAGTTTTCCGAAAGGAAGCGGGAGCCGCAGGTGCAGGGCTGGCCGAGCACGTTGATGTTGTCCTTGATGCCGATCGGGATGCCGCCGAGCGGTAGCGAGAGGTCTGCCTTCTCCGCCTCGGCGAGGGCGGTTTCCAAATCGTGGGAAAGGTAGGCTCCGGTGGTGCCGTCGCGCGCGGCGATGTCTCCCGCCAACTGGCGGAGCAAGGCGGCGGGCGTGGTTTCGCCGGATAGAAATTGCTGACGGAGCGAGGAAAGAGTCATGGAAAGCAGTCGGGGTGCGGGGTGAAAATCAGGCGTCGGTCACGACCTTGGGAACGCGGATCTGGCCCTGGGCCTGGTCCGGTGCGTTCCGCAGCATGGCTTCCGCCGGCAGGCTCTCGTGGGGGACATCGTCGCGCATGCGGCCGAGACGCAGAGGGCCGGCTTCCGAATCCGCCACGCCGGACACGTCCACCTTGGTCAGGGCATCGACATGGCCGAGGATCGCCTCCAGCTGGGGTTGGAAAACGGCCACCTCCTCGTCAGTGAGTTCCAGACGCGCGAGGTTGGCGACGTAGCGGACATCGATGTGGCTTTGCGACATGGGCGGAGGTTTGGGAAAGAAAGCCGGGTTTCCAAGTGCCAAGTTGGCGCGTGCGGAGGATCTTGAAAATCTTTTTCAAAATCTTTGAACGTTTGAAAAACTTGAAGGTCTCAATCCAATGTAAGCAACGGGAAACCGGAGCTTCATGTAAGGGTGTAACAGCACAGTCATCTGCCAGTTCATGGGTGTGGACGCAGGCATGATGACCTTGGCCGCCGGGGAAGGGACTCCCCGGCGGCTTTTTTTTGTTTTTAAAATCAACGGGCCTTCAGCGCGGCGATGCGGGCATCGATTTCCGCGGCCTTTACCGGATCCCCGTCCATCTGATAGGCCCGCTTGAGGCCATCCAGGGCACCCAGGTCATTGGGAAACGAGGCGAGCCCGCGTTGGAAGGACTCGATGGCGTCCTTGGGCTTGGAGGAGGCCAGTTGGAACTCCCCGAGGCGGGCTGCCATGGGCGAAAGGACCACCGGTGGCAAGAGCATCGGCGCGGGAAGCTGGCGGTCGGCCGCCGAGCTGAACCAGTTGAAGGCAAGGTCCCTGCGATCCGCCGGTCCGGCCAGCGCGATACGGCCGCGCACTTCGCTGGCGAGCACTTCGAGAGCCCGGAAGGACCGTGTCCACGACGAGCGCTCACCACTGGCACCCGCCGCATTCTGGGTGCGCGCCATGGCTTCGCCGTGCTGGGTCATGGCATCCGCCACCTGGCGGGCTTCATCCGGTTTGCCCGCGTCGACAAGGCGGTTTGCTTCGAGCACGAAGCGCAGTCCGTCGATCCACCAATAGGCCAGCGATTGCTTGTGGGTGGCCTTGAGTTCATCCGGTTTTGGCAGCGACATCAGCGCCTCCGCGGCATTGCCTTTCAGACCGCGGTGCATCAGCAGGCGGGCGGGCAGGGTCTTGGCTTCCCACAGCAGGAATCGCGCTCCGGACGAAGCGTGGCGACCGGTGGGCACCGGAGTGGCTGCCACCTGGCGGGCGGCGGCGTAGGCGGTCTCGAACTCGCCGCGGGAGGCGAGGGCCACGATGCGGTAGCACTCGGCGCGGATCCATTCCGGGCAATCGGCGATGCCCGCCTTGTTCTCGCGCATCCAGTTCTGATAGAACGAGGAGGCTTTTCCGAAGGCGGAGGCGGCCTCGCCATGGTTGCCGCAGCGCCACTCGAAGTGGCCTAACAGGTGGAAATACGGAGCGTGGTCCGGAGCCATGCGGCAGAGCTTGCGGGCCATCTCGAGCGACGGTCCCGCGTCCGGCGCCTCCGCGCGGATGGTCAGCAGGGCGTTGAGCGGAATGGTGGAGTCCGGGTGCTTCTCAATCAGGGCGAGCAGGCGCTTTTCCGCCGCCTCCTGATCGGCCGTGGGGCTGCCCGAGGGATCGTATCCACCGCGGTTGAAAAGGGCGCTGAAGACTCCGGCCTGCAAGTCGTTGGGAAATCGTTCGGCCACTTTCCGGAAGGCCTGCGCCGCGCCGTTGGGCCCTTCTTCGAAATACTTGATCAACCCGTAGGCATATCCGCGCTCCAGTTCGCTGCCTTTGCCGGCATCGACGAGATGAAGGAGCCTGTCGGTGGCGGCATTCCTCGCAGGGCCGGTCTCCGGGGTGGGATTGAGCAGGCACATCACCATACCCCAATGAGCGAGCAGGCAGTCCGGATCTTCACGCATCGCCGCCGCGAAGTGGCGGCTGGCTTCGGTTTCCCAGCCGCCGTGCAGGTGGTTGAGCCCCAGGAGCACGTGGTTCTGCGCCTCCTCCGTGGTGGCACTCACCGCCATGCGGATGCCTCCGGGAAACGCGGTGAGCGCCGGTTTTCCGAGCGCCTTGACCGGATCCGGGATGGCTTGTTCCACACCGGGGAGCTCTCCGTTTGCGGGCTTCACCGCCTCGGCGGGAGTCTCGCCCAGAGCCAGACCGGCCGCCACGATCCATCCGATCAACCATGGTTTCATGCGCGGAACCATGGGGCCGCACTCGCCCGGCCTCCAAGCAAAATGACGCTGGCCTCGCGAGTCCCTCCGCCCTTAATCTCGCGGCCATGAGACTCGGAGTCATTGGTTGTGGAAAAATGGGAACGGCGCTCGTCGCTGGAGCGATTCGCAGTGGTGCGGTGGCAGCGGCCGATGTGGTCGGAGTGGATCCCTATGCCGAAGCCCGGCGGCACTTCGAGGCCACCACCGGCGCAGTCACTGCGGACGGCATCCCGGACCTCGCCGGATGCGATGTGGTCCTGCTGTGCACCAAGCCCCACGACATCCGCTCCGCCCTGCAAACCCTGTGCGAAGCCTCGGGAGATGGTTCGTTTCTCGCGATCTCCATCGCCGCGGGAATCACTCTCACCGCGCTCCAGGATGCGGCCCGCGCAGGTATCCGGGTGATCCGCGCCATGCCGAATACCCCGGCCCTGGTCGGTCAAGGCGCGGCGGCTTTCTGTCTGGGAGCGACCGCCACGCGCGACGATGCGGAAACGGCCAAACGACTCCTCGGAGCCGTCGGGCTGGCCGTCGAGGTGCCGGAGCGGTTGATGGATGCCGTGACCGGGCTCTCCGGCAGCGGACCCGCCTACATCTATCTGGTGATCGAGGCGCTTGCCGATGGCGGCGTCCGCTGTGGCCTGCCGCGGGCCGATGCGCTCCGGCTCGCCGCGCAAACCGTGCTCGGGGCCGCTGCCATGGTATTGGAGACCGGTGAACATCCCGGTGTGCTCAAGGACATGGTGACCTCTCCCGGAGGGACGACGATCGCCGGCATCGCCGAACTGGAGAGCCGCGGATTGCGGTCATCGTTGATCGAGGCGGTCAGCTCCGCGACACGCCGTTCGATCGAGCTTGGTTCCTGACCATCGTTCGGTTTTTACGCTTTCCCGCCGCCTGTCTCTTCATATGCTGCTTCCCATGATCCCAAGGCCTGCATCCTCCCTCCTGCCTGTCCTCGCTGCGCTGCTTCTGGCTTCCTGCGGCTCGGATTCGGATGGCCCCATCCTTGCCGGCAACACCCAGAAAGCCTCCGCCGAGGGCGAGACGCTCTATCAGAAAGCCAGGCAGGCGGACGAGGCCGGGAAATCCTCGCGGGCCATCAAACTCTACGATCAGACCGCCACCCGTTACCCCTTCGCTCCCTCCGCCGCTCAGGCCCGCTACCGGCAGGCACAGCTCCTCGAACAACAGGGGGAGATCGAGGATGCCTTCGACGCCTATGACAAGTTCCTCGCCCGCTACCCGGGCAGCAACCTCTACATCACCGCGCTCAACCGCCAGGCATCGATGGCCCAGGGGGCTGCCGAAGGCGATGTGAAGTCGAGTTTCCTCGGCCTGAAAACCAAGCTCTCCCTGGACAAGACCGTCGACATGCTCAAGAAGGTCTCCGCCCACGCCCCGCGCTCCCGCACGGCATCCAAGGCCCAGTTCACCATCGGCGAGCTCTATCAGGCGAAACGCAAGTCCAAGGAAGCCATCGCCGCCTTCCGCCAACTCGTCAGCGAACAACCGGATTCCCCCGAGGCACCGGAAGCCCTTTTCCGCGTCGGCGTCATCCTGCTGGAAGACGCGGAGCGCGGGAACCAGAACCAGGCGAACCTCGATCTCGCCCGGGAGGCCTTCAACGACTATCTGATCCAATACCCCGGCCACTCGAAAAACGCCGAAGCCCGCCGCCTGCTCACCACCCTCGGCGGCCGCGATCTGCAGCGCTCGTTCGACATCGCCGAATACTACCTGAAAACCGGCAAAACCGAGTCCGCCAAGGTTTACTACCGCGACATCGTCAAGCGCACCGGCTCCGGCGATCTCCACGACAAATCCAAGGCCCGTCTCAAGGAGCTTGGCGAATGACCCCTGTCATGAAACCTCTCCTCCTGCTGGCCTCCTGCGTCGCCCTGTCCTCCTGCGCCGGCTATCACCTCGGCGGGGCCCGGCCTGCATCCCTCGCCAAGATCCGCAATGTCTCGGTGCCCATGTTTTCCAATAGGACCCTCCACCCTCGGGCCGAGGCCATCGCCACCTCCGCCGTGGCCAATGCCATCGTCCAGGACGGCACCTACCGCATCACCACGCTCGATCAGGCGGACGCAGTGCTCGAAGGCGAAATCAGCCAGATCAAATACTCCACCATCCGCGGCACCCGGCTTGATACACTCCTCCCCGAGGAACTCGCCAACACCGTCACCCTCAAGTGGACACTCCGCGATGCGCGAAATCCCACCAAGGTCCTCGCCGAGGGCAGCTCGACCGGATCCAGCCAGCTATTCGTTTCGTCCAACCTCCAGACTGCCCGCAACAACGCGCTGCCCGAAGCGGCCGAACGCGCCGGCGAAGCCCTCGTCTCCCGCATCGCCAACGGCTACTGACCCGGTGCTTGCAACATACCGTGAGGTTGGTAGGCTCCATCCATGAGCCAGCGGAAAAAACAACCGGTCCAGACCCGACAGGCAATCCTCAAGGCCGCGGGAGAAGGTTTCGCCTCGGGCGGCTACTCCGGGACCGGCCTGGGCGCGATCGTCGAGAAGGCGGGACTCACGAAAGGCGCGCTTTTCCATCACTTCAAGGACAAGTCGAGCATGGCGCTGGCATGGATCCAGGCCGACCTGAGCTCGGCGATGGAGGAGTCATGGTTCGCGCCCTTGGAAAACGTGGCCTCGCTGGACGCACTCAAGAACTTTTGTCGCACGGGGTGTCTGGCCATCCGTGAAGACGACGCCGCCTCGGCGCTCACCGCCCTCACCGCGGAAACCGCCGCTCTGGACGCCACCCTGCGAGAGGCGTTGGAGGGGGTGTTCTCCCGATGGAGAGGAGCCTTTGCGGCGATGCTAGAGGCCGGAAAAGCCGCGGGTTGGATCCATCGCTCGATTCAGCCGGAGACGGAGGCTGCGTTCATCGTTTCGTTCCTCGCCGGACTCACGGTCACTGCGAAGGCCGCTGCGTCCGAAGGCACCTTGCGCACCGGGGCGACCGCACTGACCGGATATCTCGAAACGCTGCGCGCCCAGTAAGACGGGAACATCTCCACATGCTCAGGCCGCAGGGCGCTCGGCACGGACCAATCGTCTCGGCACCGGCCTTCCGGACACCGGTAGAAAACGCCGGCCACTCCAACAGAATCGACCCGCACTCCGCGCCTCCATGCCCTTCAAACGGGGCAGGGGACTGGTGATGCCATCATCGATATCCCTGCGGGCCGTCGAGGGCTTTTCCTCCACGGCGCTGCGAAACTCGGATGCCATCACCACAATCCACACCGCCAGCGCGAAAAACAAGGCACCCGCGCAGATCCATCCGGCAGTGACGTTCTTGCCCATGAAGCTCATGAACGCCAGGGAAAGCACGCCGATCCACATCAGGCACGAAGCCGCAAGCAGGATCAGGATTCGGGAGGGGAGATACTTGCTCATCAATAAACATAAAATATCAACCCGCCGGACCGATGCCAAGGTCGGGACCTCCACGCGATCGCGTAGGGGCCTCCTGCGTTCGGAATGCGAGCGGGTCTTGGGTTTTTCCGCCATATCAAGAGGTCATCATTCAAATGCCGCTCCCGGCCGCAAGCACTCAGGAGCCGATTTGCAGTTTTTCCACCATCACCTCATGGCGCTCTCCGTTGATGAGCAGGGACATCTCCGTTCGTGACGTCACTTTCGAGGCTGCCGACGACACCGAAGCGGCGCGCGGTGCGCCCGCCACGGTGGGGGTCGATGGTTTCTTCGGTTCCTCCACAGGCACGCCCTTGTGCAAGGCCTCCACCTGCTGGGGAAACATCGCGAACAACACCACGGTTTCATCATCGCTCGGCAGACCCTTCTCCGCGCATTGCCTCCGGTATGCCTCCAGCCCCGGCTCAAGCAAATCCGCGGGGCGGCAGGTGACCGGACTCTTGCCGGTCTGCTTCTCGACCATCGCAAGAATCTCCGGATGCACCGGGCCCGGTGGGCGTCCGTATTTGCCAAGCGCGATGTCCTGGGCGGGTTGGCAGATCATCTTCCAACGGCCGAACTTCACGTTCATCATCGCCTGCGTCCCCACGATCTGCGATGTGGGAGTCACCAGCGGAATCCATCCGAGCGCCTCGCGCACTACCGGTATCTCGCGCACCACATCGTCAAACTTGTCCGCCATGCCTTGCTCGGCCAGTTGATTCCTGAAGTTGGACAGCATCCCGCCGGGCACTTGGAATACGAGAATGTCCGAGTCCACCCGCTCGTTGGCGGGACTCGTGAACTTCGAAAGCTGACGATAGACTTCCTCCAGGTGGATCCTCGCCTCCTGCAGAAGATCCGTGTCGTAATCCGGGCGCCGCGGATGTCCTTCTAACAATGCGAGCATCCTCACCGTGTCAGGCTGGGCGGTGCCGTTTGCAAATGGAGCCACCGAGGTTTCCACCACATCCACTCCGGCATCGATCGCCGCCAGATAGGCCGCCGCGCCCAGTCCCGCGGTATCATGAGTGTGAAGAATCACCGGCAGGCCCACCTTCCGCTTCAACGCGCGGACAAGATCGTGCGCCACCTTCGGAGTCATGATGCCGGACATGTCCTTGATGCCGATCGAATGACAGCCCATTTTCTCCAGTTCCACGCCCAGCGTCACGAAGGAATCGATCGTGTGGACCGGGCTGGTCGTGTAGCAGATCTCACCGCGTGCGTGCTTGCCGCAATCCCGCACCACCCGGATCGCGGTCTCCAGATTGCGCGTGTCGTTCAGCGCGTCAAAGATGCGGAAGACATCCTGCCCCGCCGCGGCATCCGCACGGATGAACGCCTCCACCACATCGTCGGGAAAACTCGCATACTGCACGATGTTCTGCCCGCGCAACAACATGATCTGCGGCGTCACCGGGGCCGCCTTCTTCAAGGCGCGCAGACGGTCGAATGGGTTCTCTCCCAGGTAACGAAGGCAGGAGTCGATGGTCGCGCCTCCCCACGTTTCCAATCCGCTGAATCCGATGCGGTCGAGGATCTCCGCAACCGGCAGCATCTGCGCGGTGCTCATCCGTGTGGCGGCCAGCGATTGGTGTCCATCCCGCAAGACGGTGTTGTTGAAGGTAACGGGCTTCATGAATGGGGGTGTTGGATTCGTGAAACGGAACCGGCTCACAGCCTTCTCCGCAGGCCCATCATGCGCCCGTCATGAGCTCTTGGCGAACGGTTTCAGGCCTCCGCCTGAGCCTCGATTGCTATTCTTCATCCGGATTCTCGCAACAGCCGTCATGCAGTCGGTCGCAGTTCATCATGGGGCTTTGCGAGGCACGATCCATGCAATCCGTCGGTTCGTCCCCGGTGGTGCGCGTGGATTGCCATTTCGGTCCCATATCCTGCACTTTGTGGACTCAAGGATCCAAAAGGTGTTCATACAGGGATGTGAATGCCTCCACCCAACCCATCATGGGGACGCTCGATGCGAACGAAGCCGTTGCCTCCGTCGCCTACAGGCTCAATGAGTTTTTCGCCATCTATCCGATCACGCCCTCCTCGCCGATGGCCGAGTTCGCCGATGAATGGTCCGCCGCCGGCAAACCCAACCTCTGGGGAGCCATCCCCAGTGTGGTCGAAATGCAGTCCGAAGGCGGGGCCGCAGGTGCGCTTCACGGCGCGCTCCAGGCAGGGTCCTTGAGTGCTTCCTTCACCGCATCGCAGGGATTGCTCCTGATGATCCCCAACATGTACAAGATCGCCGGTGAACTCACTCCGTTCTGTCTTCACGTCACCGCACGTGCCCTCGCCACCCATGCGCTCAGCATCTTCGGCGATCACTCGGATGTGATGGCCTGCCGCCAGACCGGCTTTGCCATGCTCTGTGGCGGCTCCGTCCAGGAAGCCCAGGACACGGCCGCCATCGCCCAGATGGCCACGCTCAGATCGCGGGTTCCCTTTCTCCACTTCTTTGACGGCTTCCGCACATCCCACGAGGTCTCCAAGATCTCATTGATCTCAGACGATGATCTGAGGGCACTTGTAGATCCGGAGGCGGTCCTCGCCCATCGCGGTCGCGCGCTCACGCCGGATGCACCCAAGATCCGCGGCACAGCCCAGAACCCGGATGCCTTCTTCCAAGCCCGCGAGGCGGGAAACCTGTTCTATCAGAAACTCCCGGGTCTCGTGAAGGAGGCCATGCAGGCTTTTGGCGAGCGCACGGGTCGTTTCTATCAACCCTTCGACTACGAAGGCGCTCCGGACGCGGAGGAGGTCATCGTGATCATGGGCTCGGGTGCCGAGGCAGTCGGTGAAACGGTGGGCTGCCTCAACACCCAAGGCCGCAGGACCGGGGTGATCAAGGTGCGGCTCTACCGCCCCTTCTCGGTCGAGGACTTCGCCGCCGTGCTTCCATCCTCGGTCAGTTCCATTGCCGTGCTCGATCGCACCAAGGAACCCGGTGCGCTTGGAGAACCGCTCTACCTCGATGTCGTCGCCGCGCTCCGCCAGGCGGAAACCCTCGGCCTTGTCTCCGGAACCCGCAAGATCCGCGTGATCGGCGGCCGTTACGGTCTCGGCTCCAAGGAATTCACTCCAGCCATGATCAAGGCGGTGTTCGACGAACTCGCCAAGGCCGATCCCAAACCCACCTTCACCGTCGGCATCAATGACGATGTGACCGGACTCTCGCTCGAATACGACCCGGATTTCGAAGTGGTTCCAGCCGGAATGAAGCAGGCGGTCTTCGTCGGACTCGGCTCCGATGGCACGGTCGGTGCAAACAAAAACACCATCAAGATCATCGGCGGCGAAACCGAAAACTATGCCCAGGGATACTTTGTCTACGACTCGAAGAAGGCCGGCGCGATGACCGTTTCCCACCTGCGCTTCGGCCCGCAGCCGATCCGCTCGACCTATCTGATCCGCCAGGCCGAGTTTGTCGCATGCCACCGCTTCGATCTCCTCCATCAGGTCGATGTGCTTTCCTATGTGAAACCCGGCGGCATCTTCCTGCTGAACTCACCCGGCGATCCCAACGAGGCGTGGAGCCGCCTGCCCCGCGAGATTCAGGAGCAGATCATTCTCAAGAACCTTTCGTTCTATGCAATCGATGCCAGCACCGTCGCCCGCAACGTGGGCATGGCGGGGCGGATCAACACGATCATGCAGACGTGTTACTTCGCCATCTCCGGCGTGCTGCCCAAAGACGAGGCGATCGCCCAGATCAAGAAGGCGATCCGGAAGACCTATGGAAAACGAGGCGAAGCGGTCGTTCTGAAGAACTACGAAGCTGTGGACCGCACACTCGAGAACCTCATCCAGGTGAACTACCCGGACGCTCCCACTTCGATCCATCACCTCAATCCGATCGTGCCCGAGAGCGCTCCGGATTTTGTCAAACGCGTCACCGCGGCGATGCTCGCCGGCAAGGGCGATCAACTGCCTGTCAGCGCATTCCCGGTCGATGGCACCTGGCCCACAGGCACCACCCGGTGGGAAAAACGGAACATCGCCGAGGAGATCCCTGTCTGGGAATCGGACCTCTGCATCCAGTGCAACAAGTGCGCCATCGTCTGCCCGCACGCCGCCATCCGGCCCAAGGTCTATCAGCCTGACCTGCTGGCCAAGGCACCGCCCACCTTCAAGTCCACCGAATTCAAGGCGCGCGAATACCCCGGCTTGAAATACTCGCTGCAAGTCGCCGCGGAGGACTGCACGGGTTGCCGCCTCTGCGTCGAGGTCTGCCCGGCCAAAGACAAGGCCAATCCCAGCCGAAAGGCTCTCAACATGGCTCCGCAGCTTCCCCTGCGCGTGCCGGAGCGCGGGAACTTCGATTTCTTCCTGCAACTTCCGGATCCCGATCGCGCCATGCTGAGGGACGATGTGAAGACCACGCAGTTCATGCGCCCGCTCTTTGAATTCTCCGGAGCCTGTGCCGGATGCGGGGAAACACCCTACCTCAAACTGCTTACCCAGCTTTTCGGTGACCGCTTGATGATCTCCAACGCCACCGGCTGCTCGTCGATCTATGGCGGCAACCTTCCCACCACTCCATACACGACCAACGCATGCGGCCGCGGCCCGGCATGGGCAAACTCGCTCTTCGAGGACAACGCGGAGTTCGGCCTCGGCTTCCGGGCCAGCATCGACCAGTCGAAAGCCTTCGCCGGGCTACTCCTCAAAAGGCAGGCGGCTCTGGTGGGGGATGATCTCGTTTCCGCCATCCTCAATGCCGACCAAGCCTCCGAAACAGGCATCAACGCCCAACGCGAACGTGTGAACGCAGTCCGTGCTGCCTTGTCTAACAAATCAGATCTGGAAGCACGCGCCCTCCACCAAATCGCCGACTACCTCGTGGAGAAGAGCGTTTGGATCGTCGGCGGAGACGGCTGGGCCTACGACATCGGCTTCGGCGGCCTCGACCACGTCATCGCCTCCGGCCGCAACGTGAACATCCTCGTGCTGGATACCGAGGTTTACTCAAACACCGGCGGCCAGCAGTCCAAGTCCACACCGCTGGGTGCCGTTGCAAAGTTCAGCATGGCCGGAAAAGCGTTGCCCAAGAAGGACCTCGGTCTCATAGCAGCGTCTTATGGCACCGTCTATGTCGCCCGTGTCGCCCTTGGTGCCAAGGATGGTCACACGGTCTCGGTCTTCCGCGAGGCGGAGAGTTTTGACGGCCCTTCGCTGATCATTGCCTACAGCCACTGCGTCGCTCATGGCTACACGATGTCCCAGGGGCTCGAACAACAGAAACGCGCCGTCAACTGCGGTTACTGGCCGCTTTTCCGCTACGACCCGCGCCGCGCGGACAAAGGGGAAAACCCGATGAAACTCGATTCCGCCGCACCGAAGGCCACGCTGGCCGAGTTTACCAGAAACGAGACCCGCTTCCAGATGCTCGAGCGCATCGACCCGCAGCGCTCGGCCATGCTCCAGGAAATGGCGGCGGAGTCTGTGAAGGAGCGCTTCGCCCTCTATCAGCAAATGGCCACGGCCGTGGAGCCGCCCGCCACAAACCCAACCCAGGACGCCTGAACCGCCATGGACCTCACCACCAACTATCTCGGACTCACCCTCCGCAACCCGGTCATGCCGGGTGCATCGCCTCTCGTCGACGATCTCGACAACGTCCGCCGTCTCGAAGACTCCGGTGCCGCAGCCATCGTCATGCACTCGCTCTTCGAAGAGCAGATCACCCACGACCAGCTCGCTGAATTCGCCCACACCGAACATCCGGCCGAATCGTTTTCCGAGGCCACCTCGTACTTCCCGCGCATGGAAGACTACGCCCTCGGGGCCGATCGCTACCTGGAACGCATCGCGGAAATCAAACGCATGGTCGGCATTCCCGTGATCGCATCGCTCAACGGGATCAGTCCCGGGGGATGGACCTCCCATGCAAGGCTCATCGAAGAAGCGGGGGCGGATGCGCTCGAACTGAATGTCTACTACGTCGCCTCCGATCCCGACGAGCCCGGCACCGCGGTGGAGTCCAGGACACTTGAAATCCTCCTCGCCGTGAGGCAGGCAATCTCGATCCCGGTGGCTGTGAAGCTCTCGCCCTTCTTCTCCTCACCCGGGCATTTCGCCAAACAACTCGACCGTGCCGGCGCTTCCGGAGTGGTGATCTTCAACCGCTTCTATCAGCCGGATATCGATATCGAGGAGCTCGCCGCCTCCCACCGGCTCGATCTTTCCAACTCCACCGAACTCCGGTTGCGCCTCCGCTGGGCCGCGATTCTTCACGGTCACCTCCGCTCGTCGATCGCCGTGAGTGGAGGCGTGCACACCGTTGAGGATATCATCAAGGCGGTGATGTGCGGTGCGGACGTCGTTCAGGTGGTCTCCAGCCTGCTCAAATACGGGCCCTCGCACATCGGCACGCTCATCAAGGGGCTCACCCAGTGGATGGAGGAGCATGATTACACCTCGATCTCACAGATGCGCGGCAGCATGAGCCTCCGCAATTGCCCGGATCCCTCGGTCTTTGAACGCGCCAATTACCTCCGTGTCCTTCAACTCTGGAAACTCTGATCCGAGTCGCATTCTCACGCGAGGCGGGTTTGCCGATCAACCGGTGCGGAGGGACCGCAAGCCGCACCACGAGGTGTGGGGCATGGAACGAACTCACTACCCGTCACACGGTGACACTTGACCGGCCAGAACCCGAAACCTAGCTCCCGGCTTTGCTCGGACTGCGTGGAGAGGGCTCTAGCGATTCCGGATTGCACCACCGGGCGGCTGCGTTCACTGTCGCGTCACGGTCGGCCCCTGTTGCCACCGGTTTCCGATTGGAAAGACGATGAATAATTCCAACCCTCCGCCGTCCAAGCCCTCGCGGGACCCATCCGGGCCTGTCGATCCGGTGGAGACGTCGGACGATCCGGACGACGATTTCAGCCTGGTGGCCCGTGCTCAACAGGGCGATCCGCGTGCGTATGACATGCTGGTCACCCGCCACCGGGGCCGCATTTTCGCCATGATCCGCAATATGATCCATCAGGAAGCCGATGCATGGGACCTCTCCCAGGAGGTCTTCATCAAGGCTTGGAACGCGCTGCCGCGCTTTGAGGCCAAGGCGCGCTTCTCCACCTGGCTCTACCGGATCGCCCATAACGTCGTCTATGACTGGACCCGCAAGCGCCGCATCGAGAGCGCGGGGGAACTCAATGACGAGATTTTCGAGCGTGAGCGGATCGATTCCTCATCGATGACCACGCCCTCCGTGGTGGATGCCCCGGACGAATCGATGTCGCACGGCGAGCTGCGCGTGAAGATCGAGAAGGCGCTCGCCAAGCTCTCTCCGGACCACCGCGAGGCGGTCCTCCTCAAGGATGTGCAGGGCCTGTCTTACAAGGAGATCGCGGAAGTGATGTCCTGTTCGATCGGCACCGTGATGAGCCGGCTGTTCTATGCCCGGCAGAAACTCCAGACACTGTTGAAAGATGAATACGAATCCCGATGAAACGAAGCTGGCTCTCTGGCTGGACGACGAACTGACGGGTGAAGAACTCGCCAGCGTGGAAGCCTGGGTGGCTGACCATCCGGAACACCTTGCCGCGCGGGAGGAAGCCCGCCGATGGAAGGCGTGGATGGCTGCCAAGGTCGAACGTGAAGTCGATCCGCCGCACGCGGAGTTCTTCAACGCCCGCATCGCCCGCCATGTGGCCAGCCCGGCGCAGGAGGCCGTACCGAACCCAGTTGCCCGGTTTTCTTGGTCCTCCTGGCTGATGCCGCTGGCCGCCTGCGCGGGCATGGTGCTGGCCTTTCACCTCGGCTCTCGGACGCGGCCGGATGTTCCGGAGATCGACGTGGCTGGCGCGCCCAAGGCGATTCCCGTGGACCCGGTGGTTTATACACCGGAGAGCGGCGTGAACGCGGAGTGGATCAACAGTACCGGAGCCTCCGCCACCGTCATCGTTCTCAATGGGGTGAACGCCATTCCGGATAGCACGGATTTTTCCAGCACGGCCGGCCTGCCCGAGGATGGCGAAATCCGCTCCATGGCCGGTGAGGCCCCTGAAGCTACTGAAAAACCAGGTTCATGAACCGCCGCCACTGGATTCTAACAACCCTGGTGCTGTGGGCAGCGGTGCCGTCCATCCTTGCCCAGGAGGATCCCGGCAGGGCGCGCATCGGGGCGCTCACCGTCACCGTCTATCATGGCACCGATGGCGACCCGAAGGCGGCGGGTGAGCGCTCAAAGGCGGTCCCGAAAGAGATCAGCACGCGTCTGCAAGGAGAGGAAAAACTCCGCTTCAAGCATTACCGCCAGCTCGGTCAGGAGACCCAGCCCTTGTTGCGCAGCTACGAGAGCTGGGCCCAGCCTCTCAAACCCTCGGACGAGATCCTTGTCCGCTTCGAGGCCCAGGGGCGGCCCACCGGGAAAACGGCGATCCTCGATTTCGAGCTCTGGGTTTCCCGGAAAAAAATCGTCAAGACGGATGCAAGGCTTGAAGGGAATCGGCCGATGTTCGTCCTGGGCCCCGAGTGGCGCGGTGGCCGCTTGATCATCGCCGTCGCACTTGCGCCGGAGGCGAAGTAGCGCTCATAGTCCGTGCATCATGAAACGTGCCGTGCTCGTCTGGTTCGCTCTCGCCCTCGCCTTGCGCGGGGCCGCTCTGGAGTTTCCGCAAACCTTGAAGGAGGTGCATGCCCCGGCCGAGGCGAAGACGGTCGCCGTGGAGTTCGATTTCACCAACCGCACGGACAAGCCCGTCCAGGTTTCCCGCTACGATCCCACCTGCTCCTGCATGTCGGTCAGCATCCGCGGGGGCAAGCTGCGCTATGAACCCGGCGAGTCCGGCGTGATTCGCGCCGAGTTCGACATGGGAAACTTCTCCGGAGAGGTGGACAAGGCCGTGGCGGTCTATCTGAATGATGACCCGGACGGCAAACCGTCGGTGGTCCTCACCACCCGGGTCCATATTCCCGTGCTCATCGCACTTGAACCGAAAACCCAGAAATGGGCGATCGGCGGGGCGGCCGAAGCCAAGGTCATCCGCATCGCGATGAACCATGCCAAGCCGATTCGCGTGACCGGCGTGTCCTCATCGTCGCAGGCTTTCAAACACGAGCTCAAGACGGTGGAGGAGGGCAAGACCTACGAGCTCATTGTCACTCCACTGGAGACCAAGGGTCCTGCTCTCGCGATTTTCCGGGTGGAGACCGATTGTGACATTGCCAAGCACCGCACCCAGCAGGCCTTCGCGGTGATCCGCAAACCCATCCCCGGAGAAAAGCCGTGAAGGCCATCGTTCAGATGGCCGGGATCGCCACTCTCGCCCTTGCCGCGGCGGGGGTGACCTGGGCGATCAAGGGTCCTCCGGCGCGGGTCCTGCGCTGTGAGCCCTCGCAGTTGAAGCCGGATGAAGTCTGCCTCGAACAGGTGCCATCCGAGGGCGTGGTCTGGGTGGACGCCCGGCCGCGGAAGGACTGGGTGGCCAACGGCCTCGAAGGTTCCATGCTTTGGAACATCGACCCCGCGGAAGACATGCAGGCCTTTGAGGCGGAGGCCGTGACCCGGATCGCGAGCACGCCCCGGGTGGTGGTTTACTGCGGAGATGAAAACTGCGGAGTGAGCCGCCAGGTGGCGGAGCGGATCCGGAAGCTCGACCTCGGTGCGGAGGTGAGCGTGCTTCACGGGGGCTGGCGCTCGCTCAACGAGGCCGGACGGGTCAAGGGTTCCAGTCCAGGGCGATGATGTCGCTCGCTTCGAGGTAAGGGTGGTCCTTGTTCTCTTCCGTGTTCCAGCGGAGCATCACGGTGCAGGCTTTCGGTTTGCCATAACTGAGATCATAGGTGCCATCGACCAGCATCTCACCGATTTTCGAGGACTTGCTGAAGTAGGCTTGGGCGATTTCCTTGGTGTTCTCGCGGGCCAGCAGTTTCAAGGTGAGCTTCTTTTCCCGCTCGCGGATGTTGGGGTCCGAGCAGGACGGGATCGGATAGATGATGACCTGGAAATTCCCGCCTTTTTCGCTGGGGGCGGATGCGTAGGCGGCGAGGCGTCCGCCGAAGAGGTCGAGAAACGGTTCGACCACCACCTTGGGCGGGCCGCCGCCGCGGGAGCGCACGAGGATGGTCTGCGGGTTGAGCCGGTTTTCCCCGAGTTCGAAGTCCACGTTGTAGAAAAAGTCGACCACGCTCTCGACCGGATTGGATTCCTGGGCATCGATCACCACGTTGCGGGTCGGCGGAAGCGGGGCGGCGAGGCAGGTGCTTGCCAGTTCGGATTCGGAAAGCTTGGTTTCGATGATGGCCGCACGTTCCGCGAAGGTTTTGGCGCTGAGGAATTTTTCCAGCACCGCAAGCGCCTCCATGGCGGGGGCCTTGGCCGGCATCCCCTCGGGAAGGGTCGGTGGCGGTTCTATCAGGTTCGGCTGTTCCGGTGCCGGGGTGGGAAGGACCTCGGGTTTCACCGAAACCGTTTCTGCGGGACTCGGCGTGGCGGTGGCGGGGATACTGGGTTCCGGAGCATTGGCCGGTTTTTCCACAATGGGCGGAGGATCCTGCCTGCGGGATTCGCGTTCCGTTTGGTTTCTGAGAATGGTCAAGACCCCATAAACCAGCCCCATGGCGGCGAAAAGAAAGACTAGGAGAATCGCGATCCGCGCCAGCGGGCTGGACCGGTGCGGGTGACGGGGAAGGGGGGCGGCCGAGGGGCGTTTCGAGTCGGAAACCTGGACCGGTTCCGGCATCTGCTTGGCGATGACCTCCACGGGTGCGGTCCGGCTGGGCAACTGCCGCGGCTCGGGGCGCAGCACCGCGGGCGAGCCGGAGCCTTGGTAGGGTGGCACTTGCTGCCCGCGTGGCTGGGGAATCGATGCCGGAGGCGTGGGGATGGCCTGCGGCGGCATGGACGCGGGAATCGTGGGCTGCTGGAGCTGCGGATAGGCCGGATGCCCCTGCGGATCCATCGGATGCATCGGCGCGGCGGCAGGTGGCAAAACCGCTTGGGGCGCTGGAATCGGAGCCTGGATCTGTGTCCGGCAGGTCGGGCAGGGGCCGATCACCCCGGCAAGACTTGCGGGCACGGTGAGGTGGACTCCGCAAGCCGGGCAGCTGAAGGATAGGGTTGCGTTTGCCATGCTTTGACGGCGAACCTAGTCAAAACGTCGCAAGGCGTCAATCCTTCAGACTTCTTAATCAATTCCTCCTTTTGATGATCACGGTGCCCAGTCGTCGATGGATACGCCGAGTCACGGCCGGATGGAGGATGGCCCAATCTTGAAACATGGCAGGGCCCGGCAACGGAAGGCCCGAGATCGCTGGAAACCGTTCAAGCCGCGTGGCGGAGCAGGGCGATGAGCACGCCCTGGATGACCAGTTCCCGGGCCGGGATCAGGTCGGGGAAGTCCGGATTCTCCGCGCGGAGGAAGGGTTGGCCTTTTTCGATCAGGTAGCGTTTCAGGGTGGTTTCCCCATCGATCAAGGCGGCGACGATGTCTCCTTTGCGGGGTTCGCGGAACTCGAGGATGACGGTGTCCCCGTGGCAGATGTGGGCGTCGATCATCGAATCGCCGCGGACCTTGAGTGCGAAGGTGCGGGCATGGCGGGGGATGCCGAGGGCGGTGATGTCCACGGTGATGCAGCCTTCCCGGTCGGACTCGGCGTCCTGGGACATGCCTGCGGCGATGTTTCCATACACCGGGATGTCCGCGATTTCGCCGCGGTCGAGTTCATCGGGGAAAATCACGGCGCGTGCCTTGCCGGGCAGGCGATGGATCACACCCTTGCGCTCGAGGGCCCGCAGGTGGCTCATGGCCGCGGTCTGGCTGGCGAAGCCGAAGTAGTGTTGGATCTCGCGGGTGGAGGGCATGATCCCGGTCTGGCGCTGGGAGCGGCGGAGATACTCGAGGATCTCCATCTGGCGTGCGGTGAGTTCCATGGTTTTTGAACAGTGTTCGTGAGAACAAACCACCGGGAGGAAGGGGCTGCAAGCAAAAAGTTCGGGCCGAACGACCGCTTGCCGTCCCCGGATTTTCCGCTTAGCTTTCGGGTCAGTCGCCATCATGAAAGCCACCGCTCTGCTCACCTTCCTTGTCCTCGCCCTGCCGCTTTCCGCACAGAACGAGGCTCCGCCGGCCAAACCGGATGCCGCTGCCGAGCCGCAGCTGATGCCGAACCAGAAGGCCTTCCTGAACCTGCCGGAGGAAAGCCGCAAGGAGTTCATCAAGCACCTCGGCGAGGCGAACCGGATTTTCCAGCAGAAGCGGATTTTTGAAACGCTCGAGGAGCTCGACAAGGCGACCAAGATCTTCGTGGACAGCCCGGAGATTCACAACCTGCGCGGCAGCTGTTATGTGGAGATGCGGGCCTTCGACAAGGCGCTGGCGGAGTTCAACAAGGCGATCGACCTTTCAAAGGACAATCCGAGCATCGAGTTCAACATCGGCGAGGTGCTCTTCGTCACCAAAGAGTGGCAGAAGGCTCTGGATGTTTTCGAAAAAGTGCTCAAGGCGCTGCCGGAGAACAACATCGCCCTCAGCCGTCTGGTCGAGTTCAAGATCCTTCTTTGCAAGAAGAAGCTCGGAAAGAAGGACGAGGTGACGATCATGGCGGAGAAGTATGACTTCCTCGATGATTCGCCCTATTATTACTATGCGAACGCGGCCCTTGCCTATGAGGACAACGATCTCGTGAAGGCCGAGGAGTGGTTGGCCCGGGCAGGGCGGATCTTCCAGGATCCGAACGTGCTTGCACCGTGGCAGGACACACTCGTGGAGTTCGGATACATCAAGAGCTTCTACGGCGATGATCCGGCTGCTACGGCCACCGAGTGATTCGCCGTGTGATTCGAATGGAACCGCCTGAACCGGTCAGCGACCGGCAGGCGGCACCGACTTGGCGAAGTCGAGCAGTCGTTGGAGCGCGCCTTGGATCTCGGGTTTCACGTTGGAGTCCTTGGATGACTTGAGCTTGTCGACCAAGGCGGGAAGTTCCTTCGACTTGCGGAGAATTTCGAAAAGATTGCCCTCGGCCGCATCCCGCACCCGGTTGTCACGGGTGGTCTCGATGATCTTGATCAGGAAATCCGCCTGAGCGTCGCCGGAAGCCCCGCGGATCGACTGGAGGGCGGCGACGACGAGGGTGGGGTTTTCCGAAGAGGCGGCGAAGTCCTGCATGGCGGGCAGGATGGCTGGATTCGCGCGGGCCCGCAGCACGGTGGCGATGAGCGTTTCCCGTGCGGCATCCGTCATGGCTGGGCCCTTGGTGGCGAAAATCGCGATGCGTTCGTCCACGTCCGTCCCGTCGGTGGCTTTGGCGAGGGAAAGAGCCCGGCCGATTTCCTGAATCCGAGCGGTGGAGTCCGTGGTCGCCAGCGATTCCAGGGCGGTTCGCAGCAGGATCGCATTCACCGGCACCTCGGTGGCTCCGGGTTTCGAGGCCAGGGTGATGAGCTCGCTGACTGCTTGCTCCGCTTTCTTCGCGCGGCTTGTTTTGAGGAACCATCCACCGAGGGCGAGGATGATCAGGGTGGCCGCCACGGCGATGCCGATCTTGGCGCCTTTGCCGGGTTTGAACGGTTTCTTGACCGGTGCGGGCGGGAGTTTCACCTGACGCTGGGTCGGCGTGTGGAGAGTCTGGGTCTCGGTGATCTGGGGCAGGTCCTGGAGCGATGTGTGCACGCTCGGTTTGAAGCCCTCCGGCGGGGCGAGCGGCTGGGGGGCGGTCTGGGTGCCGACGCCGGCATCCGCAGCCAGGGTGGCGACCGATGAGGTGTGGGCGAGCTTCGCCTTTTCCGGGGACTCCATCCGACCGGTGGGCGAGGGGGCAGCTTCCGGGCTTCCCGGCCTCTGTCCTGCGAGCCTGGGTTTTGGCGGACCTGCGGCTTTCCTTGGCTGTCCCGTGCTGAGTGGCGGGTTGGGAATGCGGTCGTTTTTGAGGAAGATCGAAAGCGCGTCCCTCGCGGACTCCGGGCGGTCCTGGGGATAGCGGTTGAGAAGCCACATGATCCAATCGCAGGCCCACAACGGGATGCCCGCCCGCACCTCCTGGATGGGCCGCACCGCATGGCGGAGGTGCGCCTCCATCACCTCGTTCCCCGAGGCTCCATCGAAGGGGTAACAGCCGGTCAGGGCCTGATAGTAAACGCAGCCCATCGAGTAGAGATCCGAGCGGGTGTCGAGTGGAGAGCGCTCGAACTGCTCGGGCGGCATGAAGAAGATCGAGCCGAAGACCGCCTCGATGCTTTCAAGATCCTCCCTCGACTGGGTGTGGGCGAGCGTGGCCAGGCCGAAGTCGACGATCTTGATCTGGAACTTGCCGGAGGGCAGCCAGGTGAGCATCAGGTTGGAAGGCTTCAGGTCGCTGTGGATCAGATTGAGTTCGTGCGCGGCGATGAGAGCCTCCTGGGTTTGCAGGGCGAGTTCTCGGAAGTCCGGCCAGGTGAGAGGCGCCCGTTCGATCAATTCGTCGAGCGTTTTGCCGCTGATGAGCTCCATCACCACGTAGGGGCCGTCCTCATCCCCGCCGACGTCATAGACGGTGACGATGTTCGGGTGCTGGAGCGAGGCGAGCGCACCGGCTTCCTTGGCGAGTTGTCGGGTGGATTCCGCCCGGGTTTCCGTGTCGCCGGGGCCGGTGGAGATCCGCTTGATGGCGACCTCGCGGTTCATCCGGGTGTCAAACCCGCGATAAACGGCACCCAGCCCGCCTTCGCCGATTTTCCCGCGGATTTCGTAGCGTTCTTCCATGATCGTGCTTTGACGGATTGTCAGGGCAGGCCGTCGATTCCGCAATACCGAATCCGGGGATCAGGATGCGGCGCGTTCGAGGCGCTCGCGGCGGTAAAGGGTGGGGGAGACCCCCACGATGCGTGCGAAGCTGCGATTGAATTGGGAAAGGGACTGGTAGCCGATCATGAAGGCGATCTCGGAGATGCGGGCCTCGGGTTTCAGCAGTTCGCGCTTGGCCCAGTCGATGCGGCAGCGGTTCACGTAGTCGGTCAGGGTGAGCCCGGCCGAGTCCTTGAAGAGCCGGCAGAAGTGGGATTCGCTCAGCCCGGCCTGGCGGGCGACGAGACCCAGCGGCAGCGGTTGGTCGAGATTGGCGTGGATGTATTTGCGGGCCTTGGCGATCGCGGCGGGCTCGCTGCCCTCTTCGATGATCGCCAGCGAATCGGCATGCTCGCTGAGTTGCTCGGCGAAGCTTTGCAACAGGGTGACCATGCTTTGATAACGCATGGGTTCTACAAAACGCGTCTGGAGATAAGCGGTCCGCAGGCTTTCGCGCGACGCTTTGTCGAGGGTTTTCCTGCCGATGGCTCCCATGAGTTCCTCGAACTGGTCCTCGGTAGGGACCCTTGAAAACACCTGTCCGGTCTTCAGGAAGCCGATGACCGAAGCCCCCATTTTCACCGGGACGGCCGTCGCACACAATCCGGCGAAGCAATGGCAGGTGGTCGGTCCGCTGACCTCCGCCTCCTTCATCAGGCGGCGGTTGGTATCGACGCAGGCCCCGCAGGCGCGCTCGCAGAGGTTCAGCGCTTCGCAAAACGGGCTGCGGTTGATCTTTTGATCATCAAGGCACCATGCCTCGGGGTCCGAGGAAACGAGGCGGAGGGGCAGGCCTGTGGCGGTTCGGAATGCGTCCTGATACATCCGGTAACGCTCCGAATGGACGATTCGTTGAAGCAGGCCGTTCTGGAATTCCTGGTGGGGTTGAAGGGCGGCTGACATGTGCAGTTTCTCGGAAAACTGACCGGAAACTATCGACCCTCGCCGGGAAGATCAACCCTTGTTCAGAGTTTTTGCGCGGGAGACGGTCGCCACGATCACGACGGAAACCACCGAACTGAGGGGCATCAGGATCGCGGCAAGAAGCGGACTCATGTGCCCGGCCATCGAAAAGGCCACCGTCGTCAGGTTGTAGATCAGTGCGAAGCCGAATGCCGCTCGCACCGCCCTCACCCGGGCCGCCGCGGTGGCCAGCAGATGAGGAAGGAAGCCGAGGCCGGAGCCCAGCGTGTAGAAGTCCGATTTCGATTCCAGAAGACTCCGGTCCACCACGGGTGTGCCAGTGACAAACGATGCGTCAAAGGCCAGCGAGTCATTCGCGCCGTCCCCCAGATAAAGGGTGTCCTGGCGGTCGATGGCTTCGACGCGGGCGGCTTTCTCCTCCGGATGCAGCCCACCGGAGGCTTGTTCCGGTGGTAGTTCGAGCGCCACGGCGATCTGGTGCACCTTGTCCGGGTGGTCTCCGGAAAGGATGTGCAGGGACAGCCCGGATTGGCTCAGGCGGCGGAGCATTCCAAGCGCGCCGGGACGCAGGGACTCGTGAAACCGGAAGGTGGCCACCACCCGTCCGCCTTCCCGGAGTTCGGTGCCAGCCGCTCCCGGAGGTGGAGGCTCAGCGCCCCCCGTCCAGCCGCTTCTCCCGAGTGACCAGATGCGGCCATCCGCCTCCAGACTCATCCCGAGCCCAGGGTGTTCCCGGGGATTTCCCTCGCCATGTTCGGCGAGCAACTTCTGACCGCGGCTGCCGAGCGCCTCCAGCAGCGAGCGGGACACCGGATGCAGCGAGCCGCGGGTCATCCGTGCCAGTGCGAGGGCTGCCGCCTCTTCCAGATGGGTAACGTCCTCCGGGTTTTCCAGCACCGGCCTCTCCAGGGTCAATGTGCCGGTCTTGTCGAAGATCACGTGCCGCACCCTCGTGAGACGTGGCCAGAGCGTCGCTGTCCTCACAAACACCCCCAGCCGCTCCATCGCCGAGGCCGCCATGTCGTCTGCCAGCGGAATCGCCACTCCCAGCGCACACGGGCAGGAAACCACGAACACCGAAATCATCGCCTGCAACCCCGTGAGCCAGTCGCCCCGCAACACCCAGAAACCCAGCGCACACAGGCCCAGCACCAGCACGATGCTCAGGTAGACCCGCAGCAGGCGATCCAGTCCCGGAGTCGCGCGATCCGCACCCGGGGCGGCGGTGAGTTTTGCCAACAACGAATCCTCCCACATCTCTCCCGCCTCCACCACCACCGGAGACCGGCTCAACAGAATGGCACCTGCGGGCAATCTCGAACCGGTTGGAAACCTCACCGGATCCGCCTCGCCATGGATCCACTCCAACGAGAAATCCGCTTCACCTTCCGCCACCACCCCGCTCACCGGCAGGGCCTGTCCCGGACCTAACAGAAACCTCGCTCCGCTCTTCAGGTCCTCACGCCGGATCGACGCACCGGAGCCATCCGCCGCGGGCACGGTTTCCGGCACCGGTTGCTGGCGGATAAGGCGCCGCCGATTCCGATCCACCGCCGTCGTTTGCAGGTACCGTCCCGCGAGCATCAGGAACACAAAGATCGAGACGAAATCAAAATAAAGCAGGCGCTCCCGCCCGAAGGCCCATCCGGTGATCGATCCCAGATAAGCCGCGATCAGACCCAGCGCGATCGGCAGGTCGATGTGCAGCGAGCCCGCCTTCACCGCCCGCCATGCGCGGTCCATGAAATAGCCGCCACCCACCAGCATCGAAAGCGTGGCGGAAAGAAAGGCGATCAGCTTGAACAAACCCGCGAACTCGAAATCCGCAGGCATGCCCAGATACACCGGCAGCGAGAATCCCATCGTGTTGAGCGCAAACGCCCCGCAAAGCCCCATCCGTGCTGCCAGCCGCCTTCTCTCGTGGTCACCGCCCGCGGCACCCACCGGCGCGGCCACATAGCCGAACTGGCACAATTCACGCAGAAACGGCTCCAGGTCGCACCGGCCCGGCAGCCACTCGATGTGCATCCGCCCGCTCGCCGGATTCGCCGCCACCCGGATGCTCCCGGGATGCCGCGTGAACAGCTTTTCCACCAGCCACACGCATCCCACGCACGAGATCCCCTCCAGCCCCAGATCCATCCGCGCCGCATCTCCGTGCGAGCGGGCCTTTGCCTCCGCTTCCTCCACCTTCGCGCCCAGCCAGGAAAAGTCGTGCTCTTCAAACGGCCTGCTGCGCACCGGCGCCACCGCGATGCCTTGCTTGAGATCGTAAAACTGGTCGAAGCCCTGCTCGGAAATCAGATCCGCCACATACTCGCATCCCCGGCAGCAAAACCGGTCGTCCAAGGCCTTCGCAGAGAACTCAGTGCCGCAATGTTCGCAACTCGCCATGCGCCGCGCAGCCTGACCTCACAGGCTCTCCCCTGAAAGTTCAAAACCTGAGCATCCCTTCGCGGACCCTCCGCGGGGATTCTTGCCGGCCACGAGCCAACCCTGCCGGACGCACCCCGGTTCCGCGCTTGCCCGCTGCCGGTCTTCCTGCTTCGCTCCGCGCCGATATGAAAATTCTCGTCGCCTACTCCGGTGGTCTCGATACCTCCGTCCTGCTCCTCTGGCTCAAACAGAAGTACAACGCCGAAATCATCGCCTACTGCGCGGATGTCGGCCAAGGCGATGAACTCGACGGCCTCGAAGCCAAAGCCCTCTCCACCGGCGCGTCGAAGTGCTACATCGGCGACCTCAAGGAGGACTTCGCCGCCAACTACATCTTCCCCATGATCCAGGCCAACGCGATCTACGAAGGCCGCTACCTGCTCGGCACATCGATCGCCCGCCCCTGCATCACCAAGGGCATGATGGATGTCGCCATCGCCGAAGGCGCGGACGCCATCGCCCACGGCGCCACCGGCAAGGGCAACGACCAGGTCCGCTTCGAACTCTCGGCCGCCTCGCTCGCCCCGCACGTGAAATGCATCGCCCCCTGGCGCGACGCGGAGTTCCGCAAGCAGTTCCCCGGCCGCTCGGAAATGATCGCCTATGCCGAGGCCCACAACATCCCGATCAAGGCCTCCATGAAGAAGCCTTACTCGATGGACCGCAACCTCCTCCACATCTCCTTCGAGGCCGGTGCCATGGAGGATCCCTGGTATGACGCCACCACGCCGGAGGACCGCGACATGTATGTGCTCTCGGTTTCCCCGGAGGATGCGCCGGACAAGCCGGAATACATCGAGATCCTGTTTGAAAAAGGCAACGCCATCGGCCTCAAACACCCCGACCTCTGCGCCATCCTTGGCGAGCTCGGCGATGTCCTCTCCACCGGTGAAAAGGACGGCTACTCGCTCTTCACGCCGTATGGCATCATGCGTGTGCTCAATCTGTTAGGCGGACGCAACGGCATCGGCCGCGTGGACATCGTCGAGAACCGCTTCGTCGGCATGAAGTCGCGCGGCGTCTATGAAACCCCGGGCGGCACCATCCTTCTGGCCGCCCACCGCGATCTCGAAACGCTCGTCGTGGACCGCGAGTCCATGCACATCCGCGATTCGCTCATCCCGAAATACGCCCAGCTCGTTTACAACGGCTTCTGGTTTGCTCCGGAGCGCGAGGCCATCCAGGCGCTCGTCACCGAGACCCAGAAAACCGTCAGCGGCGAGGTCCGCCTCAAGCTCTACAAGGGCAATGTCATGCAGGCCGGACGCCGTTCGCCGCACAGCATGTATTCCGAAGCCGTCGCCACCATGGAAGGTGGTCAGGAAGAGGCCTACAACCAGGACGACGCCACCGGCTTCATCGCTCTCAACGCCCTGCGCCTCAAGGCCAGTGCGCGCCAGGCGAAGTAAGCCGCACGGTCCGCCGCCCTGCGCCCGTGCGCAGGGCCATCCCCATCCCCCCCATGAAACCATCCTTCCTGCTCCGCGTCGTCGGTTCGCTGCTCTCCCTGCTGGTCGCCGGTTGCGGAAGGAAGGAGGGCTACCAGATCAAGGACGGCAAGGTGGTCTGGCACAGCTGGCGGGGCGATGGTCTGTTAGGAACCCGGTCGGAGGCGGAAATCGCCGATGCCAGCGGCTTCGAAATCCTCCAGCCGAGAGGCTACGCGAGAAACCCCGGCCACGTGTTCCATGAAGGCGCCCGCATGGACGGGGCGGATCCGACCAGCTTCCACATCTTCAAACAGGACCCGGAAACCGCCAGGGATGCACGGCGCGTCTATCACCGGGGGGCTCCGGTCTCCAACGCCGATCCCGCCACCTACGAACCTGCCGGTATGGCCGGCCTCGGCCGCGACAAGGCGGACTATTACCTCCGCACCCGGCCTCTCCACGTGCGCGATCTTTCCAGCTTCCAGGTCCTGGATGCCGAGGTCTGCGGCAGGGAACACCACATCTGGGCACGCGACCGCTTCAACTACTATGTTGGGGAACAACCAACCCCCATCGCCGATGAAGCCACCTTCCAGGTGATCCAGTCCTGGTACGCCCGCGATGCGAAACAAGCGTACTTCGGCAGCCAGCCCATCACCGCTGCGGATCCCGCCACGTTTCAAGGCATCGGCGGCGAAGCGGGCGAGTTCGCCAAGGACACCCGCCACGTCTACTGGCGCGGCCAGATGGTCGAGGAGGCGGATGCCCCGAGCTTCCGCCTGCTCGGCTGGCGCTATGCCGGCGATGCGAAGCGCGCCTTCTTCTGCTACGCCGGCGACATTCCGCCGCTCGTTCTTCCGGACTCGGACGGAAAAAGCTTCGAGGTGCTCGGGCCCTCGTCCCAGGGCTTCGGCTATGCGAGGGACGCCCGCCAGGTCTATCAGGGCGCAAACGTCATCGATGGCGCGGATCCCGCCACTTTTGTCATCGATTCCCGCGATCCGGAAAGGGCCTCGGACAAGAACCGCCGCTATCATCACGGCAAACCGCTGCCCTGAACCGCGGACATTCCGCAAGCATCTGTGAGAAAACCCGGGCCGCGGCGTATGGGACAGTATCCATGCGTTCGAAAACCCATTGCCCAGCCTTTCTTCTCGCCGTGGCGGCCCTTGCCACATGCCCGCTCCGTGCCGAGGTGACACCCAATCCGCTCTTCACCGATGGCGCGGTGCTCCAGCGGGGCCAGCCGATCCCCGTCTGGGGCACCGCCCGCGATGGCGAAAAGGTCACCGTGGAGATCGATCAACAGAAAGTCTCCACCACGGCCGCCGCCGGCGTTTGGAAAGTCATGCTCCAGCCGCTCAAGGAAGGTGCGCCACGGACCATGACCATCCGCGGGGACAACTCGGTGGTCCTTCGCAACCTGCTCGTCGGCGAGGTCTGGGTCTGCTCCGGCCAATCCAACATGGCCTGGCAGTTCAACCGCATCGACAACGCCAAGCAGGAAGGCCCCAAGGCCGACTACCCGAAGATCCGCATGTTCACCGTGGCGAGGAAAACCGCCGCCAAACCGCTCTCCGAAGCCTCCGGCCGATGGATCGAGTGCTCACCCGAGACGGTCGGCGACTTCTCTGCCGTCGGCTATTTCTTCGCCCGTGATCTTCACAAGAAACTCCGCGTGCCTGTCGGCATGATCCACACGTCGTGGGGCGGCACCCCCGCCGAGGCCTGGACCAGCCTCGAGGGCTTCGCGGGTCATCCGGAACTCGCCGCTTACGCCCAGTCCGCCGGCAAGAGGCTCAACGGCTATCAGGAAGCCATGGCCACCTATCAGGACCGCCTCGCCGATTTCCAACAGAAGTCGCGGGAGTGGAACCAAACCTTTGGCAAACGCCACCAGGAGGCGCTCGCCGCATGGAAGAAAGCCGAGGCCGATGCGAAACAGGCCGGACTCAAGCCCAGTCCGAGACCCGCCCCACCCAGCCCGCAGCCCAAGGCACCGCCTCATCCGGACGGCACCTCCGGGGATCCTGCCGCGCTCTTCAATGCCATGGTCGCCCCCATCATCCCCTACGGCATCAAGGGTGCCATTTGGTATCAGGGGGAATCCAATGCCAAGAAAGCCCGCCAATACCGCACGCTCTTCCCCGCGCTCATCGCCGATTGGAGGAAGCGCTGGAACCTCGGCGATTTTCCCTTCTTCTTCGTCCAGATCGCTCCCCACCAAACCCAGCCTCCGGAAATCCGTGAGGCCCAGTTTCTCACGCTCGCCAAGGTGAAAAACACGGCGATGGCCGTCATCACCGATCACGGCAACGCCACCGACATCCACCCGCTCCGCAAGGAACCCGTCGGCCAACGGCTCGCCCTCGCCGCCCGCGCCCTGACTTATGGCGAGAAAATCGAATACTCCGGACCGCTCTACGATTCGATGAAAACGGAAAAGGACCGCATCATCCTCAACTTCCGCCACACCGGCGGCGGCCTCGTTGCCAAAGGTGGCGATCTCAAGGGCTTCACCATCGCCGGCCAGGATGGAAAGTTCGTCCCCGCCCGCGCCGAGATCCGGGGCTCCACCGTGGTGGTCTCCGCCGAGGGTGTCGCAGATCCCAAAGCCGCCCGATACGGATGGACCCACGTGCCCGATGTGAACCTCTTCAACAAGGAAGGCCTGCCCGCCTCGCCCTTCCGTACGGACGTCGACTGATCACTCCCCCATCCAAGGCCCCTTCAATACCCCATCTCCCACGGCTGGATGGCGCATCTTTGCAACCCGGGAACAACACGTGTGACCGGGAAGATACCTGAAAAACCCGCCTTACGACTGTCGGCACGGTCAATGCGACTTCCCCTCAGCCCCACCTCACCGGCCACCCCTACCGCTCCTCCGGCGGCCTCCCTACCGCAAGGAAACCGACTACTGGAACCCAGGAAAAATCACCTGTCACAACTCCGGAGAAAACGAATAACCCTTTGGTCCCCAACCAGCGGAACCATCCGCCGCAACGGCCTCCCAACTCCGCAATTGGCTGCTGCCCATGCTGATGAACAGGCAAGTTCGGGTCACCGGCTAAATCAGCCTCTTCACTGCTCACCGATCCCTGATCACTCAACACGGCAAGCACCGCTACGGCTACATGGTCGATTTCGTCGGTATCCGCCGCCAAAAACCACTCCCTCAGCGCCGGCCAATATTTTGATGTCAAAGTCGAACACGTCGCCATGACCCCCAAGCAGTTCGAAACCGAACTCGCCGCCCGCAAAGACCGCATCAAAACCCTCTTCAGCGAATCCAGCCGATTGGAAAAGCAGATCGAGAAACAACTCTCCACCCTCACCCTCGGAAAAGCCCCCGCAAGGCAGGGACCGACCTCCGGGCGGTCCGGCGAAAGAACCGCGAATACCCCGCCCATCACGAGCCGAAACGCCACCCCATGGCCTCCCATTCACTGAACATTCTCACGCCAAGGCAGGGACCGACCTCCGGGCGGTCCGGCGAATGAACCGCGAATGCCCTGCCCATCAAAAGCCGGAACGTTACCCCATGGTCCCTCATTCACCACCCATTCTCACGGACCGCCCGGAGGTCGATCCCTGCCAATCCGTGACAATCGAAGCATTTTACGTATCATTCCAATCGAAACTCAAAAAGCTCGGACTATGACCAAGCTCCGCAAACACAAGTTCGCCGAGCTCTATGAAATGAGTTCGGGCATTTCATCGAAGCCCCATCAAGCCGGACACGGTTCGCCCTTCGTTTCGTTCACAACGGTCTTCAACAACTACTTCCTGCCGGACGAACTTCCCGATAAAATGGATACTTCTGCCGCTGAGCAGGAAACCTACTCGGTGAAGGCTGGAGATGTGTTTCTCACCAGAACCAGTGAAACGCTCAAAGAACTCGGGATGAGCTGCGTTGCGGTCAAGGACTATCCCGCCGCTACCTACAGCGGATTTCTGAAGCGCCTTCGGCCCTTGCGACCGGATCTCGTCTATCCGAAGTGGAGTGCCCCCAAAAGTTGATCCACTTCTTATGAGAGTTGGTGGTGTGGTTTCGGTTTGTTAGGTCTGGTTGAAGTTGTCTTGCGCGCACCAGAATCGGATGCCGGACGGCTCTTT
>JAIXOR010000045.1 GCA_027486655.1 Verrucomicrobiaceae bacterium | reverse complement strand
TCCGTTCCTCCACCGCGGTTTCCCACTGCTTCTGGCACGTCCCGTGCTGGGCCACACTGTCAAAGATCCTTTGTCGAGGGGACTAAAAAGCCGATCGGGTGGGGCGGAGGATTCAAACCGTCCAGACACCGCGATCGACGTTCCGTCTCTCGGCCGCCCTCTTTCGTGGCGGCCCGCGAAGCTACACACCCACGACCCCACACGTCAACCCATTTCCTCATCTTTTTTCGATTTTTTTCAGCCGTGTGTTTCTACGGGGTGAGGAGGTCTCAGGAGAGGGTGCCATGAGGGATCGCGGACCACGGGATGGCATGGCGTTGGAACTACTGGATTTGTCGTACTTTCATCCGGGTTCCCGAAGTCCGATCAGCGGGAGGGGAATCTGAGTCTCACGGACAAACCGCCGTTGGCTGCGTTCGACGCGGCGACCTCGCCGCCACAGGTTTCGACGGCGCTTCTAACAATCGCGAGTCCCAGACCGCTGCCACCGGTATCGCGGCTGCGGGAGCGGTCGAGTCGGTAGAAGGGCTCGAAGATGCGGGCGAGTTCTTCTTCAGGAACGCCGGGGCCGTTGTCGCCGAGGGTAAGGTCGACCCAATCGCCGTGGCATGTGGCGGAGATCTCCACCTTGGCGTGGGGCCCGGCGTGGATTCCGGCATTGCGGAGGAGATTGCCCACGGCCCGGGCGGCGAGTGCCGGGTCTGCCTGGATCGTGAGATCTGCGGGAATGGAGACAGAGGCCTCGATGTCCGCTGATTCCCTGGCGAGTGCCTGTTGGACGAGGTTGAGGACGCGGATGGATTCCAAGGATGCGGCACGGTTGCCGGCGCGGGAGAACGCGAGGATCTCGTGGGTGAGTGAGGCGAGCTCCGCGACGTCCGCTTCGATGGATTGGAGTGAGGCGGCTTCGGCTTCCGGGAGTCGTTGTTCGAGGATTCCGAGACCGGTGCGGATGCGAGCGAGCGGGGCGCAGAGTTCGTGGGCGGCGTCACCTAGGAAGCGTTTCTGTCCGGTGACGAGGTGGTCGATGCGCGCGGCCATGCTTTCCAGGGTGCGGCCGAGTTCCGCGAGTTCGTCGCCACCACGTTTGGGAAGGACGATTTGGAAGCGGCCGGCGGAAATCTGGTCGGTGGCTGCTGTCAGGCGGCGGACATAGCGGGTGATGTTCCAGACGAAGGGGGTCCAGAAGGCGAGGCTGAGGAGGAGCACGGCGACTCCGCCAAGGAGCCAGGGTTTGAAGTCGAAGAACATGCCTGCGCCATCGAGGCGATCGGCGCGGAGCAGGAGGACGAGCGGCCGGCGCGGCAGGTCGCGCAGTGTGGGAAAGTGGATGAGGATGCCGGCCCAGTATCCATCGCCTTGATCTCCACGGACGAGGAAGACGGGGCGGCTTTTCGGAAGGAACAGGGACGAGGGGCTGGTTTGCTTGAAGTCGGGCCGGGTGAGGCCGCGGCTGGATCCGGGACGGGGACGCTCGGGTGGGCCCTGATCCCGCATCGGAGTGTCTGACAACTCATCGTCCGGCAGGAGTTCCGGAGGAAATCCCAATTCCTCTTCCAGATCGGGAGGTCCCCCGTCGCGGAGCGGGCGTCGAGCGGGTCCGCGCTCGGGGCCCTCGGGTTCTCCACGGCCGGGAGGAATTGCGACTCTGGCACGCTGGTCGACGTTTTTGGGAATGGGAAAGGAAGGCGAGAAATCGCCACGAGGGGTCCAGATCGTTCCCTGGATGCCCCTTTCCGCAGCAAGGCGGCGGATTTCCTCGTTCCAGCTGTGCCGGGGGAGTTCGACGAGGCGGGAAACCGTCTGATCTCCGAACTCCGCGAGCCGTGCGCCGGCGGATCCACTCAAGAGAGAGTCCAGCCCGAACCCGAGCTGCCAGCGCACGAAGCCGAGAAATGCCAGCCCGAGGATGAGCAGATGGAGAGCCAGCCAGCAGAGGACCCTGGCGAGGAGGGGCAATCGAAGGGGGCCGCTCATTCCGTGGGCAGATCGTGATCCGAGGGTTCGTGGAGGGAGTAGCCGACGCCGCGGATGGTTTTGATAAAGCGGGGGTTCTTCGCATCATCGCCGAGTTTCTTGCGAAGTGAGGAGACGTGCACATCGATCGAGCGGTCGAAAACATCGAAGCGGCGGTCGGACACCTCCTCGATGAGACGCTCGCGGGATTTCACGCGGCCCTTCGATTTGAGGAGGGAGGCGAGGATGGCGAATTCCAGGGCGGTGAGATCGAGCGGATGGTCGTCGAGAACCACCGTGTGGGTTTCCTCGCAGAGCCTGAGGGAACCGGCGGCGAGTTCGCGAGGCAGGTCAGTGGGGATGGAGCGGCTGGCGGACCGCCGGATCACCGCCCGCAATCTCGCGAGGAGCTCGCGGGAGGAAAACGTTTTCGGAAGGTAGTCGTCGGCACCGATTTCCAAGCCCACGATGCGGTCGGCCTCTTCGCCGAGAGCGGTGAGCATGAGCACCGGCACATCGGATGTCTTCCTCAACTCACGCAGCACGGCGAATCCGTCCATGCCCGGCATCATCACGTCGAGAATGACCGCCACGTAGGGGTCGGCAAGGGCTGCGGCCAGACCGTCGGGTCCCGTGTGCCGCATTTCCACCTCATAGCCCATAGGCGTGAGGTAGTCACGGATGAGAGAGGCGAGCTTGCGGTCGTCGTCCACGACCAGCAGTCTGGGTTTGGGGGAAAGTTCCATCTGCGGATTTTTTCCTATCAGCCCCGGCTTCGGGATGCCCACAGGATTTACAGAATCTTTACACTTTTCCGCGGATTTCACACACGGCTTTGACAATGCCCGGGTTGAATTGCTGCAGACGCCGGGGTTCCGGTGCTCCCATCCCACAAAAACCAAACCATGAAAAACCAACTCATCCTCCTGTTGGGCTGCGCGCTGGGAACAGCGGCGGCCACCGCCCAAACCCAGCCGCCCAAAGCACCGCCGGTTCTGCTCCCGGTGCTCGATACCGACAAAAACGGCGAGCTTTCCGCTGCGGAGATCGCCAACTCGTCCGCCTCCCTGCTCGGGCTCGACAAGAACGCCGATGGCGCTCTTAGCAAGAAGGAGATCCTTCCTCCGCCGCCCAAGGGCAAAAAGCCCGTCACTCCTCCGCCCGCCGGGCCGCCGATCCTTGTGAAGGCGCTCGATCTGGACAAGGACCAGACGCTTTCCGCCGATGAGATCGAGGACGCGCCCGCGTCGCTTGCGGTTCTCGACAAAAACGCGGACGGAGCGATCAGCCGTGCCGAGCTCAAGCCCGGAAAACCGCCCGTGAATCCCGGCACCTGAGCTTCATTTCCCTGCTCGCCGCCCGGATCCGCTGCGATTCCGGGCGGCGGGACATTCTCCATCTTCATCATGATTCCCTCCATCCAATTCTGTCCTCCATTTTTCGCGATGCTGTGGTTTGCCAGCACGGCTTTCGCCCAGCCCCCCACTCCCCCCGAACGCCCGGGGAGACCTCCCGTGTTCGCGATCTTCGACACCGACCGCGACGGTCAGATCTCGCCAGCTGAAATCGAAGCTGCCGGCCGGGTGCTTGCAGGATTGGATCGCGACGGCGACGGAATGATCGGCATTAGTGAATTCTCCCCCGCAGCGCAGGGCTTGCGCCGACCTGCGGCGGAAGAAAACCGGTCCGGACGCCCGGAGCGGCGTCCGCCGCCGCCTTTGGTTGCAGCACTCGATGCCGACCGGGATGGAAAGATTTCCGCTGTGGAAATCCAGGGGGCTCCCACCGCCCTTGAAACCCTCGACATCAACGGTGACGGGGAACTCACACCGGACGAACTGCATCCTCCGGGTCCGCCTCCCGGTGGCCGGGAAAACGCTCCTCCGCATCCGGGTGGACCGGCGGGACCGCCGCCCCACGACATGGAGGAATGAGCGATGATTCGCGCCACCTTTCCCTGGCTTCTTGCGTTGTCCGTCGCCCATGCGGCGGACAACGTGCTCTTGATCATCGCCGATGACTTTGGCGCGGATCAACAGAGCCTCTACAACCCCACGAGCGGGGCGACCGCACCGACGCCGAACATCAACTCACTCGCGGCATCCGGCGTGCGCTTCACCCAGGCCTATGCATGCCCGGTTTGCTCACCCACCCGTGCGGCGATGCTGACCGGGCGTCATGGATTCCGAACCGGCGCCGGCGGCGTGGTTTCCGTGGCGGCGGGAAACTCGTTGAGCGCGTCGGAAACCACGTTGCCGGAAGCCATTGCAAGGCATCCATCGCTCGGCATCCAGTCCGCCTGTTTCGGCAAGTGGCATTTGACCGCTGGTGGCCCGCTGGTCACCGCCAACGCCCCGAACACCATCGGCGGATGGCCACATTATGCCGGTTGCACGGCTGGCACTCTCACCAGCTACACGAGCTGGACCAAGACCGTGAACGGCACCTCCTCTAACAGCACCACGTATGCGACCACCGATGTGGTCAACGACGCGGTCGCCTGGATCCAGAGCCGCAGGGCCCTCAACCAGCCGTGGCTGGCCTGGGTCGCCTTCAACGCGCCGCACGCCCCGTTTCACAACCCTCCGAGCAGCTTGCACGGATACGGCACCAATCCCGCCACCAACACGCTCAAATACCGGGCCGCCGTGGAGGCGATGGATACCGAAATCGGCCGCCTGCTGCTGGCCGTGGACGCCTCGACGACCCACGTCATCTTCGTAGGTGACAACGGCAGTCCGGCGCAGGTGATTCAGGCTCCTTACGACGCGGCGCATGCGAAGGACACACTTTATGAGGGTGGCACGCGCGTTCCGCTGATCATCCGCGGTCCCGCAGTGGCGGCGGCAGGCCGCACCCACGAGGAGAAGGTGCATGTGGTGGATCTCTTTTCCACGATGCTGGAGCTCGCCGGGGTTCCCCTGCCGACGGATTCCACGCTCGATTCACGCAGCCTGCTGCCGGCCCTTTCGCAAGTGGGCGAGTCCGCGCGGAAATGGCTCTACAACGAGGAGTTCGACCGAAGCACCCCGACCACCGGAGGGCGCGCCCTCCGCGACGAGCGCTACAAGCTGATCCGCTTGAACAATGGCACGGACGAGTTCTACGACCTGGCAGCGGATCCCGCCGAGACCACCAACCTGATCGCGGCGGGAAGCTCGGCCATGAGCTCCACGCACCAGGCGTTCTATCACCGCTTGCGCTACCGTCTCGGCGCTTTCACCAACGTCACTTCTAACAGTCCGTCCTCACACAACCATGGCCCGTCGGGCTTCACGGTCACGGTCACCGAGGACACAGCGGCAAGCCAGACGCTCTGGTGGAGCGATGACCTGGATTTCTGGAAACCGGTCGGCAACGCGATCCGGTCCAGCCACTCGGGAAACCTGAGCCTCACCGCACCGCCGCCGCTTCCGGCAAAAGCCTTTTTCAGCGTGCTGGCCGAGTCCCCGTGATTCGTGCGACTTCGCGGAGCGTTGCGTCACTCGAAGAAGCCGCGGATGCGGTTCATCTCGCGACGATCCTTCTTGGTCGGTCGGCCGCGCATGCCCTCGGCGCGGGCGAGGTTCCATTGCCGCTGACCTTCGAAGACCTCCTCGGAAGTCCGCTCCTCGAAACAGGCGCGCGCCTCAGGGCCTCCCACTCGTTTCTGGATCACCGCGGTGACCACGATGTGGCGAAGTCCCGGACCTTCCGGGAAAGGGATTTCCAGCACATCACCGGGATGGGGCGTGGAAGCCGCCTTGAGGGCATGCCCGGCGCGCTTCACCTTGCCGGCGGCACACATCTCCGCCGCAATGGCGCGGGTCTTGAACAGCCTCACGGCCCAGAGCCATTTGTCGATCCGATCGGAATCCGGCATGGCGTCTGGATAACCTCATTCACCGCCGGATCAAGAAGCATTGCGAACGCGCCGCCTGCTCCAACAACTCCGCCGCGCGGGTCATCAGATCCCGTTCGGGAAGCCCGGAGTTCCTCAACTCGATGACCTCGTCGAAAAGCCCGCATGTCCGCACTTCAACGTCCGCCCTGCCACAGAAAGCCATGACCCGCTTGCCATGAAGCCGGGCCATCCTCGCAAGCGCGACAGGCCCCTTGCCAGCCAGGCTCTGCACATCGAGAGATCCCTCGCCGGTGACGACGAGGTCCACTTCCTTCACCAAATCCGTCAAACCGGTCAGCGAAGCGGCGAGGTCGAAGCCGGGCGTCAATTCGGCGTCCGCAAAGCGCAGCAGGCCGAATCCCAGACCACCCGCCGCACCGGCACCGGGACATGTGGAAAAGCGCTGCCCGCCGGATGTCCGAACCAACGCGCCGAGAACCGCCTCAAGTCGGGGCAACATGGCTTCATCCGCACCTTTCTGGGGCCCGAACACCCGCGTCGCACCGTTCGGTCCGGTCAGCACGGTATCGACATCGCAGGCCGCCGTCACCGGTGGCAAAGCGATGCGGCGGGACTCATCGATTCCCCACAGCCCCAAAGAGAGGCCCTCGGGCGTGGGCCGGAGCGGCACACCCCGTTCTGATAGAAAACAGACCCCGAGTGCCGCCGCCATGCCCGCGCCGCCGTCATTGGTGGCGCTGCCGCCGAGTCCGACAATCAGGCGCGCGGCCCCGCCGACCTCCACAGCATGGCGCATCAGCTCACCGGTGCCGAATGTGCTCGAGCGCCAGACGTCCCTTGCTTCGCTTGAAACACGCCAGGCTCCGGATGCCTCGGCCATCTCGATCACCGCCACCGGCCCAGCCGCCGTTTCCGCCATGAAATAGCGCGCACCGACCGTCCGGCCCAGCGGGTCGCTGGCGGGAGCATGCACCCAGCGCCCGGGCAGGCTGCCGGCAACCCACGCGGCAAAGCCCTCACCGCCATCCGCGATCGGCCGCATCACCAGATCCACTCCGCCATCGTTCATCCGAAACCCGCGTGCCAGCGCCTCACAGGCCTCCGCAGCATCGAGGGAGCCCTTGAATTTGTCACAGGCGATCAGGATCTTCATCGGTCGTTTCATCCAACCCGGACACTAAGCCGCAAGCACCACCCCTTGGAAAGCCGGATCAAGAAACACCGGCAACGGAGGTCAAAGCATTCTCCCCTCAACCCGGCGAAGGGCCGGTTTTGGATTTCCCCGGAAAATCCGTGGCGCTGGCGAGGGACCACGCTTAGTTTCGGATGTTAAACCTAGGAAAAGCCCATGAACGCGGAACATCCCGACATGCTGGCCCTCGCCAGTGAAATCGCGCGCACCGAATCCAAGCTTCAGGAACTCGAATGGGAGATCGACGAGGTGGGACTGCCCGCCGGTACCGAACTCAAGCGCAGACTGGAGGCCCTGAAGATCGAAGAAGCCGCGGTGCTGCGGAATCTCAAACACCTTTGCGGCATCGACCCCGACGACGGAGGCAGGCGCAGGAAGCAGGTCGAGGCTCTACTCGATCACATCCGCCGCGAAGAGGAATCCCTGGGAAGGGACACGGCGTTTCTCCATCAGTCCGGTCTCAGCTCGCCGGAACTCGCGGCAAGAGCGGCGGCCAGAACGCTCGAACTGATTCTCCTCGCCCTCAAGCGCGCCCTCCACGATCACCACCCGCTCGGAATGTCCGTGTTTGTGAACCACAGCCACCGCACGCTGGCCGAGCGATATGGACTGGCAGACCCTGACGAGCGCGGTTGAGACCGCTCGATCAAGCGAATCAAGGCCGGGAGACCGGAGCCGCACCGGCCACGGCCAGCGCGAGCGGGGACACGGAGTGACGGTCCGGTGCCGCACGCCGCAGCGCTGCCACGGTGGCCGCGGGATCCAGCCGGTTGAGCGGAAACATCGCGTAGCCGGCACCGATGTCCACGCCCTCGGTCGCACGCATTTCAAAATGCAGATGGGCCGGGTAGTATCCGTTCGCCGTCCCGGCCGCACCGACACGCGCGCCCCGGGCGACCAGGGAGCCCCGGGTGACATCGATGCGGTGCAGGTGGGCATACATCGAGTGCAGCTTCCGCCCGTCCGGAGCCTTGTGGGCGAGCACGACAATGTTTCCCCAGCCCGGGGAAGGCTCGCCGGTGTAAACCACCAGACCATCCGCCGCCGCATGAATCGGATCGCCCAGATCGGTGTTCATGCCGCCGATGCCATTGAGATCATCCCCGGTGTGATGGCCACCCCGCTTTTCGTTCATCTCCCAGAACTTCTGGGCATTGTAAACCAGCGCTCCCTGTTCCGAGCCCATCGGTGGGTCAAAACGGGGCGAATCCGGCACGCTGGCGGACTGCCAGGCGGAAAGCAGGTGAAACCGATGATCCAGTTCACCAGCCGCAGGCATGGCCAACGGTTCATCGGCATTTTGGAGCCGGGCCACCCCATGCTCCAAAGGCATGACCCCGAGGGCCACGATCAGTGCCGCACCGGCAAGGGTCAGCAGAAACATCAGGTTGGCCGAGGGTTTGAGCACGGCGCCATGCTGATCGCCGGCCCGGCAACAATCAAGACCGCGGTTTTTCCCGGCTTTCCACCTTTGACAATCCGGGATCAGGGGCACAGTTTCGCGCCTCGAACCCGCACCACCACATCCCCATGGCCTACGATCTCATTGTCATCGGCGGCGGACCTGCCGGCTACGTCGCCGCCATCCGCGCCGCCCAACTCGGAAAATCCGTCGCCTGCGTCGAAGCCGAACGCGCCGGCGGCACCTGCCTCAACTGGGGATGCATCCCCACCAAGGCCCTGCTCAAAAACGCCGAGCTTTTCCACACGCTGAGCCACCGCGCCAAGGAATTCGGCTTCTCCTTCGACAACCTCCAATACGACTGGTCGTCCGTGATCGGCCGCTCGCGCACCGTGTCGAACCGCCTCGCCGGCGGCATCGAGTTCCTCTTCAAGAAAAACAAGGTGGACTACATCCGCGGCGTCGGCTCCATCGTGGCCCCCGGCAAGGTGGAAGTCACCGCGGCGGATGGCTCGAAAGGCAGCGCCGAGGCCAAGCACATCATCATCGCCACCGGCGCGAAATCCCGCCCGCTGCCGCCGCTGCCGTTCAATGGCACCACGGTCATCAGCTCCCGCGAGGCCATGGTCCTCGAAAAGCAGCCGCAAAGCATGATCATCATCGGCGCCGGCGCGATCGGTGTGGAGTTCGCCTACATCTACAACGCCTTCGGCACCAAGGTCACCCTCGTCGAAATGGCACCGCGCCTCGTGCCGGTGGAGGATGACGAGATTGGCGACGCCCTCGAGAAATCCTTCATCAAGCAGGGCATCCGCTGCCTTTCCAACCACAAGATCACCGCCACCGCCGACAAAGGCACTCACGTGGAAGTCACCGTGGAGGGGGCCAAGGAAAACGGCACGCTCTCGGCGGACGTTGTGCTCGTCGCCATCGGCGTGGTGCCCATCCTGCCCGGCGGACTTCAGCCGGAGCTCACCGACCGCGGCTTCGTGAAAACCGGCGCCAGCTACGAGACCTCGATCCCCGGCGTTTACGCCATCGGCGACGTGAGCGGACCGCCGCTGCTCGCGCACACCGCTTCCTTCGAGGCCATTCATTGCGTCGAGGGTCTCTACGTCCCCGGCCACAAGGTCCGCAAGGTGACCAACTTCCCCGGCTGCACCTACTGCCATCCGCAGGTGGCCTCGGTCGGCAAAACCGAGCGCGCCCTCAAGGAGGAAGGCATCGAATACAATGTCGGCAAGATCCCGTTCGTCGCGATCGGCAAGGCCATCGCCGCAGGCGAGCCGGACGGCTTCGCCAAACTGCTCTACGGCAAGAAGCACGGTGAACTGTTAGGCGCTCACATCATCGGCGACAACGCCACCGAACTCATCGCCGAAATGGGTCTCGCACTCGACCAGGAACTCACCGCCGAGGAGATCCACTCGACCATCCACGCGCACCCGACCATGTCCGAGGTGATCCACGAGGCCACCCTCGCCGCGGAAGGCCACGCGATCCATTTCTGATAGATATCCACACCGCAACGCCCCCGCCGGATTTCATCCAGCGGGGGCGTTGTACTTTGGTCGGCTGTCGCGACTCACACGATTAACGTGCACGGCGGCGTAGCAGCATCAGCAGACCAAGTCCTCCGAGCATTCCGGCTGCGGGTTCAGGAACGGCCATCAGCGCAACGTCATTGCCACCGGTGAAGCTGGGGGTGCCTTCCGCATTGGCGAAGTAACTGATTTTGAACTCCTGGAGACCGGCGAAAACCGAAGATCCGTCAGCCAGTCCTGAAAAGGTGCCGGAAACCGCATCGGACAGATTGTTTCTGATGATGAAGAACAAATCCCCGTTGGTCGGAGTGAAGCCCGCCGTCAGTACAAGCAAACCTGCGAGGGACACCGTGCCCGTGGCGTTGACTTGATCGTATTGAGTCCCAAGCGTTGTGCCGTTCAACTCGATGGCCAAGGAGCCTCCTTCTTCGAGCGTGAGGTTACCGGAATTGAGGATTCCCGGACTCTCGCCGGGAGCAAGGGTGCCACCGGTTTTCACGGTGAGGGCACCCACGGTGCCGGAGCCACCGAGCGTGCCGCCGGTGTTGACGGTTGTCGTGCTGGTGGTGGCGCCGTTGATCAGCAACTTGCCCGCATCGATCGTGGTAGCTCCGGTGTAGCTCAGGGTGGAGTTCGAAAGTGTGAGCGTGGCGCTTCCTTTCTTCGTCAGGCTGATCGGGCGGGAACTGCCCTCCGTAAAAGTGCCTGCAAAGGTTCCGTCGCTCGTCTGGGTGACTTCGAGCGCACGAGAACCGGTGGTGCCGGTGATGGTGAAGTCGGTGCGGATCGCCGAAGTGCCTGCGCCGCTGAGGTTGTTGATCTTCGTGGTTCCGTTCACACCGATGAACAGGCGCGTGCTGGCGGCCATGCTGACGGATGCGCTCGTCGCCAGCGCGCTGTTGCTGATGGCGAGGTAGCCGGAGGTGAGGGTGGTGGCACCCGTGAAGTCGTTGGTGTCATTGCTGAGTGTCAGAATGCCGGTGCCGCTGCCGTTGAGGGTGAGTCCACCATTGGAAACCTTGCCACTGAAGATGGTTCCCTGCCCGCCGGTGATGCTCGAATCGAGCGAGCGCGTCGCCCCACCGAAGTCGATCGGACCGCTGAATGTCATGGTGCCGGAACTCAAGCCCGAGCCGCCGAAACGCACGGAGCCGCCAATGTTGACGCTGTTTGAGATATTCCTTCCGGTTGTGGTGCCAGAGCCGATGGCCCCGCCGTTGAGATTGAGCGCGCCGGTTCCGAACATGCTGATGCTCGTGCTGATGGTCAGCGTGCC
>JAIXOR010000036.1 GCA_027486655.1 Verrucomicrobiaceae bacterium | reverse complement strand
CCCCAGAACAAAGCGCCGGTCCACCACGCGCGAAATGCAGTGGTAGAACACCGGCTTGTGCCCGGAATGCCGCCAAGTAGCCAGCCAACGCGCTTTCCTCATGAGGCCCAAACCCTCACCCAAACCCATCGCACCTGGCAACTATAAAAGGACTGTCCCTTTATCTTTTTTCTTGCCATGGGGGGAGGGATGGCGAGGGTCTGTGGCATGGGATGGATGAACGGGTTTTCGCGCTGGAGGCGGCGGAATCGGGAGGGGAATGGGTGTGGGATTCTGCTGGGTTGGGTGATGGTGGTGATGGCGTTGATGATGGGTGTGGGAGGGGCGCATCAGGTGGAGACGGTGGAATTTGAGTTCCAAAAGACGGAATCCGAGTGGCGCCTGCTGGGGGAGATGGACATCGCTTACATGCTGCCGGAGACGAGGAAGGTCCCTGGCGGGCAGCCGCTCAGCCGCGAGGCCACGATGAAGGCACCGCCCGAAGAGTTGGAACGCATCCGGGTGGAGACGGAAAAGACGCTTCGCAGCCTTCTTCGCATCACCTTCGGAGGTGTCGGGATTCCGTGGCGGGTGGAGTTCCCGGATTTTGAGAAGCAGCCGTTTGCTCTCCCCGAGGAGGCGGCGGATTGGGCGCTGCTGAGTACCCGGATTGTCATCGACCCGCGGGTTGGTCCCGGCGAGTTGGTGGTGCACTGGAGCGGAGAGGAAGAGTCCGAGTTGATCATCCTCACGGAAGACAGCGAGGATGGCGAGGTGGTCAGTGTGCAACCTGGCGGGAGCATTCGATTGCTGGATGTGGCGGATTCCGGAAAGGTCGGGAAATCCGAGCAAGAGGCGTTTTCCAGCTGGGTTTGGACAGGATTCCGGCATGTGCTGCCCCTGGGGCTCGATCACATGCTGTTCATTGTCGGGCTTTTCCTGATGGTTCCGAAATGGAAGCCTCTGCTCCAACAATCGCTGATGTTCACGCTGGCCCATTCGGCGACTCTGGCGCTTGCGGTGCTGGGTTGGGTGTCCGTGCCATCCCGGCCGGTGGAAGTGCTGATTGCCTTCAGCATCGCATTCATCGGGGTGGAGAATCTGCTCACGAAAGAGCTGGGTAGGCTCCGTCTTGCGGTGGTTCTCGCCTTCGGCCTCATCCATGGACTGGGCTTCGCCAGCGTGCTGTCCGAGAAGCTTGATGGCTTGCCTCGGGAGCGGTTGCTGATGCCGCTGGCCGGGTTCAACGTGGGGGTGGAGATTGCGCAGATTTCGGTTCTTGCCCTGGCCTTCCTGATTCTCCTGCCCTTGAGGAAATGGACCGAGCGGGTGCGTCTGGTTGGATCTGCCGCGGTGACGCTCGCAGGGCTTGGCTGGATGCTGGAACGCTTGTTCCTCGCTTGAATGGAGCGGATGGACAGCCCATGCGCCGCCACGGCTTCCGAGCTTCGTGTGCCACAAACAAAAACCGCTTCCCGGTGAAGGGAAGCGGCTTGGTGAAACGAGGAAACCTCAAGAACCGGCTCAGGGAGTCGGAACGAGAGAGATCGTCTTGAGGATGCGCGAGGCGATCTGATAGGGGTCGCCTTGGGAATTGGGGCGACGGTCTTCCAGGTAGCCTTGATACTTGTCATCCTTGACGAAGCTGTGGGGCACGCGAATGGATGCGCCACGGTCCGCCACACCGTAGGAGAACTTGTCGATCGACTGGGTCTCGTGAAGGCCGGTGAGGCGCATGTGGTTGTCCGGTCCGTAAACCGCGATGTGCTCTTCGCAATGCTCGCCGAAGGCTGCCATGAGGGCTTCGAAGTAAGCCTTGCCGCCCTTGGAGCGCAAGTATTCGGTGGAGAAGTTGGCGTGCATGCCGGATCCGTTCCAGTCGCTGTCGCCGAGCGGTTTGCAATGGAACTCGACGTCCACACCGTATTTTTCGCAAACGCGGAGCAGGAGATAGCGGGCGACCCAGACTTCATCGGCGGCGCGCTTGGAGCCCTTGCCGAAGATCTGGAATTCCCATTGGCCCTTGGCCACCTCGGCGTTGATGCCTTCGTGGTTGATGCCGGCGTCGAGGCAGAGATCGAGGTGCTCTTCGACGATCTGACGGGCGATGTCGCCCATGTATTTGTAACCCACACCGCAGTAGTAGGGGCCTTGGCCGACTTTGGGGAAGCCGCCTTCGGGGAAGCCGAGGGGACGTCCGTCCTGATAGAGGAAATACTCCTGCTCGAAGCCGAACCATGCACCGGGATCATCGAGGATGGTGGCGCGTGCATTGGACGGATGCGGAGTGACGCCGTCCGGCATCATGACCTCGCACATGACGATGGCACCGTTGCGGCGGGTGGAGTCCGGATAGATGGCGACGGGCTTCAGCACGCAGTCCGAACTGCGACCTTCCGCTTGCTGGGTGGAGCTTCCGTCGAAGCCCCAGAGAGGCAGTTGCTCGAGAGTCGGGAACGAATCAAATTCCTTGAGCTGGGTTTTTCCGCGAAGGTTCGGAACGGGAGTGTATCCGTCGAGCCAGATGTATTCCAGTTTGTATTTGGCCATGGTGGTCGTGTGGGTATCAGTGGTTTGGGGTGAGTTTTTGTGCCGTTGAGACAGACCGGAGTCAGCTCTGGGCAGTAGTTTCAAAGCATTAATCGTGCCATGTTGTCATCATGATTCCCATTCATGGGTCATTTTTTGGGAAATTGGCTGAAGGAACATCGATCACGAAGAGGGTGGTGTCGTCGACCCCGGCGTTTTCGATGGCGCGGTCGAGGAGGACGCGGGCGCTTGTATCAGGGGTGGGCGGTTGGGCAAGCGCATTGGCGATGTGTCTTTCCCAGAGTCCGTCGATGAGGCCATCCGAGCAGATGAGGAAGCGGTCGCCCGGGAGGTAGGGGACGGCGGCGAAGTGGGGGCAGACCTGGGGGTGGCCACCACCGACCACTTCGAAAAGGGCGGAGCGGCGGGGGTGGTTGCGGTATTGGATTTCCTTGATTTCACCGCGTTTCCACTGGCTCCAGGCGTTGGTGTGATCGCGTGAGAGTTGCTGGAGGTCGAGGTTTCTGGAAAGGTAGATGCGGGTGTCTCCGACGTTGGCAAGGTAGAGGTTTTCCGGGGTGAACCAGGCGAGGGCGAGGGTGGCGGCCATGCCGCGGGTGTGGTCGGTGACGGCGGCGGCATTGATGTGATCGTGAACCGAGCGGATGGCGTCGCCGAGGTGGCCTAGGCAGTCCGGGTGGAAACCGGAGGCTGCGATTTTGAAAGTCTCCGGAATGATTTCGGTCATCCGCTGGAGGATGAGCGAGGAGGCGAGGTCGCCGGCGTTTCCGCCCCCCATGCCGTCCGAGATGGCGAAAACGAGGTCCTGGAGGTCGAGGGATCTGGATCCGGAGGCGGGCAGGATTTCCGCGCCGCCGGGGCTGGAGGCGAAGGCGATGAGGGAGTCGTCGTTGCGGGGTTTGCGGGACCCGCTGTGGGTGAGGCCCGCCCATTGAAGGGTCACGGGGTCTGGCACGGTCGGCGGGATTTCAGGGTGCGGGTGGATTTGGCAGGACGAGGCCCGGCGGTGGCGGGAGGATTTCCGCGAGTTCGAAGTCGATGATGCAGAAGCAGCCGAGTTTGTCGGAGTAGGTGATGTTTCTGGGTTCGGCGTCGAGGTGGCGGACGCCGTATTCGGATTCGAGTTTGGCGAAGAGCTTGTCGGCCTTTTCCCTGGAGATCTGGGTGGCGGGTTTGCCGGCGTTGGTGGAGACAAAGTAAAGTTCCTCCGGGTGTTCCTCCAGCAGGCGGGGCACGTAGGGGCAGCCGCGCTGTTCGAGGACCTTGAGAACGGCGACCTCGGTGGCGTAGCGCTTGTCGGCATCGGTTCCGCGGAGGCGTTTGTGGACGTTTCCGTAGAAATCGATCCGGACCTGGGAGCGGATTCCGTCTTTGAGGGGATCGATGGCCATGGGATGGGTTGGGAAAACGAAACCGTCGGGGAGGCCTCGTGTCACGCTTTTGTTTGGGGGGCGGGTGGAGGAGGATTTTCGGAAATGACCGTTGCCAGAGGAGCGGCCCGGGGCTAAGGAACGGCATGTCCACTATTGCTGAAGAGTCCGCCGTGATTGAGAAGACCCGGGAGCTGTGCGCGTCGATCGCCGCTGATCCGATGGTGCAGGAGTTGCAGGCCCAGGTTGAGAGATTTCTCAACGACGATGCTTCGCGCCTCCAGTATCAAAGCGTGCACGAGCGCGGTGAGGAGCTTCATCACAAGCAGCACTCCGGTCTCCAGCTTGGAGCTGCCGAGATCCGTGAGTTTGAGGCTGCACGCGAGGCCTTGTTTGAGAACGAGATCGCCCGGGATTTCCTGGCGGCCCAGCAGCAGTTGGAGCGCCTTCAGAAAGAGATCGGAAAATACGTCGGTCTGACTCTGGAACTTGGCCGGGTTCCCACCGAAGACGATCTGGCACAGGCGAGCGGCGGTGGCTGCTGCGGTGGCGGTGGCGGCGGCGGATGTGGTTGCTGAAACCCGCTGCGGCCGGTTGGGCGCCTAACTCGCCGGTCCGCCCAGGTGCACCGATGCGGATCATTCCAAAATTCCCCCGACACGCAATGGTGTCGGGGTTTTTTGCGTCATTGGCTGAGTGAAGAGGCCGCCTCTGCGTCGAGGATGAACGTGGCGTTCGGGTGATTCCGAAGGAAGGAGGCGCTGACTTCGTTGGTGATCGGGCCTTCGAGGGCGGCCTTGACGATCGATGCCTTCTTGTCGCCCCACGCGAGGAGGGCGATGCGGCGGGCATCGAGGATGGTGCCGCAGCCCATGGTGATGGCCTCGGTGGGAACCTTGTCGAGACCACCGAACGAGGGGGCGGCGTCTTGCCGGGTGATGGGGTCGAGGTGGATTTTCTGGGTGCGGGCGTCGGCCGGAGTTCCGGGTTCGTTGAAGCCGATATGTCCCGTGCGGCCGATTCCGAGGATTTGGAAATCGATGCCGCCGGCGCTGGCGATGGCGTCCTCGTAGGCTTGGCAATGGGCCGGGATCTCGGAAGGACTGACAATACCCGATGGAAGGTGAACGTTTGACGGAAGGATGTCCACGTGATCGAAGAGGTTGCGGTGCATGAAGGACCAATAGCTCTCCGGGTGGTCGCGATCGAGGCCGAGGTATTCGTCCAGATTGAAGGTCGTGACATTGCGGAATGACAGGCCCTCTTCACGATGGAGGCGGATCAATTCCTGATAGAGAGGAATCGGAGTGCCGCCGGTGGCAAGTCCGAGGACTGTGGGGAGACCGAGGGTCTCACGCTCGCGGATCAGTTGCGAAATTTCTGCGGCGACATGGCGACAGGCGTCCGTGCAAGACGAGAATACAATCACAGGAGTTGTGGCGATCATGACAAACAAAAGGAACGCCAGAAGACTCGCCGAAAGCGTCGGCGGTGTCAACTCCTCGACCTGAAGAAAACCGTGGATCACCCGATATGAAAATCCCTCCTGCCCACGGAGGACAGGAGGGATGGAAGCGGGGGCGTTTCCGATGCCGATGGTTTACTCCGCCGAGGCACGGAGGAAGTCCGCAGGATTTCCTCCCGACACCGGATCCGGTGTGCGGAAGGTGCGGTAGGTCCAATCCGGGATGGTGTCGGCGTTGATGTCCGAGAGGGCGGGGAGGCCTGCCTGGATGGCGGTGGCGTCCGGTCCGGTGACTTCGGTGACGTTGAGCGACCAGGTGACGAGGGCGTCCGAGCCTTCGACGCGATAGAGGATTCCGTCGGTCACGGCCGAGGCTTCGGGACCACCTGCATCGGCGAACACGGCACCGTTGCGCACCGGGAGGGTGAGCGTCATGTAGGTGTTGCCTCCGACACTGGCGACCTTGCCGACCACCTTGCCGCTGGCGGATCCGGAGAGCGGGTTGCCGTCGAAGGCGAATTCGGCCTTGTTGGATTGACCATCGCCATCCGGATCATCCGACGGTCCGTCATTGACCCCGGCGGTGAGGCCTTTGGCGGTGGTCCATGCGGCGTATTCCGAGGGGACGAGGGCGATCTGGGTGCCGCCGGCGTAGTTGTAGTCGATTTTGTATTTGAGCGGCAGCCCGGTGACGTTGGCAAAGGTGCCGGTGAGTTGTCCGGAAGCATAACTCGCGATGACATAGGCGGCTTGTGAGGGCGTGCCGGTGATCGAGAGCGCAAGGGTGGCTCCAGTGATGTCGAGGGCTCCGGTGGCGTTGAGGGTGTCCACCTTGGGCGTGGAGGCATCGTTGATGTCAATGGCCAGGATGCCGCCCGGGGCGAAGTCCGCGGAAGCCACGGCGAGGGCACCGGTGGTGATGCCGGGTGCGATCGAGCCGCCGGAGGCGACAGTGACGTCCCCACCGAGGATGCCGGTGCCTGCGAGAGAGGCGCCATTGGAGACGGAAACCGCTCCATTGGCTCCGGACTGGTTGCCATTGACGACGAGGGTTCCGCCTTGGACGGCAGTGGCACCCTTGTAGGAGTTCCCGCCGTTGAGGGTGAGTTTCGCGGCCCCGCTCTTGGTCAGCGCGACGAGTCCGTCTCCATCGGCAATGACGTTGTCGAACTGGGAATCCGTCGCGTTGTTGACGGTGAGCGTGGAGGTGGTGGAGATCGCGCTGTTGATGATGATGCCGCTGAGGTTGGTGGTCGCGGTATCGGTGAGACCTCCGACGGTCTGATTGAATCCAGCGAGATCGAAGATCGCCGAATCAGCCACGCCTCCGGCGGTGTCCACGTCGAGCACGGTGCCGGTGGGGAGTCGGTCGTTGCCTGCGAGGCGGAGTGTGCCGCGGATGATTTCGGTGTTTCCTCCGTAGGTGCTGACGCCCGAGAGGATGACGACGCCGTTGGTGCCATCCGCACTGATGTTGAGGTCAAATGTGTTGGCTCCGTCGTCGATGGCGCCGGTGACGGTCAGGGTGGCGTTGGCCTGTGTGCCGATGCGTGTGTCTGTGAGGTCGAGCGTGAGACCGCCATCCCACACGGCGGTGGCTCCGGCGGTGGCCTGGAGGGCACCACGGAAGGATCCGGTGCTTGCGCTGCCGGTTCCGGAGATGGTGAGTGGTTCGCCGCTGATGGTGACGCCGCTGCCGAGTTCCAACTGACATCCCGAGGCCACGGTGGTGCCCGAGGTGGTGGCACCGAGTGCGGAGGAATTGCTGGCGAGCACACGGCCTGCGGTGATGGTGGTGGCACCGGAGTAGTCATTGGCACCCGAGAGTGAGAGCAGCGTGGCCCCCGTTTTGTTGAATCCGCCCGCGCCGGTGACGGTGCCGGTGAGGCTGAGGGAGGTACCCGTGACGTTGATGGTGTTGGTGCCGCTGTCGGCAAGAGTGACCGGGCCGGTGACGGTGGTGCTGGTGTTGATCTGGCTCATGGTGGCGCCATTCAGATTGACGGCCCATGGGATGTTGGTGGTGTTTGCGTAGAACTGGAGGGTTCCAGTGGGGTTGACCGTGAATGCGTTGGATGTTCCGCCGCCGAGGTTGGTTCCGGTTTCCACGCTGAAGACGCCACCATCGATCGAGACGTTGCCCGGATTGCTGACGGCCACACCCACGAGGGAGACGGTGTTCGCACCGACCTTGGTGAGGTTGAAGGAACCCATGTCGAGCGTGGGGGTGCTGCTGCGGAGGTCCCAGCGTCTGGTGCCTCCAACGGTGGTGTTGCCCGCGAGGACGAGTCGGCCGAGGGCGTTGATCTGATCGTTGCTGCCGTTGTTGACGATGGCTCCTGCGCCGCCGACTCCGGTGCCGGACACGGTGACGACTTCCGTGGCAAGGTTGAGGGCGCCTGCTGCGAGTGTTCCGCTGAGGTCGAGGGTGCCTCCGCTGCTGACGGTGGTGCCTGCGGCGGCGGTTCCGAGGGCGGCGTTGTTTTGAGCGATGACGGTGCCGCCGTTGATCAGGGTGGGACCGGTGTAGGTGTTCGCGGCGGAAAGACGGAGTGAACCGGTGCCACTGGAAATGATCGTGCCTGCGCCGGAGATGATTCCGCTGAGCGTCTGGGCCGCGGTTCCTCCGTAGTTGAAGGTGCCAGCGTTGCTGATGGTTCCCGCGTATGCCGCCGAGGCACCGAGGCTTCCGGTGCTGCCGATGGCGAGGGTTCCTCCGCCGATGGTGGTGTTTCCGGAGTAGGTGTTGGCGCCCTGGAGGGTCCAGACACTGGTGCCGGACTTGGTGAGGGTGGTGGCGCCGGAGGTGGCCGGGTTGGCGATCACTCCGGTGACGAGGTTGTTCGCGGCGGAACCTCCTAGTGCCAGGGTGGTGCTGAATCCGGCGTTTGCCGAGTATCCGGCGATGCTCAGGTTGGCAGTGGTGGGATTGAGCGTGAGGACGCCGCTGTTGGCCACGTTGTTGATATTGCCGACTGAGAGCGTGTAGCCGTTTCCACCGGTGACGTTGAGGGTGGTGGTGTTCACCGCGAATCCGGCAGGTGCCAAGCCCAGCGTGTTGCCGGTGCCGCTGGTGAGGTTGTTCACGTCGATGGTGACGGTGGCGCTGCCCAGGCCACCCAGGTTGTTGCCGCCGGCAAAGGTGACCGAGCTGTCACCCCGCAATTGGAGGGTGGAGCCATTGAGGATGCTGAGAGGCTGGTTGGCGCTCTGCTCGGCGGAGAGTGCGAAGGAGGTGCCTGAGATCGTATTGCCAGCGTTCGCTTGAAGCTGGAGAACCGAGCCGGCACCGACGCTGGTGAGGGCATTTGTGCCTGCGACGCGCGCCTGATTGTTTCCGCTGAGGGTGACGGAAGTGCCGGCGTTGGTGATCGAGAGTACGCCTGTGAAGGAGTGATTTCCACTCATTGAAAGCGATCCCGCGGCGGCGGTGACGCCACCGGTGAACGAGTTGTTTCCAGTGAGGATCACGCTTCCAGCACCGCCCTTGAGGATCGAGATGACATCCGGAGTGGTGGTGCCGTTGTTGGTGATGGATGAGTTGACCGTGAGGGCGTTGGTGGTGCTGTCGTTGATGAACGTGAGTGCGGTGGGAGTTCCGGACTCGGTGTTGCCGCTGGTGAGGATGCCGTCGTTGGGTGTGGTGCCAAGGGTGAGGCCTCCTGCAACGGACGACTGCCAGATCGTGCCGCCTGCCTCATCGCCGATCATGAGCACATCGGTGGACGCAGTGGGGGCGACGATGGCGGGTCCACCGGTGGCGCTCATTTCGAGGAAGTTCGCCGCGGTGAGCGGGCTGGCGGCGAGGGTGATGTTGCCTGACGTGCCCGCCTCGATGATCTTCAGGTTGTTGGCGATGTTGTTCGGGATGACTCCGCCAAGGCGGTCCACGGAGATGCTGCCGCCGAAGGCTGTGATGAAGGATCCGCCGTCGCCATCGCTGACACCGCTGTTGGTGGCGAGGGTCGGGACTCCGGCGACGAGGACGCGAGCCCAGGGCAGGATGCCGTTGACGTTGGCGGTGGTGGTGCTGGCGATGTTGTCCTGGCTGATGACGACCTGGGAACCGGCGTTGACGGTGACTGCGCCGAGTTTGAGGAAGCCGGTGGCTCCGCCGCTGCGCGTAACGTTGCTGGTCTTGCCCGCGGTGAGCGAGGTGGAGAGCACTTTTTCCGAATGGGAGCCGCCTGCGATTTCGACGGTGCCTCCGCCGAGATTGAGCACCGCGGCGTCACTGAGTTTTCCGAGGTTGACCGATAAATAGTCGAGTTTGAGGGTGCCGGCGTTGGCGCTGGAGGCTCCGGCGACGGTTCCTACCAGGTTGAGGGTGCCGCCGTTGGCGACTGCGGTTCCAGCGAGGGATCCGGTGATATTGAGGGTTCCCGAGTTGGCGGTGGCCGCTCCGGTGAAGGTGTTGGCCGCCGAGAGGGTCCAGGTGCCCGAGCCATCCTTGACCACGGGCAATCCCGTCGTGGTGGATCCGTTGGAGATGACGCCCGATACGGTGCCGGTGGAACCACCGGAAAGGAAAAGAGCCCGTCCGTTTGTGGTGGATGTGATGTTGGCGCTGACGTTGATGTTTCCGCCCAGCGAGGAGATCAGCAAACCGCCGCCACCCGAGGTGATGTTGAACAGGCCGGGAACGGTGTTGTTGCCCGCCACATTGACGAGGGTTCCGTCGGAGGTCTGGTTGCTGACCGTGTAGGTGAAGGTCGAGGGGAGTGTGATGTTTCCAGCGCTGCCGTCGAGGCGGAGGTTGCAGTTTCCGGCGGTGCCATTGGTCGCGGTGATCGTCTTGGTGCCGGTGCCGAGCGAGTTGTTCTGGGTGACCACGAGGGGGCCGGCATTGATCGTGACGTTGCCGGTGAAGCTGCTGTTGCCGGAGAGCGTCCAGGTTCCGGTGCCATCCTTGGTGACGTTGGTTTTGTTGGTGGCGGAGTTGTCGGCGATGCTGCCTGAGATTTCTCCGGTGCCTGCGGTGGAACCGTTCAGGGTGAGCGTTTTGATGCCGGCGCCGGTGGCGGTGAGGTTGGAGGTGAACTTGAGGAGGCCGCTGCCCGACTGGGTGATGGTTCCGCCGCCGGTGGTGCCGGCGAGGTTGACGACACGGTCGGTGGTTTCTCCGGCCCCCGTGTAGATCAAGGTGCCGCCGGTGGTGGTGATGCCAAAGTCGATGGTACCGTTGGTTCCGAGGTTGCCGGGGTTTCCGGCGTTGTTGATGTTGGAAACACTGAAGGCGTTGGCACCGGCGAGAGTGGTTTTCCCGGTGAATGTGTTGGTTCCGGAAAGAACGACGGGTTGGTTGCCGGTGGTGGCTCCGCGGATGCCGAAGCCGGTTCCGCTGATGACTCCGCTGATGGTGGATGGCCCGGTTCCGCTGTTGCCGATGGACGAGTCTGCGGTGAGGGCGATGTTTCCGGAAACGAGGACTCCGCTGTCGATCCGAAGAGCACCGCGGTTTTCGGTGTTGCCGGTGCCGGCGAGGGTGAAGTTGTTGGTGAAGATCTTGGCGGCTCCACTGAAGAAGGTGCCACCGGAGGCGATGTTGACCAAGGCCGAGGACGGCATGGCCACGGTGGGGGTCACGTTGACCTTGCCGCCGCCGGAGGTGCCGATATTGAGGGTTCCGGTGAACCCGCTCATGTCGCTGGTCAACGTGATGGCGCGGGTGGAGCTGGTGGTGGTGATGGCTCCCGTACCGGTCAGAGAATTGGCGATGGTGGTGTCCACGCTGGTGCTCGTGTTGGTGAGGTTGAGCGTGGCGGACGAGTCGATGAAGACGTTGCCTGTGCCGAGGAGGGCGACGTTGGCCGGCTGGCTGGATGAGAGGGTGCCGGCGCTGATGACCGTGCCGCCGCTCCAGGTATTGGCGGCGGCTCCGTTGAGGACGAGAGTGCCGGTGCCTGTTTTGGTGACAATGCTGGCGCCGAGTGCGCTGTTGGCGATGGTTTCCGAGATCGTGGCCGTGCCGCCCGAGACGACGCTGATCGAGCTGTTCAGGTCGTCGCCAAGGACGAGCGAACCTGCACCTGCGCCAATCGTGAATCCGGTCAGGTCGAACGAAAGGTCGTTGAAGGTGACTGCCACGGTGGGAGTGACAGTTTCCGCCGTGCCGTTGAAGATGCCGTTCGAGTTCTGGGTCCAGGTCGCGGTGCTGGCGTTCCAGTTGGTATCCGTGGTGTTCCAGTTGTTGCTGGGATTCGCGGAGTCCCAGGTGAGCTGGGCGAGGGCCGAGCCGGTACCGAAGATGAGGGACGCGGCAAAGGCGAGGGTGGCGGTGGTGCCGGACGAGTAACGAAGTGAAGCGGCTCCGAAGAAGCGCGAGGATCTGGGTTTCATGGGTCGGTTGAGGCGAGGGGTTTTTGTTAGGATCGGATCAATGAGTTGGCGGGATTTTGGTCTGTGGGGTGACCTGGCAATCGACGCCTGATATCCACTCTCCGGGTTGGGTGCCGGGAGAGTGAAGGCAATTCAACAAGATAACTTGCGGATCGTGCGGTAGCTGGCAAGGGAATTCATCGAAACGGCAATCGATTCGAGTTTACTCCAGGCGCAGCAGCCCTCGTTGCAGGGCGGTGGACACGGCTTCCGCTCGGTCATGCACGTCGAGTTTGTGGAAGAGTCCCTTCATATGGGATTTTACGGTTTCCTCGGTGATGAACATCGCGGAAGCGATTTCCTTGTTGGATCGGCCGCGGGAAACGAGGCGGAGGACATCCAGTTCGCGAGGAGTGAGGCTGGGGCGGATCATCCGGTCGGCGAGGCGAGAGGCGATGGCGGGTGGCAGGAATCGTCCGCCGGCGTGGATCTCACGGACGGCGCGGATGATTTCGTCGCTGGTGGTGTCTTTGAGGATGTAGCCGCGTGCGCCGGCTTCAAGGGCCTTGAAGATGTCCTCCTCGTTGTCATAGGTCGTCAGGACGAGCACCTTGACGGCCGGGTTGGCCTGGCGGAGGGCGCGGATGGTTTCGATGCCGTCGCCGTCGGGCATGCGGAGGTCGACAATGAGGAGGTCGGGTTGTTGGGCGGCGGACTTTTCGAGTGTTTCGCGTCCGGAACCGGCTTCCGCGACGACGTGCATGCCGGATTGTGCGTTGAGGATGCTGGCGAGCCCAGCCCGGAGGGGAGGGTGGTCATCGGCGAGGAGGATGCGGATTGTGTCGTTCATGAGGAATTCAGGTGGGAAGGGTGGCTGAGACTTCGGTGCCATGGTTGGAGCGGCTGTCGATGGACAGGCTGCCACCGAGGCCGGAGGCGCGTTCCCGCATGCCGGTGAGGCCGAAGCCGCGGCGGGCCATGTCCGCGACATCGAAGCCGCGGCCGTTGTCTTTCACGGTGAGGGTGATCCAGCCGTTGCCGTAGCGGAGGTGTTGTCGGATTTCTGTGGCTCCGGAGTGCCTGACAGCATTGGTAAGTGCTTCCTGGCCGATGCGCAGCAGGGTGGCTTCGTGGTCTTGAGGCAGTGGCCGCGGGGTTCCTTCGATTTGTTGGCTGCAGGCGATCCGGCCATCGCTGTTGAGGCTGGATGCGAATCGCTGGAGGCTGCTGGCCAGATCCGCTTCGCCGAGGGCGAGAGGCCGGAGGTTCCAGATGGTTCTGCGGGCCTCGCGGAGGCTGTCACGAACGAGCGATCGGGCGTTTTCGATATGCGATGCGGCCTGCTCGGGCTGGTCGTTGAGGTTGTCCCTTGCGCATTCGAGTTGGAGGGAGATCGAGGTGAGTCCCTGGGCGAGGGAGTCATGGATTTCGCGTGCGAAGCGGCCGCGTTCGGCGAGTACGGCTTCAAACTCGCGTCGTTGGGTTTCCTGTTCGCGGATCCTGCGGGTGCGGGCCACGCCGAAGAGGGCGGTGCCGCCGAGAAAGAGAAAGGCGGACGCGAAGCCGATCCTGCGTGGCGTCCAGAAAGGGGGGGGCGCGATCATGGTGACGTCCGCGGCGGAGGCGCTGAGCAGTGTCAGTTTATCCTCGACCCGGAGGATCATGTTGCCTGTGGAGCTGATTCTCACCACACCGCGCAGACGGAGCGTGGAACCCGGGCGGAGTGATTCCTCCCAGCCGGCCGGTGCGGATGCGACGTTGCCGCGGAAAACGAGGTTGGCATTCCGGAGTTCCAGATTCACGCCTTCGGGGCCTTGATAGGAATCCAGGAGTTCGGCATCGGTGACGACCCAGTGTCCGTCTTTTTCCGCCTTGAGGAGGTCCGCCGCTTCCAGGTTTTCCGGGACGGGCAGCGTGGTGGTTCCGATGACCGATGCGTTGCGGGCCCGGAGGTACGGTTTCATTTCGCCGGGGCGTGGCCACCCGGTGACTTCGATCACGGTGCCGGGCACCGCGGCCACAGGCTGGGCCGTCTGCACCCAGAGTCCGCCGTCCTCGACTTGGAGGAACAAGCCCCTGCCGGAAATGGCCATGGTGGTGATTCCGCGGACTTTCACCAAATCATCGGGGCCGATCCCGCCGGCACGGAGCAGGCTGCTTGTGTTGACGAGCGGAGGGTCTGCTTGCTGGGGTTCGGAAGGGCCGATCGGCTCAATGTCGGCCAGTGAGGACACACGGAGCAAGCGCCCGGTCATCTGACGGCTGGGGTTGAAACGGGTGGCAACGATGCCACGGATGCGGGCGCGGGATTCCGCGAGGTTCCATGGGACGGACTCGACGGGAAGTGGACCTTCCAGAAGAACACCGAACTCGTGGGTGCCTTCCTGGCAGGAAAGAACGAGATCCCCGCTTTCCATGCTGACTTCCTTGACGAAGGCGGAGATGGCGACCCATTCGCAATCCATTTCCGGAACCATCAAGGTGCGGGCGTTGGTTTCAGTGGGTTCCGGCGGACTGCCATGTCCGGTGACCCGGATGTCCGGTGCCTGTCCGCGAGGCGGATTCACGACGGTGGCGAAAAGCCCGGCACCCGTAACCCCGGTGACCTCGACGCGATCTCCCACCTTCGGTCCGGAATCGTCGGGGCTGTTAGGGGGAAGGACGAACACACCGCCGCTTCCATCGTGGATGAAGAGTGTGGAGATGGAGGGTTTGGAAAAGGTGACAGTCCCCTTCAAATGGACTGGAATTGCGGTGGCCGCCTGTTCGGGAGTGAGCGAGCGGATCTCGCGAATGGTGGTCAGCGGCGTCTCTGGCAAGCCAGGGGAAGCGGCGGACGCCATCATGGAAGCCGCCACAATACCGACCGTCTGCATGACGGTTCGAAGGATGACGGCTGGAATCATGAGGGAGATCCGCCCTCCGTGCATGGAGGCTCCCCAAAACCCAAAATGAAGAGTGCCAAGGCGCCGGAGGGCGGAAAGACGTGTCGCATTCCCTGATGTCGCTCGTCGGGAATCATGGAATGCATGTGATGGGAAATCGGCCATGGTTGGAGACCGCTCGAAAGTTGAAGGGTATCCGCGCGGCCACGGGCTTTACAGGTGGAATTGCGCACAAAATCTGTGAAATCGCATCAAGGCGTGGGACCTGCAGTGCTCATACGGATGCGGACGAAACGTTTGCCGGATCCGGCAGGCACGCGGGTTCGGATGGTTTCCCGGACGCCGTCGTCGGCAAGGGCAGGCATCACTTCGACGACGCCATCCGTGCTCCAGGTTCCGTTGCCCGGTTGGTCGCTCCACTCGGTGTCGTACTGGACCTCTGGCACGGCTTGTTTGAGGCGGGTGAAAGTGACCTCGATCCAGCCGCTGGCCAGCGAGATGGAAACCGGCGCGGTGGATGGCGCTGCGGGATCCAGACCGAGTGCGAACTCAGCCAGGTTGGTGAGTCCGTCGTGATCCGGGTCTGCGTTGTTGGATGCGTTGCCTGAGTTCGCATCCGTCCCGAAATGGGTGCTGCGCCAGAGCGCGAGTGCGGAGGCTTGCCGGATTTCGAGAATTCCCGAAGTGGAAGCCGTGTAGCGGTCATCCACAACGGTGGCGCTCACTTCATGAAGTCCCGGCTCGTGAGGGGCGCTCTGCGTTCCGTTGTAACGCAGCTCGACAGTGAGACCGGGCGGCTGGGTGCTTGCCGTGGCGGTTTTCGCAAGGCCGTCGTGGGTATGGAGGAGGTTGCCGAGGGCGATCGCGGCGGGGGCCTTGCCGATTTGGAAGCTGCGCTCGACCGGCAGCGCTGGCAAATGGATGAAGTCCCCGGCCTGGGTGGCGCGCAGGACGACCTCGCCAGTGCCTGTTAGAGCGACCATGCCGCCATCGATCGTGGCAGGTCCGGAGACCACCTGGATTGCCACGGGCAGGCTGGAGCTGCTGGTGGCTGATGGTGCGAACGGCGGATCGGCATAAGTCCGGTCCGCAATGGATGGGAACGTGATGGTTTGCGGGACGCCGCCATTGCCTGAGCTGTGGGTAACCCTCACCTGTGAGAACCTGGCGGAAGTGTCCGAACCGTTGATGTATTCACCGCTGAAGCCGAAACCCGCAGCGCTGAAGGATGGGCTGAAAACGGGATCGAGCGGGCTGTTCTGGCTGCCGGTGAGCAGCCCGTGGTTGGAGGGCGTGGTGTCGTAGAAGGTGAAGTCCATGACCTTCGCCCCGGTGGCGGTGTTGGTCATCTGATAGGAAACGTCGACTCCGGTGGCGGTTCGCGTGATGGTTTCCGTGAAGGCGAGGGTGACGCTGTTCTGGGTCGAGTTGAAGTTGGAGCCCGCGGGGACGACCTGTGGCGTGCGGGAGCTGGCCCCGGTGATGGATGAGGCGTAGTTTCCGGAACCGGTGCGCTCGTAAACGACGGGAGTGGCATTGGCCATGCCGCAGTATCCGAGCCAGTTGCTGATGTTGTCGGACGGGAGCAGGACGGGCGTGGGATTGCGGAACAGTCCGAAGCGAAACCAGAGGCCCTTGTTGTTGAAGAGCTTCGGATTGTTGCCGGTGGCTTCGATGGCCACGGTGCCTGTGAGTTGGATGGAGTCCCCGGCTTGCGAAAGCTGGATGCTTGGGAAGAACGCGTGGGCGGTTCCGGAGAGTCCGTTGGCGAGGTTGGAGGGATTCCAATGCGGGCTGGAGCTGTCCGCTCCATTCATCGATGAGGCCGTCGTGATCCACCCCGAAAGATCGCGGCTGACCACGCGCGGTCCGATGACGAGCGATGCGCTGGCGCTTCCCTGATAGTCCTGCGAAATTACGGTGGCCTGGACCGCATGGCTTCCCGCTGCCGAAGGCGGGGTGGTTGAGCCGTTGTAGGTGACGGCGACCTCCAGCCCGGCTGGCTGGGTGGTGACGGTGACGCTCTTCGGCTGTCCATCGAAGGAGGCGCTGAGTCCTTGGATGGTGACGCTTGCGGCGGCTTTCCCGACCTCGAAGGATCGCTCGACGGGTGCGGCCGGAAGATGGTTGGCATCGCCCGTTTGGGTGGCGCGCAGAACCACGGTGCCAGCACCGACAAGGCTGATTGCATTGCCGGATGCGGATGCCGGTCCGGATACGACCTCGATCGATACAGGAAGACCGGAGCCCGCGCTGGCCTGCGGAGTGAACGGAGGATCTCCGAACACCCGTGCGGAAATGGCGGGCAGGTTGATGGATTGAGAGGCCTTGGCAATCACCAGGGAGGCGGTGGTTTCTCCCTGATAGAACGGATCGTCAATCACCGCCGAAACCTGATAGGTTCCCGCTGCGGTCGGCGGAGTGGATGTGCCGCCGTAGGCGAGCAGAACGTTCAAGGAAGCGGGGGAGGTGGTGGCCGTCACTTCGCGGGGGGTTCCGATGTAGGTCGTCGAGAGCCCGTTCAACGTGATGGTTGCCGGGGCCTTGGTGAGTGCGAAGGTTCGGATGACATCTTCCGCGGGAAGAAAGCCGGTGTTTCCTGTCTGCGTGGCGCGGATCGTGACCAGCCCGACTCCGGTGGGGTTCACCAGCCCGCCGTTCAGGGTGGCGGGTCCGGAGAGGATGGTGTAGGCGACCGGCAGGCCCGAACTGGCGGTGGCACCCGGATCGAACGGGGCGGAGTTGAACGCCCGATCGCCCAAGGCCGGGAAGCTGATGTATTGGGGCGACGCGGTCACTCCGGGAGTGAAGGACACCGAGACATTGGAGAATTGCGCGGTCGCTCCGCCGGATCCGATGTAGTTGCGGGAGAACGCGAAACCGGCGGTGTTGTAAGTTGGACGGTATCCTGACGATGTGGTGACTGGCCCGGTGAGGATGCCATTGTTGTTAGGCGTGGCATCGGTGAAGCTGTAGGCCATCAGCACGGCGTTGGTGTCCGTGCGCTGGATGCGGTGGGTGATGAGCACCCCGGTTGCGGTCCGGGTGGCGGTGACCTCGAAGGACAGCGGTGGATTTCCCGAGGGCGAGGTGGAACTGACCGGTGCGGGGTTTGCATCGGGTGAACGCTGGGTGGCACCGGTGCCTGTCGAGAAAAGTCCCGTATCTCCGGTGCGTTCGTAAAGCGAGTTGCCCATGCCGGCGCATCCAAGCCAACCGGTGGCGATGGAAGGAGCCTGATTCCGGTTGTCGAAGAGACCGAACCTGAACCAGTTTCCCTGACCGCCTACGGCGGGTGCGCTCAGTTGGAGGTTGCCGTTGAGGGTGATGCGATCGCCTTCGTTGACCAGGGTGATCGGGCTGAAGGAGCCATGGAGCGTGTTCGTGCTGAAGGGATCGCTGGTGTCGTTCGGCACCAGCAGCGGACTCGATGGCGATGAGGGGGATGCCGTGACTTTGCCCGCAATGTTGGAGGCCCAGGCTCCAATGCCGGTGGGGCTGAGGGCTGGCTGGCGGATGATCAGCGATCCGCTTGCAGAGCCCTCGTGATTCGGTGAATTGATGACTGCGGCCACCGTGTAAGTCCCTGCGAGAATGGGGGCGGACGACGATCCGTTGTAGGTGAGGGTGGCGCTCAGGCCATTCGGGGTGGTGACAAACGTCGCGCTCTTGGGGCTCCCGTCCGCTGTGTGGGCGAGGTTTTCAAGACGGATCTGCGCGGGGGCTTTGGCGATGACAAGCGTGCCGGTGGCCGAGCCGGAAACCGCAGCGTCGTTGATCGTGGCGATGACCTGATAGGTGCCCGCATCGACCGGAGGCGAGGTCGCGCCATTGTAGGTCACGGTGACCGCCAGCCCGGAAGGCTGGGTGGTGGCTGACACGGCTTTTGCATTGCCGTCGTAAACGGCGCTCAACCCGGAAAGGGTGATCTCTGCGGTTGGGGTTCCCTGATTGTAATCGTCGTCACCTACCAATTCGATATCGTCCAGCGAGAACGCAGCCGGGGAGATCCCGTTCAGGGTCCGGCTTTCGATCCGGAGTCCCGTGAGGTCGTCGATGCGGGCAAGGCCGAGGTCGGCGAGCGGAACGAGCACGCGTTGCCAACCACTCGTCGCTGGAATCCCGACGGGGCTTGCCTCCAGCGATATGCCACCGCGTGAACCGCCGACCTGAATGGGCGGGGGACCGCCGGAACCGCCGTGTATCCAGAATGCGAGCGCCGCCAAGCCTGAGGTCGAGCGAGGCGCCCCTTGAAACGCCGCGCCCTTCCCGGTTCCTGACGGTATGGCAATCGCCCGAGTGCCGCGCCTGACTGGATTGGTGGAGGTGATGTCCGTGCCGGCCGGGCTGGCATTCGTCCATGCAGGCGAGGGGGCGTCGTCGTAAACCATCGAGGATGCCTGCGATGCCGGTGCCGGCGCGTTGGCGATTTCCCCGACGACCACGCCGCGGCCGCTGGTCGCGAGATAGACGCGGCCATGAACCCTCGGGTCTCCGGCGATGTCATTCTGGTAACCGAAGTTGTGCTGGTCGTCATTGATGCGCGTCCAGGTGGCACCGATGTCATCGCTGCGGAAGAATCCGTTGGTGGTGCCGATTTTTCCCCAGATGAAGATCGATGGGTGAGTGGCGCCGGGTTTGGCCTTGCCGAAGTCGAACTGATAGACATCGGCAACCGTGCTGATTTTGGTGAATGTGGCACCGGAGTCGGTGCTGCGATGGAGTCCGTTGGCTCCGGCCCGGACCCACAGGTGTCCTGCGTGCCCCGGCACGGTCCGGAACTGGGCGAAGGTGCTGCTCAAGCCACTGGAGGATATGCCGAAGGAGGTTCCACCGTCGGTGCTGGTGAGCAGGCGTCGGAGCGTGGCGTCCCAGAGGTGGAACCGGTTGCCGTCCACGCGGTCGGCAAGCGGGATGAGTGTGTTGTGAGTGACGGTGCGGCGGATGGTGTGATTGCCGGTATCCGCCACGTAGACGTTGAACCCATCCGGAGTGGAAACGATGCCTCGCGGGCTGAGGAAACGTGCGGCCGTACCGGTGCCGTTGGTGGAACCCGGGCTTCCTGCGCTTCCGGAAATGGTGGTGACCAGACCGGCAGGGTTGATCGAGCGGATGGTGTGATTGCCGGTATCCGCGACCAGAAGGGTTCCGGCGCTGTTGATGGTGATCGATCCGGGCTGGTTGAAGCGTGCGGAAGTGCCTGTGCCGTCTGCGGATCCCGGGGTGCCGGAGGTGCCGGCGAAGGTGCTGGTGACTCCGGTGGCGCTGATCCGGCGGATCGAATGGTTTCCACTGTCTGCAACGAATAGTTCCCCGGCCGCATTGAATACCACTCCGCCGGGGCTGTTGAAGCGGGCTGCGGTGCCGGTGGCATCGGTCGTTCCTGCCGACCCGGGGCTGCCCGCAAAGGTGGTGACCGTCCCGGACGGGGAAATCCTGCGAAGCGTGTGGTTGCCGGTGTCGCAAACAATCAGGTCACCATTCGGTGCAAGGGTCAGTTGGCCGGGTGATGAAAAGGTGGCCGATGCTCCCGTGCCGTCCGCAGATCCCGGAACGCCCGGATTGCCCGCAAGGGTGGTCACCACGCCGGATGAGGTGATTTTGCGGATGGTGTGGTTCCCCAAGTCGGAGACGAAGACGTTCCTGTTAGAATCCACGGCAATGCCGGACGGGGCATTGAATCGGGCTGCGGTGCCGGTCGCATTGGTGCTTCCCGGCAAGCCGGCTCCGCCAGCCAGGGTGTTGACTCCGCCATTGGCCACGACCCGGCGGATGAGGTGGTTGGAGGTGTCTGCGATGTAGCGGACTCCGGAGGTATCAAGGGCGATCGCCGAGGGAGACTGGAAACGCGCGTCACCGCCGGTGGCGTTTGTGCTGCCCGGCTGACCGGCTGCGCCTGCGAGCACGGAGACGCTGGGAAGTCCACTGCCGCTGACCAGCGAGGCGCCGGTGGCGGAGGGGGACCAGGTCGCGCCTTGGTCGGTCGACACATAGGCGGGAGAGTTCGGCGGGCACCAAAGGAGCCGTTGACCGTCCGCGGAGAAAATCACCCGGTTGTGCCCGTTGATGATGGGGGCGGGAGTGGATGGAAAGGTGGACCAGCTTGCACCTCCATCCGACGAGCGGTAGGTCGAGGATGAGTTCTGCCGGATCATTTTCTCCGGAGCGAGGTCCGCGCCGCTGACGACCCCGGTGGATCCCACCCCGGGTTGGTGCGAGCCGCGCAGCGGGGAGCGGTCGAGACGATCGTGGCGGAATCCGGTGTAGTCGCCGACGACGCTTACCAGAGGTGGTCCGGCAGTAGGGCTGAGCAAGGCAAGGGGAACCAGTTCCTCCAGACCATCGCTGAAAAAGGTCCACAACCGCGAGGTGCCTGTGGCTGATAGATTGGTGGTCTGGATGAGGCCGAACCCGTTGTTGAAAATCGCCCGCTCGGAGTTGAAGGGATCGATGTCGACATCGGTGATCCAGTGCGCACCCACATTGGAGGACCACGGCGAGTTGCCGGGCGAACGGGTGCCGCTGCGCAGGGCCGCGGTCCAGGTGGAGCCGCCATCGGTAGAGCGGTAGATCTCATCGCCGGGCCACCACCGCAGCAGCGTGCTGACCACCACGTGTCCGGGCACCCGTGGATCCGCGCTGATGCCGGAAAAGAATCCCTGCCCGGTGGGCGGCAGGATCGATGTCCATGTCGTGGCATCGGCGGAAAGTTTCCACACTCCGAAGCGGCTCGCGTAGTTTGCCGGACCCGTGGCGTTCGCCCATGTGGAATAAAAGACGCCGTCCGCGCCGAATGAACCTTGAAGCGACATCATGTCCGCGCCGGCGGTGCTTCCCGGGTGCCCCGCCATTTCCACCCAACTGCCGCCATTGTCATCGGAGCGCCAGAAACTCTGGGTCCCGCTGGTTCCGGTGGCTGCGTAAACGCGTCTGTTAGGCCCGGGGTTGTGATGGGACGTTGGGGCGTAGATCAGGTAATTGCAGGAGACCGGGGCAAAGGAGGTGAGCCTCGTCCACGTGGCACCATGGTCCGTGCTGCGCCAGATTCCCGCGTTGCTGGTTCCGACGAGCAGGTTGGCTCCGTTGACAGGGTCGACCGCGATCCGTTCGCCGGTGCCCCGGCCCTCGCCATTGCCCGCCATTTTGAAGCCCGGGGTGGTGTAGGTCCAGGTGGCTCCGCGGTCCGTGGATCGGTAGATGCGTGAAGCCAGTTTCCAAGACTCCGTGCCGGCGTATTGACCGGTTGCCAGATAAACCCGGTTTGGATCCCCGGGGTCGAGGCCGATGCTCAGCACGCCGAGATGCTGGAACTCGTTGTTCAAACCTCCGATGTCATCATTGAGGGCGATCCAGCGCTGGCTGGCGGGGTCGAGCCGGTAGGCACCGCCGACGTCCGTGCGGGCATAGACGAGCCCGGCTTCGTTTGGGTGAAACACGGTGCCCGTGACGAAACCACCGCCTCCGATCTCCACGGTCTTCCAGGAATAGGTCTGGGAGACCACCGGCTGCAATGGGCCGATGGCGAGCGCAGCGATCAGCGCGGGGAGGATGGGAAGACGCATGGACATGCGGTGGCAGGACACGGTTTTTTTAAGGCCGCTGTGATCTTGAAATGGGTTTTTTCAAGTGCGGGATGATCCGATCAGGAAACCACTGCCCCATCGCGAAGTCGACCCAATGATATGGGGGAATTCGAGTCACCCAATCGGGGGGGGCTAACAGGGGGGGAGCCTGGTTTTCCCGTTTCGCGAATCAATTCCTGCGACTCGCCCGGTTTGGAAGGCCGGGTCGAATGAAGGACGCTTCAAGGAGGGGAAGCGACCCGTAACCGGACGAAGCGGCGGCCTGCGGGGCTTGCAGGAATGGTCGTGCGGACGGTCTCCTGGAGGGTGCCGAGTGCCACTGGAGGATCAGAAGCGGCGGTGGTCCAGGGGGCTGCAGAGGTGTCCGACCACTCGACAGTGAAGATGAATCCGTCATCAATCGCCACCTTGCTCCGGGTGTAGGTGAATACGAAGGAATGGCCGTTCTTGGCGAGGCTCTGCATGACACGGCCTGCGCTGTTAGGATTCTGGCCGGTGGCGAATTCGAGCAGGTTGTTTTCGCCGTCGTGGTTCGAGTCCGCGGTGTCGTTGTCGGCGGTGCTGCCGAAGTGTTGCATGCGCCAGATTTCAAGTTCGGTCATCGCGGTGCCGGTGGCCACGATTTCAAGGAGGCGGCTGCTTTCGCCGTGGGCGTTGGTGCCGGTGAAACGCAGGAGGTGGCTGCCGGGACGGGTGAAGACCATGGTCGCTCCGGTGGGGTTGGGGTTGGTGATGACGACCTGGCCGGGTCCGCTGACGAGGGACCAGCCGAGACCGGTGCCGTGGGTGATGGCTCCTGTTAGGACGACCGGCGTGCCGACCGTGGCGGCGGGGGCTTGGCCGGGATCGATGATCGGGGCAAGGTGGTCGTGATAGGAGACGTTGAGTCGGGGACGCCAATCGACGGTGGGGTGGTCCTCCGAGGCGATGCGGGCGAATCCGCTGGCGGCGGTGGTATCGGTGGCTCCCTTCACGAGAAGATGAACGGGACTGGAGGCGGCGAGGCGCGAGGCGACGGTGGCGGCGAAGGCCGGGGTGGCGGTGAACGGAATCACGGTGCCTGCAGGCGTGGTGATGGGATCAAAGGCTTCCGAGGTGCCGAGAATCTGCGCGCCATAATCCGTGCCGGGGCCGGTGCCCGCAGTCGTCCAGGACGTGGCGGGCGAGTAGGTCCTGCGTTGCCAGTCCGCGCCGGTGCTTGCCCCATTGGTTGCGGTGAGGCCGTCGCCCGTGCCTTCGTCGAATGGCACGTTGAGCGGGTGGATGTTCATCGGATCCAGATTCGAGCCGCTGCCCGCAGCGCAGAGGGTTAGATCGAGCGTGGCTTCGGTGATGAACGCATTGGCCGGTATCGCCGACACGGGGAATGTGAGCAGTGAGCGGAAGATGCCCGGGTTGCGGCCGACGATGATCTGGTCGCGCGCGCCGGAGTTCCAGGTGGTGGTATCGCCGCGGATGAAGGTGGCCGGGGTGAGTGCACCATCCACGCCTTCGCGGAGGGAAAGTTCGGTTGCAACGGGTGCGACTTCGACGGTGAGGTCGCGGCTGCCGCTGCCGCCTGCATTGGATGCGGTGCAGCGCAGGACGTAGGTGCCTGCTTCGGTGAAGCGCACGCGGGCGGTCGCGGCGGCGGGGTTCTCGAAATTCACGGCTTCCGGGCCGCTGACCATGCTCCACAAGATCGGGGCCGACGGGCCGCTGTCGCTGGTGGCGGTGACGCGCAGTTCGTGGTCGGCGTCGATGACGGAGACGGGTTGGCTGGCCGGGCTGGTGATGGTGACGACCGGATCATTGTAAATCGGGAAGCCGGGGATCGGCGTCCAAACGAGGTTTGCGCCGGTGGCGGTGTTTTGCACCGCGAAGCTTCCGTAGGTGCTCACGGGGCGGCCGCCCGCATCGGCGGTGACGGTGCCGAGCGCAAAGGTTCCGGTCATGCCGCTGCCGCTGACGACGGGAAAGGTGCGGGCGCTTCGCCAGAAGCTGTTGAGCAGATTCACCATGCTGCCGGGGCTGTTGAGCACGACGTCGATCTTCGCGCCGCTGGTGACGCTGAGGGCTCCGGCGGCGAGGGCTTGATCGGCGTTGATGGAGTTGGATCCGGCTTCCCAGCGCAGTTTCGAGGCGGAGCCAAAGGAGAGAGAACTGCCGAAGTTCATCGTGCCAATGCCATCGCCCGGGGAGAGCGTGCCGGTGACGGTGGTGGCGGCTGTTAGAGAGCCACGACCGGCAAGAGTCGCACCGGAGGCGACGCTGACGGCTCCGGATGCGTGGCTGCCATTGATGACGAGTTTCCCGGCGCTGACGGTGGTGGCGCAGGTGATGGCGTTGTTGCCGTTGAGCGTCCAGGTGCCCGCGTCGTTCTTCGAGAAGCCGGCGAGGGTGTTGGCGCCGGCACCGTCGAGGAGGTTGCCGTGGATGATGCCATTGCCCGCGCCGCGGAGGTCGAGCCCGCGGCCGGTGAAATTCGGGGTGACGATGCCGTGAATGGCGAGGGAGCCGGCCGCCACGGTGATGCGGGTGCTGCCGGCGCCGGAGGTGAGGGTGAGATTGCCGAGGATCTCGTTGTCGCCCGCCTCGTTGAGGATGGCTCCGTTGGGATTGCTGGTAAGGACCGAGAACTCCGGAGGGAAGACGACCGGTCCGGTGGCTCCGTCGATGCGCAGGACGGCGGAAGTGCTGGCGGCGATGATGTTCTTGGTGCCGCTGCCGAGCTGGCGGGCATCGGTGATCCGGAGCGAACCGTTGTCCACGCGGACTTCGCCGGTGAAATCGTTGTCGCCGCCGAGGCTGACCACGTCGGACGAGGTGACCCCGTTCACGATGACCCTCCCGGCTCCGGTGATGTCGTTGGACACGAGCACCGTGCCCGTGCGGTCGAAGCGAAGGGTCGCGCCGCTGGCGATGCTGACCGGCCCGTTGCCCAGCGATCCGGTGGTTCCGTCATTGCCGATTTGAAGTGTGCCCGCGTTGATCAAGGTGGAGCCGGCGTAGCTGTTGTTTCCTGCGAGGACGAGGGTGCTCGAAGTGCCGTTGCGGGTGATGCCGCCGCTGCCGGTGATGGCTCCGTTGAACACGAAGGTGCCGCTGCCGCTGCCGTTGAAGGTCACGTCGTCATCGAGCGTGATGTCGTTGGCGATGTTGTAGCGGTAGCCGGTGGTGGCGCCGCTGAGCGTGATGGCCGGGGTGACGGCTCCGTTTCTAACAAGCCGCAGCGGATTGCCCGCGAGGTTCACGACCGTCGTGGCCGTTCCGGTGCCGCTGAAGTGGAGTTGGTTGGCGTCGAAGGTGCCGACGATGTTGTTGCCGATGTTGAGGGTGGCGGCGGGGACGGTTTGGCCGCTGAAGAAGCGGATGTCAGCGCCGCGTCCGCCGGCGGGTGCGGTGTTTTCCTGCCAGTTTCCGGCGCTGCTCCAGTTTCCTCCGGCGGCGTTGTTCCAGTTCGAGACGACCGCCGCGGCGCTGATCGAGATAGTGCCGGGGGCGGAGGTGGCCCCGTCTTCATCGGTGGCGGTGAAATTGAAACTCTGGATTCCATTGAAGCCGGGAGCGGGCGTGAAGCGGGCGGTGTAGCCGTCCGGCAACAACGACACCGTACCGCCGATGGAATTGCTGACGGCGAAGTTGAGACGCGTGGCAGGCGTCCAGTCATCCGTCACGAACTGGCGCAGGTTCACATCCACCGCCGCGCCGCCGACGATGGTCGCGTATCCGTTCTGAACAAGGGGCGCTTCGTTTCGGCCGACAAGATTCCACGAGCTGAGCGGGGTGATGGTGGGCAGGGTCTCAGGGGGATTTTCACCCGGTGCCAGCGGAACAAACCACACGGCGAGCGTGGTGTTGGTCACGCCGGTGAGCTGGATGGCGAGCTTGTTCTTGCCGTTGTTGGGCGTGTCCGCCACCGGCGGGTTGTTCGTTTGGATCAGGGCCGATGCGGGACGCACGGTCCACACCCCGCCGCCGCTCACGATCTTGCCCCACAGCCGCTCCGTTCCCGAGGTGAGTACCACGCTGCTGCCGTCGGGACTGATGGCGGGTGGTGTGCTCGTGCTTTGAAAATGCGCATACCACCAGGCGGTGCTCGCACTTGACGTGACGATTTCATCCTGCACGAGCACTTCCTTGCGGTTGTTGAACAACTGGATGCCGCGCTGGACTTTCGTGACCCCCGAAATGTTATCCGACAAATCCCAGACGGCGAAACTGCGCTGCCCGTTCTGCGCGGACTGATAGTTCAACAGCGGCGCGGGCGGCGCGTTCCAGATGCGGTCCGGCCCGGCCGTGGGATTGACGACGAGGCAATTGTGCCCTTCCGCCCGCCAACGGTAGTAGTCCCAGCGGTCCACGCCGGTGGGATTGGGGGTAGTGGTGTTGTGATTCGCCACGTCGTAGTTCTCGCTCGACAGGTCGATGAACCATTTCACGCCGCGCGCCGAGAGTTGGAAGGTTCCGCTCTGCAAATGCCCGTGGCTTTCATAGGTGCCGCCCATGCCACCGACGAAGGTGGCTTTCGGGTCCGTCCAGTTCTGCCGCATCGTCACCACCTCGCAGAAGTTCCCGCCGCTCGCATCCGCCGGTCCGCGATACGCGGTGTCGGGATTCATCCCGGTGGATTCGGGGGCGATCGTCGTTTCGGGAACATAAAGCGCGTTGAGCGCGCTGCTTCCCACCTGCCTGCAGAAATCATAAACTTCGTGCGCTCCGTAGCGGCGCGCCCACCAGTTCGCCCAACCGGTCGCGTTGTGGCTGCCCGTGCCGACGTCCGAAAACGTGAAGCGCTGCCGGTTGTTGCTCGCGATTGTCAGTGGTTCCCTCGCGGTCGAGGAGACGCCGGTGATCTTGCTGAGACCGAAGGTGCTGCCCAAAGCCATTTCCATTGCCGGCATGGCCTGGCCGAAGCCCCACTTGGTGAAAATCCCGTAGTCGGTGCCTTCATACCAAGCGCCCGCATTGGCGTTCCATTCGGCCACCTTCGGGTTCAGCCGTGAGATCGCGGAGCCGATCTTCCCCTCCGCTGCGGCTTCGTTGACCAGACCTACCGCAAGCATGGCTTCGAGATGGCCGCAATTGATGAGGACACCGATGTTGTTCGAGTAACTGTTCGTCCATCCGCCGTTGAAGCCGGCCACCATCTTGTTCGTCATGGTGGTCCTGCGGGACGAAGACCAATACGGATAAAACCAATCGTAACCGATGGCGACCACGCCATTGGTCACGCCTTTCCACGGTTCGCCCCAATCACCGTTGTTCATCGCGTGATTGATGATGCTGGTCCAGGCATACTCCGGATAGCGTGTGTCTCCCGTGAGCCACCATGCCACCGCGAGCCGCTGAAGGCGGTCCCGTCCGTGGCGGCCGCTGTCCGGCGCGGCGGTGAGGTCGGTGTTCGCCGTGTTGATCACGGACTGCGCGCGCGTCTTCGCAGCGGATGGGAGCGGGCTTTCCCACATCTGCTTCAGCCATAGGAAACGCTCCCGCGAAACACCCAGGCGCGGCTGTTCGGTGCAGAGCGTGTTGAAGAAATCGGCCGTCGCCGGCTGGGACCTGTCCACTCCCGGCATCATCAGCGCCGTGCCGGGAATGACGCTGAACGTGGTGTCGCCCGGCTGTTTCCAGCCCACGCTCCAATGGTCGGCTCCGGTGTTCTCCTTGTGCAGCAACTCGACGTAGTAAACCTGGCCGCCCACCAGCGTTCGCGCCGTTGATTGCTGTGATGGGCTTGCGGAGAAATCACGGAATGCCGTCGCCGCGGTGCTGGTCGCGATCAGCGACTTGTTCGCGCTGGATGCGTCCGTGCTCAGGTAAAGCTCCACGACCTCGTCGCCGCTCACCGCGAATGTGTAGCTGCCCGAGACCGGGGCGCGGACAAACCCGGTGACGCGGGTGCCGAAGTTGTCCTCCCAGTTCTGCGCGAGGCACTCGAAGGACGTGAGAAACTCGCGCGAGGCCGGTTTGTTCGGGTAGTTCGCGTCAGACGTCAGGCCACCGATGCCGGAGCCGGACAAGCCGGTCCAGACCTCGCGCATGACTGATCCACCGTTGGGCACCTGGGTGCTTGGATAGAGCCTATTCGTCGGCACCAGCTGTCGCGGTAGTGATGCTGACGACCATTCCAACTTCGCCCGCGTGTTGCCGGTATTCTCCGTGTACTCGACGCGGATGTTCACCTTGTGCCCGGCCTTGAGCCGGATTTGCCCGCGCATTTCGATCGGGCTCTGATAGATCGACCGCGCCACGATCAGTTCGTCATTGATCCAAAGTCGGCCGGTGTCATCCGCCGAGAAGTAAAACGTGTAGAGTTCCGAGAACTCCGGTTCGATCTGACCCGACCACGCCACGCTGAACGTATCCGCACTGGTCAGCGCGGTGCCGGATGGGATGGCCGAGCCCCAGTTGAAATCGAGCGTCGCGTCCGTGCGAGTGGTCTTCAGCGAGGTGAAGTCAGCGTTGTCATAATACTTCCCTGTGAGACCGGTTCCGCTTTGGGCAAACACGGTCACGCATGACAACAGAAAGTAGAGGATGGCGGATCTAACCAAGTTCATCTGGGTTTCGATTTGGAAGGTAGTTCCAAACGGGATGCGGGCGGTAGAGTTGCCGGGCTCAGGACATCGGCGTGGCCGGTCATCGGCTGCCATTTGACCGGGGCGATGCTCACCCCGCGGTTCGGTCTTTCGGCGCTGGAGATCCACCAATCGCCGTCCTCGTCCTGGAAGAGTTCCGGGGCATGGCTTTGGATTTCCGCGACCGGTTTCCGGTTCTTGAAATCCATGGGAGTGTTGGAGAAGAATACCAAACTCCGGTCCTGATAGGTGAAACCTTTCTTGCTGAGTTTCGGATCCCAGCGGCACCAGATCAAATAGAATCCTCCGTGAAGTTTCAGGATGCTCGGTGATTCCGGGCCACCTCCTTCGCCTGCGGGCAGCGAATAGATGGTGGTGGGTTCACTCCAGTCCTTGAGATTGATGGAAGTGCGCACCAACACCGACTGCTGGCTGGTGTAGGACATGTAGAATGTGCCCTCGTGGGACAGGATGTGGGGATCGCGGCCATCGGGGTGATGGAATAATTCGCCGCGCGGCGTCCAATTCCATAAGTCTGTTGAGGTGGCATAACGGATGGGTGTTTTGCCATAGAACATCCAGTATTGACCCTCATGGAAAATGATGAATGGCGCGTGGTTCTCTTTGATTTCACCCGGCCGTGTGGACGGGGGCAGGATCTTGGGATGATCTTTCCACGCGCCGGGTTTCGCGTGTTGCTTGAAGGGCCCTGTCTCAGCCACCGCGTGGAAGGACATCCACTCGCCTTCATGGGGGTTGGGTTCATGCCCGGGAATGGCCGGATGCGTGATGCCGAAGGCGTGCCAACGCTGGTCCGGGCCTTTCAGGATGCAGTGATCGTTCACCTGCCAGTCATCATAGGTCTTTCCGGTTTTGAAGCGCGGCGAATCCGGACCCGGAAAGGCATCCGGTTGCGGTTGATAGATGTGAATCCAATCTCCTTTGATTGCCGGGACAAGCACGCTTTCCGCTGCGGAACCCGGCGGAGAAAGCAGGGTGGTGGCGGCAAGGATTGTGAAGACTGGTTTCATGACGGGCATGGTGTGGTTTAAACAACGTGCGATGTCTTCGAAGTCACGGTTTTAGAACCCTGAGTCGGATGAAGCGTTTTCCGATGCTTCCTGAGGCCATGGTGGCCCGGACGGATTGCAGCGTGCCGTCGTCACCCAAGATGGTTTCGCTGACTCCGCCATGGCTCCACGTGTTTCCCGACAGCGAATCGCTCCACTCGACAGTGAAGGTCAATCCATCGAGGACGGCCGCCTTTGAGCGAGTGTAGATGAATTCGAGGTTCGAGCCATTGCGTGTCAGGGTTGGGCTCCGCCGGGTGACGTCGTTCGGACTTTGGCCGGTCGCGAATTCGTAGAGGTTCGATTCGCCGTCCTTGTTCGAGTCGAAGCCGTCCGCCGCGGTTCCAAGGTCCTGCGTGGTGCCGAAATGGGTGAGCCTCCAGGCTTGTTGCCGCGTGATGACGTCGATCGCAAGAAGTCTGCTAACCTCGGCGGAACTGTTTGAGGCCATAAGCCGGAGCAGGTGACTGCCGGTCTGATTGAAGGTGACGTTGGTGGAGGGGTTTGCCGGGTTTGCAAAGGTGGCGGTGCCCGGGCCTGAAACGAAGGACCAGGCGCTGGAGGTGGCACCGGTGGTGCTTCCTGTTAGGGACGCAGGTGTGTTGATGATCGCGTTGGGAGCGGGGCCCGGGTTGAGGTTGGGAGCGGGGTTTGCCGACCAGATGAGGGTGAGCCTCGGGCGCTGGGCAGCGGTCGTGTGATCGTCCGAGGCAAAGCGCGTGAACGCGGCACTTGGTCCGCTTTCGGTGAGCGGGGAAAGGATCATCAGGTCGAGCGGTTGGCCGGCGGCAACGGCGGCTTGTGCGGCGGCGAGGAAGGCGGCGGTGGAGGGGAAGGTCTTCTGGACGCCCAGAGTGGTGGTGTTGAAGCCTGCGATCGTGGATAGAGCCGTCGCTCCGAAGTCGCCGCCGGGGGTGTTCCAGGTTGTGGTCGCGGTGCGGTTGAGCCAGGTCGCGCCGGTTCCGGCTCCGACGGCTGCGTCGGTGCTGCTGTTGCCTGACCCTTCGACCGGGGTGGCGGAGAGTTCGCGGAGTTCGAGAGCGGCAACGCTGCCGGTGCCAGCCTGGGTGGGGTGGGTCCAGAGGTCGAGCGAGACGCCGGTGAGGGTGGCGTTGGCAGGGATGCCTGTTAGAGGAAAGGAAAGGACGCTGCGGAAGAAGTTGCCGGAAGTGGCGGACTTGCCGACGAGGAGGAGATCCCGGCTGCCGGAGTTCCAGGTATTGCTGTCGCTGCGGAGGAAGGTGGCGGCGTGGGAGTAGTTGTTTGCGCCTTGGCGGAGTTCGAGCGATGCGGGGGCGGCGACGCTGACCGAGGCGTCGGCGCTGGAAATGCCGCCGATGCTGGTGACGGTGCAGCGAAGCAAATAGCTGCCGGGGGCCGAGAAACCGGCGGTGGTGTCGGCTGCGCTTGCATTGGAGAAGGTCACGGTTCCGGGCCCGCTGAGCTGGGTCCAGGCGAGGGTCGCGCCGCCGGGCGCGCCGTTGGCGCTGGCGCTGGCAGTGAGGCGGAGGATGTCTGCGGGATGGGCGAGGGCGACCGGCGCGGGAGGATTGAGGATCGAAACGAGTGGCGGTGGATGGCTGGCGGTGACCGTTAGATCGGCGGAGGTTTGGGCGGTGGAGTTGGTGGCGGTGAGGCGGAGGATGTAGGTCCCTGGTTGGTCGAAGGTGACGGTGGTTGCAGCGGCCGAGGGGGGGGCGAAGGTCGCGGTGCCGGGGCCGCTGAGTTTGCTCCAGAGCACTGTGGGCGCGGGACCTGCTTCAACCCCGGCGCTGCCTGTTAGGGTTGCGGCGGTGCCGGCGATGGCGGCAGGGGCGGGACCTGCGGACACGGTCGGTGCGAAGGTGTCGGTGGCACTTTCCAGGGCGGAGATCTCGGTGGCGGATAGGGCGCGGCGGTGGAAGCGGACTTCGTCGATCCGGCCGTCGAACACATTTCCGCCAGGAGCGAGCACGCCGATGTGGAGGGAGGAGGTGTGGTTAGGAACCGAAGTACTGGTTTCCGCGGCGGTCGTATCGAGCACGCCGTTGACGTAGAGCTTGCTGCGCTGGGCTTCGGCGAGGCTGCCGTCGAAGACGAGGGCGACGTGATACCAGGTGCCGCTGTTGAAGGTGGTGTTGCTGGTGAAGCGGTTGTTGGACGAGTTCACATCCACGGACAGCTTGCCATCGAGGCCGAGGAAGAATCCGTAGGAATTGTTGTCGTTCAGGCCGATGCGTTTGGCGACGAGGCCGGTGTTGTTGCCGAGGGTCTCCGCGCGGAACCAGTAAGAGAGGGTGAAGGCGGCGGTGTTGTCGAGGGAGTTGCTGTCGGGGACGGCGAGGTAGGAGTCGGTGCCATTGAACTCGGCCGCGCCGGTGATAGCGCCGGCGGCGGGTTGCCAGGCAAGCCCGCCGGTGGCGTTGGCGTGGTTGGCGCTGCCGGAACTGTCGTTGGCGGTGGTGCCGGAGGACTCGTCGAGTTTCAAATGGAGGACGAGCGAGGGATCGGCGACGGGGGCGGGGGCGACATGGACGGTGAGGTCGGCGCTTCCGCTGCCAGCGGCGGTGGTGGCTGTTAGACGGAGCAGGTAGCTGCCGGCGGTCGAAAAAGTGGCGGTGGTGCTGGCGAGTGAGGGGTCTGCGAAGGTGACGGCACCGGGTCCGCTGATGACACTCCATGCGAGCGTCGGGGGCGTGCCGGAGGTGACGGTGGCTGCGAGGCGGAGGCTTTGGCCGGTGCCGGACAACGTGCTGCCGTCGGCGGGCGAGGTGATGAGGACGTCGGCAATGGGGGCGGTGATCGTCACGTCGTCGACGGCGACTTCCGTGAGCCTTGTCGTGTCGCCGGCGCAGGCAGGGATGCCGACGAGGGCATTGGTCGACATGGCGATGGTCTGCGGCGAACCTACGCGGGTCCACGACTGGCCGTCGGGCGAGCGGTAGGCGGTGAAGGTGTTGCCGCGGCGGGTGAGGCGGAGCCAGGGCGGGTCAATGACTTCGCGTGCGGTGAGGGTCGAACTTGCCGCTGCGTCGGTGGTGCTGCGACGGTTGAATTCGACGAGCTGGTTGACCGGTCCCCAGACGACGGCGGCGCTGCGGGCCCCGGGGGCGGTCGATTCGCGGATCATCAGGCCGGCCTTGGCGTGGTAGGCGGTGGTGTCCACACCGACGAGGCGTGCGGTGATGCTGCCATCGCCGTTAAGAGGTTGGTGGAGGAAATGGATGGGGTCGGTGCTGCCGGTGAGGTTGTTTCCGCCAGCTTGGAGAACAAGGCGGTCGCCGAGGCGGCCGGCGGTGCCGGAGCGGCCGGTGGTGGTGAGGTCCTGGCTGGTCCACGGGGTGGCAAGCGGTTGGTGGAGGAAGAAGGAATCGGCGTAGGCAGTTTGCGCGCTGGAGGAGCGGAAGGCGAAGACGGTGGCACCCGTGGCGGCGGAACCCGTGGTGAAGTCGACGCTGGCACGGGCCCAGCTGTTAGAGGATCGGGTGGTGGTGACTTGGGATGCGCCGTGGTTTTTCACGCCAAAGGTGAGGCCGGCGTTGCCATTGGTGGTCCAGGCGCTGAGGCGGTAGGCGGTGGACGGGGTGAGGCCGAGGACTTCCTGCTCGACGCCGGCGCTGGAGCCGCTGGCGGGGATCTTCCATGCAAACTCGCCGTCGTAGGCGGAATCGGCGGAGATCGTAGCACCGCCATAGGAGTTGGTCCAAGCGTGGGACGAGTCGTGTTCGAGATGTCCGTTGGGGACGGTGGTGGCACGGCGCAGGAGGAAGTCGTCGACGTAGCCGGTGGAACCGATATTCGCGGAGTAGGCGAAAAGTGCGGCGGTGCGGTTGTTAGAGCCGGTGGTGAAGGGCACGGTGGCCTTGGTGTAGGTGGCGGAGGTGAGGGTTTGGCCGGTTTGTGGGCTGCCGTGATTCTTTGCGGCGATGAAGAGTCCGGGCGAGGTGGTGCCGGCTTTGCCCCAGGCATTGAGGATGTAGGAGGTGTCGGGCAGCAGGCCGCGCACGGTTTGTTCGACCGACGAACCGCCGGAGGTGGGCGCGATCTTCGCGGAGGCGGGATCCGTGCGGCCATCTGTGGCCGACCAAGTGGCCTGGCCGGTCGAGCTGAAGGGGCCGATCTTTCCTTCGAAGTCGCCGTTGACCACGGTTTCCGAGCGGCGATAGACGCGGACGTAGTCGACGGTCATCTTCGTCGTGGTGGTGGCGAGAGTGCCATAGCCCGCGGCGGGAATCGCTCCCGCCCAGGTGGTGCTGGTGTCGTCCACCTCGCTGCTGAGGATGATGAATTCGCTGCGCTGGGAGACGGGCGAGTTTGCGGCGTTGTTGTT
>JAIXOR010000019.1 GCA_027486655.1 Verrucomicrobiaceae bacterium | reverse complement strand
GTGGAAGTGGTTGGACATCACGCAGTAGGAGAGCACGCGGCAGCCGGAGAAGTTTTCCTGCATGCGCATGAAGGTGCGGAACTTCTCGCGTTCGAGGTCTTTGAAGACGAAGCGCCGGTCCACCACGCGGGAAATGCAGTGGTAGATCGCCGGTTTGACCCGCGAATCCTTCCAAGGTGCCAACCAGCGCGCCCGCCTCATGCCCCCATCCTGCATGCCCCGCTCCCCAGTGCAAGAGGAATCCCTACAAGTTGTCCGTCCCTTTGTAGATAGTCTCCTTTGCTTGTTTTGCACGTGTTTCGGATATCCACTTGTTTTCGCTGGAGTGGCTTTTGCTGCTTGGGAACGGGTTACCCTTGCTATCTGGGGGATTGAGGTTTGCAGCTTTGGGGCTTCGGCTGTCAGGTTTGCAACGTGAGCGGCGCGACACCCATTCTCGAGGCGGACAGGCTGGTGAAGACCTTTGGGGACTTCACGGCCCTGGACGGACTTTCATTTGCCGTGGCGGAGGGAGAGTCGCTGGGATTGCTCGGCGTCAATGGAGCCGGAAAAACCACGGCAATGAATCTCCTGCTCGGCCTGACTTCGCCGACTTCCGGGATGGTACGCATGTTCGGCCTGAATCTCTGGAAGCACCGCGTCGAGATCCTCCGGAAAATCAACTTCTCCTCAGCCTACACCGCGCTGCCCTCGAATCTTCTCGTCTGGCAGAATCTGGCGGTGTTTGCCCGGCTTTACGGAGTGAAGCATCCGAAGCAACGCGTGGACGAGCTTCTGGAATTGCTCGAAATTTCCCACCTCCGCAAGTCCGTCACCGGGCGTCTGTCCGCAGGCGAGTCCACCCGGGTCAATCTGGCGAAGGCCTTGCTCAACGAACCCCGCTTGCTTCTTCTGGACGAGCCCACCGCTTCGCTTGATCCCGACATTGCGGACCGTGTCCGGAAACTGCTGCGCAGGCTGCAATCGGAGACCGGACTTTCGATCCTCTACACTTCCCACAACATGCGGGACATCGAGGAGGTTTGCGACCGACTCATCTTCCTGCACGGAGGAAAAGTGCTTGCGGAAGGCACGCCGGGTGAAGTGCATGAAAAGTTCAACCGCTCCTCGCTCGAAGACCTCTTCATCGGAGTCGCCCGCGGCGAAGTCGCCTCAATCGGCCTCGCACCCAAGTGAATCCACCCATGCCATTTTCCCTTCACACTGTCAGCGCCCTGGTTCTCAGGTATGTGTTTCTTTACACGCGCAATCCGGTCCGCTTCGTCGAACTGATCTTCTGGCCACTGGTGGACTTGCTGGTGTGGGGTTTCCTGACGGTTTACCTGCGGAAACAGGGAGTCGGCGACTTTCCCACGGCAATCACCTTCTTGATCGGCGCGATGATTCTTTGGGATGTGATGTTCCGCTCCCAGCAGGGCGTCGCCATTTCGTTCCTCGAAGACGTGTGGACGCGGAACCTGCTCAACGTCTTCGTCGCACCGGTCCGGACCTCCGAGTATGTGGCCGCGACGTGCATGGTCGGGGTGCTGCGCGTGGGAGTGACTCTCGTCGTTCTCACCATGGTCGCAGCGCTGGCCTATCAGTTCCACCTTTCATCGCTCGGATTGGCGCTGCCGGCCTTTCTTGCGAATCTCATCCTCTTTGGATGGTTCCTCGGCATGATTTCCACCGCCTTGATCATGCGCTGGGGTCAGGCTGCGGAAAGCCTGGCATGGGCCGTGCCGTTCTTCATCCAACCTCTCGCCGCGGTGTTTTACCCGGTGGCGGTCCTTCCGTCCTGGCTGCAACCTGTGGCCAAGGCGTTGCCCTGCACTCCGGTTTTTGAAGGCATGCGCGCCGTGCTCGCCGGCCAGCCCACACCATGGGGGGATCTCCGCCACGCACTCATCCTCAACGTCGTTTGGGGCATCGTGGCCGCATCGTTCTTTGCTGCAAATCTCCGCCATGTCCGCAAGACCGGGCTGCTGGTGAAGGTGGCCACGCAGTGATGGCAAGGCCCCACGGTTCAACCCTTCACGTAGTCCAATCCGCAAAGGAGAAGAGCGGCGTTCAAGCGCCCGTGACGGAGGTGGCGGGTCAACTCGAAAAGGCGCTCCTGATAGATGAGGTGATCCTCCCGGTAAGCCTCGCCAAGGCGTGAGCGCTCGATCCCTGAAAGCCTGCCATCAAAGGCGGCGGCCACGGTCAAGAGATCCAGCAGGAAATACCGTTCATGCTCCGGAACTTCATCAAGGGTCTTTAGAAACAGGCCCCAGTCGTCCAGCCGGTCGTCCTCGGCAATTCCAAGCAGATTGCGGAATCGCAGAAGAAGGATCACCATGTTCGGATGATAGTTCTGGGTCATCACCACGGCGTTGCCGATCGCGCGCAGGCAGCCGGACCGAGCGAGCGGAGAAAGCTCCCGAATGTATCCGGCGGCTTCGGCGTCATCCGCAATGCGGTTGGCAAGCGCGTATCCGAAGAGTCGCAATCTTGCCTCGCGGATCACGCGGTGAATCACCACGCTGTTCCAGAAAATCTCCACCGGGATCGCAATCCAAAGCACCGACCAACCGAACACCTGGGCACCCAGAGTGTGCCGCAGCACCGTTTTGAGGAGCAGATTGGTGACGATGATCTTTCCTTTGTACAACAGACCGATGAGAAGGAGGTTTTTCCGGGAGATATGCCGGAACGGATCGATACCAAGAATCCTCAGCTCCGGATCGGGAAGCTCAAGAGCGGTGCGGGCGAGGATGTTTCTCACACTGAAGATGCCATCTCTCATCGACTCATGACCGAGATGCTCCATGTGGATGATCTCGCTCACCCGGTGCACCGCCCGCAGTGAAACGAGAAACAAGAAATAGAACTCGACGGCCGTCGCCACCACCGTGACAGCCGCCAGAACCCCAAAATAGACCAAAGGCGGAGCACCCGTGAGCTTGATGTCCGCAAGAATGATCGGATGGACGCAGACAAGCCCGATGAGCGAGGAAAGCCCGATCCCCCACCAGGTCAAACGCCTGACATGGCGCGCAAGATCCACGTCGCTCATTGAAAACGGGTCCTGCGATCGCCCTCCTCGTTTGAAGCGCCCGAGGTAATAAAGCCCGAAGCGCTCGAAACGCGAAGGCGCCAGTTCCGGAATGACCGATGGTTCCTTCATGGGCTCCGCTTTCCGTCACGGGCAGGCGGTGTGCCGAGTTGTCCCGCCACCCGTGCCGCTTCGGCGATGAAGAGCGCGGCCAAGGGAGAGGGCGGACCGCAGGTGAATGCGGCGAAAGCAATCTCGGGGAAGCCTTCGAGAGCCAGCACGCGGACCTCGGGCGGCCATACCAGCCCGGGAACCGCCACGCTCAATCCGATACCGAATCCCGTGGCGACATACCGGGAGATCAAATCGAGACTCGCAAGTTCCAGAGCCGGGAACCAGTCGATCCCGCGCCTTTGGAGCTCCTCCTGAAAAAGCCGGCAGGCGGGTTCGTGCCTGGGCAGCGTGAGCAATGGCAGATCGATCCGATCCCTGCCGAGAAGTCGGCTGCTGTCCGACAGCTCCGAATTCACCGGCGCCAGCAACACGAGCGGCATGCTCAACAGCGCATGGCTTTCGATGCCCGGAGGCGGTGAGCCGGAGATGGATGCGAGGCCCACATCGATTCTGCCGGCACGCAGGCTTTCATGGATCTCCGCGGCACGGCCGGATTCGAGTGAAAAATGGAAACCCGGCATGCGGACGCGCATCGCATCGAGAATCGCAGGCAGGTAATCCCGCTGGACAATCTCCGGACAGGTGACTCTCAGGTGGTTCTCCGCTCCACCGCGCAGTCGCTCGGCGAGTGGATCCAAACCGGAAAAAAACGGTTCGATGAACTCAAACAGAATCCTCCCCTCGGGGCTGAGCTCGAAGGGTCTGCGTCTGAAGAGGGTTTTACCGAGATGATCCTCCAACTGCAGGATCTGCGAACTGATGGTGGATTGCTGGATGCCGTAGGGCATGTTGCGCGCGGCCGCGCTCACCCCGCCGGAGCGGACGACGTGATAGAACAGCTCGAGATGATGGATGTTCACTGCGGAGGGGCGTGGGAATTGAAAACCATCCAGAGGATGGGGAAATTTCCCCGCGCCGCAAGCCGGGAATCCTCCGAGGTGCCGTCACCGCTTCCTAACAGCAATGCGGACGAATCGGCTGGTGCTACCGGATGCCGGCGCACGCGCGGTGAGGGAGACGGAGCCCTCACCGGTCGGCTGCCGCGTCAGGATTTCGAAATCCGGGGTCCAAGAAACCAAATCCGCAGAGGACTGGAACTCGGCCACCACGTCGTCCGCGGCAAGGCTCAGTTCACAGGAAACATGGAGAGCGCCGGTGCTGTCACGGACCCACGAAAGACCGCTTCCGTTGCGGCCGAGATCGCTGGTGCCGAGTGCGTGTTCAACAAGCGCGGGGATGCCATCGCGATCGGCGTCCGCATCGGCCACGCCGCTGAACGGAACGGAATCGCTCGCTCCCGGATTGCCGCCGGCGACCGCGCTTTCCCGCCAGTTGGCGGCAAGCGAGTGATCCGGATTGGTCGCTGGGGCGATCAGAACCAGGCTGTAGCCGTCACCATCCGCCGCTGCGGGCCAGGGCGATGCGTCGTCGTATGAGAAGCTCCGGATCAATCCGGTGAATGACGAGGAAAGCGTGATGGATTCACCCGCATTGTTCAGGGCACTGGCATTGAGAAAGGCACCCGCCGCAAGTGATCCGGAGGAAGCGGGATGACGAAGAAGGAAGGCGTTGCGGTTGCGCGCGATGATCGTTCGCGCCCCCGCGGCCAGGGTGGTGCCGGACGTGAATGCGTAATCCACCGCACCGGAAAGCACGACTCCGGTCAGACTGATTGTCTGGGCCGAGATGTTGGTGAGTTCAATGAATTCGAAATCATCGGCATCGATGAACCCGGCGGTGATTTCAGCAGGTGTGGGATCGGCCGGATGATACATGATTTCCGTGACCACGAGGTTTTCAGATGAGGCGGGTTCGATCACCGTGGTGGAATCGACGATGATCGATGCGGTGCCGATGACGTTACCCGAGAAGTCGAGCGCTTCGATCGCGACCGTATTGGAACCCGGCGCGGCGGGGATGGATGCCTGCCAGGCCGTGGCACCCGTCCAGGTAACGCCGAGGGGAGTTGTCGCTCCGGCGATGCGGATGTCGCGCACGTTGACCCAGCCGGTGCCTTGGATGACCGCGCTGCTGGCCGAGGTGCGGAGCGGCGAGGCCGTGGTGATCGAGAATGCAGCGGGTGCGATCTGCGCGTTGATTTGCGAGAGCACGTTGTTCGAGCGGTTGGTGAGATAGGCGAGCTCCGCAGCCCAATCCTGCGCCGGATCGAGGGCGGCGAAGTGATTGCTCCAGAGGGACATGTAGCTGTTCTTGTAAGTCGTCGAGATGATGTCGTGCAAATGCCCCAGATAGATTCGGTTTCTAACCGCACTGGCGGTGAGGGCGGCGCATTCGAGGTTGGCGTAGATGCTTCGCGTTTCGCTGAACGAGTAGTCCATGTCATGCGGCAGGAAGATGATGCGACCGTCCGGGCGTGCGTAATACACGCCGTTGTGAAAGCTGCCTGCCGCCGCGTTGTCACCCGCTCCGGTGAGCACGCCGCAGGCCATTCCCCGGAACCAGGGATCCAGATCGACCGCCGCCGGAAGAGCCGCCTCGAAGGCCGCTCCGCTCAGGCTGAAGAGTTTGCAGTATCTCATGATCGGGCCGAAGTTCTCGGCCTCGCGGTTGATCTTGTTGAGGAAGTTCCATCGGTAGTCCTCGATGCTGTCGCCCTGGTTGGACACCCGGTTGACGTTGATCACGAGGTCAGGCGAGGGCAGCTTGCGGCCGGCGCTGTCGGTGGTGGTCGGGTAGTAGACGAGCTCGTATTCGTGGATGCTTCCAGCCGCCCCGTCCTCGAACTGGCTGTCCAGAAAGACATCGTCATACCGTGCCATCTGGAGGATGGCACTGCCGGTCAGCGCGCTGTTGGGCGCGAGGATGCGGATGAGGTCGTTGTAGCGGCTGATGGGACCTCCGGAATTGGAAATCATCATGTCGAACAACAACTCGCGCTGGCCGGGGGCCAGTCCCTCCGATCGGTCGATCGCAACCGATGAATGGATGCCACGGTAGAGACCGTCCGGAGGAAACTCGATGTGATAGCCGACGCGGTTGGTTTCATCGCGCCCGCGCTGGCTGCTTTTGAGGCGGACCGCCGCCCCGTAGTAGATGTCACCCTCGCGATCGATGACGGTGCAGCCGATGCGGTCGTTGCTCATCACCTCGGTCACCTCGTGCATGAAGTCACGGTCGGCGTTGGTGGTGATTAGGCGGAAGTTATGCAATCCGTTCGAGGCGGCCGTCCCGTCGTTGACCTTGTAGAGGGCGCGGGAATCCGGTCCTCTGGCGGGATGAAACGACTGGGCGCCGAGCGCATCGGTGGCGCGGACGTAGAACTGGACCACGGCACCGGCAGGCTGTCCCGGGATCATGGCCCGGTGAACACCTGCGTTGAGAGTCATCGGCAGGGAGGAAAAGACGGCGCCGTTCACCGAATAAAAGAGCGTGGCGGCAGAGACTCCGTCAGGATCCGAAGCACGGACCGAAACGGTGGTGCCTTGTGACGAGGCGGGCACGGCAGGAGAATGGACGAGACCGGCGAAAGTGGGTCCGATGTTTGTCGCGGCCCTCGTGTTGGGAGCGGAGGGCGTGCCGGGGTTGGCCACGCGGTCGATGACGTTCATTCTCGCGCAGCGGTTGAAATAGAGGCGAGTGTGGAGCTGGTTCATGCCGTTCACCCAACGGGCGCGGAAGGAAATCTGATAGGTGGCTCCGTTGGAGACCGCGCTGGCAAGCGTCGTCTCGATCTGGTTGTGCATGTGCTCGGTGGGACCGCTGGCGACGATTCTCAGGATCTTGTTCGACGCGTTTCCGGGCTCGCTGATGATCTGGCTGTGACGATGGTTTCCACGCAGCCGCCACGCCGCGGGATTGTTGAACCCGGTGTCGGTAAGCTTCTGGGTGCTGCCGTTTTCGATCACGCTCACGTCATCGATCCAGACTTCACCTTCCGCCAGCATTCCCAAATTGAACTCGGACCACTGCGCATCCGGCCCCTTGCTTGCGGCGGCGACGGCACTGTAGGTGTAGGTTTTCCACGCCGTGCGCGAGCTTTCATCACTCGCGGCCCAGGCACCACCGGCGGAATTGTCCGCATCCGGATCACGCAGTTCCAGACTGGCACCTCCGCCATCAGGTGTTTCAGGCCATTGACCGCCGTCGTGATAACGCACTTCGTCCACCGGGTTGTCGCGCAGGTCGCTCAGATGGATCCTTTCCCCGGAGCGTGCGAGGGAGCCGCTGAACACACCGAGCACGCGCGCTGCGGGATAGGCCGCTTGAAAGAGCGGAAGATTCCTCACCACGCAGGCCTGCTCGCCCGGTGCCAGGGTGGTGCCGGCAGCGAAGGTATGGTCGATCGCGTCGGTGAGCTTCCATCCGGAAAGATCCACGACGGAGGTTCCCCGGTTCGTGAGTTCGATCCACTGGTTGTCGGAATCGCGCATGGGAAGCGCGGCGACGGCCGGTGTGAGCAGGAGACGGGCTTCGAGTTTCAGACCGAAGACCATGTCGGAGCTTGCGGTTCCGTATTGGTGGACCTCGACCGAGATGCGGTTGCTTCCGGCGACCAGGTTGGCTGCGGGCAGCGTGGTGGTGACGAGCACCGCGTCGGATACGGATGGATTGGCCTGGGTTTCCGGTCCCACCACCCCGGCCGGCATGTTGAACCGGTAGGAAGTCTCCACTCCATTGATGTAAAACACCGCGCCGTCATCGATCTGGTGGGTCAGTTGGAGGGAATCGATGGACGCAAGCTGGGCGGGAGTCAGGTTGAACTCGCGTTCGAAATAATACGTCAGGGTGGCCCCGGTGTAGGGCGACAGCGAGGTGGCGAGTGGCACAGGCAGAGTGGCGGTTTCGCGGCCGATCGGCGCGGTGCCGGACTTCCAATTGCCGGTGGCGGGATGCACCGTGGCCGCCCAGCCTTGCGGCAGGTTTTCGTCGGCCGCGTTGTAACGCCAGACGGAATTGTGATCGATGAGCGTCGTGTTCTGATAGGTCGCCGGCACTGCGGGAACCGCAGGCAGCGGCGGCGGATGATACTGGATCTCCTGGATCACCACCGAGTTGTTGAGGGAAAACACGTTGGCGGCCCCCGGTGTGACCGCATCCGGATACAACCAGCTCGCACCATGAAGTGCGGAGAGCCCGCGGAGGCGGTTGGTCACCTCACGGGCATCGATCACCCCGGCCCGGCCAGGGCTGTAGAGGAAGAGTTTTTCATTTCTCGCGGGACGAAAGCCCAAGGTCGCCTCATTCATCCAGAGAAACGCACCGGGTGCCAGCGTGCCGGAGGGAATTCCATACTGCCGCGCGGTTTCACCCTCCACCGACACCGTCATGCCTGTTAGATCGAGCGTGACGTCACTCGTGTTGGTGATCTCGAGCCCGAATGCGCCGGCCGTGGCGGACTCGATCTCGCTGAAGCGGATGCCCGATGAGGAAGCCGGGGAAATGAAGTTGACCGCCCCGGGCGTGCCTCCGATCTGGGCGGATGGACTCCACAGGGAACCATCGCCGCTCGCGCTGTAGGGTGAGCGCTTGGCCAGAGTCGCTCCGGAATTGTCGGGGCCGACCGGCCATGGCGCGCTGTCGTCGTAGGCGAGTTCATCCATCAGGCGTCCCCCCTTGTTGAAGAGGCGCAGGGTTTCCCCGCCATTGTCGAGGGTGCCGGTAAAGGGCCCGAACTGCCCGGCTCCCGGCGTCTTCGCCACGACCACGTGCGCACCTGGATCGACAATCGTGTTCGGAGGAAAGGTGAAACCCGCGCCATCGATCCGCCAACCGGAGATGTCCACCTTGATGCCCATCTGGTTGAAGAGCTCGATCCACTCTCCCGTTTCGGCAGGGCCGGCGGGGTTGTATTGCACCTCGTTGAACACGACCACCGCGTCCGGAGACGCGGTGCACGGGAGGACCAGGAGGGCAGCCGCGGAAAGCAGCGACCCGGCCATGCGAAACGGTGGGATCATGAACGGGGGTTTTTCCGCCATCCATCCGAACGGCGTTCCGCACCGATACTCAGGGAAACCCCGTCCGCCAAGTCCTTAGATACGGGGGGCAGAGCCGGACTGAGGGGTCTATTGCTCCGATTGTTCCAGAAGCAACGTGAGGATCTTCCTCGCGGAGTTCGGGATGACGGTGCCGGGGCCGAAGATGGCGGCGGCTCCGTTTTTGTAGAGGAAGTCGTAGTCCTGGGCGGGGATGACGCCGCCGCAGACGACCATGATGTCCTCGCGGCCGAGTTTCCGGAGTTCCTCGACGAGTTGTGGAAGCAAGGTCTTGTGACCGGCGGCGAGGGAGCTCATGGCGACGACATGGACGTCATTCTCGACAGCCTGTTTCGCGGTCTCGGCCGGGGTTTGGAAGAGCGGGCCGATGTCGACATCGAAGCCCATGTCCGCATAGGCAGTGGAGACCACCTTGGCACCGCGGTCGTGGCCGTCTTGGCCCATTTTGGCGACCATGATGCGCGGGCGGCGGCCTTCGGCGGTTTCGAAGCGTTGGATGAGATCCGGGATGTCGTTCATGTTGCCCTGGTTGCTGAATTCCTTGCCATAGACGCCGGAGATCGAGCGGATGGTCGCTTGATAGCGGCCGAAATGCTTTTCGAGCGCGTCGGAGATTTCGCCAAGCGAGGCACGGGCCTTGGCGGCCTCGATGGCGAGGGCGAGCAGGTTCTCCCGACCGCTGCCCGCAGCGTCCGAAAGGGCTGCAAGAGCGGACTGGCAGGCGGGTTCGTCACGATCGGCGCGGAGTTTCCCGAGTCGCTCGATCTGGGAGAGCCTCACCGCGGTGTTGTCCACATCGAGGATCTCGAGCGGGTCTTCCTTGGCGAGGCGGTATTTGTTCACACCGACGATGGTTTCCTCACCCGAGTCGATGCGTGCCTGGCGGCGGGCGGCGGCCTCCTCGATGCGCATTTTGGGAATGCCTGCCTCGACCGCCTTCGACATGCCGCCCATTTCCTCGGCTTCCATGATGTGGGACCAGGCGCGGTGCATGAGTTCGTGGGTGAGGGACTCGAGGTAATAGGAGCCGCCCCAGGGATCGATCACGCGGCAGATGGAGGTTTCATCCTGGAGGAAGAGCTGCGTGTTGCGCGCGATCCGGGCGGAGAAATCGGTGGGCAGGGCGATGGCTTCGTCGAGTGCGTTGGTGTGCAGAGACTGCGTGTGGCCGAGGGTGGCGGCCATGGCCTCGATGGCGGTGCGCGCGATGTTGTTGAAGGGGTCTTGTTCCGTGAGAGACCATCCGGACGTCTGCGAGTGGGTGCGCAGGGCGAGGGACTTCGGATTCTTCGGGTTGAACGACCTGACGATCTTCGCCCAGAGCATCCGGGCGGCGCGCATTTTCGCGACCTCCATGAAGTGGTTCTTGCCCTGTGCCCAGAAGAACGAGAGACGCGGCGCGAAGGCGTCGATGTCGATGCCCGCGGCGATGCCGGTGCGGAGGTATTCCCAGCCGTCGGCGAGGGTGTAGGCCATTTCGAGGTCGGCGGTGGCACCGGCTTCCTGCATGTGGTAGCCGGAAATCGAGATCGAGTTGAACTTCGGCATCTTTTGCGAGGTGAACTCGAAGATGTCCGCGATGATCTTCATCGATGGCGTGGGCGGATAGATGTAGGTGTTCCGCACCATGTATTCCTTGAGGATGTCGTTCTGAATCGTGCCGGAAAGTTGATCCAAGGTGGCTCCTTGTTCGAGGGCGGTGACGATATAGAACGCGAGCACCGGAAGCACCGCGCCGTTCATGGTCATCGAGACCGAAACCTTGTCGAGCGGGATGCCGTCGAAGAGGATCTTCATGTCGAGGATTGAGTCGATGGCCACACCGGCTTTGCCGACATCGCCGACGACTCGTTCGTGATCCGAGTCATAGCCGCGGTGGGTGGCGAGGTCGAAGGCGACCGAGAGCCCCTTCTGGCCAGCGGCGAGATTGCGTCGGTAAAAGGCGTTGGATTCCTCGGCGGTGGAGAATCCAGCGTATTGGCGGATCGTCCATGGCTGGAAACAATACATCGTCGCGTAGGGCCCACGGAGGAAGGGGGCGATGCCGGCCTGATAGTTCAGGTGCTCCATGCCGGCGAGGTCGTCCTCGGTGTAGAGCGGCTTGACCGGGATTTTCTCCATTGTGTCCCAGACAATTTCCCCGATGGGTTTGCCGTGTTCCTTTTCGAGCACGGAAGACCATTCCGTGTAGCTGGTCTTTGACGGAGCGGCGGTGTAGGGGATGTCTGCGAAACTTGGACGTGACATGAGAAAAGTTTGCTGGTTTTCAGTGTTCAGTTTTCAGCAAAGAGTCAGAGGACTCCCGCGATCTTGAGCAGTTGTTCGTTGAGTTCGTAGTTGTTGCTGCGGACGTTGACGAAGTCGTCGATGCCTGCGGCGCGCCAGGCGGGTTCGTTGTCGCCTGGGACTCCGGCGAGGAGGAGGTAGATGCCGGGTTTAGCGGCCTTGACGGCTTGGGCGAGGGGTTCGGCGACTTGCAGGTAGTTTTCATCGTCCGAGGTGATGACGGCGATTGCGGCCTGGCTTTCCGTTAGAGCGGCGATCGCGTCGTCGATGCCTTTGAAGTCGCGTTTGCCATCGACCGCGAAACCAGCGGCTTCGAAGAAGGCGGCCGTCCAGTCCGCGCGCAGGCGGTACTTGCGCGAGGGGCCCATATTGAGCTGGAGGATGGAGGGTGCCGCACCGGTTTTCCCGGCAAAGGCGGTGGAAGCATCGCGCAGCGCTTCGTATTCCTCGGCGGCGCGGCGTGGTGCCAGCCGCGTGATGGTGATACCTCCTTCTTCACAAGTGAGGCCGGTGGCGGCTGCGAGCGAGAGCCTGCCGGCTCCCCTCTTGGCGGCTGTGATCGCTTGTTCGATCATCTCCGCGTTGCTGGCAACCGTGATCCCAAGTGCATGTGGAGCCTGGGCTCCCGGGATGGGTGGTGCGGCGCGGCACTCGGTCGAATGAATGGCGAGCTTTCCGCCTTTCAGATCGGGATACATATTGGCGCCAACAATCTTGTCCTTACGGCGGCGGATGTTCTGGAGTTTTGCCTTGCAGACATCCTGCACGGCTTGCTGAACGGTGCCTGCTTCCACGGCGGCGAGCATTCCGCCCTGGCTTTCGATCTTCTGGAAGATCTCCCAGCCCTTCCCCGCGATCTGATCGGTAAGCCACTCGATGTAGGTCGAGCCACCGGCCGGATCAATGACCTGATCGAGGCCGCATTCCTCGCGGAGGATGGTGTGAAGATTGCGGGCGATGCGGCGTGAGAACTCATCGGTATTTCCGGAGATCTCGTCGTAGGGTCCGATGTGCAGACTGTCCACGCCCGCGACCACGGCCGCGAAGGCTTCCGAGGTCACGCGCAGCATGTTGGTGTGGGCATCGTAGGTCGTCTTGTTCCACTTCGAGGTGGAGGCATGAATGTGGACGGGTGCGTTCTCCACCCCGTAGGCGGCGGCCACCCTGCTCCACAGCCAGCGCGCGGCGCGGATCTTGGCGATTTCCATGAAGTAGTCCGAACCGACAGCGAGGCGGATGCGGACTTTCGCCAGGGTTTTCTCCGCCGGGATGCCGCGGCGTTTCATTTCCTCCAGATACGAAACAAGCGTGGCGATCACGAAACCGAGCTCCTGGGTGGCGGTGGCTCCGGCGTTGTGGTAAACTTCGCCTCTTATACTGATGGTGCGCAGGCCCGGGGCCTTGATCGCCGCATAGTCGGTGAGGGCGGCTATGTGATCGAAGCGCAGCGCAAGTGTTTGGCGGGACCTGCCCTTGGTGAGGAGATCGCCGCAGGGATCGTTCTCGAATCCACCGCGCAGACGGTCCGGAGTGACGCCCGTTTCCTCCGCGGCGGCGATAACCAGAGGGGCGAGGGCAGACGCGGCCGAGCCACCTTGCCACCAAGTGGAAACGGCATCCAAAGCGACTCCCGAGAGCGCGGTGATGGCATCGGCGACGGTCCCGATGTTCGCTCCACCGCCGCAGCAGTCGCTCTGACCGCAGCCGACGATGATGTTGAGCTCGCTTTGACCGCCGAGAAGGCCCTCGTGGATGATCGCGTTGAGGGCAGCCGGGGTGTCTGCCTTGAGTTCCTGGGAGACTTCCCAACCGGCGCTGCGGAATCCACCGGCGCGACTGCCACGAACCAGCGAACCGGAGCCCGGCAGGTGTCCGGTGTGCCCGAGTCCCGCGATGTCCTCACGGCGGTAGATCGGCTGGATGGTGATTCCCTCGTGAGTCCGGCTGACGAGTTTCTGGTCGAAGGACGCCCCCTTGAGCAAGGCCTCCGCCGCGGCATGCCATTGTTCGTAGGTGTGCTCGGGAAATTCGGATAGGAGAGGAGACATTTGCGATTTGAGATTTGAAATTTCAGATCAGAACTTCGTGTTCCGCATGTCTCCGGATTCGAGGAAGGTCTCGTGGAAGGCGAAGGCGGAGCGGAACGACTGCGGGGTGTGGCCGTTTTCGGTCAGCTTGAAGTAGGTGCGCAGGAGATCCCGGTAGGAAGGGTCCACGCAGTTTTCGATGACCGCGGCGGCACGTTCCCGGGGGTCCTTCCCGCGGAAGTCGGCGACGCCGTGTTCGGTGACGAGCACCTGCACCGAGTGCTCGCTGTGGTCCATGTGCGAGCACATCGGCACGATGGCCGAGATGCTTCCATCCTTGGCGGTGGAGGGGCAAGTGAAGATGGAAATGTAGGCGTTGCGGGTGAAGTCCCCGGAGCCGCCGATGCCATTCATCATCTTCTGGCCGAGCACGTGGGTGGAGTTGATATTTCCGAAGATATCAGCCTCAAGCGCCGTGTTGATCGAGATGATGCCGATGCGGCGGACGATTTCCGGATTGTTGGCGATCTCCTGCGGGCGAAGGAGCAACCGGCCGCGGAAGCTTTCCAGATTGTCGTAGATGCCCTGAAGGACCCCGTCGGTGACGGTGAGGGACACACCGCTGACGAAGGAGCAACGGTCTTGTTTGACGAGTTCGATCACGGAGTCCTGGATGACTTCCGAATACATTTGGAAGCGGGGGATCTCGGGGTGTTCGCCCATGGCACCGAGCACCGCATTGGCAACATTGCCGACGCCGGATTGGATGGGAAGAAATCCTTTCGGAATATGGCCGTTGCGGATCTCCGATGCGAGGAACTCGGCCACGTTGAGGCCGATCTTCGTGGTGACATCGGTCACCGGGCTGAAGTCCTTGACCTCGTCCGCACGGTTGGAATGGACGATGCCGACGATTTTCCGTGGGTCCACCCAGACGCGCTGGGTGCCGATGCGGTCCTCCGCATTGCAGATCGGGATGGGCCTGCGGTGGGGCGGCGATTCCGGTTCATAGATATCATGAAATCCGAGCAGTTCCTTGGGGTGGCGGCTGTTGATCTCGATGAGGATGCGCTTGGCCTGGCTGAGAAAGGTGGGCGCGGCGCCGACGCTGGTGGTGAGCAGGATTTTCCCGTCGGGCGAGACATCGGCGGCCTCGACAATGGCCCAATCGAGTTCACCGAGGAAGCCGTAGCGGACGTACTGCGGCAGGAGCGAAAGGTGCATGTCGAAGAAGTGCGTCTTGCCGGCGTTGATGCTGGCACGCAGGTCCTTGTCGGATTGATAGGGTGTGCGGAACTTGATCGCGTCCGCCTTGGCGAGGGCTCCATCGAGGGACGGACCGGTGGAGGCACCGGTGATGACACCGACCTTGAAGGGGCGTCCCGCCGCGTGTTCGGTGATCGCTTTTTCCGCGATGGCGGTGGGGATCACTTTGGGCGAGCCGGCGGGAGTGAATCCGCTGAAGCCGATGATCTCATCGTTTTTGACGAGGGCGGCGGCTTCCTCCGCAGTGAGGGTGGGGTAGGGTTGGTTCATGATTCGGAGAGAGATCTGGATTCCCGCGTTGGCGGCACAGGCAGGCGGTGCGGGTGATGGAGAGATGTTGGAGAAGGCCGGCGGGGTAGCCCTTGGAAGGGGATGGAAAGCCGGAGTGTCATCCGTAGGGCGTGGAGCCAGCTCAATGGATCGGGTTTCCCGGGGCTCTATCAGCCGATCGTGTAGAGGACCTGCCCTTCCTCGACGGCATCGCCAACCTTGACGTGGATGGCGGTGATGGTGCCGGACGCGACCGCGTTGATGGGCGTATACATTTTCATGGCTTCCAGAGTGAGGACCAGATCGCCCTCATGGACGGAGGATCCCACGCTGGCGTCGACCGCCTGAACGATGCCGGCGAGCGGGCTGACGGCATCGCCTGCGGAGGCGGTGGCTGGCACCGGCACCGGGGTGGCAGCCGGAACGATGGCGGGAGCAGTCGACTGGGTGACGGGAGCGGAGCGGGCAAGCGGCGCTGCGGGCTGCGGGACCGCGGAAGCCGGTGTCTGGCTGATTTTCTCGACGATGACGTCGTATGCCTTTCCTTCGACGGTGATGCGGAGATGTTCCATGGCGTTGGTTTCTGTTAGCGGATGCGGTGCGAGGTGAGAACGGATTGGCGGCCAGCCCTTTCCCAGCTGGTGCTCATGGGCTTGATGGAGACGATGCGGACGGGCCGGTTGCCTGAAACCGTGGCGACGGCGGCAGCGATGACGGCCACGATCTCCGGGGCGATTCGGGGATCGTCGCGATCGGTGGCGGCCTGCGGTTTCGGGGCGGCCGCACCGGCCGGCGGGGATGCGGCAGGCTTGGCGGCGGGAAGCAGGAGTCTGACAATGGCGGCGGTGATGACACACACGCCCCAGAGGAGTGCGAGCGTGATCATGACCATGAGCATTCCGGAGAGGTGCGGAAGCGCTTCGATGACGGAAGCACCGGTGGAGGCAATGAATGAAGCCGGGATCATGACTTGTTAGAGAGGGATGTTGCCGTGTTTTTTTGGCGGGCGTGTTTCGTGTTTGCCCATGATGCCGCGGAAAGCGAGGGCGAGGGTGCTGCGCGAGACCGCGGGATCGATGACGTCGGTGATCATGCCGTTGGACGCGGCCTGATAGGGTGAGGCGAACTTTTCCGAGTAGGCCTTGCGGAGTTCCTTTTCGAGGGATTCCGGATCCTCCGCATCCTCGAGTTCCTTTTTGTAGAGGACCTTCATGGCACCTTGCGCGCCCATCACCGCGATCTCGGCGGTGGGCCAGGCGAAGACGAAGTCCGCGCCCATGTCGCTGGAGCACATGGCGAGATAGGCTCCGCCGTAGGCCTTGCGGCAGATCAGCGTGATCTTGGGAACGGTGCCGGATGCCCATGCAAACAGCATTTTCGCGCCATGGCGGATGATGCCGCCGCGTTCCTGAGCGAGGCCCGGCATGAAGCCCGGCACATCGACGAGTGAGAGCACGGGGATCGAGTAGATGTTGCAGACGCGGATGAAGCGGGCCGCCTTGTCCGAGGAGTCGATATCGATGCAGCCTGCCTTGACGGTGGGTTGGTTGGCGATGATGCCGATGACGAGCCCTTCGAGTTTGGCGAAGCCGGTGAGCATGTTGGGGGCGTAGTCCGGCTGGATTTCAAACCAGGAGCCCGGATCCATGAGGCGGTCGATGACCTTCTGCATGTCGAGCGGGTGTTTCGCATCGGCGGGGATGATCTCGTTCATGCCCTCATCCTCGACGAAGGGGATCTCGTTATTCATCCTGTGTGGCGGGTCTCCGAGATTGTTGGAGGGCAGGTAGTCCAAGAGTTTCTTGGCGAGGTGGATGGCGTGTTCATCATCCTCGGCGATGAGGTGGATGTTGCCGGAGACCTTGGCATGGGCGTCCGCGGAGGCGAACTGGTCGAGAGAGGCGGCCTGGCCGGTGGCGGCCTTGATGACATCCGGGCCGCAGATGAACATGTTGGAGTTCTTCCGCGTCATGATGATGAAATCGGTGAGGGCGGGAGAGTAGGCGGCGCCACCGGCGCAGGGGCCGGCGATGATCGATATCTGTGGGATGACGCCCGATGCGAGGACGTTGCGGAAGAAGATCTGGCCGTATCCCGAGAGAGCCTCGATGCCTTCCTGGATGCGTGCTCCGCCGGAGTCGTTGATGCCGACAACAGGGATGCCCGCCTTGACGGCGAAGTCGAGGAGGTCGCAGATCTTCTTGGCGTGGATGGCTCCGACCGCGCCGCCGCCGACGGTGAAGTCCTGGGCGTAGGCGGCGACGGGGCGGCCGTCGACATAGCCGGTGGCGCAGACGACGCCGTCACCGGGCATCTTGCGTTTTTCGAGGCCGAAGTTGGTGCACGAGTGGTGTGCGTGCATGCCGAACTCGATGAAGGATCCTCCGTCAAAGAACGCGGCGAGGCGCTCGCGAGCTGAGAGCAGGCCTTTTTCGTGGCGTTTCTCGATGCGGTCGACGCCGCCTCCGATGAGTGCCTCCTCGCGGCGGAGCCTGAGGGCGTCGAGTAGTGATGGGTCGATGGCCATGACGGTTTCGTTCTTGTTGGATTTCCTGCGGATCAGTGGGAGTGCGCGGGTTGGCAGAACTCGGTGAGGACGCCGAAGGTGGATTTGGGGTGGAGGAAGGCGACGAGCTTGTCTGCGGCGCCTTCGAAGGGGACTTCGTGGATGAGTTTCGCGCCGTGATCGCTGGCCTGTGCCAGCTGGGCGGTGATGTCATCGGTGGCGAAGGCGATGTGGTGGATGCCGCCCGAGGGGTTCTTTTCGAGAAACTTCGCGATCGGGCTGTCTGCGGCGGTGGGTTCGAGCAATTCGATGTGCACGTCCCCGGCGGCGAAGAATGCGGTGCGGACTTTCTGGGATGCGACTTCCTCGCGGCCTTCGCATTTCAGTCCGAGGACTTGTTCGTAGTAGGGGATGGTTTCCTCGAGGGATCTGACTGCGATTCCGAGGTGGTCGATGCGTGTGATCATCGTGGGGATGGGGTTGCTGGATGGCGTGATGATCGCAGAACCCCCGGGCCTTACACCGCAGGAAACGCCTAAGCCTGCGCGTATTTTACCCGCGCCGGAAGGACTGGAGGAGTGGCCGTCAAGGAGTGGGATTTCCGTGTTCCGGGTCCTCGTGCCAGGGGATGCCGGAGTTGGTGTTGCACTGGAGGTTGGCGATCACCTGGGCTCCGAGGAGGAGGATGAGAGCGGCGGCCTCGATGGTGAGAAGAACGATGACGATGGTGGCCATGGAGCCGTAGATCACGTTCACGATGGAGATATGGGTGTAGTAGGCGACGAGCAGGTGGCGCGTGATTTCCCACAGGAAGGCGGCGGTGAAGCCACCTGCCAGGGCGAGGCGGAGGGGGATCCTGGCCACCGGCATGATCTTGTAAAAAAGGGTGAAGAGGGTGACGAGGCCCGCCAGATTGGTGAGGTAGAGGATGACTCCGATGTGGCTGTCGATGAGCGAATGGAGTGCGGGGAAATGCGGGCGGAGGCTGCCGCGTGCGTCGATGACCGCATTGGCGGAGGTGATGAGGATGAGACCGGCGGCGACGATGAGGATGAAGAGGTAGGGCATGAGGGCGGAGACCCAGAACTTGCGTTTCAAGGTGGGCAGCGGCCGGTGGAAGATGATCGATATGGCGTCCTCCAGAACGCGGAAGGCCATGGAGCTGAAGAAAAGCAGGCTGAGCAGGCCGATCCATCCGACGACCTGTCGATTGGCGAGGAAGCCTTCGAGCACATCGGTGAGGACCGGGGTGAATGCCGGAGCGATCAGGGAGACTTCGGTGGTGATGGTTTCCAGCAGAAGCTCACGGTCGATGAACTGGGAGAAGACCGCCATGAGAACGGCGGACAGGGGCACCAGGGAGAGCATCACGTTGAAGGCGACGGCTCCGGTGAGAAGCAGTCCGTGATTGCGCAGGAAGAAGTCCCGCAGGACGCGACCGCAGAAGCGGAGGGATTTCGGCGCGTGCCATTCCATCCCACGCATTGTGAGCCGCGGGCCGGGGCCGGGGCAAACCGAATCGGCGGGAGCCGCTCAGAGTTTGAGCGATTGATCGATGAGCTGGAGGAAGTCCGCCCGCTCGACGGGGAGGGTGGCGGAAGCCATTTCGCGGGCCAGCGCGGCGAGCAGGTCGGCATCGACGAGTTCCTGGCGATCCTTGGCCAGCCATTGGGCGTAGGTGCAGAGCAGAGCGCCGAAACGGGCGTCATCGGAGGGCTCGGAGTCGGGGTTCCTGATGATGGAGATGCCCGGCGATGGCTTGTCATTGACGGTCCACTCGATGGCTCCGAGTTCGCCGGATCCCTGGATGGGATCGACCTCGATGGCGAGGGTGGTCGAGCCGTTGGGCGGCAGGACAGCGGGCGCGGGTGCGCCGGAGGGGACGCCGGTGGAATCGAAGCCGAGCAGGCGATAGCCACGAACCTTGGCGGGATCCGTGCGGAAGGTGGCCTTGACCGTGCATTCCGAGGAGGAATTGCCGCGAATGGAGACAAGAATGAGGGTGGCGGAGGGTTTCCAAGGACAAGGGATGGTCTCGGCGGCGAGGCTGGCGGCGAGCTGGGTCTGCCCGGCGTTTCTTCCATCGGGATGCCAGGTATCCGCGGGGATGCGGGCGATGGAAGCCATGCCGGCGGGGCGCAGTGGCACGCCGTTGAGGATTTCCTCAAGCCGGACGAGTTCGGGGGCAGGGAGTTTGCGTTCCTTGCGTATCGAATCCCGCACCACGGCGAGGCTGGATTTTCCGGTGATGACCGGAAGCTCGATGCTGGGAAACTCGGAGGCGGCCAGGGCGCGGCGGATCGGATAGACGCCGGGCCGGGCGGCGGGGAGTTCCACAGCGGGCGATGGCGGGGTGGATGGTGCCGATGAAGCTGTGGCATCGGCTGGTGGTGAAGTCACCGCATCCTGTGAGGCGATCGTGGGTGCGGAGGTGGTTCCAGGTCGGTTGACGAGGGTGGCGATGAGAGCGATGGCCGCAGCTGCCGCCATCGGAATGAGGAGGAATTTCCAGCGGGTGTTCCCGGAAACGGCGGGGGTGATCGCGGCCGCTTGATCGGCCGCGCGCGCGGCGGCGAGAATGGCCTCCCGTTGATCGATCGAAAGCGCGGCAACGCCGACGGAGAGCGAGTCGCGCAGAGTGGTTTTGACGGCCTGAAGTTCCCTAACAGCCTCGGCGAGTGCGGGGTCCGCCTCGACCGCGGCGGCGACGGCGTCCGCGTCCGGCCCGGCGAGTTCGCCGAGCAGCCAAGCGGTGAGACGGGGATCCTCGGGATGGAGTTTCATTGGAGAGGCGGGTGGCTGGGGGTGATCGATCAACGCAGGTCTTCAGGAATGAGGTCTCGCAGGCGCTTGAGGCCGGTATGGATGAGGAAGCCGATGTTGCCCTGGGAGAGGCCGGTGATGGCGTGGATCTCCTCGTAGCTGAGTCCCTGCTGGAACTTGAGCAGGATGACCTCGCGCTGGTTTTCGGAGAGCCGGCCTAACAGATTCATGACGCGTGCGAGTTTTTCGGCGAATTCCGCCTGTTCGTCGGGTTGCAGGCCGGGGCCGGCGACGCGTTTCCAGCGGACTTCCTCCATCGGTTCGATGGGTTTGTCCTTGCGGAGGACATCGAGAGCGCGGTTCCGGCAAACGGTGAAGAGCCAGGATTTGAGGTGGTCGCGCACCTTCTCGACATCCTGCTGGCAGAGGCGGATGAAGGTTTCCTGCACGACGTCTTTGGCGCGGTCCGTGTCATGGAGAATGGTGGCGGCATATCCGATGAGCGCCGACTCGTATTCCGCCATGGCCCGGGTGACGAATTGTTCGCGGGATTCCGGGGCGGGTGGCGGAGGGTCGGTTTTCGTCGATTTCACCGTGGAAACGCGCAGGGTCTGGATTTTCTTGGGGGGAAAACGCCCGGGATCAAAGTTTTTCCGGGTGTTTGAGAAGTTCCGAGACCCGTGCGAGGAGCACGCCGGCTCCACCGCCATCGACCACGCGGTGGTCGAAGGTCAGGAAAATGTCCGCGATGGTGGCGGGAAGGAAGGCTTCCACCTCGCTGCTCCAGACGGGTTTCTTCACACCGGCGCCGATACCGAGGATCAGGGTCTCGTTTGGCAGCGGAATCGGAGTGCCAAGAGTGAGGCCGAAGGTGCCGAAGTTCGTGACGGTGGCGATGCCTCCGCGGCAGTCGTCCTCGGAAAGTCGGCGGCGGCGGGCGCGGGTGACGAGATCGTCGTATTCGTCGATGAGCTCGCGGAGAGGTTTTTGGTCGACCTTGCGCATGACCGGCACCACCACTCCGTCATCGATCTGCACGGCCACACCGATGTCGAACGAGCGTGGATGGACCACCTTGTCGCCGATGAGATATCCGGCAGTGGTCGGGTTTTCGGCGATGGCCAGGGCAAAGGCCCTCAACATGTAGAGCGTGAGCCCGGGTTTCGGAGAGTGCGAGCGGCGGTGTTCAAGCACGCGGTCGAGCAGGGCGGGCAGGCCGACGGTGGCAAGCGGACGAGTCCAGCTGCGGCGCATGGCGTCCGCCACGGCGAGGCGCATTGGCGAGGCGTGGGCGCTGGGCCAGGCCTCGAGGTAGTCGAGGAAGCGTTCCAGGTCCTCCACGGTGACGCGCCCGCCGGCTCCGGTGCCGGCCACGGCGGAGATGTCCGCCTCGCGGAGCCCGAGGTCATCCATACGGGCCCGCATGCGCGGGGAAATGTAGTGGGCGCCCATGGTTCCGGTGGGCACGGGCAGTCCTTTCACACTGGGAACCACGGCGGGCGATTCCTCGTAGGCGTCGTCCGCATCGAGGGCGAAGTGAAGGTTGGCCTCACCACGGTCCGGCGAAGTGTTTTGGCTGGAATTCCGTTTCTCCTCGAGAGCCTCCAAGGTTTCCACGCCAGTGCGCGCGACCTCATCGTCGGTGACCTCGAGAAGTCCGAGCAGGGTGCCCACCGAGTAGGAAATGCCTTCCTGGGCACGGATTTCCGATACGATGCCATTGCAGACGGTGGTGACCCCCATGACCGCCTTGTTGGTTTCCACTTCGATGATTTCCTGGTCCGCGCGTACCGAATCTCCCACCGCGACGCCGAGGCGGATGACGGTGGCCTCGGCGATCGATTCGCCGAGCTGAGGCATGAGGATGGGGACGGTGGGCATTTGGGTAAAAGCGGAGAGGCTGAAATACGGAAACGCTGAAAGGGTTAGAACGAGAGCAGCTTGCGGAGTGCCTCGCAGATGGATTCCGGCGTCGGTCGGTGGGCCGCCCAGAGTTTCGGATGGTAGGGCACCGGGGTGTCCCGCGAGTTGAGGCGCTGCGGCGGTGCATCCAGAAGGTGAAAGCCCTCTTCGGTGACCCGTGAGACGACCTCGGCCGTGACTCCGCCCCAAGGGAAGGCCTCGCCCACCGCAAGAAGGCGGCCGGTGCGGGCGACCGATGCCAGGACGGTATCGATATCGAGCGGCTTGATCGAGCGCAGGTCCACGACCTCGATTTCCCAGCCGTCTTCATGAAGTCGCTCGGCGGCGCGCACGGCCTCATGGACCATCGCGCTGTAGGCGACGACGGTGGCGTGTTTTCCGGTGCGCACGATCCGTGCCTGGCCGATGGGCAGGTGATCGCCGTTGATCGACTTTGCCTTGAGCCAGCGGTAGAGGAACTTGTGTTCGCAGAAAATCACCGGGTCTTCGAGCGCCACGCCGTCGATGAGCATGTGGTAGGCATCGCTCACCGATGCGGGAGTGAGCACCACGAGACCCGGATACTGGGCGTAGATGCCCTCCATGCTCTGGCTGTGGAAGGGGCCCGAGCCGGCCGTGCCGCCGGAGGGAAGCCGGACGGTCAGCGGAATGGGCATTCCGGTCCGGTAAAAGTGCGTGGCGGCCTGGTTGACGATCTGGTTGAAAGCGATCGACGAGAAATCCGCAAACTGCATCTCGATGATCGGACGCATGCCCTCGATGGCGGCACCCACTGCGAGGCCGAGCATCGCGTCCTCGGACAGCGGGCTGTCGAAAACACGTCCGGGAAACTCATCGGCAAGGCCTTTGGTGGCCTTGAAGGCACCGCCGAAAGTGGCGATGTCCTGGCCGTAGAGGAAGACGCGTGGGTCGTCGCGCAGGAGGGTGGCCTGCGCCTCACGGATGGCATCGATGTAAGTCACGCTCACGGGCAGGCGGGCTGGGCGTTGGAGTTGCAGTGGGGGAGAGGGAAACGGGTGGCCAGTGCGGTCCAATCCTCCTGATAGGGATCCGGCGGAGCTTCCTGCTGGGCCTGGGCGACGGCCTTCTGGACTTCCTCGGCGAACTGGTCCTGCCATGCGAGGATCTCGTCGACGCCGGCGATGCCGTTTTCAACGAGCTGGCGCATGGCCACCTCGATGCAATCCCGCCCGAGATGTCCCCGACGGACCGTTTCCGGAACGTAGGATCCGTCGTCATGCTCGCCATGGCCGGAAAGCCTCAACATGTGGGCCACCACGAGTTGGGGTCCCCCACCCTCGCGGGCGCGCCTGACGGCTTCGGGAATCACCGAAGCGCAGGCAAGCAGGTCCGTTCCATCGACCGAGAAGCCACCGATGCCGTATCCGCGCGCCTTCTCGACGAGGTCGGTGCAGGCGAACTGCCGGTGATTGGGCGTCGAATAGGCGAATTGATTGTTGGCGATGATCAGCACGAGAGGGAGTTTCTCGACTGCGGCCAGGTTGAGGCCCTCGTGAAACGCGCCGGTCGAAGAGGCTCCATCGCCGATGCAGGTGGCTCCCACCCGGCCATCCAGATCCCCGCGGAGGCGCCGGGCGAAAAGCATGCCCGCCACCACCGGGACCTGGGCTCCGAGATGCGAAATCATGGCGGGCATCCCCAACTCCGGCCGCCCGCGGTGGATGTTTCCATCACGTCCTCTCATCGGGCCGAGCGCCGATCCCAAATAGGTCCGCGTGCAATCGATGAGCGGCTCGCCGAAGGCCGTGCGCCCGGCTTGATCCCGGATCAGCGGTGCGAAGAAATCCCGACCCTGCACCAATGCGGTGCCGAGCGTGGCACTCACCGCCTCCTGACCCCGGCCCAGATAGACGCCGCCGACGATTTTCCCGGCCTTGTAGAGGCTGGAGAGCTTGTTTTCCAGGATCCTCGCCTTGAGCATCGAATGGAAAACCGCCCGCAGAAACCCGCGGTTCGAGGCTTGTCCATCAGGGGTAGCATGCGATTCCAAAAGCGGCACGGACGAAGATTAAAGAGACTGCCCGGGAAACCTGCAACCGCTTTCCCAAACGAATCCGTAGAACATTCGGAACTCGCTGAAATCGAACCTTCCATCGGATGAATCCGCGTTTCCGGAGCCTTGGAACGCCTGGCTGGCGCGAGGTTGGTTTGTAAGAAATCCCGCCCTGCAGCTCCCCATGTCACGGAACGAGTGGACATCACCGCCCGACATCAACGATTCACCGAATGGATGACCGAGCACGCTCCCATCATGCACCACGTGGTTAACGATTTCGCCACGGGAGGTAACCGTGAGGATCTGCTGCACGAGGTCATGCCCGTGGTTTGGAAATCGATTTCCGCGTTCCGTGGCCAAGCCAAGAATCGCACTTGCCTCTAGCGCGTCTTGTCGCGCCGGTTCCAGGCCACCAGATCCTTGTAACCAAGCCCCTTGCCGCCGAACAGATCCAGCGCGCTGCCCACCGTCACATCGACCTTGCCCAGGCCGGCGCTTTCCACCAGCAGCACATCCTCCATCGTCGCCGCGCCGCCGGCGTAGGTGACCGGAATCCCTCCCCAAGTTCCTAACAGCGATACGAGATCCGCGTCGATTCCGCGGCAGAGCCCCTCGACATCGGCCGCGTGGATCAGGAACTCGGCGCAAAACGGCGCGAGGCGGTCGAGCGTGGTGTGGGTGACGTCCATCTCCGTGAGTGTCTGCCAGCGGTTCATCGCCACCGTCCAGCCGTCGGATGTGCGGCGGCACGAGAGGTCGATGACGAGCTTGTCCGCACCGATGGCCTTGACCAGGTCCTCCAGTGTTTCTGCCAGAAACTTCCCGTCCTTGTCGAAAAGCGCCGAGGTCACGATCACGTGGCTGGCTCCCGCATCCAGCCATTGCTTGGCATTCGCCACTGAGATCCCGCCGCCGATCTGCAGTCCGCCCGGCCAGGCTGCGAGCGCCTCGCGGGCAGCCTCGTCATTTCCCGGGCCGAGCTTGATCACGTGCCCGCCGGTGAGCCCGTCGTCACGAAACGATTCCGCAAACCACGCCGGGGCCTTGTCGGAAACGAAATTCTCCCTCGGCCCCGCGCCATCGTCGCGCAGGGTGCCGCCGACGATTTGTTTCACCTTTCCCTGGTGGAGGTCGATGCACGGGCGGAAGCGGGTCATTGCGGCGGAGTTTGCCGCCCGCGGTCGGGCGCGCAAGTGGAATGGCGAATCACTTTGCTTTCGGCGCGGTGCGTTTCTCCCAGTCCCGCCGCCAGCCCTCGGCCTTGGCGCGGAACTCCGGATTCTGGATCCGGTCGAGCGCCCAGCGCGATGCCACCGGGTCCTTCCGGCCATTGAGCGCCTGCTGGGAATACTCGCCATACGCATGGTCCCTCCAGATCGGCTCCTCGATCGTGCCGATCCAGTCGCGCGCGCCCTGCATGTCCCGTTGGAAAAACGGTTCCACACCCCGGTGGATCACCTGATAGAGCGCTGGCTCGGGCGGCAGGCCGGTCACCCACTCGGCGACCGCACGCGGATCGCTCCTTCGCGCCGCATACTGGAGCCTTTGGATCGTGTTCCCATCCGCAATGACCTCCCAGGCCCCTTCGTTGGCGGCGAGTTCGAGCACGGGAAAAAGCAGGGCCCCATCGTTGTAAGGCAGTCCATCAACCGCACCGGCCAAGGCATGGACGCGGAGATCCGCAGGCACCTCATCGAGCGCCGCTTCCAGTTCGTCGGCTTGGGTGACGCTCATGCGCATTCCCCAGTGCCAGGCTTTGGCCATCCGAACGCGCCCGCTTGCGGGATCGGCAGGGTCCGGTGAAGCCTGAAGGTCCTCCACCTGCACGTGGGAGTTAACAAACCCGGCCAATCGTTCCACGGAGACCAAATCCTCCGGATGCACGGCGAGCGCATGGAGGATTTCGGTCCGCTCGGCTTCATCCGTGGTCGAGTAGAATCCCTGGCTGCAGGCACCCAGCGCACTGTCTCGAAAGCGCCAGGAAAGATCCGCCAGCTTTGACGCGACCAGCAGCGGATGCCGCGCGCCTGCGGACGAAAGCCACAGGTGGCGAAGCATGCCCGCACCCACCCCGTAGCGACCGCCTTCGATCAAGTCCCAGGCCGGTTCGGGCTGCTCGGCAAAGACGTCACTGAACGCCTCTCCCAGCGGCCACACATAGCCAAAGTCCCGGTCCACATCATCGTCCCACGCCTCTTCGAGCGCGGCGTCCAGGGCGGAGGTCAAATCCCGTTTCGCCCACTCGGCGAGAAGTTGTTTCTGGGTCGCAAGACGCTCCGGGGTTGTCAGCCCCGCCGTGCGCACGGCCTTCCACGCCCGGCGGAACTCGGCACTGCGCCAGGATGCGACCGGACGAAGCGACTTCAGGCCCGCTGCGCCGCGACTGATGTCGGAAACCTTCGCGCCCGAGCTTGCGTTTGAAACCCCGTCGCCGGGTGCCGGGCCGGCCGCCGCCGGGCGCAGCGCGAAAAACACGCCGACGGCCGCCGCCGCGACATGGCTTGCACCTAACAGAATGATCGTGCGGCGATTCATGGCTTTTTGGAATAGAAGCGCTGGTTGAGTTCTTCGGCTTTGGCTCCATTCCGCTCGCGGGTGGCTGAAATCACCGAGTTGATGGCTGCATATCGATCCGGCCCCTCGGGCAGGGCGGCCACCCATTCCACATAGTCGTCTCCATAGCGCTGCAAATGCCATCTTGCCTTCCACTCCCAGCCCTTCATGCGGTCCTCCTTCTCCTGGGCGGTGGCCGGTTCGGGCAGCTTGTTGAGAAACCTGAGGAACTCATCGGGATGAATGCTTCCATAACTCTCCCACGTGTTGCGGAACATCACCTGACGCCGCTTTTCCTCGGGCAGCTCTTCCAAAAGCGGCAGGGCCTTCACCGGATCCTCCTCGGAAAGTGTCCGATAAAGCGCGATGCGCGAATCCACCAAGCCCTCGGCGGGGATACGCAGCTGGCTGTTCACCGCGGACAGGACCTCCTCCAGCGAGGCCACTCCATGGCGGAACTCGAACCTCCAGTCGCGTCCCTGATTGAACAGCCGTTGAATGTCGTTGGAAACCAACTCACCCACAATCGCATCGCGGGTCTTGCGCTCGTTTCCAGGAGTGAAGCGCCGGGCGGCAATGCGCTTCTCGATGTCCATGTGCGGCTGCATGAGGACGTCATTGCCGATCCCGCCGCGCAGGCTCTTGGCCATCGCTTCCGGCAGTTCACCACGATCCAGCAAATCATAGATCCACGTCGCTGCGGCTTCGCCCGATCCGGCGAAACCCAGAATCAGATCCCTCGACAACTCCGAAGCCGGATCCTCCAGCACGTGCTCCAGCACCCGCTGTCTCTCCTCATATCGGAATCCCTCACCAAGGATCCTGCGGACCGCACCCGGGATTTCCGCGGCTATCAGGCTTCCCTGCGCCTCAGCCACCCGCCCGCATTCCGAACGCACTTTGAGGTAGTGGGCAAGGCCGCCACCGGACTTCATCTCCTGCCCCACGACCTCCCAGAACTTCACGGAGAACGATGCGTTTCCGGACGCCCATGCGACACAGGCCAGCGAGCCTTTCTGCCGGATCACTTCCGGAGCAAGATCCAGAGTGGTCGTGACCATGACACCCATGCCGCCCTCATCGCTGGCCATCCATCCCCCGATCTTTGTCATCAGGCCCTCCGGGTCTCCGAGAAACCATTGCAAGATCCTCGCCTTCAACACGGCCTCGGCACGCAGTTTCTCCTCATCGGTTCCCGCCGCTCGAAATGCCTCGAAGGCCGCCATCGCAGCCTGCTCGGGATCGGAGGCCGCTCGTAGCATCCGCTTCGCCTCTTCAAACGCGGTCTCGGACTCGCTTTTCCGGGCCCGGAAGGCGGCCAGAAGAGCCTCGCCATCCCCGCGCTCCTGCCTCGCCGCCCGGTTCGGCGACTTGGTGGCCGGGCTTCTCTGCGATTCCCCATCACCCCCCTCCCGGGGCTGGCCCCGCGTCAGCGCAAGCGCCCCGCAAAAAACAACCAGATGGCTGGCCCCGAGTATCCACAGGGTTCGAAGCGGGGGGGAGGACATTCGTTTGTTAGAAGAGAGATATCATTTCCGTCAACGGGTGTCATCATCCATTTCACAAGACCACTCCGGCACGCCCGCCCTCGGCCGCAGCTGCGGGGATTTTCCGCGTGACCGGCCGTCTCCAGAAAGGCAGATTGGCCGCAGCTCGACCCGATCGCCATGCCAGACTTCCACGCATTCGAACAAAAGATGACCGCCGCCGGCATGGGGGATGCCGCAATCCGCGCCTTCCGCCGCAATTTCGAAGCCCTCCTCCGCCAGGAAACCGGAATGATCCCCGAGGACAGCATCCGCCCTGCCGATGGATTGCCATCCCTCGAATCCCTGCCCGCCAAACCCGCCGATGCAGCGCTGCTCTCCCAAGCGGTGGTCATCAAGCTCAATGGCGGACTCGGCACCGGCATGGGTCTCCAAGCGGCCAAAAGCCTGCTCGCCGTGCGCGAGGGCGTCAATTTCCTCGACCTGATGGTGCGCCAGATCCTCGACCTCCGGAAATCCTCCGGTTCCCCGGTCCGGCTGCTCCTGATGAACAGCTTCAGCACCAGCGCCGACACGCTCGCCCACCTCGCCCGATACCAGGCGGATGGCCTGGCCGAGGCAGGCGAAGTGGAATTGATGCAAAACCAGATCCCGAAGATCGACGCCGCCACACTGGAGCCGGTGTCCTGGCCCGCCGATCCCGATCTGGAATGGTGCCCGCCGGGTCACGGCGACCTCTACCCGGCACTCGTCGGCAGCGGCTGGCTGGACCGCCTGCTCGCCGAAGGCGTGAAATACGCCTTCGTTTCCAACTCGGACAACCTCGGCGCCATCCTCGATCCGGTGATCCTCCGCCACTTCGCGGAGTCCGGCGCGCCGTTTCTCATGGAGTGCACGCGCCGCACCGCCGCCGATCGCAAGGGCGGCCACCTCGCCCGCCGCAGCGCCGATGGCCGCTTGCTGCTCCGCGAAGTCGCCCAATGCCCGGACGCTGACCTCGACGCCTTCCAGGACATCGACCGCCATCCGTATTTCAACACCAACAGCCTCTGGCTCCGCCTCGATCTCCTGAAAGAGCAGCTCGCCGCCGACTCCGGCGTGCTTCCCTTGCCGATGATCCGTAACAGCAAAACCGTCGATCCCCGCGACAAGTCCTCCACTCCGGTCATCCAGTTGGAAGTCGCCATGGGAGCCGCCATCGAGTGCTTCGAGGGTGCCTCCGCCATCGATGTGCCGCGCAGCCGCTTCGCCCCGGTCAAAACCACCGGCGATCTGCTCGCCCTGCGCTCCGACGCCTACGAAGTGCTGGAAAACGGTCAGGTCCGCCTCCACCCCTCGCGTTCCGGCACGCCCCCCGTGATCTCGCTTTCGGATGAATACAAGCTCGTCGACGCAATCGGCCCCCTCGGCGTGCCATCCCTCATCGGCTGCCGCTCGCTGAAGGTCGTAGGCCCAGTGCGCTTCGAGCCCGGCGTGGTCATCGAAGGCGGGGTGGAGGTCCACTCCACCGGCCCGGAACCCAAGGTGATCGCCGCCGGCATCTACCGCGATCAGGTCCTGTGACTGGAAACCTTGGCAAATCCCCCCCATCGAATGCACATTTTGGGGTTTCCGTGAGGACCGCACTTGCCATTCCCGGACTCAGACACTAAGCCCTCCGCCGCAATGGCGAGTATTGGATCCTTTTCCTTCCCGACAAATGGCTTCGGAGCCGTGGTCTTCGATTGCGACGGCACCCTGGTGGACTCGATGCCGGCCCACTTCGAAGCCTGGTGCGAGGCCCTCGCCCTCTACGGAGCCGGTGGCATTTTCAAAGAAGACGTCTTCCTCGCCATGGGCGGCCGACCCACCCGCGACATCGTCGTGGAAATCAACGACGAATACGACCTCCACCTCGATCCCGAAGCCGTCGCCTTTGCCAAGCGCGAGGCCTTCCTGAAACGCCTCTCCTCGATCACGCTCATCGATGAAGTCGCGGAATTCGCCCAGTCCCTCCGCGGCAAGGTCCCCATGGCCATCGCCAGCGGCGGCTCCCGCATGGTCATCGAGAAAACACTGGCGGTCGTCGGCATCTCCGATTGGTTTGACGAAGTCGTCACCGCGGACGATGTGGCCGAGGGCAAACCCGCTCCGGATGTGTTTCTCAAGGCTGCCAAGCTCCTCGGCGTGGATCCCGAACAATGCCTCGCGCTCGACGACGCCCCAGCCGGGATCGTCGCCGCACGCCGTGCCGGCATGCAGGTCATCGCCGTCCCCTCGCCGCTCGCTTCGCCGGCCCTCTAAGGCCGACCCGCCCGTTCATGACGGACCGGTCGCATCCGGCAGGTCACCCGCCGGGCCCACCGCAGGACCGCTGCCCTCCCGCCGCTCCAGGCCGCGGATGAGGAACTCATAGGAAAAAGTCCCTGCCAGATAGAGTACAGCCGTTGCGATGAATACCTGCCAATAAGGCAGCTCCCTGCTGCGCAGAACTTCAAAGGCACGCGCCGCAAGCCACCACGCCCCGCTCCAGATCGCCCCGTTGCAGGCACTGATCAACTCGCGGTTTCTCTCCCCCACGTAGCTCATCGTCAGTTCGCTGGTCGCCGGTCCGGCCATGCTCATCAACGGCTGGCGGAGGACAAAACACCCCAACGCCACTGGCAACGCCCAGACCACGGATTTCCAGAGCTCCGTGATCCCCATCACCACCAACAGACCCACCGCCAGCGTCTGCACCCCCAGAATCGCTCCTCGCCAACCATAGCGACGTTTGATCTCAGGAACAACCAGCCCGGTGAAAAGCACCAGCACATTGCTCACCGTGCCGAAAGCCGAATAGGCCGCCGAACCGAGGTGATGGACGTGGCTGAAAAACAAATTCAAAAACTGGATACTCAGCCCGGCCCCGGTCGCAATGCACAAGGTCGGAGCCAGCGCTTTCGCCAGCAGCGGCCAATCCTCGCGGTGCACATGCAGCCAGTGGCCCGCACGCCCCGCCCCGGCTTCCGGAACCGGATCGGGCAGTTTCGCATAAAAAACCGGTGCCGAACACGCCACCAGCGTGAGAATCAACAGCGTGGTGTATTCGTCAAACACCACCTCCATGCCCGCCAGGTGAATCCGGCCAATCCCCTGAAGCACGCTCGAAAGCAGACCACCACAAATGCTCGCCGCCGCCCAGGTCGAGAACAACAAACTCAACGCCTCGCTCGAGTGCTCCTTGGGCGCGAGCCTCAAGGCCATCGGAAGACCGGCCACATTCAACAGAAGCCCCGCAAATCCCATGCCAAGGAAACACCACGAAGCGGCATCCATCAGGCCCAGCCTCACCGTTTCCAAAGAGGCCAGCGCACTCAACGGAAACAATACCGATCCAATCAAAAGAGGCACCCTCAGGGGCTTGCCCCGCAACCACAAACCCGCCGGCAGGGCGAGGAAGAACGTCGCCACAAACCGCTGCGAGGAAAGCGCCGCAATCTCCGGATCCTCCAAACCCCGATGCTTCAGAAAAAGATTCAACAACAGAAACTGCGCCGTCGTGATCAGGCTGATCAAAAACTGACCCACCGCAAACACCACCACACGCCCGGGCAACATCCGGTATCTCTCCAACCATGCGGGCAAACGAAGCATCCGCGCGCAGCATGAGAGCCACCTCACGCGCAAGGCAATGAGGAAACGACCGGTCCGGAATCAACGCGTGGCCTGCCGACACTCAAGCACACGCCGCGCCTTCTCCTCCACCGATGGCCCGCCGCCGAGCCTTGCCCAGTGAGCCAGAGCCGCACCGGTCGACAGGGTGTCCAATCCCTTCGGTTTGCCATCACGGGATGGCTCCCCGTCGGGGCCGGTGCGCGTGTTTCCGGTGGGATCGATCCTTCCATCCTCCCCCACCCGACCCAGCAGCCAGCCGAAGCCCTTGCGAATCGCCGGTTCCAATTCCGCTCTTATTCCGTCGCTCGCATACAACTGCTGATACCGGCATGCATACACCAGCCCCAGGGCCTGATACGACGTGTCCGGACCGCCGCGCTCCGGATTCACCCCCTCCGGAGTCTGCATCGCAATGCCGTTGCGGATCAGCCACTCACCCTTCCGGATCAATTCCGGATCCTCAAACATCAAACCAGCCCCGCCAAGCGCAGCCGCATCCAGATATCGCCGGTGGGCGTAGCGCCTCTCTCCGAAAATCTGCGGGAAATCCCGGGGCCCGGGGCCGTCCGCGGGCCAGTTCAGCGCGTCAATATCCGGACGGATCATCCAGCGGGCCGCTTTCAACAAGGGCGGTTTGAACGCCTCCACTTCACCGGAAAACTCGGCCCGCCACGGTGAAGCCTCCAGCAGCACGATCGCATGAACCACCGCCTCCACGAAAAACGATGCACTGTGATAGGCATCCGGGTGCTTGAACCCGCCATCCGGCTCCATCCGCCCGAATCCCCACGCCAGAATCTTCATGCCCCAGCGCACCTTGTCGCGATTTCCGTCCGCAAGACCCGCCGCCACCCAATCGCGGCCCGTTTTCTGATACTCGATGAACCACGGACGCTGTGGATCCTGCTCATGCAAAAGATTCAAACCCTCCGCTCCTGACCGACCCCGCCAGTCCTCGGGAAGCCGCTCCATCCCGGGGCGGCCAAGCCTCGCCATCAAACCACCCGTTTCAAAATCCAGATTCTCCCGAGCCTGCCGCACCTCTTGGACCCGCTCCACCTGCCGGACCGTCTGGACCTCCCGAACAGGCCGGACCTCCGCCACCCAATCCGCAGCCGTTACAGCCCCCATCCCAAGGACGCCCATCATCCACGCTCCAATTTGAATCTTCATGACCAAGTTCCCGTTTCCCAAACAACCCGAATCTCCCCACCGCCCCCTTGGCGGCGGCATCTGCAATTGGATGATTGGATGGCTTGGATCACCCCAAACACTCACCCACCCCACCACATCCCGAAAGGGCGCATTTGCGTCACCACCGGGCCAAATCACGTCACCCATCCAAATGGAAACACATGGTAACATATAGTGACAGACAACTTGTAGGGATTCCTCTTGCCACGGGGAGCGGGGCATGCAGGATGGGGGCATGAGGCGGGCGCGCTGGTTGGCACCTTGGAAGGATTCGCGGGGCAAACCGGCGATCTACCACTGCATTTCCCGCGTGGTGGACCGCCGCTTCGTCTTCAAGGACCTCGAACGCGAGAAGTTCCGCACCTTCATGCGCATGCAGGAAAACTTCTCCGGCTGCCGCGTGCTGTCCTACTGCGTGATGTCCAACCACTTCCACCTCCTCCTCGAAGTGCCCCCCATGCCCGAGGGTGGCATCTCCGACGAGGAACT
>JAIXOR010000007.1 GCA_027486655.1 Verrucomicrobiaceae bacterium | reverse complement strand
GTGGCCTACACCGCGGGTGCGAACGGGACGATCACCGGCTCGACTCCACAAACGGTGAATCATGGCTCGAATGCCACCACAGTCACCGCGGTGCCCAACGCAGGCTATCAGTTTGTCTCCTGGAGCGATGGCGTGCTCACTGCCTCTCGCACGGACACCAACATCCAGGCCAACCTCAGCGTTACCGCCACCTTCAGCATCAAGCAATACAGCGTGGCCTACACCGCGGGTGCGAACGGGACGATCACCGGTTCGACTTCACAAACGGTGAATCATGGCTCGAATGCCACCACCGTCACCGCCGTGCCCAACGTCGGCTATCAGTTCGTTTCCTGGAGCGATGGTGTGCTCACTGCCTCTCGCACGGACACCAACATCCAGGCCAACCTCAGGGTCACAGCCACCTTCGGCATGGATCCTTATGGTGCATGGATCCATTCATTCGGTGGGATCAGCGATCCGGCCGATCGTTTGCCCGGGGCCGACCCGGATCAGGACGGGCTGGCAAATTCGGTGGAGTTTGTGGCGGGCAGGAATCCCTCCGCTGCGGATCCGGGAAATGTGCTCACATCGACTCGTGTCGCAAATGACGTGGTCTTCCATTTCCAGCGTGTGAAGGCGGCGGGAGATGCGGGATTCCAATCCGTGGTCGAACTTTCCGGCAGTCTCGACGGATCGGGTTGGCAAGCGGCGACTCCGGAGATGATCAGCGTGGTGGATCAGGGAAGCACCGAAACCGTCATCGTCACCGTGCCGGTCACCGGCCAGGGTCGCTTGTTTGGAAGAGTGCGTGTCGTTGCTCCATGAAGCAGGCACCCGCCAGAGGAACACCCCCACTCCAGCGATCCGGACATGCTCAGGATCCTCTGACAAGCGGCCAGCCGTGGCCGCGTAGGATCTCCGCCATGAAGAAAACCCTTTCGCTTCTTATTGCCTCGGCAACGATCTCGATGGCCGCGTGGAAACCGGTGGACGGATCCATGCGGACTCCATGGGCAGCTCAAGTGACTCCGGAAAATGCGTGGAGCGAGTATCCCAGGCCGCAATTGCAACGCTCCAACTGGACCAACCTGAACGGCCTCTGGACGTATGCGATAGCCCCGAGGGATGCGAAGATTCCCGCCGCTTGGGACGGCGAGATCCTTGTGCCGTTTTGCCCGGAGTCCGCGCTTTCCGGTGTGGGTCGCCTTGTCGAGCCGGACCAATCGCTTTGGTATCGGAGGAGCCTGCCTGCGGCGACGGGTGGGAAGCGCACGCTGCTGCATTTTGAGGCAGTCGATTACGAGGCCACCGTTTGGGTGAACGGCGTCGAGGTGGGCCGCCATCGCGGGGGTCACACTCCGTTTTCATTCGATATCAGCCGTGCGCTTCGTGCGGAGGGAAACGAACTGGTCGTCCGCGTGCATGATGCCACCGAGGGATTCCAGCTCCACGGAAAGCAGAAGCTGCGGCCCGGCGGGATCTGGTACACCCGCGTGTCGGGAATCTGGCAGACTGTCTGGTTGGAAGAGGTTCCGCAGAGGGCCATCCGCGATCTCGACTTCACGCCGGATGTACGCAGCGGAACCCTCGGCATCCAGGTGGATCTCGACGGCGTGGCGCTTGGAAACGAACGCATCGAAGCGACGATCCGCTCCGGCACCTCCCCCGTGGGTCAGGCGACGCTCACACCCGGCACCAACACCCGCATCCAGCTATCCGAAGTGAAACCCTGGTCGCCGGAGGATCCGTTTCTCTATCAGATCGAGGTAACGGTTTCGCGAGAAGGCGAGGTTGTCGATCGGGTGACCTCTTATGCGGCGCTTCGTGAATACGGGCGGGTGAAGGACGCCAACGGCCACTGGCGGCTCACTTTGAATGGCAAGCCTGTGTTCCACTGGGGTCCCTTGGATCAGGGGTGGTGGCCGGACGGGCTTCTGACGCCTCCATCCGATGCGGCGATGCTATCCGACATCGAGTTTCTGAAAGCCTGTGGTTTCAACATGATCCGCAAGCACATCAAGGTGGAGCCGCGGAGATATTATCATCACTGCGACCGACTTGGCATGATGGTCTGGCAGGACCAGGTCAGCATGGGATATGGACCGAACACCGAGCCCAAAGGATCCAATCCGCCATGGACACGGATGGCTCCCGCGCCGAAGGATGGAATCTGGCCGGACGAGGCCCACGAACAGTTCGTGACCGAATACCGGCGCATGGTGGATCACCTGCGGGACCATCCCTGCGTGGCGGTCTGGGTGCCGTTCAACGAGGCCTGGGGGCAGCACCGGACGATGGAGGTTGGCGGAATGGCATCCGCGCTCGATCCCAGCCGTGCAGTGAACATTGCCTCCGGAGGAAACTTCATGCCGGTGGGTGACATTGCGGACCACCACAACTACCCGGATCCGGATTTCCCGTTGGAGGATCCCCGTTTCAGTTCCTTTGTGAAAGTGGTGGGCGAGTTCGGCGGTCACGGATGGCCGCTGGAGGGTCACTTGTGGCGCAAGGACAAGGGCAACTGGGGGTATGGGGGCCTTCCGAAATCCCTCGACGAATGGAAGGACCGCTTCAGCCGATCGATCGATATCCTGTGTGCACTCAGAAAACGTGGAATCGCCGCCGGAGTCTACACGCAGACCACCGATGTGGAGATGGAAGTCAACGGATTGCTGGCCTATGACCGGACGCGGAAAATCGATCCCGCCTGGGTGATGGAGCGGTCGAGAAAACTCCTATCCACTCCGGACGTTGTGGACCTGCGGGTGCTGCTGCCCACCTCGGAAGCGGAGGGCAGGCTGTGGCGGTTCACGACCGAGCGCCCTGCGGATGGCTGGGAGAAAACGGATTTCGCCGATGCCTCCTGGCAACGCGGCCCGGGCGGATTCGGGAGCCAGGGAACACCCGGCATCCAGATTCGCAGTGAATGGACGGGACCCGAGATCTGGCTGCGCGCGGAGTTTGAGCACAAGGGACCGGTGAAGGGATCGGCCGTGCTGCGGATTCATCATGATGAAGATGCGAAGGTGTTTCTGAACGGTGTGCCGATCGCGACTTTGGCGGGATTCACCACCGGATACGTCGAGGTCTCCATTCCATCGGAACGCATTCTCGAAGGCCGCAACGTGCTGGCCATCCACTGCAAACAGGTTTCCGGCGGCCAGGCCATCGATGCGGGCATCCATGTGGAGTCTCCGTGATCCGGCACAGGTTTTAACGATTGGCAATAAAGCCCATCGAGTTAGCATGCCGGCATGAAATCCGGATTGGACGCGGGCCGTGACATTCCATGGATCGATCGCCTGGGGGAATCGCGCGACCGCTTTCGTGGCACCTCGCCCGCCATGTCCGGACGGGTGACCCTGTTCGTGATGCTTTGCATTCTCGGGTTTTCATTACCCGTTTCCCTTGCAGCGGAGGAAGTGCGGACGTGGACCGACCTGGGCGGGCGGAAGTTCGATGGGGCCTTGATTTCAGCCACCGAAACCACGGCGCGGATCCGTCGTGCCGATGGGAAGATCTTCGAGGTGCCCGTGGCGAAGCTCGCCGCCGCGGACCACGAGTATCTCAAATCCAGGGAAGCCGCGTCCCCCACTGGCACAACCCCGGAAAAGACAGCCGTCCCTGCGGGTCAGGCAGGGGCGATGCTCGCGGGTTACGAGGCATCGACGGCGAACTTCGAGGCGGCTTGGCCGGATTCCGCAGGAGTCGGCGGGGAAGCGGCCCTCAGCGTCGTGGAGGAAGACAAGGATGCGGGGAGATATGTGTATGAAAGCGAACACTTCCGGTTCACCTGCAATGTGTTGATGAGGCCCAGCCTGCTCTCCAAGGTGGCGACGATGTTCGAGGCCTGCCACCGCGCCCATCATGACATCCCGCTCAACAACCGCCGGACGCGGTCAACCAAGGCGGCGAAGCTCAATGCCAGGCTGTTCGAGACCATGGAGCAATACCGCGCGGCCGGAGGCCTGCCGGGTTCCGCCGGGGTGTATCTGGGAGCCGAGGATGTGTTCATGGTGCCTTTGGAGGCGCTCGGGGTGAAGAAGGTGGGATCCGGATACATGTTTGATTTCGATGGCGACTTCCACACGCTCTATCACGAAATCACCCACCAGCTCTGGGCGGATCTGCACGGGATGGCCGGCATGTGGATGGTCGAGGGCTTTGCCGAGTACATGGCGTGCGCACCCTACCGGGCGGGGACCTTTTCATTCAGCAAGCAGCCGAAGGCGCTCCTCAGTTATGCGACCGCCTTCGGGAAGAAGGAAAACGGCGGCAGGGCCCTGGGTGAGGAGATCGTGATGGCCCACCTCGAGGAGTTCATGACCTGGGACCAGCCGACCTTCTATCAGGATGGAAACCGCAACTACGGCCTCGGCCTCCTGCTGACCTATTTCTTCATCAACCTCGACGGCAAGGGCGACGCCGCCCGGGTCAAGGCGTGCATCCGCAAACTCCAGGAAGGAGCCTCCGAGGACGAGGCCCGGCGCGTGCTGCTGGACGGCCGGAGCTATGCGGACCTCGAAAAGGAATTCGCCGCCGCGATGCGGAAGAAGGGAATCAAGGTCGAGTTCGCCAAGGCCGGAGGCTGAGCGGCTCCGGCGGGGGCTCAGACGAAACGAACTGCGTGCTTCTTCGAGAGCTTGAGCACATCACCGGCGCTCGGAGAGACAGCGGCGTTGGGATCGGTGAGTTTGCCACCGTTGAGCTGGACGGATCCGGTGGTGATGAACTGCTTGCGCAGCTCGCCATTGGATTTTTCCAGGCCGTAGGCGGCTGGGAAAGTGTGGGCGGTGAGGCTGGTGATTGCTATCGAACAAGAAGCTTTCCCTGCGTGGTCGCCGCAGCGATCACACCACGATTCGCGGTGAAGACCGTGATTCCCGGCACGGTACAAAAATCGCCATCGTCTGAGAGAACTTGTGTGATTCCGTGGTGCTGGAGTGCAAGGCGGCAGAATTGATCGTAGGCGTCCAATGCGCTCGTGCGAAATCCGACGAGGGCTCGCGTCACAAATGGCTGATCCACAAAAAGATGAAGCGGTGTCGCAATGGTTTCGATGGCTGCCCAAGCGTTCTCGATTTCCGTGACCACGCCGGAACGCTCATTCGGAAAATCATGGCGGAAGGTTTTGGATGACGTTCTGGGAGGAATAACACCGGCACTTTCCGCAATTTCCTTCTCACCATCCTCGATCAGCCTGCCGAGTTCGGAAAGGGATAGGCCGATCCAATGCAGCGCGCTTCCTGCGATGACGCATTTTTGAAGATATCCGGGATAATTGGTGACCTGCCAAGGTTTCGGCTGCATACGCGGCGGACGCATCGAAGCACGGCTGTAGGTCTGCCAATACCAGACGTTGGTATCCACCCAGAATGCATCTGTGGCCAACGGCGTGTCGCTGGTGATGTCCACCACGTCGGCTTGGACCGTGTAGTTGGGCATCAGGCGGCTGCGTGGGCGTCGAGGATCTGTTGCATGCGCTCCCGGACCTCGGGCTTGGAGTAGTGCTCCACTCCCACCTCAAGGCAGCGCTTGAGGGTCTTCACCGCTTGTTCGGGAAGATTGTGGATCGTCACCCGCACCCGGATCTGGTCGAGCGTGTGATCCGCCAGCAGCGCGACGATGCTGGCGTTGAAATACGGCGACATGTGGATGCGCGTTCCGGCGAAATTTACTTCCACGGGCTCGGACAGGGCAAGGCCTTCGCGGATGCGGCCGAGGAGGGTTTCTCCTCCTTCGTAGGTCATGCAGAGTTCGCCGGTCAGGTCTCGGACTAGGATTTTCATGGCTTGAGGGGGTTCAGAATTTCACATCGGATACGTTTTCCGAAGCGAGGCAGTAATAGTTTTCGTCGCAGCGAATTCGGATGTTCACCATGGTACCCTCGAAGGCGTGGGGCAGAATACGCGTGGAAATCCCCGTTTGGTCAAATGAAATATAGCCGTCGTGGCTGAGGATTTCAAGTTTCCCGCCGTTGGTCTGGAGAAAATCGCGCAGCAGATCCAGCCCCACGCCACGGCTCAGGGCCGCCGTGGAGGTCGTGTGACCGGGGACAACCGCCCAAGCCATGCAGTCCTTTGCGGATTTCTCAAAATCGCCAAGGTGGCGGCGGACATTCGACGGAATCCCTACTCCGAAATCGACGATGGCGAGCTGAAGTACTTCCAGATTGGGATAAAACTGGCCGCAGGTGTATGTGCCGATCGGAGATTCGGAATGATCGAAAGCGTTCTGATACCCTTCCGCCACCCGCTCGACGATGGCATCGCGGAGTTTCGGGCTCACTCCCACCCAACCTTGTCCCAGCCATCGGTGCGAAAGGTAGCCCTCGTAGCCCGCGGAGTCTCTCTCCCAATCCTCGCGGAAAGGAACCGTATTGCCATTTCCCGGGTGAGTTTCTCCCGCGAAAGTCGGAAGAAAACCGTTCTTGAGCAGATTGGGACGTATGGATGGTCCCACATTGCGAATCCATACTTTGGTCCCGCGATACTGCAAAAGCCGGATCAGTCCGCCGAGAAAGGCTACGGCATTGGCGCGTAGGAAATCGCATCTTTCGAAATCCAGGCAGACCTCGTATTCCGCAGTGGATGCCTGGCCCCAGATCCGCCAAAGGGTGCGGAAATCCCATTCTGTGTCATTGATGCGGGGAACGGTGATCGTGACCATTGGCTGCAACTTGGAGTTCAGTCCGGTTTCGCGCCGGGGCCGATGAGGCCGAGCTTGGTCAACCGGCTGCGAATGCCGCCGGGCTGGCGGCGCATCAATTCCGCGATCTCATCCACCGACAATCCTTCGGCATGGAACTGGCGGAGTTCCCGATCCTGCGCATCATCCCACTTTCGATAGGCATCCGGGTGTTCGCTGCGGATCGTCTCCACGTCATAAGCCTTCTCCTTGTCATCATGTTTCGTCCCGCTGCCGAGGGCTTCGGCGGCGGCGGTGAAGATGTCGTGGTACGTCCATGCCGGATGTGCTGCGAGGATCTGCTCGTAGCTGCGGCCCTCGGCGATGGCCGAGAGAATCGTGCGGGATTTGGGACTGAGGGACATGTCAGAGTTCTCCACGGAAGGCCTTTGCCAGCAACGCTGGTGTAAAGGCAGCGAGTTCAGCTTCGGCATCCAAATGGAAACGAAGGAGTTCAGCGTGTTTCTTATTCAAGACGTCCAAACTTGCAATGATGCGAAGTTGTTCCTCTTTGGTTTCCGGAACCGGAATTTCGACAGCAGCCCACTTTGCGGTCTCTAACTTGCCAGCATTGTTGCCAGCAGTCCCCACAAGACCTTTCAGTTCTTCATTTGATCCCCACATCATGTGAGCAAGGTAGTCTGCGAGAATATAGTCATGCGGCACGATGGCTTTCATGTCTTGGTTGATCGTGCAAGGAACGCGGTTGATTGCAACCGGCACACGTTTGAACAAGATGCTGCCACGCACTACAAACAGAACGGAGTTCGCTGGAATGAGTTTGGCCGTGCTCTCCTTCAACGCCTCTTCGCTGATCTTCAGCTGGGAATCGTGGATTTCGTGGTTCCACATTTCTTTAGCCGTAATCCATGGGATGTTTCCGCTCCAGTAACTTGTGTTGTCTTTTGATGGCGTGCCGCCGCCATAGACCTTGCCGCAGCTTCCAAGTGGGCGAGTTGGAACGGTTTCGAGCAGCCGCTTATACTCGCGCCGCCAATCGCGAACCAGCTTGCGCGTTTCCTCCAGAATCTTCAGTGCCTGTTTTTGTGTTTTTACTATTTTTTCGAGAATGTCTTCCGGATCAGCGTGCTCCACTTTCTCCGGCTCGATAAGGCCGAGACTGTGGAGGCTCATGTCATAACCATTACCGATGATCGTCTCCACCGGCACGATCCACGCACGATCTTCTTCTGTTTTGCGCTTGGGCCACTTTGCGAGAAGATCGGGAAAGTCATTGCGAAATTTAGGTCCAAATTTCCGCGCCTTCTTGAGCGAAGACCCATCGCCGATAACATTGTAGAACCAAACTTTCTTGGTGGGATGTCCGGTTTTTTTGAAGATCAGAAAACAAGTTGGCGTTGGCGTGTAAGGTTCAAAAATGCCATTTGGCAGCGTAACGACGGCTTGCAGCTCGCATTCGCCGAGGAGTCGCTTCTTCACCTCGATGTGGGCGGTGGTGTCGCCAAAGAGGATGCCGCTCGGCAGCACGATACCGGCGCGTCCGCCCTGGCGGAGGCTGCGGATGGCGGCGGCGAGGAAGAGCACGTATTTGTCCCCTTTGCCGACGCGGAGGGAACGCTTGGGAGACTGGCTGGCACCGGAGAAGGGCGGATTCTCGACGATGCAGTCGAACTGCACCTCGTCCCACTTGTCCTCGCTGCCGCCGATGCCATCGCGGCGGACGATGGGGCTGTGGTCGAAGCCGTGGAGCACGGCGTTCATGGCGGCCATGCGGATGATGTCCTTGTCGCCTTCAAAGAGGTGGATGGTGCCGTTTTGCAGGAACTTCCATTGTGCGGGCGTGAGCTTGTCGCCGAGACCGCGTTTCACCGTCTGGCCATGGGGCGCGGGGACTTCACGCACGAACTCGGGCGAGGTATTCGCCAGCAGGATGTGCTCATAGACGGCGATGGCAAAGCCGCCGGTGCCGCCGGCGGAATCGCACATGGTCTCGCCGATCTGTGGGTTCACCATCTCGACGATGACGCGGATGAGATGGCGCGGCGTGCGGAACTGGGCGGCCTTTTTCTGGCTGCCGAGATCATTGACGAGGATCTCAAAAAGGTCGCCCTTCACATCTGCATCCTCGCTGAGGAAATGCACAGGGCTGATGATGTCCACGGCACGGCGCAGCGTTGCTCCGTCCGGGATGACGATGGCGGCGTCCTCAAACAAGGCGCGGGCCGCGATGGACAAACCGGGATGGCGGGTGAGGCGCGGCAGGAGATCGCGCAGGGCGGCGAGCATGCGGCCGTTGTCGGGATCGCTTGTGAGAGTGCTCCAGCGCAGACGGGAGAAATCGACCTGCTCTCCGTCGATGGATGTCTTCTGGAAGATCGGGTTTTCCCCGCCACGCTCGGTTTCCATCTCCTCCAGCATCTTGAGGAAGATGAGGAAGCTGATTTGGGTGACGTAGGTGATGGGATTTGTGATATTGGCCTCCCACATCACCTTGCAGAGGCGTTTGAGGAGGTTTTGGAGTGATGCGTTGTCCATGTGAGATCAGGCGGCGTGGATGATGCCGTTGAGTTCCTCCAGCACGTCGCGGAGGCCGTCGCGGCCACCGAAGACGGTTTCCGCGCGGACCCTGCCACCGAGGAAGGTGAAAGGCGGCTTGGAGAAGATCGTCGGATCGATGGTCTGGTATTTGGTTTCCTTCAAGGAGGCCAGCACGACATTTTTCAAAAGCCCGAGGAGGCGTGCCTGCTCCGGTTTCTCCGCATCCGAGTGCTGGGCGAGCCAGGCATTGAAGGCTCGTTCGACGCGTTCCTCGCGGGTCGGCAGCGTGAGCAGGCCGAGGGCGGCGCGGATGAAGTCATCGAGCGTGCCGGAAGGCTGTTCAAAGGCTTTGCAGAGCGTGGGTTCGTCGAAATACCACTCGGGACTGGCGAGCTTGGAGCGGAGGGCGTCCCATTCGGCGTCGGTCACGCTCTCGCCTGCGAGAATGCGCGCCACGACGGGATCGGTTTCCCGCAACTCGACGACGCGCTCGCGCCAGCGGTCCTGATAGTCGTGGCGGTCGATGGCGAGTCCTTCGGGACCGACGAGGATCATTTCGCGGCGGCGGAACTCGTCTTGCAGTTCACCTTCCTTCACTGTGATGAACTCCCGCGGGGGCGGAGGAGGTGGCGGCGGGGGCGGTCCCTCTCCTCCATTGCCTCCTTCGTCGTCATCATCCTCACCCGGTCTGCGCCCCACGGCGCGGGGGCGGTGATACTCCTGCCCGGGATCATTGAAGCGGGCATGGTTGTTGACGAAGTCGTAGATGAGGAAGGAGGTCTTGCCGATGCGCGGGCAAAGGCGGCTGCCGCGTCCGCGCATCTGGGCGTATTTCAAGGCGGACGCAGTGGGCCGCAGCATGACGAGGTTTTCGACCTCCTTGTGATTGAAGCCGGTATCCAGCATGTCCACGGAAACGGCGATGACCGGGAGCGGATCAAACTTGAAGGCATCGATCACCGGCTTGGGATTGCTGTTGTTCGAATAGCAGGTGATTTTCTCCGCGAAACGCTGGCGTACTTCACCGGGCGAGCGGTTGGCCTGGGCGGCAATGCGCAGGCAGGCTTCCTCCGGCAGGAGCTTGTTGAACAAACGGGTGAGGATATCCGCCTGGGGATCGCTCACGGAGAATACGATGGTTTTCCGCGGATGAGGCTGCGGTCGCTCTTCCTCGACGCGGAAATACTCGTCGATGATGAGTTTCAGGCGGTCTTCGGATTCAATTTGTTTTCCCCAAGCCGAGAAGCCGTATTGCTCGTCGTCCCACTCGATGCCCTCGAAGGTGAGCCGGGTTTCCGCTAGATAGATCCGGTAGTCCGCAAGGAACTTTTCTGAGATGCCTTCCCGTAGCGTGTAGGCGAAGGTCGGCTTACCTTCCTCGGTGGCGCTGTTCCAGCAATCGTAGAACATGTAGGTGCTACGCACGAGACGGCGTTCGTGATGGCTCACCCAGCGGAGTTCGCCCGGATTCGGCGTGGCGGTCAGGCCGATGTGAATGGCATCGAAGTGCCCGAGCGTGGCGCGGTGCGTGTTGTAAATGGAGCGGTGGCATTCATCGGTGATGACGAGATCGAAATGGGCGTGGCCGAATCCACCGCTGCCGAGCTGCGACGCGATGGTGTCGAGCGTGCCGACGACGATCTGGCCTTCGATGCTGCGCTTGCCATTGAATAGCAGACTGATGGGGTAATCCCGGAGATAGTCTGCAAAATCCTCGAACGCCTGCCGTGCGAGTTCAATGCGATCCGCGAGGAACAGGACGCGGGAGACCACGCCCGCTTGCAGCCAGCGTTTGATGAGCAAGGCGACGGTCATCGTTTTGCCCGTGCCGGTGGCCATCTCGAAAAGCATGCGGCGTCTTCCGGCAAGGAGCGCTTCATCGGCCTTTTCCAAACAGCGGATCTGATAGCTGCGGGTTTGGCATTCGTCGCCTTGAGACCGGAACGACAAAGGGATGGGAATGGCCATCAGACTGGTCCGTAGATCGCCACCGCGGTGCAGTCGAAGATTGGCGCGGCGTTCTAGATCCACCGGGCCGGGCATTCCGACCACCGGGCGTGCGTCACCATGATCGATTTCCCAAAAATAGTGATCATTGCCGTTGCTAAGGATCACGAAGGGAGCGGCAAGGCGCCGTGCGTAAGCCATGGCCTGTGCCTTCGCTCCATAAGGATCGATGGAGAAGCGCTTGGCTTCCAGCACACAGATGGGCTGGGAACGCTGGTTTTTCAGGACATAATCCGCACGCCCATCGGTGGTGGACTCCTCGACCGTCACCCGCGTCGGATTCTCGATGTCCCATCCGGCCTCGCTGAGAAGCCGGTTGATGACAATCCGGGTTTGGGCCTCGTTTGGCATGGGTGGTAGCTTTCCTAACTTTTTGAGCTGCAAATGCAACTCCGCAGTCTGCCGTGCCTATTCGAATCTGACGGCGTGCTTCTTGGAAAGTTTCAGGATGTCGCCGGGTTTGGGTTCTACGGAAGCGTTGGGGTCGGTGAGTTTCTCACCATTCAACTGAACGGAACCGCTTGTGATGTATTGCTTCCGAAGTTCGGAATTCGACTTTTCGATGCCGAAAGCGGCATGGAATGCGAAAGCGCTAAGCGATAATACCGTTGTATCGGCGGGCAAACTGGCGGTGGGGAGTTCGACGGCTCCAGCGCCGATGTCACGCTGTGAGAATCGGGCATCCCATGTCGCCCTCGCTTCTTTGCCGGCCTCCGGACCGTGGTAACGGGCGGTGAGTTTCTCCGCGAGGGACTTCTTGGCATCCATCGGGTGGCCGGAGGGATCGCGAGCCTCGCCTAACAGAAGCAGGTAGTAGCGGTCCATCAGTTCATCGGAAACGCTCATGAGCTTGCCGAACATTTCCTGCGGAGGTTCCGAGACACCGACGTAGTTGCCGTAGGACTTGGACATTTTCCGCACGCCGTCGAGGCCCTCGAGCAGGGGCAGGACCATGACCACCTGCTGCGGCTGGCCTTCTTCTTTCTGGAGATCGCGGCCGACGAGGATGTTGAAGAGCTGGTCGGTGCCGCCGAGTTCGACATCCGCCCGGATTTCCACGGAATCCCAGCCCTGCATGATCGGGTATTGGAGTTCATGGAGGCGCACTTCCTGCCCGGAATCGACGCGGTTGCGGAAGTCCTCGCGCTGGAGCATCTGCTGGAGGGTGACGCGGGAGTTGAGCCGGAGGATTTCCTCGTAGGTCATCTTGCGGAACCAGTCGCCGTTGTAAACGATCTCGGTTTTCGATTTGTCGAGGATCTTGAAAGCCTGGTCGGTGTAGGTTTCCGCATTGCGGAGGACTTCCTCGCGGGTGAGTGGCGGACGTGTGGCGGAGCGGCCGGAGGGATCGCCGATGGTGGCGGTGAAGTCACCGATGAGCAGGACCGCCTGGTGGCCCAGCAATTGGAACTGGCGGAGCTTTTCGAGAGCGACGGTATGGCCGAAGTGAATGTCCGGGGCAGTGGGATCCACGCCGAGTTTCACGCGGAGCGGCCTGCCGAGCCGGAGTTTCTCCAGCAGTTCCTTTTCCGAAAGGACCTTGGCGGCTCCGGCGGTGAGGTGGGCGAGTTGTTGTTCGGGAGACATGGGAGACACGGAGAGTGATCAGTTATCGTCTTTCAGCGGCGAAGAACCGAGGTGCAGCTTGAGGATGCGCTTGAGTTCCTCGGCGGCTTCCGGGCTGTCCGGCACGCTGTGGTTGCTGGGGACGATCTTCTCAGAGGCGACCGGCTGGACGTGGGACGACCAGTAGGGAACCACGCCATCGCTGCTGTTCGGTGTATCGCCCTTGCCGCGGTCTCCGATGATGGAGTGGAAGGTGATGCGCTTGGGCAGCTGGAGCTTGTTGAGGGCGACGGTCGTGGGGGCGGTGGGGGAGAGGCTGTTGATCGAGGTGGGGATGCGCTTGGACGGGTTTTCGCCCTGCATCACGTCGTTTACGGCGAGCAGGGTGGTGTCCAGAAGCTCGATGGTCACGGTTTTCGGGAGGCGGATGAGTTTGGAGATCCACATGGAAAGCTGCATGGAGGCCATCGGGCTGCCACGATGGGGCACGGCCATGAAGACCACGCGGGATGGCTCCGTGAGTGGCTGATAGAGCAGACCTTCGCGAAGCAGGCGGCGGTTTTCCTGAGAGACCTGGATTTGATCGATCGGCTTCTTGAAGATGCCGTCGTAGATCACGGTTTTCGGATCGGTGACGCTGGAGCGGGTAATCAGGCCGCCCATGGAGTGGGCGACGACGACCATGCGTTCGAGGTTCCGGTCGTGGCCCTTGGTGCGGGCGTAGGCGATGGCGTCCCGCATTTTCTCGCGGAACTTCATGCTGCTGTAGACCCAGGGATTGCCGGTGGGGTAGTTGTAGAGCCAGATTTGGTATTTCTCACGGAACCAGGGTTCCGGCACCAGTTCGTTGATCACGTTCTTGAAGGCATCCGGGCTGGATACGAGGCCGTGCACGAAGACGATGGGGATCTTGTCGGGATCGTAGGGGGTGACAAAATAAAGGCCGGTCTCCTCCATGAAGCGGTCCGGAAGGATGACGTTCTGGATCTTGAGGTTGTCCAGATCGCACATGTTCCAGTAGAAGCGATTGGCGGCAGTCCAATCCGCGGTGAGCGGGTGGGTGGCCTTGCCAACGGGGATTTCGTTGTATTTCCAGCGTTTGGCGAACTGCCAGACGGGGAGACCCTTGTCGGTGAATTCGAGGGTGGCGGTGATGTTGTAGGGCAGGCCGTTGGGGAGGAGATAGGGATCGCGCTTGCGGCCGACCGGAGAGGTTTGGCGCCAACCGACGAGGGCGATGCCGAGGCCGTCGGTGGTTTTGTGATCGCGGACGATGTGGCCTTTGACGAGGGAGGCGGGAAACAGCACGTCGAGGCCGCGGGGATCCACATCCTTGTCGCTGACGGGACCGATGCGTGTGCCAAGCGCAGCCGCGCGGCTGTCCCAGCCATCCGTGCCGCAGCGGAGTTGGTCGAAAAGCTTGGCGATGGCTCCATTGTAACGGCTGCGGGAGGCCTCCCACTCATGCCGGCGGGCGCTGTTGCCGAGGATGGCCCATTCCTGCCTGGCGATGGAGATCAGCTCGTCCGGGGCGACTCTCGAGGCCATGGGTACCCGGTGGCACTGCGGCGGGCGTGTGGCTCCGCAGTGGCTGAGAACCATGGCGGTAAGGATCAGGATCGTCAGTCGTCGGATGGAGCGCATGGCAGGATGAGCGTGAGAATGCCTTCGTGCGGCCCCATGCCAAGCCCGGAAAACTTGGGTTCCGGAGGCGGCTTGAAGATTTCCGGCGAATCGGGTGATTTTTTCCCTTTCCAAACCGGCGGGCATCGCTTACGTCTGCCGCCCGCCAACGGAAATGGTGGTCGTAGCTCAGTGGTAGAGCCCCGGATTGTGATTCCGGTTGTCGCGGGTTCGAGCCCCGTCGTCCACCCCATCCTTCCCATCGGGACACGAGCGTGATCCGGGCGGGGAGGGAGGAAACCAATCCAATCGACCGATGCAGCCGCTGGAAAGCCGGATCCACTACAAATTTCGCAATTCCCTGCTGCTGGCGGAGGCGTTGACGCATCCGAGCCTCGCATACGAGTCGCAGAAGCCGCATTTTGACAACCAGCGTCTGGAGTTCCTGGGGGATGCGGTGCTGCAATTGATCGTGACGGAGGAGCTCTACAAGATGTTCCCGGATTTCACGGAGGGTCGGCTGACGAAGCTGCGGTCGCGAGTGGTTTCCCGCAGGGCGCTGGCGCGGTTTGCGATGGCGATCCATTTGGGTGACTATGTGATGCTCGGCAAGGGCGAGGAGGCCACGGGCGGGCGGAGGAGGCTCTCGACCCTAGCGGATGCCTTCGAGGCGCTGATCGGCGCGGTTTATCTGGATTCCGGTCCACAGCCGGCGCGTGAGTTGGTGCTGCGGTTGTTCGAGGCGGAGATCGGCAGCATGGTTTCCAGTCCGGAGGAGCGCAATCCGAAGGGCGAGCTCCAGGAGCACCTGCAATCGATCCACCCACAGGCACCGGTCTACCGCATCATCGGCGAGAGCGGGCCGGACCACCGGCGCGTGTTCCAGGCGGAAGTCTCATGGAAGGGACTGGTGCTGGCGACGGGCAAGGGCAAGAGCAAGAAGGAAGCGGAAGCGAGAGCCGCCGCCGAGGCGCTGCGATCGCGGGTGTGGGAGGCCTGAGCCGGATTTTTTCCAAAGCGTGATCGGATCGCGGGACGGGCTGCGTTTTGTCCGTCGATGAAACCCTTTGTCTGGATGATCGGTGTCGGCATGGCGTGGTGCTGGCCTGCGTTGGGAGAAGAAGAAGCGCCCTTGGTGCGTGCGGTGATCGATGACACGGCACCCGGTTGGAGGGCTCTCGCGGCCGCGGATTTTGTGGCGGTGAACAGCGGCGAGGGCACCTGGACGTGGAAGGAGGGAGAGCTGCATTGCACGGGCCAGCCGGTGAGCGTGCTGCGGACGGCGAAGATCCAGCGGAACTTCGAATTGGTGATCGAGTGGATGCATGAGAAACCCGCGGGGAACTCCGGAGTCTTTGTGTGGTGCACGCCGGAATCCGTGGAAGAGCTGGCCGCGGCGGGGAAGCCCGGTTTGCCGAAGGGCATCGAGGTGCAGATCCTGGATCACGGTTACACCGAAAAGGTGGCAAAGACGGGCAAGCCGACGAATTGGTTCGGCACGAATGGCGATGTCTTTGCGGTGGGCGTGGCGATGAAGCCGTTTCCCCCGCTTTCGCCGAATGGCAGCCGGAGTTTTCCCCGCAAGCATCTGGCGAAGGGGCATGGGCAGTGGAATCACTATTACATCCGCGCCATCAACGGCGAGGTCCGGCTGTGGGTGAATGGCGAGGAGGTCTCCGGAGGCACCGCCTGCGATCCTGCAAGCGGCTATCTTTGCCTGGAGAGCGAAGGATCGCCGATCCGCTTCCGCCGGCTGCGGCTGCGCGAGCTGCCGTGAGACAGGCCTGCGGTGGACCTGTTAGGGAGCAGGCGGCCCAGCCGGGACACCCAGACGTTTGCGCAGCTTTTTGTTAGAATCAGCGATGGCCCTGACGATTTCCGGGTTCCTCTCCAGCGAGACATCCATCCGCGAGGGATCGTCCCTGTCCATGGCGCGGTCCGACTGATAGGCCCACCAGTAGCTGAGCTGGACTTCGGAGCGGACGACTTCATCGAGCAAGCGGTTCACCCAGGGTAGGGCGGCGGACGCATCGGAGTAGGTGGCGAAATAGTCCGGGGTTTCCTGGCGCAGATCCTTGCCGCCGGAAAGGGCAACCGGCCTGCCAAACTCGCCGATGATCAGCGGTTTTCCGAGCCGCCGCGAGAAGTCCATGTAGTCCGCCAGGCCGATCCAGCGCACTCCGCCATCCTCCGCGGCGACTTCGATGCCATCGCGGTTGCCGAGGTAGTAGTGGATGTCGATCAGGTCCACGGCCTTGTCCTTGAAGAGCAGCTCGAAGCACCGGAACTGTTCTTCACGGGTATCGCGGATCCAGCCTTTTCCGAGGTGCAGGTTCCACTGGTGCTCCCTGGGATTGCTGCCGCCGTTGTGGATGAGACGGAGCGGGTCCTCGTGTTTGATGGCGAGGGAGACATCCTGATAAAAGTCCGCCACTGATGCGAGGCTTGGCATGCGTTTGCCTTCCCAGAGGCGCTTTTCATCGCCGATGTCCGCGCTCAGGGTGAGTTCATTGGTGATCTCCCAGGCGAGGACCGCCGGGCTGTGGCGGTATCTCCCCACCACTTCGCGGAGATAGGCGCGGAGATGTCTCCGGTTCGCGGATTCCGGATCCGCGCAGAGTTCCCGGAGGTGTTCCGCGTCATCGGTGAACTGGCTGCAGCCGAGCCCCCACATGAGGCCGATGCCGTGTTTCTCGGAGAGGGCCACGACCTGATCGAGGGCCTCAAGGATCATGCGCCTGGACTCCGGATCGGTCCACTTCGCAGCCGCCTTTTCGCCCCATGGATAGGCGAAGAAACGGATGCTGCGAAACCCGAGCGAGCGGAGGTTTCGCAGGGCCTTCTCCTGGGCAAGCAGCGCCGGGTTGTCCGGAGTGAGCGCGCGGCCGGCCCGGAGCTCGTCATGCAGGGCCCAGAAGAGATCGAACTTGTTGAAGCTGATCTCTGCAAAGGGTGCCCCGTCCAGATGGATCCTGCCACCGGAAACCGACAGCACGTCTTTTGCCGAAAGCGGGGCGGCCTTGGCGGAAGACGAATCCGCCTGCACAACACCGGACGCGAAACCCGCGATGGCAATGCAGGCGAAGCGGCGGATCATGATCAGGCGCGCAGCTTGGAATAGGCCCTCAGGTAACCGGCGCACTGCCCCACTTCGGCGACGTTGGTCTTCCAGTTGTGCTCGTATTCGATGGTGACGTTTCCGGCAAAGCCGTGTTTGCGCACCTCGTCGAGGATGGCGATGTTGTCGATGATGCCGGTGCCGAAGGGGCGGTCGTGGGTCCATTTCTCGATCGATTCGCGATCCTTCATGTGGAACGAGCGCACCCGCGGGGCGATCTTGCGGATCACGGCGACGGGATCGAGCCCGGAGCTGGCCCAGTGGCCGATGTCGGCGCAGTAGCCGATGTTCTCATGGCGACCGTCGATCGCTTTCCAGATCTTCTCGGGATCCCAGAGGGCGGTGGGCTTGGGGTGATTGTGGAAGCAGACCTTGATGTCGTATTCCTTGGCCAGCTTCTCCAGCGTGTCGAGGGCATCCAGCGACTCGGTGGTCACGCCATAGAGGCCGAGTTTCTTGGCGAGCTCGAAGGTTTTGCGTGCTTCCTTTTCGTCCTTGGAAATGGGCGTGACGCCGAAGTTCACCGCAGCGACCTTGTTCTTCGCGAGATGGTCGATGACGAGCTGGAGTTTGTCGTCCGGAAGGTCCGGGCCGAACTTGGTGTCGCCGAGATCGCCGCCGATCTTCTGGCCGGGGAAGACCTCGACGTTGGTGCCGGCGGAAGCCGCCATCTCGATGGCTTGGAAGAGGGTGAATTCCTTGAAGGACCAGCATTGGACGGAAATCGAGAACCCGGCGGAAGTCAGGGCGGCCGGCGGGATGGGCGCACCCTTCGAGCGAAGCGCAAGCAGCGCGGATGCAGCGGGAATCATGGTGAGGAGGGAGCGGCGTTTCATCGAGGACATCGGATCGGAAGAGGTGGTTCGGGTTTTCACGGATGGACGCCAGCGGCGCCAGCGGCAGGAAACGTGGAGCCAACCAGCGATCTTTCGTATCCCGGAAACGCGGGAGCCGGGCACCCGTGCGAGTCGCGTTCAATTGCCTTGGTCCGCGCCGCCGCCGGAGCTAGCATGCCGGTGATGACGGACGGTGACGAGGAGGCATTCATCGAGTTCATGGCCACCGAGCGGAGCGCCTCGCCGCGCACGCTGGTGAACTACCGCGATGCGATGGACGCTTACAAATCCTGGCGAGACTCCCGTTTCACCGGCTGGCGGGATGCCGTGGCGGATGATTTTCGGGACTACCTGTTCGCGCTGATGAAACAGGGGCTCAAGCGCAGCACCATCCGGCTTCGCTTTGCGGCGCTGCGTTCGTTTTACAAGTTCCTCGTCTTGCGCCGCGGTCTGGGCCGCAGCCCGGTGGCGGAGGTGCAGCTGCCAAAAGCGGAGCGCTCGCTGCCGGTGGTGCTCTCGGTGTCGCAGATCGACGGCTTGCTCGGCGTTCCCCTGCGGATCCCGGTGGATCCCAAGGCTCCGCCGTGGCTGCCCCTGCGAGATGCGGCGATTCTCGAGCTCTTCTATTCCTGCGGACTGCGGATTTCCGAGTTGCTCGCTCTCGATGTCCGCGATGTCGATTTCCTCAGCGAGACCGTGCGTGTGACGGGAAAAGGTGCCAAGGAGCGCATCGTCCCTGTGGGTGGACCGGCGATCAACGCGATCCAGCGCTACCGCCAGGAGGCGGTGGTGACATCCGGCCCGCTCTTCCTCAGCAAATTCCGCAAGCGCATCACCCAGCAATCGGTGGATCTGCTGCTGAGGAAATACCTCAAACACAGCGACATCCCGTTTTCCATCAGCCCGCACAAGCTCCGGCACAGCTTTGCCACCCACCTGCTCGATGCCGGGGCGGACCTCCGCAGCGTGCAATCCCTCCTCGGCCATGCATCGCTCTCCACCACGCAGATCTATACCCACGTCACCCGCGAGCGCTTGAAGCAGGCTTACGATGCCGCCCATCCTCGCGCCTGAATCCGATGTCCCACCCGTTCCGCCTGATCCTTGCATGTGCCGTGGCCTGCCTGGCCTCCTGCGCTCCTTCGAAACCACCCCGCACGACCGATGCCGCCCGCCGCGAGGTGGTGGCAAGGCTTGCAAGCTCCACCGAGCCATCGATCCTTTTCATTGGAAACAGCTACAGCTTCGGTGTTCCGCGCGCCCTTCGTGCGGAAGCTGCAAAACGAGGTCGTGCACTGCATGCAGGCCTGCTCGCCAAGTCCGGATGGACCCTGGCAAAACACGCCGCCGATCCCGCAACCACCACCATGCTCCGCCAGCGCCGCTGGGACGTCGTCGTGCTTCAGGAGCAGAGCCGCATCCCGTGCAATCCCTGGCGGCGCGCCTTTTCGATGCGCCCGGCCGTGAAGGATCTCGCCGCCCGCGTTCGTGAGGCGGGGGCGGTGCCGGTTCTCTATCAGACCTGGGGCCGCAGGGATCGCTTCGAGACCATGAACTCCGGAGTCCGCAAGGGCTATCACCAGATCTCACGCTCCCAAGGCGGCATGCTCGTCGTGCCTGTGGGTGATGCCTGGGAAAATGAAGTGGCCGCAGGCCGCAAATCGATGCTCTTCCTGCCGGATGGAAGCCATCCGAGTCCCTATGGCAACACGATCACCGCACGCACCTTCGCCCGGGTTTTCTGGGACTGAAACTCACTCGCCGATATCCTCGTTCCACAAGGTCGGCTGGTCGCGGATGAAATCCTCCATCATTCGGATGCACTCCGGATCCTGCACCACCTCCACCTCCACACCGCGGCTGCGGAGCAGTTCCTCCTCGCCCATGAAGGTCCGGTTTTCTCCCACCACCACCTTCGGGATGCCATACAACAGGATCGCCCCGCTGCACATCGAGCAGGGCGAGAGCGTGGTGTAGATCACACACTCGCGATAGACCGATGCGGGCTGACGCCCTGCATTCTCCAACGCGTCCATCTCGCCGTGCAGCGTCGGACTCCCGCTCTGGATCCGGCGGTTGTGGCCACTACCGATGATCTTCCCCTGATGCACGAGCACGCTTCCGATCGGGATACCTCCCTCGGAAAGTCCGGTTTTCGCCTCGTCGATGGCAGCTTTCAGAAATGGGTCCATTTCGGCACGATTCTGGCTATCCGATGAGCAGCTTTCGAGCCAAATCCACCCGCACCCCTCCACCCGAGCTTTTCCGAACCATGTCCACCGTCCGTCTCTCCGGCACCGTCCTCGGCGAGGGCGATCCCAGCCGCGTAGTCCGCGCCAAGCTTCTCTACCTCCTCTACAACGCGGGATGGAACATCTACAATTCCAACGGCGACCAACGCATCACCCTCTCCAACATCGAGAAGAAGATCATCGAGTCGGACGCCTTCGTGTTCACGCCGAATCCCTCGCTGGAGGACATGTTCAAGGCCGTCTCCATCTTCGTCGGCTATCAGACGCTCGACCGCCACCTCGCCGGGAAACCCACCGTCATCCTCAACTCGGACTCCTCCTGGAACTATTTCTTCGCCGTCATTTCCCACCTCAACCGAATGGGCACCGTCAAGCAGGACTACCGCGAGTTCCTGCTCGCTGCCGATACTCCGGAGACGGTCATCGAGTGCCTCGAATCCGCCCGCTCCAATGGCGTGCCGGATCCGGGGCGCGAACGCATCGAGTCCGAGATGCCGCCCGTCGCGGACATTCCTCCGCCGCCCGGAAACCGCGGCAACGTCTGCGTGTTCTGCTCCGCCAGCCTTGAGGATCCATCCTACCTGGAGGACGGCGAGACGCTCGGACGCCTGCTCGCCCTCAATCAACTCGGCTGCGTCTCCGGTGCCGGGAAATGCGGAATCATGGGCGCCGTCGTCCGCGGAACCGTCCAGGCCGGCGGCTGGGCCGCGGGCTCGAACGTGCCCCATATCATCGAACTCGAAGGCCTCCCCGAAGGGCTTTCCCGCTTCTGGCTGCGACCGGACATCTACACCCGCATGGAGGTGATGATCGAGAACTCGGATGCCTTCGTCATCTTCCCCGGCGGCGCGGGCACTTTCCAAGAGCTACTCGCCCTGATGATCTTCAAACACCAGAAAAACCCGCTCATGGAGGGCAAGCCGGTGGTGATCTTCAACCGGCGGAATCCCTCGGGTGTCGGTTTCTGGGATCCGCTCATCGATTTGTTAGACGGTCTCTGCGTGCCCGGGGACTTCGTCGTCGCGCACACGCTCAACGACGTCATCCCCTACGTGTCCAAGTCGCTCGCTTGAGCCTTCGCTCTAACCAATCGAATCCTTCAGCGCCGCAAGCACAAGGTCCACATTCGCCTGCGAGGCGGAATGCCCCATTAGGCCGATGCGCCATGCCTTGCCGGCGAAGGGTCCCAGCCCGGCGCCGATCTCGATGCCGTAGGTTTCGAGCAGCTTGGTGCGGACCTCCGCATCGTCCACACCTTCCGGGATGTGGATGCAGTTGAGCGTATGCAGCGAGCTTTCCGGAATGTAGGAAATGCCCATCGCCTCCAGCCCGGCGCGCAAGCGGCGGTGCAGCACGGCGTGGCGTTCGATCCGCGCCTCCAGGCCTTCCTCCAGAACCATGGCGAGAGCCTCGCGCAAGGCATAGATCATGTTCACCGGTGCGGTGTGGTGATAGGCCCGCTTGCCGCTGCCTTTGTAGTAGTCCTTGAGCATCGTGATGTCGAAATACCAGCTCTGCACCTTGGTCGTTCGTTTCTCGATGACCTCCACCGCCGCCGGGGAAAACGACACCGGCGAGAGCCCGGGCGGACAGGAAAGGCACTTCTGCGTGCCGGAGTAGATCGCATCGATCCCCCACTCGTCCACCTTGAGCGTATGCCCGCCGAGCGAGGTCACCGCGTCCACGATGAAGAGCATGCCGCTCGCGTGGACGATTCGAGAGATCTCCTCCAGCGGCTGGTGGGCCCCGGTGGATGTCTCGGCGTGGACGATGGCCAGCGCCTTGGCCTGCGGGTGTTGCTGGACGGCTTCCGCGATCATTTCATCGCTGAAGATCCTGCCCCACTCGACGTCGATGCGGTGCACGGTCACTCCCGCACGCTGCATCACGTCCACCATGCGCGTGCCGAACACGCCGTTCACGCAGACAATCACCTCGTCGCCGGGTTCCATCAGGTTGGTCACCACGCACTCCATGCCCGCCATGCCGGTGGCGGAGACGGGAAAGGTGAGCGCGTTCTTCGTCTGATAGACCTCCCGCAGCATCACGCAGGTCTCATCCATGATCTCGATGTAGCGGGGGTCGAGGTGGCCCAGGGTGGGCGAGCCGAGGGCGCGCAGGATGCGTTGTGGGACAGTGCTGGGCCCGGGGCCCATGAGGATGCGTTCGGGGGTGTTCATGGTGGGGATTCGGTTATCTAACAAAAACTCTCAGAGGGTCCCCGCGAAAGAGCGGGCGGTCAGCTCGGCAAAGAGCATCGCGTAGGAAGGCAGCAGCCGCTTGTGGATGAGGTCGATGCGGCGTTGGTGCGCGCAGAAGGAGCTCTTCATCGCGTTCATGGTCATTTTCTCCAGATCGAGCAGCGATAGGTCGTAAGCCGCGGTGGCAATGGCGAGGTCCTTGGACATTTCGGTATCGCTCATCAGGCGGTCGTCGGTGTTGAGGAAGACGCGGAATCCGGCCCGGTGGAACATCGGGAAGGGATGGGCCTCGATGCTGGCGCAGGCACCGGTGTGCACGTTGCTCAGCAGGCACATCTCCAGCGGAATGCGCCGGTCCAGAATGTACTGGGAGAGGGTGCCCAGTTTCAACGATCCATCGGGCAGCGTCTCGATGTCCTCGATGAGCCGCGTGCCATGGCCCAGGCGGTGCGCGCCACACCATTGCAGCGCCTGCCAGATCGATTCGAGTCCGAAGGCCTCGCCGGCATGGATCGTGATCGCAAAGTTTGCCCGCTGGATGGCTTGGAATGCCGCCAAATGCTTCTTCGGTGGGTGCCCTGCCTCCCCACCCGCCAGGTCGAATCCCACCACTCCGCGGTCCCGCCAGCGGATGGCCAACTCCGCGGCTTCCAGCGAATCGGTGCGATCGCGCATCGCGCAAATGATCAGACCCCACTCGACACGGAAATCCCGCGCGCCGCGCTCGAGCCCGTCGATCACGGCCTCCACCACCTCGTCCTGCGTCAGACCTGCCTGCGTATGGAAGACCGGGGCGAAGCGGACCTCGGCATACACCACGCCATCGATGGCCATGTCCTCCATGAACTCGTAAGCCACCCGGGCAAGGCCATCCTTCGTCTGCATCACCGCGATGGTGTGCGCGAAGCCTTCGAGATATTCCGGAAGATTGCCTTTCTGCGCACCGCGGTGGAACCATTGCGCAAGCTCGCCCGCATCGGCGGTGGGCAAGCCCCCGTAGCCCACCTCGCGGGCCAGCTCGATCACACTCTGCGGCCTCAAGCCCCCGTCCAGGTGCTCGTGCAGCAGCACTTTTGGCAGCCGTTTGAAGTCCAGCGCCTTCACCAGCGCCGCGCCGGTGGGAAGCGCCGCTTCCGGAAAGGATTCGGGATACCGATGTTCGATCATCGGAAGAGCATAGCAGCGGATGTTCCAAACATGAATCGATTTTCTCATTCCTTGCCCGGCGGCCCGCATTCTGCTAATCCGCATCGAATGGAGAAACTCAGCACCCATGTCCTCGACACCGCATCCGGCAGGCCCGCCGCAGGGGTTTGCGTCCGTGTGTTTCGCGAAGGGCGGATGGTCATGGAGACCCGGACCAATGCGGACGGCCGTTGCGATGCGCCGCTGCTGGTCGATCCGGTTCCGGGGCCTTGCAGGCTCGTGTTTTCCATCGGCGCGTATTTCCGCGAGACCGGAGTGGAGTCTCCCTTCCTGGAGGACGTGCCCATCGATTTCATCATCAGCACCGGCCAGTCCTATCACGTTCCACTCCTCGTCTCGCCCTGGTCCTACTCGACCTATCGCGGCAGTTGAAATCCCATGTCGCCCGTCGTCCAGAAGGCCCTGAGCCGCATCGAATCCCTTGGCCGTGTGTCGGACAGTCCCTCGCACCTGGTCCGGACCTTTCTCTCTTCCGCCAATCTTCGCGCCGCACGCCTCGTGCTCGGGTGGATGGAGGAACTCGGCATGGAGACATCCCACGCCGCCGATGGCACGATCCGCGGTGTGTTCCCGGGAACGACGGAGGAAACCCGGCCACTTCTGTTAGGCTCGCATCTCGATACGGTGATCGATGCCGGCCGCTACGATGGCGCACTGGGCATCATCGCCGCGCTCGCCGCTCTGGAAACGATGGTCGAATCCGGAGGGGCACCCGCTTTTCCCGTGCATGTGCTGGGTTTCTCGGACGAGGAGGGCATCCGCTTCCAGACGACTTATCTGGGATCGCGCCCGCTTGCCGCTCCGCTCGATGCCGCTTCGCTGGCCGCCACCGATGCGGACGGCATCACGCTGGCCGAGGCGATCGCCCGCGAAGGCTGGCACGAGGGTGCCGTGCCGATCCGCTATGAACCTGGCTCGTTGCTCGGCTACGTGGAACTCCACATCGAACAAGGCCGCGTGCTGGAAGAGGAAGGACTCGCCGCCTGCGCCGTCACGGCCATCGCCGGACAATCCCGGCTGCGGGTTTCTCTAACAGGCCGTGCCGATCACGCCGGCACCACTCCCATGCCGCTGCGCCGGGATGCCTTGTGCGGGGCCGCCGAGTGCATTCTCGCCGCAGAATCCCTGGCGCGGGAGACGCCGCCACTCGTGGTGACCGTCGGTCGCATCGAAGTCCATCCCGGCGCCTCGAATTCGGTGCCGCAGTCCGCCTTGTTCACCATCGACCTCCGCCACCCGGACGATGCCGCCCGCACCGATGCCCTCACCCGGCTCGAACACCGCATGCGCTCGATCGCCACCAACCGCGGACTCTCTTTGCAATGGATGCCCGTGCAGGATGGAAACGCAGTGGTTTGTGATCCCGCTCTAACAAGCAGGTTGCTGGATGCCGCGGAGTCCGTCACCGGCACCCGTCTCGGCCTTGCCAGCGGTGCCGGTCACGATGCGGTCGCGCTCTCCGCCATTTGCCCCGTGGGCATGATCTTCGTGCGTTGCCGCGGCGGGCTTTCCCATCACCCGGACGAGCACGCCTCGCCCGAAGACATCGCCGCCGGCATCGGGGTGCTCGCGCGTTTCCTTCAATCCCCCCTCTGCTGACCATGCCCGATCACGATCACCTTTTCCACGGATGCTCCATGGATGGCGGCCGTTTCTCGCTCGCCGTCACCGATGGTGTGATCACCGCGGCCGGACCCGGCGTGTGCGGATCGGCCGCGATGGAAACGGACTTCGGAAACGATTTCATCATTCCCGGATGGATCGATGCCCACGTGCATTTCAACGAACCCGGACGCGGGGACTGGGAAGGACTTCATACCGGCTCACTCGCCCTCGCCGCGGGCGGTGGGGCTGCCTTCATCGACATGCCGCTGAATTCCTCACCACCGGTTTGCACGTTGGCGGACTTCGATGAAAAACGCCGCGTCGCGGAAATGAAATCGCACCTCGATTTCGCGCTTTGGGGAGGTCTCACGCCCTTGTCGCTGCCACACATGGAAGCCATGGCGGATGCGGGAGCAGTCGGCTTCAAGGCCTTCATGTGCCATTCGGGCATCGATGAGTTTCCCCATGCGGATGCGGCCACTCTCAGGGCCGGCATGCGTATTTCCGCAGCCCGCCGCCTGCCTGTCGCCGTGCATGCCGAGCTGCCCTTCGAGGTCGCGGTTCACGGCCGCGACATGAAGGCCTGGCTGGACTCCCGGCCGATCGCTTTCGAACTCGATGCCATCCGCCTTGCCCTCGACCTCGCCGGAGAAACCGGCTGCGCCCTCCACATCGTGCACGTTACCTGCGCCGAGGGCATCGATCTTGTCAGCGATGCAAAGGCACGTGGCGTCGATGTGACCGTGGAAACCTGCCCGCATTACCTGCTGCTCGACGTGCAGGACGCCATCCGCATCGGTGCCGCCGCGAAGTGCGCGCCACCCCTGCGCTCATCGGCCCGCGTCGCCGCCTTGTGGGATCGTTTGTTGGATGGACACATCGACACGATCGGCTCCGATCACTCGCCCGCTCCGCCGGACATGAAGCAGGGCGACGACCTCTTTGCCATCTGGGGTGGCATCGCCGGCATCCAGCACGGACTTCCACTTCTGTTAGAACGTGCCACCTCGATCCTTCCGCAACTCTCGTCCGCAGTGGCGAAACGGTTCCGCCTTGCCGGCAAAGGCGGGCTTTCCCCCGGTTTCTCCGCGGACTTCGCCGTGCTGCGGCCCAACCACTCCGCCATTTCCGGCGCGGACCTCCTCACCCGCCATCCGATCTCGCCCTATCTCGGCATGACGCCCCGCCTCGCCGTGGCCTCCACCTGGCTGCGCGGCGAACGCGTCACTCCGGCCACCCGCGGGCGTTTCCTCGCCCCATCGCCTTTCTAACAGAAAACACCCATGCAAACCCGCACCGTCATCCAGCCACGCCACGCCCTGATCGCACCGGACGGCCATGTGCCCTCCGCATTTCCCGGATGGACCGGGCTCACCGCCCACGTCCTCATCTCCCCCGCCATGGGCGCGGGGTTCAGCCAGTTGCTCCTTCTCTTCGGCGAAACGGACGGCATGGCGCGCTTCGAGGCGGATGCCCATGAACACCTCGTTTACATCGAGTCCGGCGAGGTCCGGGCCTCATGGGACGGTGGATCGGCCACGCTCGGCCCTGGCGGATTCCTGTTCACTCCGCCGCAGGCGGGTCTTGTTCTGTTAGGTGCACCGGGCACGCGCCTCACCGTATTCCGCAAGATCTATCAGGCACTGCCCGGCATCGCCCCACCCACCGCCCTTTTCGGAAACGCGGCGGATGTCCCCGCGGAACCGTTTCTCGGCAACGAGCGCGCCCGTCTCAAAACCCTGCTGCCCATCGAGCCGGCATTTGACATCGCGATGAACCTGTTCACCTACCAACCCGGCGCCACACTGCCCTTTGTGGAAACCCACATCATGGAACACGGATTGCTCATGCTGGAGGGCCAGGGCGTCTATCGCCTCGAGGACTGCTACTACCCGGTCGCGGCAGGCGATGCCATCTGGATGGCCCCCTACTGCCCGCAGTGGTTCGCCGCCATCGGGGACTCGCCCGCCACCTACCTTTATCACAAGGACATCCACCGCCTCCCCTGACCTGTGAGAAACCTGCCGTGCCCAGCCCACTGAACATCCGCGAGGACCGCCTCCTCGCCGAACTCGCCCACCTCGCGACAATCTCCGCGCACCCGGCTCCCGCCGTCACCCGCGTGCTCTTTTCACCGGAGGATCTCGCCGCCCGCGCCTGGTTGGTCTCGCTCGCCTCTCATGCCGGGCTCGCCACCCGCTTCGATGCCGTAGGAAACCTGTTCATCACTCTCGAAGGCTCGGATCCCTCGCTTCCACCCGTTGCCACCGGATCCCACACCGACGCCATCCCGAACGCCGGTGCCTACGATGGCACCGTCGGGGTGCTCGGCGGATTGGAGGCCCTGCGCTCGATCCGCGAGGCGGGCCTGACTCCGCGGCGTTCGATCGAATTGATCATGTTCACCGCTGAGGAACCCACCCGCTTCGGTCTTGGCTGCCTCGGATCCAGAATGCTCGCCGGTGCGCTCTCCCCGGAGAAAGCCCGCGCCCTCCGCGACCCGGATGGCCGATCGCTGGAAGACCTCCGTCCTGCGGATTGCCCGGGGGATCTTGAAGAAGTCCGCCTCGCGGAAGGCTGTTATCATGCCTTTGTCGAGCTGCACATCGAACAAGGCCCACAGCTCGATACCGCCGGCCTGGACATCGGCCTCGTCACCCACATCGCCGCGCCCGCTGCCTTCCGTCTCTACTTTACCGGCACCGGAGGACATGCCGGAGCCGTGCTCATGAAGGACCGTCACGATGCCTTTCTCGCCGCCGCGGAAACCGCCCTTGCCGTCGAGCGCGCCGCCATCGAGTCCCCGTCACCGGACACCGTCGGCACCACCGGTGTGATCCGCATTTCGCCTTCCGCCATCAACTCAATCCCTTGCGAAGCGATGATGGAAATCGATTTCCGCGATACAGACCTCGCCGCCCGCGATCAGGCGCTGGCCCGCATTCGCGAGGACGCCGCCGCCGCCTGTGCCCGCCGCGGGGTTTCGCTCGATTGGTCCTGCATCAACTCGGATCCACCCGCGGTTTGCGCGAAGGATTTGTTAGATATTGCTGCGCGCCATGCGGATTCACTGGGTTGCTCACGCATCCCGATGATCAGCCGGGCCTATCACGACTCGCTTTTCATGGCACGCCTTTGCCCCACCGCCATGCTCTTCATCCCCTGCCTCAACGGCTGGTCCCACCGACCGGACGAGTATTCACGGCCCGAGGCCATCACCCGCGGCACTGCAGTGCTTGCACGTACCCTTTTCGATCTGAGCGCATGAACCCACGCCCCGCCCTTCTCATCAATGGCACTGCGGCGGATCTCTCGGATGCTCCGCTTCACGAAAACCTGCTGGCCTTCCTCCGCAGGACCGGACGCACCGGTTCGAAGTCCGGTTGCAACGAGGGAGATTGCGGAGCATGCACCGTCCTTCTCCTCGAAAACGATGGCCCACCCCGTGCCATCAACAGCTGCCTTGCTCTCGTCCACTCGCTGGCAGGCCGGGCGGTCATCACCGCCGAGGGACTCGCCGCACCGGATGGCACATTGCACCCCGCCCAACGCGTCATGGTCGATCATTGCGGCTCGCAATGCGGATACTGCACGCCTGGTTTTGTTTGCTCCCTCGCGGAGGCCTCCGCCCGTGGCATCCAGAAGGAGCCCGCCGCTGTGGCCGACCAGCTTTGCGGAAACCTCTGCCGCTGCACCGGATACCGACCCATCCGCGAGGCAGCCGCGGTGATGCCCGGTGCTCCGCTCCCACCGCCACCCGCTGGCACACCACCGGCTGCGACCGATGCCCACGGCTACCTCCGTCCGCGCTCGATCGCAGAGGCCCTCGCCTTCAAACAAAAGCATCCCGAGGCGGACTTCATCGCCGGAGCCACCGAGACCGCCGTCCTCATCAACAAGCGCCATCACCGCCCGGCACTCCTCATTTCCCTAGAGCACATTCCGGAACTCGCGGAAATCCACCGCAGCGACGCAGGCTGGACCATCGGCGCGGCCGCCCGCCTCACCGATGTGGAAAACAAACTCCACGGAGCCTACCCGGCGCTCGACCGGATGTTCCGTCTCTTCGCCTCTCGCCAGATCCGGCACCGCGCCACCCTCGGCGGAAACCTCGTCACCGCATCCCCCATCGGCGACTCCGCTCCGGTCCTGCTCGCTCTCGATGCCTCATTGCGGCTCGCATCCCCTTCCGGCGAACGCATCATCCCGCTCGCGGAGTTCTTTACCGGATACCGCCGCACGGTGATGCGCGCGGACGAACTGTTGGTCTCGATCTTTCTTCCGGCAGACCCACCCGGCCATTGCGATTTCGCCAAGGTCTCCAAGCGCCGCGAAATGGACATCTCCACCGTGTCCGCAGCCATCCGCATCGCCTTTGACGACGAAGACCGCATCGCCACCGCCCGTCTCGCCTTCGGCGGTGTCGCCGCGTTTCCCGCACGCGCCCTCAAGACCGAGGCAGCCCTCATCGGCCTCTCCCCCTGCGAGGCGCGATCGGAAACCATCCTCTCGTTGCTCGAAAGCGAGTTCACCCCGCTCTCCGACCTGCGCGGCTCCGCCGACTATCGATCGATGCTGGTCCGCGAACTCTATCTCCGTTTTCTAACAGGCGAGGAGCCGGCCGGTTTCGATCCCCCTGTGCTCGCCCCGCTTGCGGCCTCCCACATGGTCCACGAGTCAGCCATCGGCCACGTCACCGGCTCCGCGCTCTACACTCAGGACATCGCCTTGCGCCGCGGCAGCCTCCACGTCTGGCTGGTCCGCGCGACCACCGCCCACGCCACCCTGCACCACATCGATGTCTCCCAGGCCATCGCCATGCCCGGCGTCCGAGCGGTGCTTACCGCAGCCGATGTCACCGGCTCTAACAACACCGGCCCCGCCCGCCACGACGAACCGCTCTTCGCCGAATCCGAGGTGCTCTTCCACGGCCAGATCCTCGCCGCCGTCATCGCGGATTCCCTCGAACAGGCACGCGTCGCCGCCGCCATCGTCCACGTCGATCTCAGCCCGCAGCCTCCCCTTCTCGGCATCGATTCGGCCATCGCCGCCGACTCCTTTCACACCGACCCCCGCCACCTCACCCGCGGCGATGTACAGTCCGGCCTCGCCAACTCCTCACACGTCATCCACGGCGTCTTCCCCATCGGCGGCCAGGAGCAGTTCTATCTGGAAACCCAGGCAGTCCTCGCCGAACCCGATGGCGAGGGCGGTGTGCACGTCCACTCCTCCACCCAGCACCCCAGCGAAACCCAGACCATTGTCGCCGAAGTCCTCGGCTGGCCACGCCACCGCGTCGTCGTGGAATGCCCGCGCATGGGCGGCGGCTTCGGCGGCAAGGAAACCCAGGCCAATCCCTGGGCCGCCATCTGCGCCCTCGCCGCCGTCAAAACCGGACGCCCCGTCTCCCTCCAGCTCGACCGCGATCACGACATGGAGTCCACCGGCAAGCGCCACCCCTTCCTCGCCCGCTTCCAAGTCGGCTTCGATACAGATGGCAAACTCCTCGCCGCGGACATCGAACTCTTCTCCGACGGCGGTTGGTCGCTCGACCTCTCCCAGCCGGTCAACGATCGCGCCCTCTTCCACCTGGACAACGCCTACTTCATTCCCCACGTCCGCTTCACCGGCCGCGTCTGCCGCACCCACACCACCTCACACACCGCCTTCCGTGGCTTCGGCGGCCCCCAGGGCATGCTGGTCATCGAGGAAATCCTTGGCCGCATCGCCACTCACCTCGGCCTACCGCCGGAGCAAGTCCGCTCGCGGAATTTCTATCAGAACGAGGGCGATGCCTCCATCACCCACTACGGCCAAACCGTCGAAAACAACCGCCTGCACCGCCTCTGGGACGAACTGCTCGCCTCATCGGACTTTGCCAAGCGCCGTGCCGCCATCCACGACTGGAACCTCACCCAGCCCTTCCGCAAACGCGGACTCGCCATCACCCCGGTCAAGTTCGGCATCAGCTTCACCCTCAAACACTACAACCAGGCCGGCGCGCTTGTCCTCGTCTATGCAGATGGATCCGTCCAGGTGAACCACGGCGGCACCGAGATGGGCCAGGGCCTCCATACCAAGATCCTCGGCATCGCCATGCGCGAACTCGGCCTGCCCGCCGCTTCCATCCGCCTCATGCACACCCGCACCGACAAGGTGCCCAACACTTCGGCCACCGCCGCCAGCTCCGGCTCCGACCTCAATGGCATGGCCGTCGCCGATGCCTGCGCCCAGCTCCGCTCACGCCTCGCCCCGCTCGCCGCCGAAACCCTCGGCTGCCCACCCGAGCAGATCGCCTTCAAGGACGCCGCCCTTCACTCTCCCGACGGATGCTCCATCCCGTTCTCACAAATCACCGCCCTCGCCTACACCCGCCGCATACAACTTTCCGCCGCCGGCTTCTACGCCACTCCGGACCTCGATTGGGACTGGGCCGTCGCCCACGGCAAACCCTTCCACTACTTCGCCTTCGGCGCCGCCGTCTCCGAAGTCGAAATCGATGGCTTCACCGGCATGCACCGCATCCTCCGCACGGACATCCTCCACGACGTCGGAGATTCGCTCAATCCCGACATCGACCGCGGCCAGATCGAAGGCGGATACGTCCAGGGCGCCGGATGGCTCACCTCCGAGGAACTTCTTTGGAACGACGAAGGCCGTCTCCTCACCCACAGCGCCAGCACCTACGCCATCCCCGCCTTCAGCGATGCCCCGCCCGACTTCCGCGTCGCCCTCCTCCAAAACGCTGCACAACCCCGCACCATCCATGGCTCCAAAGCCGTCGGCGAACCCCCGCTCATGCTCGCCATCTCCGTCCGCGAAGCCCTCCGCGACGCCATCACCGCCTTCGGCAAACCCTTCCCCGAACTCCCGTCACCCCTCACCTCAGAAACCATCAAATCCACCATCGGCCCCATGCCCGCCTGACTGAAATCTACACGCCGACGCTCTCCGTTGGCCGATCCGTCTGTCCCAAACCCCAGCACAGGGTTCCATTCCACCATCCAACCGTTTGACCCATTAGAGATCACTCTCCAGGATCCACCGAGCACGCGATGACGCTTCCAAACCCAACACGTTTCCTTGCCCTCACAGTCACGCTTGCCGCCCTGATGGGATGCTCCAAGAAGATGCGCGTCTGAAACTACAAGAGTCCGGACCCCGCCGTGAACCCACCAGGAACGGGCCCCATCACCTTCCCCTTCCAGATTCCCACCGACAGCTGTTTTGTCCTTGGTGACAATGTCTCGAACGCGCTCGACAGCCGCTACTGGGGTGCCCTGAAGCAGAGGCATGTTCTCGGAAAAGTCTCCGCTCCCTGAGCCGCTCCGGTGGCTCAGGTTTCATCAAGAATGCCACCACATGCGCACAAAGGTCCTGGCGGACGGATGCGTCTTCATGGGCCGGCAATCAGCAGTCCGCAATCGCAAGGGTGAATGAGAAACACACTCACGGTCCAGCCACGGCCCACCAATCCCCCTTCCTCTTCTCGCGTCTCTCTTCTCGCGTCTCGCGTCTCTCTTCTCGCGTCTCGCGTCTCTCTTCTCGCGTCTCGCGTCTCTCTTCTCGCTTCTCACCACCCCCAGCCTCCAAACAACGCCGCATTTTCTGTTAGCAGATCGTTGATGCGGCCGCACAAATAATCTGCTAACAGATTTGGTAGGGTTTGGGGGTGGGTGGAGGGGTTTCCGGGGGATGTGGCTGCTTGGGGAGGGGTGGGAGGGGGTGGATTCGTGTCTTGCTCCGTGGGGTTTGTGGGGGCAGGATGGCGGGGCCATGCGCATTTCCCCTCCCCGTTTGATGTTTGCCGGGTTGACGTCCGGTTCTTTGGGCCGCGTCGTTTCGGTTTCCGCTCTGCTGCTTTGTCTTCCTTTGGAGGCCGGAGAGGCGGAGGATGCCTTCAGCCGGAAGTTCCGGGACGGATTCGAGCCCGCGTTGCTGCTGGCGGATCACGGATCGGAGGATGGTGCGGTTTCGATGATCTGCAGCGCGCGCAAAAAGGGTCTCAAGGCGGCGGACTGGCCATCGATCATGGAGGATGTTTCGATCAACGAGACCGAGGTGGACGAGGATGCGGCCACGATGGAGAACTGGATTGTATCGCTGAAGGAGAAGAAGCGCTTGGGGGTGGTGAAAAGCACGCAGGAAGGCTTCCGCGCGTGGTATCCGGGACAGAATCATCACGAGTTGTCCGCGCTGTGGGGGCCGGACCAGGAGGGCTGGCGGTATGGCGTGCTGAACTACACCGGCCGCTGGGCGTGCAACGACATTTTCTTTGTCAACATCGACGGCACCGACGCGAGGGTCACGAGCATGCGCGGCCTTCTGGACCGGGCGACGGCAAAGGCGATCACTGCGGAGAAGAAGGATCCGGAGAGTTATGAAATCAGCTATGAACTGATGGAGTTCGTGAATCCGGAAGCCAGCGTTTCGGTCTCCGATTCGCTGGTGCTGAAGCTCCGCTACATCGCCCAGGTGCCGAAGGAGGATGAGGAGGAAGTCATCGAGGGCACGCACACCGTGACCTTGTCGCGGGATGCGAAGGGTTTGGCGACGGCCACGCTGCCTGGCACGGCGGCCGGTGGGGCGAAGGCGGCACCGGCAAAGGCCGCGGGAGTGCCGACAGATGAGGAGTTTGACGCGTTCCGCGAAAAATCGCGAGCCGCGGTGCAGGCGGGAACGTGGAAGGCCGTGAAGAAGAATCAGCCGCCCTTTGAAAAGGGCAGGAAGAAGTTCGTGACCGGCTGGTTGTCCGGCAACGTGATCCAGCAGCTCACCTGGGTGGATTCGCGGGGCGATGATGACGAGGAAATCAGCACCTATTTTTGGCGGGACGGCATTCTGGTTTCGATCAGCAAGTATGCCACCGGTTCCCACACCGGCAAAAAGGATCTGCCGAAGAAGGTGGACACCTTCAACTTCCACGAGGGGAGGCTGGTGAGCTGGACCCGCCTGCCCGGCGGCGTGCAGGACCCGGAGCAGGCCGGCTTCCAGGATCTCGGCGCGGTGCTTCAGAAGGAAGCGGTGTTCCGCTCCGAGCCGATCTACGAAGCCATCGGTGCGGACTGAGCGGACCTGTCAGTCGCGGAAGATCGAGATTTCCCCGTGGGAGTCGGTGCCGCCGTCGCCCTTGATCTCGGCCTGGAGCTGATAGACCGCACCCGGCTGGTGGGTGGGGACCTTGAAGCGGATCAGGTTGTTCGAGTTTGCGATGCCGGTGAAGCCCGGGCGGTCCGTGTGGTCGATGGCTTTTCCATCGGCAAGCAGGGCGACCTTGCGGAAGTCCAGACGATGCGAGCCGCGGGTGTATTGGAACTCGAATCCGAAGTCACCGGATCCGTTGATGCCGCGGCTGACGTCCCAGTTCTTGATCGTCCAATCCGGCTTGAGGTCGGCCGGGCTCCACTCCGCGATGCGGACCGGCGCGGCGATCGTGCTGCCGGGGGTCTTGAACGCGATGGGAAGAGGCTCCATCGATTTCCACAGGCCACGGGTGAAGTCCGGGATGGCCACCGGCATGCTGCCCGTGGCGACGGAGAGGGAGGAGAGTTCGAGAATCGAGCTCCAGGAAGCGGCATCATAGACCACGCTGTCCGGGGTGATGCCCTGGCGGATGCAGTCGAGGTGACGCCAGTTCATCACGAAGTCCATGCCGCCGTGGCCGGAGCCCTTGGCGCGTTCGGCCAGCTTGCTCCAGAGCGGATGGGTGAAGAGCTTTCGCATGCGTGCGAGGTCCTTGTCGCCCAGCCATTCGTGGGAGCCATCGGCATCGAGGCGGTATTTCCGCGGTTCATCGAGGGCGAGGCGCGCGGGGTAATCGAAGAAGGTGCCACCGGTTCCTGATAGAGCATTGATGCGGCTGTAGGGGCGCGGGCTGATCACATCATGCTGGATCATGATGGTGCGGCCGAGCTCGGTTTTGATCATCGAGGTGTTCATGTCCCCGCAGACGTATTTCTCCTTCGCGTGCCTGCCGCCGTTGGGAGATCGCTTGTCCCTCCAGGCGCTGAGGCCCTTCTCGGGGGAGCTCATCGAAACGAGGAACTTGAACTGATCGCCGCGGCCGATGCCCAGGTATTGGGCCACGGGGCCGAGGCCGTGGGTGGGGTAGAGGTTGCCGTCGTATTGCCAGTGGTAATCGCGGCGCCAGTCGCCCTCGGTGCCGAGCGAGTAGAGCATGCCACGCAGTTCGTGGATGTAGGCGCACTCGGCGTGGGTGAGTTCGCCGAACACGCCCTCTCGGACCATGTTGAGGACGAAGAGTTCGTTTTCCCCGTAGCAGCAGTTTTCCAACATCACGCAGTGGCGTTGTTCGCGCTCGCTGGTGTCCACGAGGTTCCAGCACTCGTCCACGGTGACCGCGGCGGAGACTTCCACGAAAGCGTGTTTGCCGGCGCGCATGGTAGCGACCGCCATCGGCACGTGCCAGGCCCAGGGGGTGGAGATGTAAACGACGTCGATGTCATCTCGGGCCACCAGTTTCTCCCAGATGTTCTCGCTGCCGCCGTAGACCTCGGGTCTTTTGCCGCGGACTTTCTCGCAGCGGTCGGCCGCGTTTTTCGCGCGGTCCTCACGGAGATCGCAGACGGCGACCACCTCGACGAACTCGATGTTGAGGCAATCGTTCACGTGGGTCATTCCGCGGCTGAGGCCGATGTGTGCGACGCGGACTTTTTCCAGCGGCTTGGTGGTGAGCTGGTGGACCGGCTTCTGGCCGGCGGGGCGTGGCCGCGGGCGGACGATGTCCGGCCGGATCGTGACGCCGGAGGGCAGGGTGACGGCTCCGGCCTGGGTGGAGGTGCCGAAGAGCCCGGCGATGGAGGTGGCGAATCCGCCGAGGGCGGTGGTTTTCAGGAGATCACGACGAGACGTTTGCATAAGGACGCGCACAGAACGGAGGTTTCCGGCGATTCCTTGCAAACCGTCATCGACGAGCCTTCAGCGTGTGTAGTTGAACGGTTGCTCGCGGATCCAGAGGCGCTCCGCCCCGTAGCGGACCCAGAGCCAGGATGAGGCGGGAGCAAACGGGGATGTTCCCGCGGGTGTGCTGTCTCCCTGCACGAAGCGCCAGCCGGATCCGGTTTTGAGGTAGTGCGGATAGAGTCCGCCGGCCGTGCCGATCTCCAGATAGATGTTACTGTCCATGACCGGGGTGCTGCTGGCGGTGAAGAAGTCGTTTGCGCCGAGGGTCTCGATGTTGGCTTTCTCGATGGGATTCCAGGTTCCCGGCAGGCTGAAGCCCGCGCGGATGGGTGCCACGCGTTTGCCGAGCACGACCTCACCGAAGAGGTGGAGGTCCGAGTTTTGGAAGGAGCGTCTGCGGAGGAAGAGCGCATCGGTGGGTGGAACGATCACCGTAGATGCATTCACACCAGGAGCGGAAACGGACTTCCAGTTTCCATCGAAGTGGTAAACCGAGAACGCGCTGTTCGGTTGCAGGAGCTCGACGAGGTCCGCGGTGGATGAGGGTCCGGCGACGAGGTTGTCGCGGTTGTTTCCACCGAAGAGGCTGGCAAGCGTGTGGCAGGGGCGGATCACGTAGGTGCCGGCGGGACCTGAGGCGAGCCGGCCTAACAGCGCTTGGGACTCGCCCTCGAAGCTGAGCGTGTTGGCGGTGTTGCCGGAGATGCGGAGCATCGTTCCCTCGGCGGGGCCGGAGGTGATGTGGGCGAAGTGGCCGAGCCAGGCACCCGGGCTCCAGGCTGCGGCAGGATCGCTCAGTGTCGCTGAAGAGAACGTGAAGTTCCCACCATGGACCGCCTCGCGGGCGAAGGGCGGTGCGATCAGGTTTTCCGCGAAATGGATGTTGCGGTTCAGCCAGCCGAAGGGCGCGGAGCGGACGGTGCCGCCGGGCAGATAGACGGCCAGCCTCACAAAGAACGAGGGCAGGAAGCGGAAGCCTGCGCGGACCTCTTCCGTGCCATCGCCGAGATCCGTCACGAGGATCTGGAGGATGTCCGGGATGCCGCTGGATCCAAGACCGTTGAGATTGGCGGAGATGCCCCAGTTTTCCATGTCGTAGGAATACTCGAGCCAGTAGCCGTAGCCGATGTCCGGAAGCGGCGTGACCGGACGGGTGAAGACCAGGTCAAAACGTCGTGCACCATCGGGAGCGACCGATCGTTCGAGGCGCACACCGCGGGAAATGGCCGGGTTGGCCCCGGGCAGGGTGCTGCGGAGGGTCGATCCGCTGCCGGGATCGAGGCCGAGCGCGTATTCGAGTCCCTCGGGGAACGAGTCGCCATCGGCATCGGCTGTTAGAGATCCGGTGCCACCGAATGCGGCCACCCACTCGGCATACGAGCGGCCGGCGAGTGCAGGGCGGACGACGATCGTGGTGCTGGCGCTCACGGTGCCTGCGGCGCTGGTGGCGACGAGAGTGTAGGTGGTGGTGGCGGCGGGGGAAACCGTGGTTTCGGCGCTGCCGAGCACATTGGATCCATTCAAGGTGACTGAGGTGAGCGCGGAGCTGCCCGGGGTGATCGTCCAGCGGAGCGTGGAGCTTCCGCCCGCGGTGATTTCCTGGGGAGTGGCGGTGAAGGCTCCGACGACGGGGGGCAGGGCCGGTTTGGTGAGCACCACATTGTCGAACGACGCGGTGCCGGGAGCGGTCTCGGAGAGGTAGGTGCCGCCGCCGAGTTCGACACGCAGCGCGCCGATGCCGAAGGCGCGGGCCACGGAGCGGGCGGTGGTCCATGCCACGCCATCCGCGCTGAGCTGATAGAGGATACGGTCGCTGGCGGCGTCGTGCCGGATGCGCCAGAGCTTGTGGGCGGCGGCGTTGTAATCGAAGAGCGTGACGTCACGCACGCCATTGACCATCTGCTCCAGCCAGAGCACGGATCCCTCGCGGCCGATGACGAGGAAGTTGCCATTTCCGCCACCGAGAGCGAGCCAGGTGTTCGCGGTGCCACCGGCCGGGGAAACCTCCACTTCAAGGGCGGATCCTGTTAGATCGACAAAGTCGGTGGAGAGCACGCCGTTGTAGCCCTCGACGGCCGTATTGGCACGCGGGGTGAGGATGAGTTTACCGGATTCCTGGCGCACGGTCACGAGCGGGTCGGCCGGGGCGAACATGCGGCCGTAGGGCGTGCCGACGGTCCAGCGCGAGGCATCGAGGGAGGGCGTGGCGAAGGTTTCCACAAACTCGGTGAGCGGGGCGGGAGCCGAAGGGATGGATTCGTCGATGTTGAGGAGGTAGTTCGTGAGATCGGCGAGTTCGGTGGTGCTGAGAGAGACTCCCGAGTGGGCGCTGATGGCCGCGCTGACGGTGGCGGCGGAGCCATCGTGCAGATAGGGGGCGGTGGTCCAGAGGCCGCGGAGCGTAGGCACATCGAGTCCTGGCAGGGTGGCATTGAGGCGCTTGCCGGTGGTGGACTTGATGGTGCCGATGTCCCGGAAGACGCCAACCGCGCTGTTGGTGAACTCCGGGCCGGAGTGGCAGGACGCGCAGTTTTTCGTGATGAAGAGATCGCGGCCGGCGGCGGCGCTTGGAGGAAGCACTGCGGCATCCTGGCGGGCGGGGCTTTCGTCGGTGCCGGTGAGCGAACCGAGATAGGCGGCGAGGGCGTCGAGGTCACTGCTGCGGCCTGAGTTCGGCGTGCCCATGGGCGGATGCGGGTTTCCGCTCGGAATGAGGCCGATGCCGCCCGCGAAGGCGCGGATCTGGCCTTCGAAGTCCTGGATTTCATCGAAGTTGCCAGACCAGTGGAAGGCCCCCTGACCGGCCTGGCCGCGCAGGGTGATCGTGTTGCGCAGTCCTTCGCCGAAGCCGGTGAAGTCCCAGACGCGGCCGTCGTGACCGGCGTCCGCATGGCAGGAGGCGCAGGAGATGTATTCCTGGAGTGCGAGGCGGTTGTCTTTGGTATCGTAGAAGAGCTGCTTACCTAACAGAACCGGAGTAGCGAGGGATTCCACCGCGACGGTGGAAACGGAGCCGAGCAGAGCGGGTGTGGCGCTGCCACCGCGGAGGATGCCGCTCACATCGTGCACGGTCACGGAGCGGTCCATGAAGTTCTGAACGAAGAGCGTGTTGCCATCCGGCGACAGGGCGAGTCCCTGAGGAGCGCGGCCGGCGTCGAAGCGGGTGATTTCGACGTGATTCCAGGTATCCACGACGGCGACGGCGCGGCTGCCTTCGAGGGCGACGAAGGTGTAGATGCCGGAGGGATCGTGGCAGACGGCAGTGGGGGTGCCGGCGTCGTTGAAGTCGATGCGGGCGGGGTGATCTTCCGTTAGAGTGGACAGGTTCACGCGGGAGGCGATGGGCCGCACGGCGCTGTCGTGGGTGAGCGGTTGGCCATCGCGGAGCGTGCCGCGCAGGATGTTGTCCTGCTTGGAGGGGATCCATGCGGAGAGCCCGTCCGGCGTGATGACCGGAGCGCCGAGATAGTTCGGGATGCCGCGGCCGGAGATCGAAGTGTCCGGGGCCTCGTTGTGGCGGAGCAGGATGGTGCGGAGGACGGCGGAGGTGGAACCGTTTACCTGCACGATCTCCCCTCCCCGGCCGGAGGGATTGACAGTGGCGGTGTTTTCTCCGGGGAGCAGCGGGGTGATGAAGCGGCTGACAAACACAGAAGATCCATCATGGGTGACGGACAGGTGGCGAGGGTCCGGGCCCACCGCCGTGTCTGTTAGAACCGCGCCGGTGGAGGCGTGGAGCTTGAGCAGGCGGCCTGTGGCTTCGAGCGTGAGCCAGGCGGCGGAGCCCGCGGGATCGAAGGCGATGCCGAAGGGACGGGAGCCGCGGGGCAGGGCAAGCGACTGCACGACTGTTAGAGAAGCCGGGCTGATGATGGATACCGCGCTGCCTTTGGCGCAGGCGACCCACAAGCGGCCATCCGGAGCGACAGCGACGCTGCGGGGTGAGGCGGCGACGGGGATCTCGGCGAGTTTCGCGCGGGTGACGGCATCGAGCACCGAGACGGTATCCGAGTCCGGGTTGACCACCCAGACGCGCGGGTTTCCGCTGCTGCGCTTTTCGATGGCGATGCTGGACGAGGCGGCGGGAGCGCGGCTGGTGAGCGGAGCGGACACGCCCTGATAGAAACTCACGGTGAGCGTGCGGCCTGTGTCATCGGTGGCGGTGGCGGTGACGAGGTAGCGTCCCGGGCTGGCGAAGACGTGGGTGACGGAGGTCGAGCTGCTGTAGGAAGTTTCCGGCGTTCCATCGCCGAAGTTCCATTTGTAGCGCACGTTGCGTCCGCCGGTGGCGCTGAGGCTGAAGGTGGTGGTGGAGCCGCCGCTCACGGCAGAGCCGGACAGTTGGGGAAGCACGAAGGGCGGGTTGATCTTCCATGCGAACTGGGTGGAAACCGGGGCGTTGGTGCCATCGGCGACATTCACGATAGCGGTGAAGTCCCCTGCGGTGGTGGGGGTGCCGGTGACGAGGCCTCCGGAGCTGATAGAGAGGCCGGAGGGCAGGCCGCTTGCGGTGAAGGTGAGCGCGTCGTTTTCCGGATCGCTCGCCGCAAGCTGGAGGGAGGCCGGGTTTCCGGTGACGGCGAGTTGCGGGCCGGGGTTGGTGAGGACGGGTGGCAGCGAGAGGCTGGGGAGTTTGTTTGCATCCATGGCCACGTCCCAGGCGAGGATGTCATGCGCATTGAACGAGCCGCCGGTGCCGCCGCTGAAGCCGAACCACGCTTGCTGGCCGGCGAGGGCGGCAAGGTCCACGGAGCCGAGCGTGATCACGGGCGTGGCGGGCCGCACGGATGTGACCGTCTGCGAGAGGTAGACGCGCAGGGTGTTGGACACCCCGTCATACTCGACCCAGGCGGTGTGATCGAGGCCGTCCTCCAGATCAAAGCTCGGCGTGTGGGTGGCGAGGTGGGTGGTGGTGTTTCCGTTTGTTAGAACACCGATGTGGTTGGCGTTCGGGTCATTGGTTCCGACGAAGCTGTCGAACTCGACGGCCAGGCTGTTGGCGATGCCGCCGTAGCCGAGCGAGCCGCCGCCGGTGCCGAGCGAGGTGGCGGCGGCACCTTGCACGATGAAACAGAAGCCGTCCGCGCCATCGCCGGTGCCACCCTGGCGGAAGACGAAGCGGGTCGCGAACGAGGTGTTTCCACGCACGGGAAACGACTGCGTGAGAAACGAGGAGCCCGCCTGGTTGGTGAGGGCCGGGGTGAGACGCAGGAGCGACGAGGTGACCGAGGCGTTGCCATTCAGGGTGAGCCCGGTGGCGGAGGGGAAAGTCGAGAATTTCTGCGATCGGGTGACGGGGGAAAGCGTCCAGTTGAATGCCTGGGCGGAGGACGTGAGCGAATCGGCCGCAGTGACCGTGACCGGGAAGACACCGGTGGCGGTGGGGGTGCCACTGATCCGTCCGGTGGAGGAGTCGATGGAAAGCCCGGCTGGCAGGCCGGTGGCGGCGAAGGCGAGCGAGGCACCTGCCGGGGCGGCGGCTGTTAGATCAAGGGACACGGCCTCTCCGGTGTAGCCCGCCTGGTTTCCGGGATTGGTGAGTGAGACCGTGGCGCGCTGGTCCACCTGGAAGATCCGGGACACCGAGTGGACGCCGGCCGAGTTGAGCCCGAAGAGCATCCAGTATCCGGGCGTGAGCACGTTGATGTTCGGGTGGGCGGTGATCTGATAGACGCCGGGACTGGTCTCGATGAATGAGGCATTGAGGAAGCGCTGGTCCGTGTTCACCGAGTGGGTGACGGCGGACATGCGGATCATGGTGAAGCGGGAGAGCCCGGCGGTGGCATTCACGGTGAAGCGAGTGCCGACGCCAACGCGGGCGGGCATCGAGGAGATGACCGGGCGGGTGGCGAGCGTGCCGGCCTCGTTGTAGAGCGAGGGAGGCGTGAAGATTTCCGCATCGCGGTGGTCGGCCGCATTTCCGCCGAGGCCGCCGCCGCCGGACCAGACGCGGCCATCGGGGAGGAGCAGGGCGACCGAGTGGTAGTTCCGCGGGGTGACGTGATTGGCGACGGTGCGCCAGGCACCGGTTTGCGGGTTCCAAATCTCGGGAGTGAGAACGGAGGCGGCATCACTGAACTTCACGCCGCCGTTTCCGCCGATGACCATGACCTCGCCGTTGGGGAGGACGACCGTGTTGGCGAACTGCCGCGGGATGGTCATGGGTGTGGCGCTGGCGACGACGGGCGAGGTGCCCCGGAGGTCCACGGTGTAGGAGGCGGCGGTGCTGGTGCCGGTGGTCGAGTCGCTGCCTGAGGTGGTGTTTGCGCCACCTCCGGTGACCAGGATGCGGCCTTCGTCGAACATGGCCCACGCGCCTTCCTTGGGATAGTGGGTTCCGGGAATGGTCCGACCGGCGGCGGTGAGGGTGCCGGTTCCTGCGGGATCCACCCAGTTCATCGCATCGGTGGGGCCGAAGTGGAAGAGCTTGCCATTCGGCGCGAGCATCAGGAAGGGATGCCAGATGTTGATGTAGCCGGGCTGCGAGGTGACGGCGCTCCAGCCGATACCGGAGAGACGCCTCCAGCCGGTGGCGGAGTCCCAGCGTTCCGCGGTATTGGATCCGCCGCTGCCGCTCACGGTGAAAACGCCGCCATCGGGCAGGGCCACGCTGGGGTTGTACCAGCGCGGGTCGTTCATGTTGGGCAGGGCGACCCACTGGTTGGCATTCCAGTCGAACACGCTGGAGAGCACGGTGGTGGCGCGGCCGCCATTGACGACGAGGCGACCGTCCGGCAGGAGAGCGGTTCCGCCGCAAAACATGTCGTGGCGCGGGTTGTTGACCTCGGTAAACTGCCCGGTGGCCGGATCCCAGACCGCGGCGTAGGTGAACTCCGGGCCGCTGGGGAAGGTGGTGCGTTGATTGGAGGCGAAGGTGAGCAATTTTCCGTTAGGGAGCAGGGAAGCGGTGACCGGAATGTGCGGCGTCCATGCGATCACGGAGCCCCATTTGCCCTGGGTGTCCGGGCCGTTGATGAGGGTGGCCTTGGCGGTGAGCCGGGTTTTCGAGTTCTTGCCCTTTTTCTTCTTCTTGGCTTCCGCGGCTTTCTTCTCGGCGAGGATCTTCTCGATGGTGACCGCATCGCGCTTGGGATTGAACTTCGGGGCGAGGGCGGCGGCGGCGGCGGCGAGCTCGTCCTCGGCGGCGTGATTGATGTCCGCGCGCAGGCTCGGGGCGAGGGCCGTGCTGAACACGGAGAGAAGCAGCAGGCGTGCGGTGGTTTCGCGGGGATTCATGGCTGGGAGGCGGTGGGGGATTCCGGCGGGACGGGGGACTTGCTTTGGTCGGTGAGCGTGCGGAGGAAGGCGACGAGTTCTTGTTTCTCCTCGGTGGAAAGCCCGAGGCCTCCGGCAGGGTGCTTGGCGAGGTTCGGATCGAGCGTGGGCCGACGGCGGACCCCGGAGTTGTAGTGCTCGACGACCTCCTCGAGTGTGGCGAAGCGGCCGTCGTGCATGTAGGGAGCGCGCAGGGCGACGTTGCGCAGAGTGGGCGTTTTGAACTTCCCGCGATCGGCGGGGTTTCCGGTCACCTGCATGCGGCCGGTGTCCGACTCGTCCAGTGCGAGGCCGTTGTCGTGGAAGGCGTGGTCGCTGAAAAGCATGCCGCCGTGGCAGTGAAAGCAGTCCGCACCGCGGAGGCCGCGTTCGGGGGCGTGTTCGGTGACGAAGAGCTGGAGGCCGCGTTTTTCGGTTTCGGTGAGTTCGCCGGCCTGGCGCAGGGCCAGATCGAAGCGTGATTCGTGGGAAATCAGGGTGAGCAGGAACTGTTCGAGGGCGCGGGCCATGCGGTCCACCGTGACGCCGGGCGAGGCGAAGGCCTTGCCGAACAAATTCTGATAGACGGGATCCATGGCGAGCTTGGAGACCACGTTTTCCGGGGTTTCGTTCATCTCATGGGCATCCCGGATGGGCATGAGGACCTGTTCGCGCAGGGACGGGGCGCGACCGTCCCAGAAGAGTTCCTTTTGCCAGGCTAGGTTGACAAGTGGCATCGAGCGGCGTTTGCCGGCGTGTCCCTCGGCGCCGATGCTGAAGCGGCGTGCATCGCTGAGGCCCGTTTCCGGCTGATGGCAGGAAGCGCAGGAGATCGAATCATTCACCGAGAGCCGGTTTTCATGAAACAAGCGTCTGCCGAGTTCCACGCCCTCGACGGTGAGCGGATTGTCCGCAGGGAGGGCAACCTTGGGAAAACGCGAGGGAACCTCTAACGGATAGGCACGGGTGCCCTCCGGCAGCGCGGAGACCACGCCACCTTCGGCACGGGCACGGGTGAAGACATCGGACTTCACGGAATCGATGCGGAACGCGCTGGCAAGATTGCGTTTCATCAGGACGGGAATCGCATCCCCATCACGGGAGTGGGTGGCGTTGCCGTGTTGTTGGAAATCGACGCCTGTTAGAACGGAAGGCACATCCATCGCCACACGGATGGTGACCGGTCCGCCGCCACGGAACCGCACCGGGAGCTCGACCCATGGGGCATTGCCCTCCCGGGCGAGATGGAACGAAAATCCATCCGCGCCGTGGAGTGTCCGTGACGAGCGGCCTTCGAGCGCGAGGTAGATGTAGCCTCCCTGCCAACTCCAATGCAGGCCACAGACATCGGGATGAAGCGGATGGCCCGGGGCGAAGGACGAAACGTCCTGACGGTCGGTCTCGGGAGTCACACCGATGCGGAAGCGGATGCGTTGGTAGTCCGCCTCCGCGACGCCGGTGGTTTTCACGGTGAGCCGTCGTTTGCCGAGGCTGACGAAGTCCACCCAGTCTGGAGCGGACTCGATCCAGGTGCTATCTTCGCGTTGCAGGGCCAGTCCGGTGACGAGAAAATCCAGCCGCGAAACCGTGAGGCGGCCATTGGCTGTGGTGTCGAATGCGGAGCCCGCCGGGAGGGCTCCGTCTCCCGCCATCGGGATGAACTCCAAGTCCAGCTCGCCAGCGGCCCGGACATGGTTGGAGGCGGCAAGGATCACCGCGGCCAGTGCCGCCGCTGCACGCGTCAGCGATTCCGCCGTTCTTGCGATGAGGCGGATACCGTGGGCATACGAACGACAAAAGGCGGCAGGGGCGGATTTCCGCTGTGCCGGGCTTTCATCCATCCGGGGGGCAGATGGCAGGGGGATTCGCATTCAGGGGGGACGTGCGACCCCGGATTACAAGCGGTTCAGGCGGTTTTCCGCAAGCCGATAGTCGGCGGCGGCTCCCACCTGATCACGTAGGCAGAAAAAAGCCACCCCGGCCGCGGAGGGCCGGGGTGGCGGATCGTGAGACGGGTATTGGCGCCTCAGGCCTTGCCGGCCTTTTTGGCGAAGACGAGCATGACGATGCCGAAGACGAGCATGACGACGCCCCAGATGAGGTTGACGTTCAGTTCGAGGGATTTCTTGTACATCTCGGCGCCTTTGGTGAAGGCTCCATAGCCGGTGAGCATGATGCCGTAGATGGTGAAGACGTAGCCGATGGGAAGACGGAGGTCCATGGTGGTGGTGGGTTGGGGTTTACCAGAAAATGATATTCAGGATGATGGAGGCGATGAAGACGATCGTGCCGAGCACGACCGGGCGCAGGATCCAGGGGTCGTTGTCCTCGACCTGCTTGGGAGTGAGCGAGTAGACGAGGCCCTTGAGTTCCTCATCGGTCTTGTCACGGCGGCTGATGCAGGAGATGAGAGCATTCACGGCGAAGGTCGTGCTGAAGGCGACGATGGCGACCCAGAAGCCCTGGGACATTTCCTTGGGATACTCGATGAGCGGGCTGATCCAGCCGCCTTTGACGCCCGGGGCGTTGCCGGTGGCGAAGCAGAGGCCGTGGAAGATCATGGCGCTGCCGGTGCCGACGACCAGTCCCCAGAAGGCGCCCATCGCGTTGGAGCGGCGGGTGAACATGCCGAGCAGGAAGGTGGCGAAGAGCGGCGCGTTCACGAATCCGAACACGAGCTGGAGGATGGACATGATGTTGTTGTAGTTCGAGGCCACGAGCGCGAAGCCCATGGCGGCGATGATGCCGAAGACGGTGGCGTATTTGCCCATCGTGAGCAGGTCGCGATCGCCCTTGTCCGGGTTCATCGCCTTGTAGATGTCATAGGTCCAGACCGTGTTGAAGGCGGTGACGTTGGCGGCCATGCCGGACATGAAGGAGGCCATGAGCGCGGTGATCGCGAGGCCGAGCAGGCCGTTGGGGAAATAGTGGAAGATCATCGACGGCAGCACCTGGTTGTAATTGAGCGCGCCGGAGGCATTGGTGGGGATGGTGTAGCCGGTGGCCACCGCATCGCTGGTGAGGCCGTAGGCGATCATGCCGGGGAGGATGACGATGGCCGGGAAAAGCATTTTCGGGATGGCTCCGATGATCGGAGTGCGGCGTGCGGCACCCATCGAGTTGGCGGCGAGGGCGCGCTGGACCTCGGCGAAGTTGGTGCACCAGTAGCCGAACGAGAGTACGAATCCGAGGCCGAAGAGGATGCCATACCAGGGGACGCCCATCGGGTTTTCCGTGCCACCGGTTTGCGCCCATGAGTGAAGGGCTCCCTGGCCTTGGGGCGAGGCGTGCAGTTTCGCGACCAGTCCTTCCCAACCGCCGACGTCCTTGAGGGCGATGTAGGCGAGAGGCGCGATGCCGAAGACGATCATGAAGAACTGGAGCACCTCGTTGTAGATCGCGGAGGAGAGGCCGCCCTTGAGGACGTAGGCCAGCACGATGCCGGAGGTGACAAAGAGCGAGACGTAGTAGTTCCAGCCGAGCAGCGCGTGGAGAAGATCGGCCAGCGCGTGCATCGAGATGCCGGAGGAGGCCACCGTCATGAAGGCGAAGGAAACCGAGTTGAAGACGCGGGTGGGCTCGTTGTAGCGCATCTTGAGGTATTCCGGCACCGACTTGGCCTTCGATCCGTAATACATGGGCATCATGAAGATGCCGAGGAAGACCATGGCGGGGATGGCACCCACCCAGTAGAAATGGGAGGTCATGATGCCATACTCAGCACCGGAAGCGGCCATGCCGATGAGTTCCTGGGCTCCGAGGTTGGCGGAGATGAAAGCGAGCCCGGTGACCCAGCCCGGGATCGAGCGGCCAGAAAGGAAGAAGTCCTCCGCGCTGTTGTTGTATTTCTTGAGGGCGAAGCCGATGCCGATGACGAAGGCGAGGTAGATGGCGAGGATCGACCAGTCGATGAAGTTGAGATCGGGTTTCAGTCCTTCGAGGGACACGGCGCCGCCTCCGGCGGAGGCCAGGAACAGGATGGAATCAAGGAAGTGCATGGTGGATGGGATGGGTTTGCTTGAACGCTCTCTCTGCGCAGGTGGTTCGGTTGGGTTGAAGCCGGATCACTCGGCGGAGAATGTATGGATCATCGAGTGGCGGTAGGTTTCGCCGGGCTTGAGGACGGAGGACGGGAAGTTGGGTTTGTTAGGAGCATCCGGGAATCCCTCGGTTTCGAGGCAGAGGGCGCTGCGTTTCGCATACTTGACACCAGCCTTGCCGGTGACCGTGCCGTCCAGGAAGTTGCCGCCGTAGAACTGGATGGCGGGCTGGTCGGTGGAGATTTCCATGACGCGGCCGGTCTCCGGGTCCTTGAGTTTCGCGACCGGGCGCAGGCCGTCGCCTTTCTCCAGAACCCAGCAGTGGTCGTATCCACCGCCGAACTTGAGGGCCTCGAAGTCCGCCTCGACGCGCTGGCCGATCACGGTGGGCTTGGTGAAGTCCATGGGCGTGCCGGCCACCGGGGCAATCTCACCGGTGGGAATGAGTCCCGCGTCGGTGGGCAGGAAACTCGGAGCCTTGAGGGTGAGCACGTGGTCGTTGATGGACGTGGTGGGGTCTCCGGAAAGGTTCCAGTAAGAGTGGTGGACCAGGTTGACGATGGTGGGGGCGTCGGTGGTGGCGACGGCCTCCCATTTCAGTTCGTTGGCCTCGGTGAGGGTGTAGGTGACTTTGACCGTGAGATTTCCGGGGTATCCTTCCTCGCCGTCCTTGGAGACGTAGGTGAATTCCACACCGTTGGAGTCGGTGGGTTTGCCGGACCAGAGCACCTTGTCGAAGCCCTTCACTCCGCCGTGGAGGTGGCAGGGGATGCCGCCGGGTTCGTTGTTTTTGGCGAGGGTGTATTCCTTGCCGTCGAGCGTGAAACGCCCGTCCTTGATGCGGTTTCCGAAGCGGCCGACGGTGGCGCCGAGGTAGTGGGTGTTGGTGAGCCAGCCTTCGAGCGAATCGTAGCCGTGGGTGATGTCCGCGAGTTTCCCGGTCTTGTCCGGGGTCTCCATGGAGACGAGGATAGCTCCGTATTCGGTGACCCGGGCGCGGAGGCCGTTCTTGTTGGTGAGGGTGAAAATCTTGACTTCGCGGCCATCCGGCATGGTGCCGAAGACCTCCTGCTTCACTGGGGATGAATGACTCATGCCGGGGTCTTTCTGGCAGGAGGCCAGGGCGATGGCCAGCGCGGAAATCATCGTAAAGGTTTTCATACGCCTGCTGGTTTCGCTCATCCGGGCGAAGCTGCCAAGCGTGAATTCCCCCCCAAAACGGGCTGGGGCGTGACTTGATCCCGAAGATCCGATAGACTCGGCGGCATGAGCGACACAGAGACCCTGAAGACCCTGCTGGCCCGCCTGATGGAGGAGACCGGTTGCCAGACCGGCACGCTGCACCGCACGACCCCGGACGGGGGATTCCTCACGCTGGTCTGCCAGATCGGCGTGCCGGAGGTCCTGCTTGAAAAGATCTCGATGATCCCCTTCGGCAAGGGCATCGCGGGTGCGGCGGCGGAGCGGCGCGAGCCCGTCACCCTTTGCAATCTCCAGCAGGACCTCGGCGGCGTGGCCAAGCCGGACGCCCGCAAGACCGGTGTGTCCGGCTCGGTGGCCGTGCCCGTGCTTTCCGCCTGCGGCGCGGTTGCCGGCACCCTGGGCATCGGCAAGCACGAGCCCCACGACTTCTCCGAGGAGGAAATCGCCCAAGTGCGGGCCACCGCCGATGAGATCGGCCGGATTTTCGGGAACAAAGCCCCCTGCGGTGATTGACCCGGACGGGGATGTGATTAGAGTCAGGCCATGAGCACTGTCGAAACCGCCACCAAAATCCTGGACACCATGCTGGGTCATCTCGGGATCCCGGCGACGGTCGAGTCCGAGCAGACCCAGGACGGCCCCTGCCTGCAGATCCGCTCCACCGAGAGCAAGACGATCATCGGCCGTGAGGGTGACCGCTTGGACGACCTCCAGTATCTCGTCAACCGCGTGTTGAGACGGCAGTTTCCCAAAGCGGAGCGCATCAAGGTGGACTGCGAGCACTACCGCACCATCCGCGAAGACCAGATGGCCACCGAGATCCGCGAGATCGCCGCACGGGTCCGCAGCACCGGGAAATCCCACCAACTCCGTCCGCTCAATGCCTACTACCGGCGCATGGTGCACAACATCCTGATCAGCGAGGAAGGCATCGTAGGCCACTCGCCCGAGGGAGAGGACCGCCTCAAGCGGATCACCGTCTCCGTCAAATCCCCGACCGCCGGATCCTGATGAAGAAATTCCTGTTCGACTGCGGCACGCGCGACGTCACCGCCTCCACCGGCATTCTCGTGCTGCGCGTCCTCGTCGCCTCGATGATGCTCTTCGGCCACGGTTTGCCGAAACTCCGCGGCTACTCGGCCAGCCGGGATTTGTTCCCGGTGCCGGATTTCTTTCCGTTGAGCCTGATGTCCCCTCAGGTGAGCCTGATTGCGACGATCGCCGCGGAGTTCGGTGCGGCCCTGCTGATCATCCTCGGCCTGGCCACCCGGCCTGCGGCGTTTCTGTTAGGATTCACGATGGTGGTGGCCGTGTTCGAGATCAAGCAGGGCGCTCCCTGGTTCGTGAGTCCGCCCGCGGTGTATGACGCGAAGGAACTGGGCCTGATGTATCTGATTCCGATGATCGCCCTGATCCTCTCCGGCGCGGGTCTGTTCTCGCTGGACTCGCTTCTTTACAAGGAGAGCAAACGCCGCCGCTGGTGAGACCATGGAAACGCACCGCCTCGTCCTTCCAGGGGACCTGAACCACTACGGCTTTCTTTTCGGTGGCCGGCTGCTTGCCTGGATCGACGAAGCCTCTTGGATCGCGGCGAGCCTGGATTTCCCGCATTGCCAGTTCGTGACCGTGGCCATGGATACCGTGGAGTTCCACCACAGCGTGCGCGAAGGCACCATCCTCCGGATCACCTGCACCCTGGAAAAGGAGGGCAACACCAGTGCCGCTTATGGCGTGCGGGTGATTGATGAAAAGGCCGGCCCGCATCCGATCTTCTCCACCCGCGTCACCTTCGTCAGTGTGGACGACCAGGGGCGCAAGAAATCCATCCGCGCCTGATCGCCGAGCCCTCGATCCACCGTGCAGCCACAGATTGAAACCGTCGACATCGTCCTGCCCCTCGATCTCTCCGAGGACGACTCCGCGCGCCGCAAGGCCGCCGCGAAGGCTCTGGGCGTTCCGGTTTCCCGCGTCGGCGGAGTGCGGTTGCGGAAGCACTCGATCGATGCCCGCCACTCGCGGATCAAGGTGCAGCTCCGCCTGGATGTGGCCTTGGACGGCCCTGCGCCGCCGGACATCCGGCCGGTGTGGAGTGCCCCTCCGCTCCCCGCTGCTGGGAAATCGGCGATCATCATCGGCTGCGGACCGGCGGGCATGTTCGCCGCACTGCGCTGCCTGGAGAACGGCGTGAAGCCGATCGTTCTGGAACGCGGAAAGGATGCCAGCGCGCGCCGTTTCGACCTTGCTCCGATCCTTCGCGAGGGTCGTGTGATCGAGGATTCCAACTACTGCTTTGGCGAGGGGGGGGCCGGGACCTTCTCGGATGGCAAGCTCTACACACGCGCCACCAAACGCGGCCCGGTGGCCCGGGTTTACGAGATTCTCGTCGCCCACGGTGCCCCGGAACAAGTCCTGACGGACGCCCATCCGCACATTGGTTCCAACCTCTTGCCCAATGTGGTCAAGGCGATCCGCCACTCGATTCTCGAGGCCGGCGGCGAGGTGCGGTTTCTCACCAAGGTCACCGATTTCCTGCTCACCGGAAATCGCATCCGCGGGGTGGTGACGGCGGCCGGTGACGAGATCCATGCGGACTCGGTCATCCTCGCCACCGGCCACTCGGCGCGCGACATCTATCGGCTGCTGGCCGCGCGCGGCATCCTCATGGAGCCAAAAGCCTTCGCGGTCGGCTTCCGCATCGAGCACCCGCAGCCGTTCATCGACCGCACCCAGTATCATCTGGCCGCGGACGCTCCCCGGCCGCGCCTCCTGCCTGCCGCCAGCTACCGGCTTGCCACCAAGATCCGGGACCGGGGCGTGCATTCGTTCTGCATGTGCCCGGGTGGCTGGATCGTGCCCGCCGCCACGGAAAACGACGAGGTGGTGGTCAACGGCATGAGTCTCTCGCGGCGGGACTCGCCGTACGCAAACTCCGGCATGGTCTCCACCGTGGAGCCGGAGGACGTCCGCAGCTTCGTCCGCGAACACGGCGTGCTTGCAGGCATCGCCTATCAGAAAGAACTCGAACAGGCCGCGAAACTTGCCGGCGGAGGAGGCCAGGTGGCTCCGGGACAGCGGGTCACGGATTTCCTCGACGGACGGATCTCGCAGAGCCTCCCGCAGACCAGCTACTTCCCGGGAGCGAATCCCGCCCCGCTGCACGACATGCTGCCGCGGGACCTCGTCAGCCGCATGCGCGAGGGACTCCGGCTCTTCGACCGCAAGATGCGCGGCTATGTTTCCAACGAGGTGCTTCTGTTAGGATTTGAAACCCGCACCAGTTCGCCCCTGCGCGTCCCGCGGCGGGACGACACGTTGGAGCACCCGGAAATCTCCGGGCTGTTCCCCTGTGGCGAGGGCGCCGGATACGCCGGTGGCATCGTGAGTGCCGCCCTCGACGGCATGCGCGTAGCCGATGCCGTGCCTGCCTGAGCCGGTCCATGGAATCCGCAGCCCGCGACCTCAGCGGAACCGGCGGCAGCTCATTCCCTCGCACACGATCACCTCACTCCCCTCTCCCGGCGCAAAAACCGCACGCGGCTGATAGAGCGAACGCAGTCTTTCCAGCAGCGAAGGATCCGCACCCGCAGGGACCTGGTACTTCACCACACCCCGCCCGTGGAGATCGAGAGCAGCCAGCAGCAGCGGTGCGGCGAAAGGCTGGGCCTCCAGGCCCGCCGATCCCGCACGCAGCAAAGCCTCGGCGCGCACTGCGAAGGCAGGCTCCGCGGCGAGGACGGAAAGCTTGAGCAGGTTCTCCGCCGCCAGGTGGTTCGGCGAAGGTTCCGCCCCGTCGTAGTCCTCACGGATCACCATCAAAGGAGTCCCGCACAAGCCCGGACGCATCACGTAGCCGGCCCGCTCGGAGTCCCAGAAGTCCGCATCCAGCTTTGCTTGAAGCTCCAGCGCCCAATCGAGCCAAGCCTCCCCGGGAGCCACCGCGTGGAGTTCCACCAGCCCGCTCACCACACCGGCGTAATCTGCGGGAAATCCAGCCACGCCGCCACGCCTGCCACGGTGGGAACGATGGAGCGTTCCGCCATCCCACAACTCGCGCTTGAGGAACCCGGCCGCCTCACGGGCGGCATCCACCAGATCCGGCCGATCCAGCACACGGCCACCCCGCGCCAGCGCGCCGATGGCCAGGCCGTTCCAGGCACTCACGATCTTGTCATCGCGATGCGGCGGCGGCCGCTTGGCCCGCGCCTCTAACAGAATGGCACGGGCCTGCCCCAGGCTCTCGCGGACTTCGTCCTCCGTGGTCTGGAAACGCATCGCCAGATCCTTGTCGCTCTCCGCCCGGAACAACGTGTTCATTCCTTCCAGCTCGCCGTGAGGATCGCTTTCCGGACGCGCGTTTCCCTGTTCTTCCACGCCATACGCCGTGCAAAACATCATCGCCTCGCGCGGTGGCAGCAGCGAGCGGATCTCCGCCGCCTCCCACACCCAGAAGGCCCCCTCGGACTTGTGCTCCGCATCCGGCGTCGCGAGGCTGTCCGCATCCTCGGCGGCGTGGAAGGCACCGCCGCGATCCCGCATCGTGTCCAACAGGTATCGGAAAATCCCCTCCGCCACCTCGCGGAATAGCGGCTCGGCCGAGATCTGCCAGCCATCCAGATAGGCCATCGCCAGCTGGGCCTGGTCGTAGAGCATCTTCTCGTAGTGCGGCACATGCCACCAGCGGTCCACCGAATACCGGTGAAAGCCGCCACCCAGGTGATCGTGCATGCCGCCGGCGGCCATCGCCCTCAAGGTGCGCTCGCTCATCTCCCACGCCATGCGGCCCTCCTCGCTTTCCTTGCCATAGCGCTCGTGCAACTGCATCAACGCACGCACCACCACCGGCCGTGGAAACTTGGGCGCCCCGCCGAAGCCGCCGAGCTTCCCGTCAAACATCGACTCGCAGCGGTCGAGATAGTCGCCAAACACCTTGGGCCCCGGCAGTCCGCGGAGCGAGGCATCCCCGGCAGCCTCGCGGCGCAGATGCTCCATCACCCGCCCCGCGCTTTTTTCCACCTCGGCACGATCGTCCCGCCACAAGCGAGCCAGTTCGTTGCAAGCGCGCACGAAGCCCGGGCGGCCGTGCCGGTCTTCCGGCGGGAAATAGGTGCCGCCGAACACCGGCCTGCCATCCGGGGTGAGCCACACGCTCATCGGCCAGCCGCCCTGCCCGGTCGTCGCCTGCACGAAGGCCATGTAGGCTGCATCGATGTCCGGAAGCTCCTCGCGGTCCACCTTCACGTTGATGAAGTGGTGGTTCATCACCCGCGCCACCGATTCGTTCTCGAAGCTCTCGCGCTCCATCACGTGGCACCAGTGGCAGGTCGAGTAGCCCACCGAAAGAAACACCATCTTGTCCTCCGCCCGGGCCTTTGCGAAGGCCGGCTCGCCCCATGGCAGCCAGTCCACCGGATTGTGGGCGTGCTGGAGCAGATAGGGCGAGGTTTCGTGAATCAGGGCGTTCGGCATGCACGGCGACCATAACGCGCTGCGGGCTTGTGTCCAACGATCGCTTCCCCCAGCTTTCACGAGGCGTTGGAGGAGATGTCATTCCTCCGCGCATCCGGCACAAACCCTGCACCACCCCGCGCCCATGGATCGATTACAAGGCCTCATCGGCATCGCGCTCATTCTCGGCATCGCCGTGCTCTGCTCGAACAACCGCAAGCGCATCAACTTCCGTCTCGTCGTCAGCGGCATCGCCCTGCAGGCCGCCATCGCGATGCTGATCTTCCACGTGAAGCCCGTCGCCTGGTTCTTCCAACAACTCGGCGCGGGCATCGGGAAAATCGAGGAATTCGCCCGCAAGGGAGCCGCCTTCGTCTTCGGCGGCATCTCGGTGGAGCAGCATGCCGGCGGCGCTGCGAACTATGCCGCGGGCGGCTTTGTCTTCGCCTTCAATGTCACCGCCACCATCGTACTGGTCTGCGCGCTCGTCGCCGTCACCTATCACATCGGCCTCATGCAGCGCGTCGTTTCGCTCGTCGCCAGAGCCATGAACTCGGTGATGCGTGTCAGCGGCGCGGAAGCCCTCAGCAACGTCGCCAGCGCCTTCGTCGGCCAGGTGGAGGCCCAGGTGATGATCCGCCCGTATCTCAAGGGCATGACCAAAAGCGAGCTGCTCGCGTCCATGTCCGGCAGCCTCGCCTGCATCGCCGGCGGCATCCTCGTCGTTTACGCCAACATGGGCGCCCAGGCCGGCATGGACCTTGCCCCCAAGCTCATCACCGCCAGCCTCATGGCCGCGCCGGGCGCACTCGTCATTTCCAAGATCGTGTTTCCGGAAACCGAAACCAGCCAGACCATGGGCCGCGTGCGCCTGGAAGTGAAAAGCGACTACATCAACATCATCGACGCCATCTCCCACGGTGCGGCCGAGGGCTTCAAGATCGCGCTCAACGTGATCGCCATGCTCATCGGATTCATCGCCGTGATCGCCTGCATCGACTGGTGCCTCACCACCGCCGGGCATTGGTTCAACCCGGACTTCGACCTCACCCTCAACTGGATCTTCGGCAAGCTCTTCTATCCGATGGCCTGGGCGATGGGCGTGCCCGGGCAGGATGTCCAGAACGTCGCCACACTGCTCGGCCAGAAACTCACCATCAACGAGTTCGTCGCCTTCAAAAGCCTCACCGACAAGGCCGTGCCCGTGGTCACTGAAAAAGGCCTGCTCATCGTCAGCATCGCGATCTGCGGCTTTGCGAACTTCAGCAGCGTCGGCATGCAGATCGGCGGCATCGGCGCGCTCGCCCCGGAGCGCCGTGCCGACCTTGCGCGGCTCGGCTTCAAGGCGCTGCTCTGCGGCACCCTCGCCTCCTATCTATCCGCCACCCTCGCCGGGATCCTGATCTGACCGAAGCGCCTGCAAGCCCGCCATGAAACTCCTGCTTCTCGCACTCGCCGCCGCGCCCGCCCTCGCCGCGCCGCTTGAATACACCTGCCGGTTTTCCGCAACCGATCCCGTGGTGGACGGTGATTTGTCCGACCCCGCCTGGAAAGCCGCGCCCTGGACTGCCGACTTCACCGACATCCGCGGCGCAGGCCATCCCGCGCCGCGCTACAAGACCCGTGCCAGAATTCTGTGGACCCCCCGCGGCCTCCATGTCTGCGCGGAACTCCGCGATCCCCATGTCTGGGGCTCCCTCACCCGCAGGAACTCGATCATTTTCCACGACAACGACTTCGAAATCTTCCTCGATCCCGATGGCGACACGCTCAATTACTACGAGTTTGAAATCAACGCCCTCGGCACCCTCTGGGAGCTCACGCTCGACAAGCCTTACTCGAGCGGCGGCAAGGCGACCCACGGCACCAACCTGCCCGGTTTGAAAAGCGCGGTGAAGGTCCACGGCACCCTCAACCAACCTGCGGACACCGACCATTCCTGGACCGTGGAAGTCTTCCTGCCGTGGAAGGACCTTGCCCGCTATCGGGGCCTCAGTGCCTGCCCGCCCGCGCCCGGTGATGTCTGGCGCATCAACTTTTCGCGCGTCCAGTGGCGCCACGAGGTCCGAGAATCCCGCTATGTGCGCATCCCTCCGCACGGCGCAAAGATCCCGCAGGGCAGCCACCCCGAGGACAACTGGGTATGGAGCCCGCAAGGCGAGATCAACATGCACCTCCCCGAACGCTGGGGACGCCTCCGTTTCCTCGGGCCACAGCAACAGCGCTGAGGCCGAAGCAACCGGTGTTGTAGCCAAAGTCGCCAGTGGCGGACGCCTGGATTTTGGTGTGGAGATCGGCGCAGGTTTGCTGAAAAAGCGAGGCAGCGCGGCGTTCAACGTCAGGGCTCGGCCGCCCGGGCCGATGACCTAACAGACCATGGGATCGAATGCGGTCGGCCCTCCGCCCTGGAGTGAAGCTCTCACCTTCTCAGACCGAGGACGTGGTCGGTGAGAGTGAGGATGTCCCGATCGGTGAGGGTCTCGTGCCCCGGCATGTCGGTGCCGGGGATGCCGAACTTGATGACACGGGCGACCCGCAGGCGCAGTTCCGGATTTCCGTCCGGATGGGTCCAGATGAAGGGGCCCTTGAGAAGGTTCGCGGGCTTGCGGGCGAAGTGGTGCGAGAGCGGCCCGTTGCCACCACCGAGGCCGCCGTGGCAGGCGGAGCAATGGTTCGCATAGAGGGCCTTCCCTTCCGCCGGGCTGCCCGAGGATGCCGCCGGCTGCCAATTCGCCGCGGTTTCCATCAGCACGGGGATGGACTCCACGCCGGATTCCTTCAGGTAGCGGACAAGGTCATCACCGCGTCCGTCCTCGAAAAGATGGGCGTAGGACGGCATCGGGCTGTCCGGAACGAGCGCGCGCGGATCGAGGAAATGCACCTTGAGCCAGGCTTCGGAGCGTCGGGCACCGATGTTGGAAAGGTCCGGCCCCTGACGGCGGTTGCCGATGAGCACCGGTTCGCCCTTGAGCGTTTCTTCCGCGCCGTGGGACGGGCCCCAGATGGCTTCATCGGGCGAGCCCGGCCGCGAATAGCGGGAGTGGCAGTGGATGCAGCCCTCGGCGATGTAAACCCGGCGTCCCCTCTCCGCCGCCGACGAAGGCGCGGGAGCGGTGGATGCCGGCCCGCCGCGGGCAAGCACGGCGACGAGTGCCACCACCCCCACCGCGAGAGCAGGGCGCAGGCTTTTCCGCCGGGTGAGGATCATGACACCGATGACCCCGGCCCCTGCCGTGGCGATGAAGACGGGAGGCACGCGCTGGAGCGTCTGGGCCATGCCGATGCCATTGGCGGATCCAAACCAGCCGGCGATGGCGAACAACCAGGCCGCCCGCCAGGCGGCACCGCGCGGGTTGGACGCACCGGAGAACCAACCCGGCCACGCCACCAGGGCGGCGGAATACAGCGAGACTCCGGCCGGATAGAACCAGGCCGCCACGCCACGGGAGGCATCGTGGTTCACCGCCAGGGCGGCCACCGCCAGCAGCACCCAGGCAACGGCGGGCAGGGAGCGCGCACCTTCACGGGAAAGCCAGAATCCGGCGGCCATCGCGAGCAGCAGGTGCACGGCCGCATTCCGCCAGAGGTGCCCTTCGCCCCAGGTGCCGGATTTCAGATCCTCGCTGTGTTGGATGATGAAGAAAGCGGCGGAATCCATCCAAACCAGGGCCGTGAAAATCAGGATCGCGGCCCAAACTGGGAAGATCTTCCGGGTTTCCTGCGGCAGCCATTCCCTGGATGTCGGAACGGCGAGACAACCGGCGAGGGCGAATCCCGCACCGATCCATGACTGGATGGCAGGCGCTTGTTGGAACACGAAGGGAAGGTTGCAAGCCGCGTAACCGAGCCCGGTTCCCAGCCCCACCCACGCCACCCCCGCCCAGGCTGGCAGCAGGGCGGCAAGCCCCACCGTGGCCATGCCGAGTGCCAGCCCGGTCACCAGCGCCACCCCGAGCGCCGCGGGAAAGGCCGTGGCCTCCGGAGCCAGCGCCGCCGCCATCAACGAGAGCCGGATGCCGCAAGGGGAAGCCCCGCGCCAGGCGATGAGGAACCCGCCCGCAATCCCGGCCACAGCCATCAGCCCGAGCACCGCCTTCTCACCGCCGAGCCCCACACCGGCCCCGCGCAGCAGTTCGACAAAGGCGAACTGCGCGAAAATCAGGAAAAACCCATACACCCCGGCCACGGCAAGGGAGGCGCGGGCGGCCGCAGTCCTCACCTGGCCACCCCTTTCCACCAACCGGCCCGCAGGATGAGCCCCTGCACCACCGCCACCGAGGCATCCGCAACAGCCACCCATGCCCAGGCTTTCTCCAGCGATCCGTCAAGGATCCGTGCTGTTAGAAAAACCGCCACCAGGATCCTCACCACCGCGGTAAAGATCCACACCGTCTCCCCGCGGGCCCTCTTGCCCAGGGCCAGCCCGTAGGAAAGCCCCACAGCCATCACGAACACCCCGATCCAGCTCAGGAACACCACCGCATCCGCCGATGGCGGGGCGATCCCTAACAGCCGCAACACGCCCAGAGGGAAAACAATGAGCAGCAAGCCCGTCAGCGCGTCCATCGAGCCCATGGCCGCGCTCCAAAAGCGGAGAAACTTCGTTTGGTTCATGATTTCCTTCTTTCCAGATACCAGAGCAGCGACGCGCCGATCATCAAGGCACCACAGGCCGTCCGGACGAGCAGCCCGAGTTCCCGCCACGCGGGGCTGGCGAGCATCCACGACGGATGCGCCCCCTCCATCCAGCCCATGGCGGCGAGCACCAGCACCATCGCGAAGGCCGCACCGTGCCACAGCGCCACCGACGACGGAGGCCCCATCCGCCGGCGCGTCACCAGCACGATGAGCAAGGCACAGAACGAGGTGGTAAATCCGGCCATCGCCATGTGCGAGTGGGCGACCAGCGCCTGGGTGAACTTGATGCGGTCCAGCACGCCGACGCGGTACATCGCCAGGCTGGTCACCACCAGCATGCCCCACCATCCGAACATCGCGCCGCGCCAGGCGACCGAACCCTCCGGCCACTCGAAGCGCCGCCAGTCGCGCGGCAGCCACCAGACCCATGGAAGGAGAAAAAGCATCGAGAAAATCTGGTGCGGATCGTGATGCGTGCCGCCCATCGCCTCGGTCACGCCGAAGACGATCCACGAGAGCGCGAAAAAGATCCAGATGCCCGGTCTGCGCCGGCTGTCCTTGCACAGCGCGGCCACACGCGGCAGCAGCAGCATCAGGCCCACGACGATCAGGGCCGAGCCCTGGAGGCTGGAGCCGGTGGGACCGCCCGTGGTCTGGTCGATCGGCGGATAGACCTTGGGCGAGGCGGCGAAAACCAGCGAGAATGGCACCAGCGCGAGCCCGCCCAGCCCGGCCAGGGTGGCCGCGCGCCGGAGCTGCGGCCAGTAGGCGGAGCGCTCCCTCCACGCCGCGGCGAGCACCGCCCAAAGGATGACCTGCGCCGCGGTGAAGGCCCACAAGGCACCGCTTTTCCAATCGAGGAAGATTTTCCCGGAGGTCTGCCCGCCGAGCCAGTCGAGCACGCCGATCGCGAGTGCGGCCGACCAGGCCCAAACCGCAGCGGGTCCCCAGGCGGCGAGGCGGCTGCGGTCCACCTGATAGATCGAGAACAGCCAGGCCACCAGCGGCAGCGAGGTCCATCCGAAGAGCTGCACATTCAAATGCACCGGCACCCAGCGACCATAGGTCCAAGCGCCGAGTTGCCAGCCGGGATCGAGCAACAAAACCGACAGATAAATGCCCACGGCATTGCCAAAGAGCAGCCAGCCGAGTGCATGGCGGACGGCGGTGGAAAGCCCGGATGGATCCGTTGGAGTGGGGCCTTCGCGCATCTGCGCGCGAGCCTAGAACCAGGACCGCAGGTGTCAATCCGCGGCCGCCGGGCGACCGACATCGCTTCGTAACCATCCGGAAAGCGGTGGCTCAGCCGCCGCTGCGGAAAAAGGCGGCCGTTTCCCGTGCCAGCCACGCCTCGGCCTCCCAGGGCACCCGGTGACCGCAGCCCGGAGCCAGCGCGAGCCGGCACTGCGGAATGAGGGCCGCGGCGCGTTCGGCCAGGGCGCGGAACTTTTCATCGTTTTCCCCCGCCACCCAGAGGACCGGCACGCGGATCTCCGCGAGGCGCTCCCAGAGCGGCTGCTGGGCACCCAGCGACCAGTCCACAAAGCTCCGGGCGATCTCACCCCGCCGCAGGGCGAGGCGCGCATCCGCCTCCGCACTGCGGATGGAGGGTCCGCCGAGCACGGCCTGGCCGTTCCAGGCTGTTAGAAAATCCGGCCACGCCGAGGTCAGCGCCCTGGCGGCCCACGCCGCGTCGGACCCGCGCCGCGCTTCGCGTTCCGCCGGGTTTTCCAGCCCGGGATGCGCGGAGACGATCACCGCGGCCTGCCATGGCTGCTCATGTTCCAACAAAGCGTGCAGCGCCAGCCTGCCACCCATCGAGTAACCTAACAAAAACCGGCCCGCTCCCCGCGATGGTTCCGCGGCGGCCTCGGCATTGAAGGCGCGGGCGAAGTCGTTCGCAGGCATCGCCCCGGCCTCGAGAAAGCGCCAGAGGTCCACCGCGCGCGATCCGGTTTTCTCTGAGGCGAGCAGGCTTGCGAAGTTCCGCCAGTCCGACACCGCGCCGACGGCGCCATGGAGGCACCAGCACTCGGCGAGGCCTGCCTCCCGCCTCTCGTCGGCCATCTTGGAGTTGCGGATCAAGGCGCGGATTTCTGCTGTTCGATCATGCGGAGTTGTTCGGAGATGCGTTCGCGCAGCTCCGGGTTGTCCACGGCACCCAGGAAGATCGCGAGGATCACGCCGAGGATCGCGAGAACGGCAAGCACCGAGAGCCAGTAAAGGATGGCGAGCACCCAGCCGGCGGCATCCATTTTCTTGTGGTAGGCATATCCGGCCGGGCAGGCGAAGATCCGGTATCCCACCCAGAAGTTGAGGATGGGCACCAGGTTTCCCAGATACCACCAGCGGCTCATGCCGACATTGGCGAGGCGTGCCAGTCCATAGTAGATGGAGACCAGCAACGGCACCAGTCCGGCCACGAGGGTGAGGATGGTCATGATTTCCTTGCCGAGCTGTTGCGAGAGGAACTGCGCACCAAAGCCAAACCCGAGCTGCCACAGGATGGGAAAGACGAACACCATGATGAGAAACATCCGCCGGCGCGCACCGGGCCAGCCGTTTTCCTTGGCCATCAACTCCGCGGGCGAGGCCGACTTCGGCGGCGTGTAGGGATCCGCCTTCGGGGCCAGCGATTCCTTTTCCTCCACCACGGCCTTTTTCTCAAACAGCCCCTCGATCTCGCCGGATGGCTTCCAGTCGCTCATTCCGGGCGTCCAGACCATGTCATGGCGGGGATCCAGCAGGCCCTCGGCGGCGCGCGCCTTCAGATCGCCGAATCCCACCGGGCCCTGTCGGTTGCCCTCGTGGGTGAAATACCAGATGTCCTGAGCCGTTTCGTTCACAAACCTTGATTATCGAATCCACCGAAATCTGTCAAACGCTGCGGTCGCCGCCGGTCTTGCGGCAGGCACGGGCGATCCGGCGTCGGGAGTGGAAGACGAAGCCGGTGATTCTGTTAGACCGAGGTTTCCCCTCGCATGCGCCGGGATCCATGCTTCGATGGCGGGGATGAGGGAAAGGAAGCTGGTGCCGGAACTGCTCGACCACCTGCCGCACGATGATCCGTCGGCGGTGCGCAGCCGTGCGGATCTGCGGCGGATCAATTTCCTGATGGGCAACGAGCGGGCCGCCCTGCGGATGGCGGCGGGCTTTCCGCAAGCCGCCACCCGCGGCATCACCGAGTGGGGGGCGGGCGAGGGCTCGCTGGTGGTTCGGCTGGCACGGCGCTTTCCCGGGTCGCGCATCATCGCCTGCGACCTGGCCCCGCGGCCGGGCTTTCCCGAGGATGTCAACGGGCGCATCGAGTGGCGGAGCGGCGATCTGCTCGCCGCGCCTGCGGGTGAAGGCGGACTGTTGATCGCGAATCTGTTTCTCCATCACTTCGAAGGTGAGACGCTGCGCGAACTGGGGAGGCGCTGCGAGGGATACGAGGCGCTGGTGTTCATTGAGCCGGACCGGGCGCGCCTGCCCTTGATGCACGCGGGCCTGCTTTGGCCGTTTGTGAATCCCGTGACCCGCCACGACATGCGGGTGAGCATCCTTGCCGGCTTCCGCCACGGCGAGATCCAGGCACAGATGGGGCTCGATCCCGGCGTCTGGACTTTCCTGGAAACTTCCACATGGCGCGGCGCAAGGCGCGTGGTAGGTTGGCGGGCTTGAACCGGGAAATCACCATCGCAGGCGGCGGGCTCGCCGGTCTATCGCTCGCCATCGCGCTGCGACTCCGGGAGACCCCCGTCACTCTGCGGGAGGCGGGCTCCTACCCGCGCCACCGTGTTTGCGGCGAGTTCATCTCCGGGGTTTCTCAGGAAACTCTTGAGCAGCTCGGCATCCTCGGCTGCTTCGAAGGTGCGAGGAGCCATGTTTCCGTCGCGTGGCATGAAGGCGGGCACCTGGTTCTAACAGACAAGCTGCCCTCACCGGCCATCGGCATTTCACGGCACGCGCTGGACCTGCGGCTTCGCGATCGTTTTCTGAGCCTGGGCGGACGACTGGATGCCGGCACGCGGGCCCGCCCGCAGCCTGCGGATGGATTCGTCTGGGCGGCCGGACGCCGACCCGTGGCCGGACGCTGGATCGGCCTCAAGGCACATGTGCGCATCGAGACTGCGGCGGATCTTGAGATGCATTCCGGTGCCAACGGCTACGCCGGCCTCGCCGGGGTGGAGGATGGCTGGACGAACGTGTGCGGATTGTTCCGACTGGACCGCTCGATCGCCGCTGCGGGCCCGGACTTGCTTCCCGCCTATCTGGAGGCTGGAGGCAACACCGCCCTGGCAGGAAAGCTGCGCAGCCGCCCGTGGCGTGAAGGCTCGTTCACCGCCGTGGCCGGATTCGAGCTCGGATCCCAGCCGGAGCCCGAGGGTCTGCTGTGCCTCGGCGATGCCTCGCGGATGATCCCGCCCTTCACCGGCAATGGCATGTCGATGGCCTTCGAATCCGCCGCCTGCGCGCTCGAACCGCTGCTCGGCTGGTCCGGCGGCGTGCTTTCCTGGCAGGCGTGCCGGGCGAAGATCCGCAGCGCGATGGAACGCCGCTTCCGGCGCCGCATGGCGATCGCCTCCGCCTTGCATCCGCTTTTTTTCCGGGAGGGAGGCAGGGCGGTCATCGGCTCGCTTTCCGCGGCGGGCGTCCTGCCTTTCCGCCCGCTGCTCTCGCTTGTCCGTTAGATCCTCCTCATGTTCCTCCACTCCCTCGCCACCGCCGTCCCTGCCCGCTCCTTCCTCCAATCCGAGTGCTGGGAGGCGATGCGTTCCTCGCCTTTGTTAGAAAACCTCAAGCCGCGCTCCGCCTCGATTCTCGGCAAGGTGCTCACCGGCGGCGGCTCTGGAATCGAGAGGCGGAACCTCGCGCTCGACCGGGTGGATGCAGTCTTCGGACTCGATGCCCAACAGCTCAACGAAACCTTCGAACGCGAAGCCCCGCCACTCGCCGCGGACGCGCTGTCCAAAGCCCTCGCCAAAGCCGGGCTCGTCCCCGCCGATGTGGACGCGCTGCTGCTCTGCACCTGCACCGGCTACCTCTGCCCGGGTGTGACCAGCCACGTCGCCGAACGCATGGGCATGCGGCCGGATGTCTATCTCGCGGATCTGGTCGGCCTCGGCTGCGGAGCCGCCATCCCGATGATGCGCGCCGCCCAGGGATACGTGGCCGCCAATCCGGGCGCGGTCGTCGCCACGGTGGCCGTCGAGGTCTGCTCCGCCGCGTTTCATGCCGATGACGACCCGGGAGTCCTGATCAGCCTGTGCCTCTTCGGCGACGGGGCAGCCGCGGCGATCTGGAGCGATCAGCCCGGCCCGGATGGCTGGCGCGCCGGGCATTTTTCCACGGTCCATCATCCGCAGGAGCGCGAGAAGATCCGTTTCGTCAACGAGGGCGGCCGACTGCGCAACCAACTCCACCGCGCGGTGCCCGCCCTCGCCGCGGAGGCGGTGGCCGGTCTCTATCAGAAGCGCAGCGCCGAGCCGGACCAGGTGCTCGCACACTCCGGAGGCCGCGATGTGATCGAGGCGATCGAGGCGGTTCTCCCGCATCATCTGGAGGAGACCCGTGGCGTGCTGCGGGATCATGGAAACATGAGCAGTCCCTCCGTGCTGTTCGCGCTGGAGCGCCGACTTGCCGCGGCGCACGAGACCGATCGCAGGTTCTGGCTCACCGCCTTCGGAGCCGGCTTCGCCGCGCATGCATGCGAGGTCTGGAGGTGATCCCCTTCAAGGGGGCTCATCCCGAGGCACCTCGGGCAGCCTGGCAGTCCCCCACAAGCGGACGAGCGTGTGGCGTGAGCCGTCCGCTTCGTATTCATCCGCCAGAAGCACCCGGGCACCCGGTTTGCTGGCATCCCAGGGATCGGTCGCACCCGCCGGCCGCCAGCCCTCCTTGAGGAAACGCCGGAGGTTTTCCTGACGGGTCCCGGGCAGCGTGATTTCATCAAACCAGGGATCCGCCTCGGGAACGCCAGCTTCGCGCAAGGGCACCTGCATGCGCCATCGGTTTCTCAACCAGCCGCGCAGGAACGGCGAGAACACCCGCAGGCCTGCCAACGCAAGGGCGGGAAGCGCCGAATCAAAACCCGTTGCCAGCCCCCTCAGCGGGAGCATGCGGTTGGTGATCGATTGATAACCAGCGCAACCCATCGGCCCGTGGTAGATCACGGAATTCCCCGCCACTCTCACCGGGCCGCCGCCATAGACGAATCCCTCCCATTTCGCCGCACCCCGCGGTGTGAAACGCGAAGGATGTTTCTCCATCAGAAGCCTCTCCGCCCGGCCGTATCCCGCCTGCTGTTTCAGGAATGCCCTCAGCGAAGGCCTCCTCCGGTGCCAGACAAAGGCCCCCGGCGCGAAACCGAGACGATGGCCGGCATCCCGCAGTCTCCAGCAGAAGTCCACATCATCCCCCGCCGTCCGGAAACGCGGGTCGAATCCCCCCACCGCCTCAAAGGCCTCCTTGCGCACGCTGAGGTTGCACCCCGGAAGATGCTCGGCCTCCTCGTCATCCAGCATCACATGACTGGGTGCTCCGGGAGCCGCACAGACCACCGCCTCCTGCCAACAACGCGGGCCAGGCGGCAGGTTGGGCCCGCCCGCGGCGGAAAACCTGCCGTCCTGATAGACCCGCCGCAACCGCGCAAGCCACTCGGCGTCCACCATGCAATCGTCATCCGTGAACGCGAGAACCTCACCGCGGGCCACCGCCGCACCGGCATTGCGCGCCGCACTCAGCCCGCAGGCTTCCAGTTTCAACAGAATCACACCGGGAAATTCGCCCGCCACCAGGTCCGCCGTGCCATCGTCCGATCCATCGTCCACCACGATCGTTTCATACTCCACATCCCGGAGGCGGGAGACGGACCGCAGACAATCGCCAATCCGATCCACACCGTCGCGCGTGCACACGATGACCGAGAATGAAGGCCCCTTTCGCTCCATCAACGGAGCAGCGCGGGAGATGACCGACAAGGCCGGCTTGGCCCGGTCCTGCCGATCCACCAAACCGAAGTCCCAGTCCGTCACCTCCGCTCCCGCATTCCACCAGCGGTCGCTCCACGCATAGACCGTGAAGCCCGCGGCCTCCTCGGCACGGGCGATTTCCGCCGCCCACGCGAGGACCTCCGCCTGCCTTTCCAAACCATGGCGCCGCGAATCCAATCCGAACTCGGACACCACCAGCGGCCGGTCTCCCGCCACATGATGCAGCCGCCTGAGGTAGGCACGGTAGGCCTCCGGACTCTCCAGGTAGATGTTGAATGCCGTGAAATCCGCGTTCTCCGGCTCCAGATACTCGGTGCTCGGGTAGTTGGCGTAGGCAAACAACAACCCGGGCGCCACCTCCCGGCCCAGCGCGATCAGATCCTCCACCGCAGCCAGCACCCGCGCCGGACCCATCCAGCGCACCAGATCCGCCGGGATCTCGTTTCCCACATACACCCCGACCAGCGCCGGATGGGAACCCACCGCCCGCAGCGAGTTTGTTAGAGAAACCCGCGCCGCGGAAAACAAACCCGGCCGACCCAGGAAATCCGCATTCTGTCCCCAGCGCAGCCCGCCGAACACCTTCAGCCCCACACTCCGCGCCACATCCAGAAAACGCCCGTCCGGCATCTCAAACAGGCGGATCGAGTCAAACCCGGCTGCCACGATCCGCCGGAAATCCCGCTCCAAATCCGCTGGAAATCCTCCGGGAAACGGACCGTAGGTGACGCAGGTCGGCCACAAACGACGGCCGCCGGACCGGAAGAATTTCCCGTCCGTCCGCCAGCGCCCGCCATCCCCGCCATCGGCCATGCGCCCATCCTAGGACTGCCCGGGCCGATTCCGAAACCGAAAACACCCGCAGCCCCGCGCTTCGCCCGTCCAAGCCCGGCAGCAACGGACACCGCGCCGCGTTGACATCCGCCGCCCGCCCAGCCACCGTCTGGCCCATGGACACGATGAAACTTCTCCTGGGCGCCACCGTCGCGCTGCTGCTTGGCGCCCTCGCGGTGTCCTGGCAGGGCATGAACACCGGTGTGAAAAACACCCCGCCGGACGAAATCGCGCGCCTCAAGAAACAAGTCTCCGAACTCCGCCAGGAGCACGACAAACTCCAGTTGGAAAAACAAATCCAACAACTCAAGGCCTCCGCCCCCGCCATGCCCACCCCCGCCACCAACGCCGCGGAAATCGAGGCCATGAAGGCACAAGTGGAAGCCAACAAGGCGGCCCTCGCCAAAATCGAAGAGGAAAAGGCCGCACGCGACGCCAAAATCGAGCAGGACGAGGAAGGCCTCCTCGGCCAGCGGGATCTCGAAAAAGGCGATGCCGAACTCCGCCGCGCCCGCCTCATCGCCGAGGCCCTGCTCATGGGCCGTGTGAAGGAATACGTGGAAGACGCCCAATACGGTGGCTTCATCACCTTCGACATCGCCATGCCCGAACAGGTCCAGGTCGGCACCATCCTCGCCATCCGCCGCAAGACCGGCATCCTCGGCCAACTCAAAGTCTCCGAAGTCTCCGCCGAGGGCGGCATCGCCAATCCCCTGCCCGGCTTCGGGCCCGTCCAACCCCAGGTCGGTGACGAACTCATCCTGCCTCCGCAATACTGAGGCGGTAACCGCTGAAAATCTGAAATGCTGAGAAGCTGAAATTGCTTCCATCGCCGCTTTCTCCTATTTCAGCGTTCCAGCATTTCAGCGTTTCAAAATCTACCATGACAACCGTTGGTCTCATCTCTCTCGGCTGCGCCAAAAACCTGATCGACTCGGAAGTCATGATCGGCCACCTCGCGCAGGCCGGCATGTCCCTTACGCCCGATCCGGAACTCGCCGATGTCCTCATCGTCAACACCTGCTCGTTCATCGACATGGCGAAAAAGGAGTCCATCGACGCCATCTTCGGCGCGGTGGACGGCCGCAAAACCGACCCCGATCGCGAACGCCAGAAAATCATCGTCGCGGGCTGTTTGTCCCAACGCTTCGCCACCGAGCTGCCCGGCATCATGCCGGAAGTGGATGCCTTCATCGGCCTCGATCAGATCACCAAGGTCGCGCCGATCATCGAAAACCTGTTAGGCAAGAAGAACGACGCAGAGGTGCAGAAAACCGAAGGCCCCGCCGCCACCGAGGACCCGCGCGACTTCGTCACGCTCAAGCCGCAATACGTTCCGGACTTTTCCACCCCGCGCATCCGCCTCACGCCGGACCACTTCGCCTACGTGAAGATCGCCGAGGGCTGCAACCACACCTGCACCTTCTGCATCATCCCCAAGATCCGCGGCATGCACCGCTCTCGCACCCAGGAGTCCGTCTTCAAGGAAGTGGAAGCCCTCGTGAAATCCGGCGTGAAGGAAATCAATCTGATCTCCCAGGACACCACCTACTTCGGCATGGACCAATGGGAAGGCGAACGGCCGAAGCCGTCCTCACCCGTGGATTCTTCGAAAGGCAACTCGCTCTGCACCCTGCTCCGCCAGATCAACACGATCGAGGGCGATTTCTGGGTGCGCCTGCTCTACACCCACCCCGCCCACTGGTCGGACGAGCTCATCCAAACCATCGCCGAGTGCGACAAGGTGGCGAAGTATGTGGACATCCCGCTCCAGCACATTTCCGACAACATGCTCAACGCGATGAAGCGCGTCACCACCGGCGACTACATCCGCGACCTCATCCGCCGCATGCGCGCCGGCATCCCCGGCCTCGGCATTCGTACGACGTTCATCGTCGGTTTCCCGGGAGAAACGGAGGACGATTTCAATGAGCTGTTAGAATTCATCCGCGAGTTCCGCTTCGAGCGTGCAGGCGTGTTCCAATACTCCAAGGAGGAAGGCACCCGCGCCTACAAGCTCGGCGGCCACCTCCACCACGCCACCCGCAAGAGCCGCTGGTCCCGCGCCATGAGCGAACTCCAGAAAATCGCCGCGGAAACCAACGCCGCCCAAGTCGGCAAACAGGTCCGCGTCCTCGTCGAGGAACCCGGCGTCGCCCGCACCCAATGGGACGCCCCGGAAATCGACGGCTCGGTCATCGTCGATGAAACACTGCCCGTCGGCGAATTCGCAGACATCACCATCGGCGACTGGCGCGGCTACGACCTCGTCGCGGCGCGGTAAGAAGCAAGCTGAAGCTTGAACTCCGGACGTTCGATGCATGGTCCGGAGTTCACACTTCAGTGTCCCTTGTACCGGGCTCAGTCGTCCCAGCCGGCTCCGAAATTCAGTAGCGGATACTCTTTCCATCGTCTCGCCACTTCCTCGCGCCCGAGCCGCTCCAGATACTCGGACACACTCGACCATTTCCATTCGTCCCACTTTTTCACGTATCCATGCTTCACCGGGTTATGATGGACGTAATGGATCGCGGCGATGTGATGGGCATCACCCGCAATCTGCCTTTCCAAGGTGTTGAACCAGACTTTCCTGCCGCGCGTTTCATCCTCGCCGTTCCAGCGGAACGAGCAGCGCCCGTGCAACCTCCCGAGCTCATGCAACAATGCCGGGCAAGAATCCGTCAGGACCAGCGCGTGATAATGATTGGGAAGAACCACCCACGCATCCACCCGCTTCGTGTGGTTGGCCAGCACTTCCAATAACTCGGCTGAGAAGTGATCCATGCGCGCGTCACTTGCACCGATCCAAGATTGGTGTTCGTAGCAGGTGGATGTGATGAGGTAGAGGCCTCTGCCTTCCTTGTGATGACGCGGACTGTGCTGCGGATGTTGCTGAAGCCGTCGGCGAGCGAGCGTTTCCCGCCGTTGATCCGGAGTCATTTTTCTCCATCGATACATGACCGAGCGTCTAGCGGTTTACTTATCGAAGAGCAAGCTGAAGCTTGAACTCCGGAAGCCCGAATGATGGTCCGGAGTTCACACTTCAGTGTGCGTTTTTTCCTTCCGACGGCGGAGATTCATTTTTCCAGCAAGCGCAGCATCTCGCTCTGGAACGCCTCCTTCACCGCAGGGCCGAAGTCGAAGAACATCGAGACTCCCGAGTTTTTGCCGGGCTCGAAGCGGTGATCGACGAAGCTCTTCCAATACGGTCGATCGAGAATCTGTTGCCCATCGGCCTGGAAGGCCTGTGAAACCGGAGCTTCCACAAGAGGCACCAGAACGAGCCGGAACCCATCCGCCGCGGGGCCGGTTTCCTTGTGGGTCTCCGCGGAAACGTCGCCGCTCTTCGAAGGATTGTGGACTTCGTACTCGCGCAGGTTCCGCTGCATGATGAAGCGGTCTCCATCCATGCTGATCTTGAAATCCGGATAGTGACGGCGCGCGATGGCCGTGGCCCGGTCTCTAACACGTTCGAAGTCCGGAGGGGGAATCGTTTCGCCATTGGGCACCGGCAGGAGTTTGTAGCGGATTCCCAAGCCGGATTCCATTTCATGCACCACGCGTTCGATAGCCGTGGCATCCATGGTGGTCTTTCCATCATCTTCGTATGGCACCTGCGGTGTGCGAGGCGTCAGATAGTTGATCGTGAAGACGACCAAAAGCAAGACTGCCAAGCCTGAAGCAAGCGCAGCGAACTTGCCCGACTGGGAGCGCCAACTCATCACTCCCAACACCAATGAGAACAACAATGCCAAGCCGCAGATGGCCATCACTTCTTGTGCTCCCATGAAACCCAGAAACATCGGAACACCTGCAATCGCGCCGATGAAGAGACCGAGCGCCCATTCGCCGCGACGCCCTGGTTTTTTCTCAGATGCGTGAGACGGATCTATGCCAAGCGCGCGCGATTTCGCCCAGGCGCTGATGCAGGTGGAACAGGCCAACAAAAACAACCAGATCGCACCAAGCACCCCGAACAACCAAGTCTGATAGGCTCGATAAGATTGATGAAGCCAGCCCGTGTCCGGATTGCAGCCATTCACCACATGCGCGCCAATCGCCTGCCCGCCCATGGCGAGATAACCGATCGCCATCCCTCCCAATGCCACGGGCGCGATTGCCATGCCTCCTAACGCCATCACCAGTGCCAAGGTCAATCCGCCAACGGACACCATGCCGATGGCGACACCTCCCAAGGCCAGAACACCGACCGCAATGCCGCCGAAAGCACACACCCCATAGGCCCTGCCGCCCATCGCCAGCCAACCGGTGGCCACACCGCCGATCGCGATGATGCCTCGTGCCTGGCGCGGTTGGCCGGTGAGGGGGTCCAATCCGTTTGCCACATGCAGCAAGGGAAGTCCACACAGAGTCCTGCTGGATCGATATTCATAACCGATCCAAGGCATTGGCACCGGATGCGATGTCATCTTGGGGTCAGGCTGCGCGGAGACATCCTGATTTGCGATGACTTCCAAGCTGGTCTTCAACGCCGTGGCTTGTTGGAAACGCAGCTCGGGTTTCCGCTCCAATGCGCGTAGGACCACTTCATCGAGGCGCACATCAATCTGCACTTTCCGTGATGGTGCGATGAGTTCCTTGTCCGGTCGCTCCCCGGTTAGCATTTCATAAAGCACCACGCCGAGGGCATAAATGTCCGCGCGGTGGTCGGTGGTTTTTCCATTCTGCTCCGGAGCCATGTAAGGCGGGGTGCCTGCAATATCACCAGCTGTGCCCATGAGGGAGGCGATGCCGAAGTCGGCGATCTTCACGCGGCCGTCCTTGTCTAACAAAAGATTCTCCGGCTTGATGTCGCGGTGGACGATGCCCTTGTCGTGCGCGTATTGCAGGGCGTCGCAGATCGGCGGGATGATGGCGAGGGCTTGTTTCGCCTCCAGTTTCCCCTCGCGCAACAGGTCACGGAGGTTCACGCCGTCGACGTATTCCATCACGATGAAATAGAGTGGTTGGGAGTCGGGGGGTGAGGGTTGAGAGTTAGAGACTCCGAAATCGTGCACGGTGACAATGTTCGGATGGCTGAGCTTGGCGAGCATGGCTGCCTCGCTGGCAAAGCGTTCGGAAAACCTCGCCTCGCCCACGCGTTCCGGCGGCAGGATCTTGATGGCGACGATGCGGTCCAGCGACTTCTGCCGTGCCTTGTAAACGACGCCCATCCCACCGCGGCCGAGGCATTCGAGGATGTCGAATCCCGGAAAGTGCCGTTCCAGCTCCTCCGGCGAGAGGGGTGGCTCGCATGGCCGCGGATCGCCCAGACCGACGAGCGTGCGGGACGCCAGGGCCTGGCGCATCAGGCAGGCGGGGCAGAGGGACTGGGGAGATTCGACGGGCAGGGTGCCGCCGCAGTCCGGGCAGCATGGGGAAGGAGGCTTGGGGTTCATGGTGTGTTGCGTCTCCTCATGCCAACCTCGTTTCGCTGGATTTGTTACAGTCGATCAAGTAGACAAAGCGGCAAAAAGCGAGCGCATTTCCTCTTCGAGCGCCTCCGGGTTGGAAAGGGTGCGCGAGATTTCAGCGGTGAGGAGATGGCGGTAGCGTTTCCTCAGTCGGTGCACGGCGACGCGTGCCGCGCCCTCGGTGGTGCCGAGGTTGCGGGCGATTTCCGGATAGGGGATTTTTGTGGAGTCGGCCGTGAGGCAGGTCTTGAGCTGATCGAACTGGGTCCCGTTTCCCTCGGCGACGGAGGCGGCTTCGAGGTCGGCGAGCACCTTCGCCAGCAGGGCGAGCGCCCATTCCCGGTCGTAAAGTTTGTCCGGGCTCTGCTCGTCTGCGGGCGGGGATGTGCAACCGGCCTCCGCATCCTGCCAATCGAGAGTCAGCGTGGGGACTCCGCCGCCGCGTTTGAGGCGGCATCCACGTTTCCATTCGTTGAGCCTCCAGTGGTTGAACGAGGTCAGTAGAAAGGCCCGGAAGCGCCCCTTGGATGCATCCAGCCCGGTGAGCCGCCGCGGGTCGGCAATGCGGGCAAGGAAGCCCTGCACCAGGTCTTCGGCGTCCTCCCGGGAGTGGCCATGGCGGCGGGCGAAGCGGTAAAGGGGCATCCAATAAATCGCGCACAGGTCGCCCAGCGCGGCCGAGGCCCCCTCGTCTCCCATGGCGGCCGCCTCGCGGACCATCGTCCAGCGGGTGGTCAGGAAAAGGGTGGGTCGATCCGCGGAATCCGGCATTCACGGGTGTTCTACCACGGAAATCCGGGATCGTTACCGGAAAATCCGCCGATCCAGGGCGTGGAGGGGGCCGCTACTCGGGGCCCTTTGGGTTTGCTGGACAAATCCCGGGCGCTCTGGCATCCATCCGCCCCCATGTCCGAGTTAGCGAAAGCCTATGAACCCCAAGCCGTCGAAGCCAAATGGTATGCGGCCTGGCTCGACGGAAAATGCTTCGAAGCCGACCCTTCGTCCGCGAAGGAGGCCTATTCGATCGTCATTCCGCCGCCGAATGTCACCGGCATCCTGCACCTCGGGCACGTTCTGAACAACGCACTCCAGGACATCCTCGCCCGCCGCGCGCGGCAGGAGGGCAAGGAAGTGCTGTGGCTGCCCGGCACCGATCACGCGGGCATCGCCACCCAGGCGAAGGTCGAGCGCGAGCTGCGCGAGCAGGAAGGGAAAACCCGCCGCGATCTCGGCCGGGACGAATTCCTCAAGCGCGTCTGGGATTTCAAGAACAAGCACGGCGACATCATCATCAAGCAGCTCAAGCGCCTTGGTTGCTCCTGCGATTGGAGCCGCGAGCGCTTCACCATGGATGAGGCCTACACCAAGTGGGTGAGCCATGTGTTCGTGGAGCTCTTCAAGGAAGGTCTCATTTATCGCGGCAAGCGCATCGTCAACTGGTGCCCGGTTTCTCTAACAGCCCTGTCCGACGAGGAGGTCATCATGACTCCGCAGCGTTCGAAGCTGTATTTCATGAAATACGAACTCGCCGATGCACCGGGCGAGTATCTGGAAATCTCCACCACCCGCCCGGAAACCTTGATGGGCGACGTGGCCGTGGCCGTGAACCCGAAGGACCCGCGTTTCTCGAAATACATCGGCCGCATGGTGAAGCGCCCGTTTCCGCATGCCGAGATCCCCGTCATCGCGGACGATCATGTGGACATCGAATTCGGCACCGGTGCTCTCAAGATCACTCCGGCCCACGACAAGGCGGACTTCGAAATCGGCATCCGCCACCATCTTGAAATCATCGATGTGCTCACCCCGGACGGCCATGTGAACTGCCCGGATTGCCCGGATCTTCACGGGCTGGACCGCTTCATCGCGCGCAAGAAAGCCGCGGCGAAGCTCGAAGAGATGGGCCTGCTCATCAAGGTGGAGGAATACGAGAACAACGTCGGCTTCTCCGAACGCGCCCACGTGCCGATCGAGCCGCGCATCTCGATGCAGTGGTTCCTCAAGTATCCCTGCGTAAAGGAAGCTGCGGACGCCGTGGCGAATGGTGACATCCAGTTCCGCCCCGAGCGCTGGGCGAAAACATATGCCCACTGGATGGAAAACCTCCAGGATTGGTGCATCAGCCGCCAGCTCTGGTGGGGGCACCAGATCCCCGTGTGGTATCACAAGGAGAAACTCGATGCGTTGAAAAACGCCGAATCGCTCGACATGTCGGATTTCGAGAAAGGCGAGATCCACGTCGGCCTCGAAGCTCCTGCCGACTCGGAAAACTGGGTGCGCGACGAGGACGTGATGGACACCTGGTTCTCCTCCTGGCTCTGGCCCTTCGCCACCATGAGCGATCTCGGCGAGGACAGCGCGACCTTGAAGAAATTCCATCCGACCAGCGACCTCGTCACCGGTCCGGACATCATCTTCTTCTGGGTGGCACGCATGATCATGGCGGGCTTCCGCTTTGCGGGTGAGCTGCCGTTCAAGAACGTGTTCTTCACCTCCATCATCCGCGACCTGCAAGGGCGCAAGATGTCGAAGTCGTTGGGCAACTCTCCGGACCCCATCGACCTGATGGAGAAATACGGTGCGGATGGCCTGCGCTTCGGCCTGCTGCGCATCGCGCCAGTGGGCAGCGATCTTCGTTTCGACGAAGTGTCGGTCGAAGAAGGCCGGAATTTCGCCAACAAGATTTACAACGCCTGCCGCTTCCGCCAGATGGCGGGCACGGAGCTTGTGGAGCTGGGCGACCTGGCCAACTACCCGCCCTATCACATCGACATCATGGCGAAGCTCGATGAACTCGCCGCGAACCTCAAGGGAAGTTATGCCGAGTATCGCTTCGGCGAGATCGCGCAACTGCTCTATGATTTCCTGTGGAACGAGTTCTGCGGCAAGTTCCTCGAAGCCGTGAAACTCGACCTCCGCGAGACCGCCACCGTGGAAGCCCGCAACGCCACGCTCGGCACCTTCGATGCGGTGATGGCGCGGTTCCTCCAACTGCTCAGCCCCTACATGCCGCACATCGCGGAAGAGCTCTCGCAACGGATGAGTTATGTGAAGGAAGGCGAGTTCGTGATGACCAAGGCGCTTCCCGCCACACCGCTCGTCGGCTTCGATGCCACCGAGGCCAGGTCCCGTGCCGAGGCGATCTACGAAAGCGCCGCGCGCCTCCGCAACCTGAAGATCGAATACAACGTGGCCACCCGCAAGGACGTGCGCTTCGTCGTCAAGGCCGCGGCTTCCTGGCTCGCTCCGGAAACCAAGGTGCTCGCCCTGCTTTGCGGTGCCGGCCAGATCGACATCGATGCCTCCTACGACGCGCCGAAAGGCACGCCTGTCTCGCTCACGCCCGTCGGTGAAATCTATCTGCCGATGGAAGGCCTCATCGATGTGGAGGCCGAGCGCATCCGCATCTCGAAGGAGATCGAGAAGATCAAGATCGAGGTGAAGAAGTGCGAGGGCAAGCTGGGCAATGCCAGCTTTATCGATCGCGCGCCACCGGAGGTCGTGGAACAGGAAAAAGCCCGCCTCGCGGATTGGAACGCGAAGCTCGTCCAGCTCGGAGAGATGCTGGCGGCTCTGGCATGACCGCTTGCCAAGCCCGCCGTCCCCCCTAGACTGTCACCGCGGCAGACGACCATGTCCGAACTCCTGAGCATCCCCGGAATTGGCAAAACCTCCCTCGAGCTTCTTGAGGCAGCCGGTTTCCATGATGCCGAGGCGCTGTCCAAAGTCGGCGTGGATGACCTTGCCCGTGAGCTCAAGCGGGCGAACTCGATCCTCAAGATCTCGAAACGGCCTCCCGGAAACGCAGTCATCGGCAAGTGGATCGAACACGCCCGCGAACGCATCGGCGTGAAGGAAGAATCCGTCGGTCCGTCGCTGGTGCCTGTGGACTACGAGAAGGTGCAACACGTGGTCTCCATGCTGGCCGCGGCGCCCTTTGCCATCCCCCTGCCCGCCCGGGTGCTCGTCGACCACCAACTCGGGGTCTCGGACATCCCCGCCGGGATCCTCTTGAACCGCTACTCCGGAGATCTCGACGTACGCGTGGAGGAGCGCCTTCCCAAATCCCGCCAGGCAAAGGCACCCGTCTCATCCGGATACGTTCAGATCGCGGACAGCACATCCCAGAAACTCGAAATCGACACTTCGCGGATCCGCTCGATCCAGGACATGAGCGCCCCGCTCCAAAAAGTGGCGGCGGTCAAGACTTCCCCTGCAAACGACCGCGTCGCGCTGATCCGCGCCCCCCGCTCCGCCACCAATGAAGGCGTGGATCCCAATTCCCGTTGGTACATCCGCGGCGTGCTTCACAGCCATCCCGTATCGATCTACACCGGCGCCCTGGTCACGCTGCTGGTCACGGCGATGATCCCGCTCTCGATCCTTTCCGCCGCGCTTCTGCTTTGTTCCGCGGAGATGCCGGGGTCCTTCTCCTGGGTGCCCTCCTGGCTGCTTTGGGTGCCTGTTTCACTGCCACTTTTCGGCATCGCCTGGTTGATCTGGGGCATGCAGGGAAGCTGCCGCATCTGCGGTCAGAAACTCTTCATGCACCGCTCGCACCGCAAGAACGTGAAGGCCCACCATTTGAAGGGCCTCGGATATGTGATCCCGCTCTGCTTCCAGATCCTCATCTTCCGCTGGTTCCGCTGCACCCACTGCGGCACGCCGGTCCGGCTGAAGGAGTGAAACCCGGATGTCCCCATGAAAACCCGCGCCGCCTGCTGCATTCTCATCGCCGCCTCCGTCGCGTCCTGCGCCAAGCTCGGCGTCGGCAAGCCCGTCCCCGTCAAACAGGAACCCAGCCCTTTCGGATCCACCGGCATCCCGCCGCAGATGCGCGCACGCACCGAAGACCCGGGAACCCCGGTCGTCCCGGGTGGCAACGCCCAGGGCCAGACCGGCCCCATCCAGATCACTCCCGAGCAGGACATCGTTTTCACCGATCCCGACAACCCGGATGCCGTGATCCCCGAGCTTTCGGACATCCTCGCCTCGCAGCCGAAGCGCCGCGGGCCTTGGGAGCAAAGCGAAACAATCGCCCGCAAACGTGCCGGCCGTGAGGGCAGGCCGCTGCTCATCTGGTTCACCGACTCACGCAGCAGCCCGATGTGCAAGGCCATCAACCAGGAGCTCTTTTCCATGCCGGACTTCGAGAGCTGGGCCACCGAGCACCTCGTCCGCCTGAAGGTGGATGCCAATGAACAGGTCAAGGACCCGGACATCTCGCTCGACGAAAAGGAAACCAAGCGCGTGGACATCCGCACCTACGTCACCCGCCTCAAAAAGCAATACAAGGTGCTCGGCCAGCCCACCCTCATCCTGGTCCACCCGGACGGCAGCGTGATCGGCCGCTACCGTGGCTATCAACGCGGCCAGGCGGACTTCACCTGGGGCCTCATCAAGCAGGGCGAGGCCGTGTTCCAGAACTCCTATCAGAAATGGCGCGCCGGCCTCGAAAAGAAAGGCTACCGCGAGTGGGCGGACCGCTCGGGACGCAAGGTCTTCGCCCGCCTCGCCAACTATTCGAACGGCACGCTCATCCTCATCGAGCCGGACGGAACCCGTTGCAAAACCCACGAGAACAAACTCTCCGACAGCGACCGCGATTGGATCGCCGAGCAGAAAAAACTGCGGGGCCTGTGAGCTCCGGCACGGCCCGGCAGAGCGGGCTTCACACCACCGACTCGCGCTCCGGGTCAAACGCGAGATCGAATTTCACCTGACCGAATCGCTCGATCAGGGCGTCGATCCCCTGCTTGTAGCTCAGCTCCAGTTCCGCCGCGGTGATGGGCACCACGCTCAGATAGCGGATGCCGAAGGACGCGAGCGGCGCCGCCAGATGGATCGGGGTTTCCGGTTTCGCCACCCCCGGGAAAAACATCAAGGCCGCGAACCTCGGGGAGCCGACCGCCACCTCCGCATAGCCCCCGAGCGGGATCGTGTGCCAGGGACCAAGACTGGCCCCGGTCTGCCAGGGATAGTGGGCGAAGGTCTGCAACAGCTTCGCATAGCGCTCGTCGTGTGTCTTTGCGTAGAACACCAGCTCGATGCGCGCGAAGGGACCACCCTCGGGCTGCAGCGCGTCGCTCATGCCGCCCGTGACATAGCCATGCTCATTGCGGGGCTCATCCCAGGCGAAGCGATACACATCGATGTGCACCGGGCTCGGCACCATTTCATGAAACACCGAGACCACCGGACCGAACACCCGCATGTAGGCCGCCTCACGGAGTTCACGCTCCACCGGATTTTCTGATAGATCGCCGTGCATGTTCCTTGCGGACCGATGGTGTCGGGCCTCAGCCGCGCATCCAAGCCCAATCCCACCATGCCGGATGATCGCCAACCGGACCGCCAGCCGCGGGACGAATCAGGAATCCTTCCGCTTCAACAACGGGAACAGCACCACATCGCGGATCGTCGGCGCGCCGGTGAGCATCATCACCAGGCGATCAATCCCGATGCCGATACCGCCTGCGGGGGGCATGCCGTGTTCGAGGGTTTCGATGAAGTCGTAGTCCACCTTCTGTTCCTCCTCGCCGCCGGCCTGGTGTTCGAGGCGTTGCTTCTGGACGTCGGGGTCGTTGAGCTCGGAATAGCCGGGAGAGATTTCCTGGCCGTTGATGATGAGCTCATACACCTCCACGGTCCTGCCGCCGGGCGTGACTTTGGCGAGCGGGATCAGCTCGCTGGCCACACGGGTGACAAAGCAGGGATCGAAGGTGTGTTCCTCCACCTTCTTTTCAAAGACCTGCTGGATGACTTCGTAATCCTCCATGGCGTCGGAGAGCTGCACACCGAGTTCCTCGCACTTCGCACGACGCTGCGCGGGAGTGATGTCGAAGAAATCATCACCTGCCACGCCCTTGATGAGGTCATGGTAGTTGGCACGGCGCCAGGGCCTTGTTAGATCGATGGTGCGGGTGACGTTGCCCTCCTCGTCCTTGTGCTCGATTTTCAATCCGCCGCAGAACTTCTCGGCGAGGTGGCAGGTCATTTCCTCGACGAGATTGGCCATTTCCTCGAAGTCCGAGAATGCCCAGTAAGCCTCCAGCATCGTGAACTCCGGATTGTGGCGGCGAGAGATGCCCTCGTTGCGGAAATTGCGGTTGAGTTCGAAGATCTTGGTGAAGCCGCCAACGAGCAGGCGCTTGAGGAAAAGCTCCGGCGCGATGCGGAGCGTGAGCGGCATGCCGAGGGCGTTGTGGTGAGTTTCAAATGGCCTCGCCGCCGCTCCTCCGGCGACGTCCTGAAGCATCGGGGTCTCCACTTCCAGGAAACCGCGCTCCTGGAGAAAACGGCGGATCTCCGCGAGCATGAGCGAGCGGGTGACGAACAACGCGGCACTGTCCGCATTGCCCATCAGGTCAAGGTGGCGCTTGCGATACTTGGTTTCCCGGTCAGCCAGGCCATGGAACTTGTCGGGCATCGGACGCAGCGCCTTGGAAAGCACGGTGAAACGCTCCACCTTCACCGTGGGCTCGCCGGTCTTGGTGAGGAATGTTTCGCCCTCGATGCCGATCCAGTCGCCGCGATCCAGACAACGCCAGATGGCGAGCTGGGTTTCATCCAGGCCCTTGGTATTGAGGTAGCCCTGGATGGTGCCGTGGACGTCGCCAATGTGGAAAAAGATCGAGCGCCCCATGTCGCGCAGACCGGTAATGCGACCGGCGACCTTCACCTGCAACCCTTCCGCAAACGATTCGCGAAGACCGGCAGGACTGTGGCTTGTCTCGTATCGCGCCCCATAGGGATCCACGCCAAGTTCGCGGAGTTTCGCGAGCTTCTCGCGGCGGATGGCGATCAGTTCGGCTTCCGTGGACTGGACTTGCGGCGTGGCGGCGTCGGACATGGCCCGGATGGCTTAGGCGGAGGCGCGGCGGGCCGCAAGAGTCGAAACCCACGGAAGCAAGAAATATCGACCCTACGCAAAAAAGCAGGATTCCCGGAAATCACGGTTTTGCGGGTCTCTTAGGCGACAAACGCCCGCATTTCCAGTCGCAGCCTGGGCCAAAACCGCTCCAAGACTTCCCGATTTGGCAGGGAAAAGCGGCGATCTTTTACAGAAAGCCAAAGTTTCAACCCGGGCGGGGATATCAAACTTCCAAGGAAATCCGGACCCTTTCATATCCAAGCCATCTTACGTTAAATATTGTTGCTCAATGAGTTAGATCGTGATGCATAAGCGGACACATGAGCGCAAGTTTCGTCGCACTAGGATCCGTGGAAGCGGTTCGTCCGGTTTTCCTCATCGTGATGGGAGCCTTCCTCGCGTTGATCGCCTGGCGACTGGCTCGCACCTCAGGCCTTTGGACGTCGCGGTTCCTCGTCGCCGGGGCCCTGCTTCTGGCCTTCGGCTACTCGGTGCTGATGCCTCTCTACCACGCGGGCGTCATTCGCTACTACTTCCCCGGCGTGAACTATCAGGGAGACTCCTCCGCCGTGATCGCCTGGCATGTCGTCAAACTGGTCGTCATGAACTCCGGCTGGCTCCTCTTCGGCCTCGGCGTCGCCCTGCACGCCAACCTTTTCCCCTCCCCCTACGCCCGCCGTTCACGGGCCATCCGCACCGTCTCCCCCCATGAATCCGTTGCTTGAAGTCATCCTCCAAAACGGCCTGCTGCTCGACGCGGCGGGCGCCATCGGCATCGGGCTCTTCGGCCTGGCTGCCGTCCGCCTCGCCCGCCAACAGCAATCGTGGGGCGGCAACATGATGGCCGTCGGTGCCATTTCACTGCTCATCGCGAGGCTGTATCTCGTGATCTCTCCGTTCATGGTCAACGATGACGTGCTCCACAGCATCGGCCCGGTCGGTGTCAGCCTCACCATCGGCGTGCCCCCCCTGCTGCTGACCTTCGGCCTGGCAAGCATCGTCTGGGGCCTCTGGGGACACGAACGCTGGATGCGGGCGACCAACCGCTGATGCCCCCGCGCGCCATTCGGGGAAAATTCCCATCGCCGGGTGTCCGTGCCGGTGTTACCCATCGGGCGGATGTTTGAAGTCAGAGAGAAACCGGAGATGGTGGAGCGCGCGCTTCTCGTGCGCTTTTACTTCGATCCGCGCGAGGCCGATGAGGCGGAGTCCCTGCTCGAAGAGCTCGGCGAGCTCGTCAGGACGCTGGGCATCGAAGTGGTCGAGAAGCTGCTGCCCCGCTGCCGCGAAATGCACAAAAAATTCCTCTGCGGCACCGGCAAGGCCGCCGAAGTCGCGGAACTCGCCCGCGCCCATGATTGCGACGTGATCGTGATCGACAACGGCCTCGCCCCCTCCCAACAGCGCGAATGGGAGAAACTCGCCGACCTTTGCGTGATCGACCGCGAGGAGGTCATTCTCGATATCTTCGCCAAACGCGCCCAAACCAAGGAAGCCCGCCTGCAAGTCGAGCTTGCCCGCATGCAATACGCCCTGCCACGCCTCGCCCGCATGTGGGGCCACCTCGACCGCGAAGGCGGATCCGGCGGCGGCATGGGAGGCGGCGCGGCACGCGGCATGGGCGAGAAACAAATCGAGGTGGACCGCCGCCTCGCCAATCTGAGCATCGACCGCTGCAAACGCGAACTCGAACTCGTGCGCAAACAACGGCAGACCCAGCGCAAGGAACGCGAGAAACTCGAAACCCCGCACGCGGCCATTGTCGGCTACACCAACGCCGGCAAGTCCTCGTTGCTCAACGCCCTCTCCGGAGCCGGCGTCATGGCCAAGGACATGCTCTTCGCCACCCTCGACACCACCACCCGCCGCATCGACCTGCCGGACGGCCAGCCCCTCTTGGTCACCGACACCGTCGGCTTCGTCCGAAACCTGCCACACCGGCTCGTCGAGGCCTTCAAGGCGACCCTCGAGGAAGCCGTGCTCGCGGATTTCCTCATCCATGTCTTGGACGCTACCGCCCCGGAAATCCAACGCTTCCACGACACCACCCTCGAGGTGCTCAACGAACTCGGTGCCGGCGAAAAACGCGCCATCACCGTGCTCAACAAGATCGACCTCGTCACCGATCCCGAGGACCTCGCCGCTCTCGGACGCCGCTTTCCCGGGGCCCTCCACGTTTCCGCGCGCGAGGGATCCGGGCTCGACGCCCTGCTCCGCGCCTGCTCGGAAATCCTCGCTGACCGGGTGCGCCGGCGCGACTACCGCATCCCCCAAAAACGCGCCGACCTCGTCGGCCTGCTGCATCGCGAGGCCAAGGTGCTCTCCACCGACTACGACGGCGACGACATTCTTGTCAGAGCGGTGGTCCCCCCCACCATCGCCGGCCGCATCGAGGAGTTCGTCATCGAGGAATGAACCCCGTCATGCGGCAAAGCGGGTGGAAACTCGCGATTCCGCAAAACCCCGCGGATCCAGCGGTTTTTCCACGGCAAACCCGAAAAACCGGATTGCCCGCGGCGAGGGATTCGCATGGACTCCCGGAGTGCGCTACGAACCTGTTTCCAGAGACCTCTTCATCCGCAACCGCGACCACCTGCGCGGACTTCTGAAACCCAACAGCATCGTCATCGTGCTCGCCAATGACGTCCTGCCGACCAACGCGGACGGAACCATGGGCTTCAAGCAGAACTCCGACCTGCTCTACCTGAGCGGAGTGGATCAGGAGGAAACCGCGCTCGTGCTGATGCCGGATGCCATCGACCCCAAGGAGCGCGAAATCCTCTTCGTCCGCGAGACCAGCGAACTCATCGCGGTGTGGGAGGGCGAGAAGCTCAACAAGGAACAGGCGCGCGCCGTTTCCGGAGTGGATCGCGTCGAGTGGACCGGATCCTTCGAAAACTTCATCCACCGCATGATCCCCCAGGCGGATCACGTCTATCTCACCACCAACGAACACCTGCGTGCCGCCGCCATCGTGCAGACACGCAACGACCGCTTCATCCGCGAGTGCCAGGCCCGCTACCCGCTCCACCGCTACGAACGTCTTGCACCGCTGATGCACCGCCTCCGCATCACCAAGGATGCCGAGGAGATCCGCATCCTCCAGAAAGCCTGCGACATCACCGAAGCCGGCTTCCGCCGCACCCTCGGTTTTATCAAACCCGGCGTCGGCGAATGGGAGATCGAAGCCGAACTCGTGCACGAGTTCATCCGCCGCGGCTCGCGTGGCTTCGCCTACCCACCGATCATCGGTGCCGGCGGCAATGCCTGCGTCCTCCACTACGTGGAAAACAGCAAGATCTGCAAGGACGGCGACATGGTCCTCATGGACGTCGCCGCGGAATACGCCGGCTGGAATTCCGACCTCACCCGGACCGTGCCGGTCAACGGCCGCTTCACAAAACGCCAACGGCAGGTCTATGACGCCGTGCTGCGCGTCTTCCACGGCTGCAACCGGATCCTGCGCCCGGGCAACAATCCGCTCGATTATCAAAAACAGGCGGTCGAACTCGTGGAAGAGGAACTCGTCGGCCTCGGACTCTTCACCGCCAAGGAGGCGAAGGAACAGGGACCGGACAAGGCGCTCGTGAAGAAATACTTCATGCACGGAGTTTCCCATCACCTGGGCCTGGATGTCCACGACGTGGCCCCCCCGCACGAACCCTACGCCGAAGGCATGGTCTTCACCATCGAGCCCGGCATCTACATCCGCGAGGAAGGTCTCGGCATCCGTCTTGAAAACGACGTGCTCATCGGCAAGGACGCCAACATCGACCTCATGGCCTCCATCCCGATCGAAGCCGGGGAGATCGAAGAGCTGATGAACCGCTGAATCCGGGTCACGAGCCGCGGGCCAGCCCGAAAAACACCAGCAGCAGCAACAGGCCGGCGATGACCGCAAGGGTGATCTTCACCCAGCTCAGCGGGTGCTCGCCCGCCATCTTGCCGGTGTAGCCGTTGACCACCACCTGATAGGACTTCGCCCCGTAGGTGTAGGTCACCAGCCAGATCGGCACCAGGATGTGTTTGAATGTGCGCCCCTGATAGAGGCTGTCGACCTGCAGATTCCGATGCGTGTCCCCCGGCACTTCGCGCGCGCAAAGCTGCTCGATGACCGACTCCATCTGCATCCGGCTGGTTTCCGAGGCCTGCCGCAGGTCGATCTGATAGCGCTCCACCGTCCAGCCCCGGACAAATGCCGGATCATACGGCTTGAGGTCGGTCAAGGTGGGAAAGGGCTCGACCTGGCGGAGCAGATTGAGGTGCACACCCACGGTTCCGGGCACGGCGTCATCATCGAAAAAGTGGGACAGGCTGCCCGCACTGTCCTCCCAACGGATCTTGCGCACACGGCGCGTCTGCGACTTGCCACTGGAGTCCGTGTAACTCTCGGTCACGTAGTAATAATAACCGGACTCCGCGGTCCATTCCGCGTCGACGTGTGCGTCGAACGTCCAATACGGCAGATATACGCCATGAAGCGTGTCGGTGAGAGCGGCGCGCTTCAGCTTGTTGGGTGCCCACCAACGCGAGCGATACCAGGCGCGCAACTGGTCTCTCACCTGGTTGTTTCCCACCACAGCCGGCAACAGGCTCTCCGGCGTGATCGCATCCGGCAGGTTGTCTGCGGGAACAATTGATGGAGAACCACAGAAATCACAGCGCTGGGCGACCCGGTCCGGATCGAAAATGCTGATGGCCCGGCAGCTCTCGCAACGAACCGATTTCTTCTCCTCGCGAAGCCCTCGCTCATCGTCCGGGATGCTGGCCAGCGCGGACTCAAGATCGTGCTCGACGATACTCGCCCCGGTAGGGTCCTCGCCTTCACTCCATGGAATGACGGTGCCACAATACGGACAGGCCAGCGCCTGCTTGGAGGCGTTCCACTCGGCATCCCCGCCGCATTCCGGACAGGGATGCTTTCGCAATGCACTGACTTCAGCCATGGCGCTGGCGGTTACTCGGCCAGAAAGGCGTCAATGGCGGCCTTGGTGACCCGCCATGCGGAGCCGATCTTCTTGCCCTTGAGTTCGCCTCCTTCCAGCGATGCGAGAACATCCGCCTCAGCCACTCCGAGAAGCTGCGCGGCCTGGGCCGGACTGAGCAACTCGGGCACCCCCGCCGCGGAAGGCGCTCCGGGAAGCGGCGGCGGTGTGGTCTGCATGTTCTTCATCATTTCCTGAGCCAGACCGAATCCCATCGCCATCTGAGCCGGCACCGCCGCAGCCGCACCGCCTTCCCCTCCCTTCGTCATCGATTCAGCCATCTGGAACTTCACGTAATCGTTCAGATTGCCGATCGCCGACATGCTGGAACGCTTGTCGATCGCAGCCTCCACATCCGGTGGAACCGAAACGTTTTCCACCAGGAAACTCGTGATCTCGATGCCATACTTCGCGGAAGTCTGAGGATTGATCAGGGGCAGCAGAGCCTCACCCAGCTCCGAATAGCGGGAAGCCACGTCGAGAGCCGGCACGCCGCACGAAGCCAGCGCCTCGCTGAACACACTGACAATGCGGGACCTCATGGTATCCGCAAACTCGTCCAGACGGAAGTGGTGGTCCGTGCCGGCCACTTCCTTGAGGAACACCGGCGCATTGACGATCCGGAAGTCAAAGGTTCCAAAGGCACGAAGGCGCACGATCCCGAAATCCTGATCGCGCATCATCACCGGATTGGCCGTTCCCCATTTGTTGCCGGTAAAAAGCCGCGTCGTGACGAAATAGACATCCGCCTTGAACGGCGACTCAAACCCATACTTCCAGCCCTTGAGCGTCGTGAGCACCGGAATGTTGTCGGTCGTCAGCGAGTGCTTTCCCGGGCCGAAGCAATCCCCATACTGACCCAGATAAACAAACTGGGCGGCCTGGCTCTCCCGAACGATCAACTGCGCTCCATTCTTGATCGCGTGATCGTCATCCGGAAAGCGCCATGACAGCGTGTCACGAGAGTCGTCGTTGAACTCGATGATTTCCAGAAGCTCGCCTTTGATGAATCCGAGAATGTCCATGTTGATTGTATCGTGGGGGTTGGATTCGATGGAATATGTGGATTCCCTGAGCATGAAAAGAGGAATCTCCGCCCGCATTTCCAAATCCCCCCCTTATCCTGCCTCATCACTCCACCTCGTTTCTTCTTGGTGACTACATGGTGACAGACATTTTATAGGGATTCCTCTTGCCGTGGGGCGCGGGGCATGCAGGATGGGGGCATGAGGCGGGCGCGCTGGTTGGCACCTTGGAAGGATTCGCGGGGCAAACCGGCGATCTACCACTGCATTTCACGTGTGGTGGACCGTCGCTTCGTCTTCAAGGACCTCGAACGCGAGAAGTTCCGCACCTTCATGCGCATGCAGGAAAACTTCTCCGGCTGCCGCGTGCTTTCTTACTGCGTGATGTCCAACCACTTCCACCTCCTCCT
>JAIXOR010000022.1 GCA_027486655.1 Verrucomicrobiaceae bacterium | reverse complement strand
TCCGCAGCCTACGGCACCAAGCAGGGAGTCATCGCCGCGCAGGCCCGCACCCTCCGAGTCAGCACGCAGGCGATAAACGGATGGATCGCCATCTACCGCAAACACGGATTCCGCGGCCTGGTGGATGGGCGTAAATCCGCCGCACGCAACCGCCTCGCTCTCCCCCAGATCACCCGCGAGTGGATCAAGGATCAGATCCTCAATTTGCAGCGCCGGGATGCCGTCGCCGAGGTGCATCGCATGACGATCGCTCAGTGGCGGCAGTGGATTCGCACGGGAGATCCACAGTGGGCGATCCCCGGCTTTTCATCGCCACCGCCGGATGCAGGCAAAGGATTTCCTGCTGGCTTCTCGATCGAAAACTTCCGTCGCTGCGCTCCTGATAACTATCAGAAAACCCTCGCGGCCCAGGGAACCATCAGCGCCTACCGCTCGCTGCCTTCAATTCTCAGCACCTGCATCGGAACGCGCTACCTGGAGTATGTCTTCTTCGACGACGAAAAGCCCGACGTTAACGTCCGCGTGCTTGGGTATGATCGGCCGATGGTCCCGCTGTGCTTCCACGCCCTCGACCGCCTCACGCGCTACCCGTTTCGTCCCCACATCCGCCTCCGTTGGTTCGATGCCGATACCAACACCCACAAGCACCTGACTCAGAAGGAATTCGTCTGGTATGTCATTTTCCTCCTGCACACCGAAGGCTACCGAGCGGATGACGTCGGCACCTGCTTTATCCAGGAGCACGGAACCGCCAAGGTCTGGGCAAACAAGTCACTCTCCACGCCCGGCGGATTCCATTCATTCGAGGACGCACTGCGCAGCCTCACCGCCAACGATGGGAAACCAGGCGTGCGAATTGATAGCTCCGGCATCTTCAACCGGCCTGCATTCTCCGAGCTGCTCTATGGCCCGCAGCCGTCCGGAAACCCGCGCTTCAAGGCCCCCATCGAATCATCATTCCATCTCTGGCGCATCTATTCGCAGCACCTCCTCGGGCAGACCGGCCGCAACATCGAAATGGCACCGGAGGAAAACTACGGCATCGCCAAATACGAACGGAAGATCCTCAAGATCGCTGCCGATCTCCCGGAGCACATCCAACAGAGCCTCCTTTCCAATTATCTCACTGGCGTCGAATTCGGATCTGTCGCCGAGCTGATCCGGCTCGCCCTGGCAAATCGCGACGATCACGATTTCAAGGAATGGGAAGCCCTCGGCTTCACGGAACTCGTCTGGCGCTGGGCAGAGGATCCAGTAGGCATGTGGCGCTCCCGCTCCGAACTCGCCAGGCTTCCGGATCATCTGCGCGAGCACGCGCTCCATCAACAACGCCAGGATCCTCGCCTCACGGACACGCTCAAGTGGTCGCCCGCGATCGCCCGCGAGTCCTGCCTGCAGGATTCCGCCATTCGCAAGTTGCCTCTATCAGCTGCCGTCCACCTTGTTCCTACGGACTGGCTCAAGCCAGCCACATTCAACAAGCGCCACTTCATCCAGGTCACCGAGGAACTACTCCCCGGCATGGATCTCCAATACCTCCCGGAACTCACCACCCCTCGCGGCCGCACCGAGTATCTCAGGCCCGGAGATCAAGTGCTCATCCTCCTCAATCCGATGATGCCGGATACCGTGCTCGCCTACGATCAGAATCACACCTTCATCGGCACGCTGACGCGCAATCCGGAACTCGGTCGCAGCTCGGATCAGATCGAAGAACTCTATCGGCAGCGCTCCCGCATCAAGACGGCGATGGAGGCCCCGGTCCGCCGTGCCATGCAAGATCAGGCAAACCGCCGCGATGCCGTCAAACAGCTCAACGATGATCTCATCACCAAGGCCCGCACCGAAGCCGCTGGCGAGCCCACCACCGAAGCCGAGAAGCGATCCGTATCAGCCGCTAAAGGACTGCGCACCCGTCGCGCCAATGCCATGACCGCTGAACTCGGTCCCGATGGGATCGATCCCGCCCAGCTACTCTGCCCGGACCTTGAAGACGTCGAGGATGACTCCTGCACGGAGCCAGATCCATTCGACCCCTCGCAACTTCTCCCCAGCCAAGACGACTGAACCCTCTCCAATTCCACACCCAAAACCATGAGCGAAAACACCGAAACCATCGAAGCACAAGTCATCACACCCACCGTCGATGCCGAGCGAAATGAATCCCTGCTGGAACGCCAGGGAGACAACGCCCGCGCCTCCTGGCGATTCTCCGCCGATCACCTGCAGCAGGGACTCGCCCACTGCACGCCGGAGCGCAAGGAAGCCCTCATCTGGGCATTCAACTGGTGCATCTCACGAGGAGTCTGGTTCAGCGAGTTCGCGGCCCAGATCGGCTACGCGGAAAACACCCTCTACAAGATCTACACCGGCCGTCACAACAATCCGGCCACCGGCGAGCGCTACGACATTCCGGAGAAGCTTTTCAAGTCCGTCGCGGATTTCAAGAAGCTCGAACTCCGCAAGGCCAAACTCGGCGAGACCGAGTTCGTCCAGACTCCCCTGGTGAAGCGCGTGTGGAATGCCTGCGACCTCGCCCGCGAGTCTCGCACACCGGTGTTTCTCTACGGATCGAGCCACATCGGCAAGACCTGGTCGCTCAGGCACTACACCATCGAAAACAACCACGGCCGCACTGTCATGATCCGCGTGCCCTCCAAGGATGGATTGGGCGGCCTGGTAAAAGCGATCGCCGCCGCATTCGGAATCAGCGCGAAGGCCAACACGCCCGCCATGATCGAACGGATCAAGAAAGCCCTCGCGCCGAATCACCTGATCATCTTCGACGAACTCCACCAGCTCCAATACACCTATCGGAAGGAATCCTTCTTCTCCTGCATCGAGGTTATCCGCGAGCTTTATGACTACGTGGAGTGCGGCATGGTGTTCTGCACCACGAACGTCTTCCGCGGCCGCTTCGAGAGCGCCCGGAAAGAAGAGCTGGAGCAGGTCTTCAAACGCGGCGTCCACCGCGTGCAGCTCGGCGACATCGTCCGCGTCGAGGACCTCAAAGCCATCCTCGCCAACGTCCGCCTGCCATGGCCGGAGCGCAAGTTCACCATCCAGATCGGCAAGGTTTCTGATCAACCTCATGAGATCCTTCGGAAGCTGTCCCGCGAGGAAGGGCTCAAGTCCATCACCGAGCGAATCCGCTACGGTCGCCTGCTGGCCAACAAGTCAGGAGAGGCGCTCGACTGGAAGCATTTCACTCAGGCGCATCTCATCATCGAGAACAACGCAAACGCCCCCAAGGACGACTGGATCTAATGCACCAGCAGGAACTCGACTTCACCCAGCCAACTCCACCGGCACTCGGTGAAGTCGAGATCCTCGCTTTCACACAGCCCACTCCACCGGCACCTGGTGAAGTCGAGATCCTCACCGCCTATCTCCGCAACCATCCCGGATTCCACACCGCCAAACAACTCGCCGAAGCCCTGGCATTCACCGACCGGAAAATCCGCCAGCTCGCCGAGGCCGCAGACGGCCTGATCATCTCCGGGCCCGGCTCCCCAGGTTATTGTCACATCAGCCACTGCGATCCGGAAACCATCGGCCACATCGCCGAGAAACTCATCTCCCAGGG
>JAIXOR010000030.1 GCA_027486655.1 Verrucomicrobiaceae bacterium | reverse complement strand
CGTATCGGCCGCCAGGCCTCGGAAGGCCAGCGTGGCCGAGGTGATCTTGAGCGATGCCAAGGTCCGCTGCGTCGCGTTCAACGTCGCGCCGGATTCGCCTTTGATTTTCAGATCGAGGGGCATTTTAGAATCCAGTCGCCTGGCTCAGCTTCTCATTGAACTCTGCATTCATCCGCGCCATCTCCGCCCGGATCGATACGATGGCTGCATCCCGGCTGCGCAGGCTCGCCACGATCTCTTGATTCGAGGCCAGCACCGCATCCACCGATTGCACGATGCCATTCCGGATCGCATCCTGGGAGCCTCGGAAAATCCGGATCGCCTGCCCGATCTGATCGATCTGGTTTTCATCCGGCACCGCGTCATTCAGCAGCTGCACCAGGCGATCGAGCGCACCCCGCACATCGGCACCCACCGCTCCGCCTTGCTCCTGCTGGATCTGGCGGATCTGGTCGATCGTCTGCTGCGCGTTCGCACGGATCGCGGCACCGGCCTCGTTGGCCACCGTGGCGTAGCTTTCGGTGGACTGCGCCTGCAGTTCCGTGATCGCCACCAGCGATGCGGATGCCAGGTCGGCAGAGGCATTCGAGAGCGCCACGCCCAGCTGTTCCAGCTTCGCCCGCTCCGCCTCGATCTCCGCCACCGGCACACCTTCCTGGCCTTCACGGTTGCGCACGATCTCCAGCTGCGTGGCCAGCTCGGATCTGAGCAGAGCTTCCTTCTCGCGCAGCGCTTGCAGATTGGCTTCCTGGATCGCGAGTTCCTGAGTCAGGGCACGCACCGCATCATCCGCCGGTGTGGCACCGGATACACTGGCCACCACATCCTGAAGTTCGCGGCCGGCTCGGGCCTCATCATTTCTCCGACGCAACGCCTCTGCTAGATTCCGCGTCGCGAATTCCGCGTCCTTCATCTGCTCGGCCAGCGCATCCGCCCGGATCGATCTCGCCAGCTCACGGTGCTGCGTCGCCGCATCCACCATGTTTTCTTTGAACCGCTCTTGGGCGTGATCGGCATTGTAGATGTCCCGCTCCATCTGCCGATAAGCCTGCGCCACACCGCCGATCCCGGAAGCCAGCGCGGCCGCCACGGCGATGTAAGGATTGCCCGTCGCGATGAAGGCCTGCATGCCGCCGGAGAAAGATCCCAGCGACTGATCCGCAGCATCCAGAGCATCGCGCAGATCGCCTGTGGCTGGCACCATCTCGCGCACGCTGCTCAGGGTGCGCCGGGCATCCTCCACCAGCTTCAGCGCCAGCAGCGCCTTGGTCGCTTCCTCGATCCTTTTGATGGATTCCGCCTGCGCCTCATTCGCCGCGGCCGTCGCCGTCGCGGCATCCGCCGTTGCGGTGCCTTCTTCGCGTGCCCGCTTGGCGGCATCCGTCACCGCATCCAGCGAGTTCTCCACCGCTTCGGCACCCTGGGTATCCCCCTGGGTGTTCAATCTGAAATCGATGTTCTGATCAGCCATGGCTTAGACAGGATCGAGGGGGGTGATGCCCACTCCTGTGAGCTGGAATCGCGTCTCCGCCGCATTCGTCGGCGGCACCGGCTGGCCTTGACCGGAGACCAGCCATCCTTCCTCGATCCGGTATCGATGCGTCAGTCCACCAGGGAGCCGCATCCGAATCAGCCACGGCTTGAGTGCCAGGGACTGTATCGCCAGCGCCGCCGAGAAGATCACCACCCACGGCGAGGTGTTCGTGATCGCACTGGTCATCGCCCAGCTCAGCTGAAGCACATCATTCTGATCCGGCCGGATGAAGGGCGTGCCATAGGGCACCGCGATCACCTCAGCTCCGCGTTGAAACGAAAGCTGCGGGATCGAAGTCAGCTCCTGGCCAAAAGCCAGAAAGTCCGTCGCCGTGTCATCCGGATCATAGGTGATCCTGAGCTGGGAGAGGTAGGTCATGGATCAGTTGAACGAATTGGATACGAAACGCCGAAACGAGAACTCCCGGATACGGGCACCCACATAGCCCGCCGTCGCGGTGGTTCCCCAATACAGAGCTGGGGCGGCCATTTCGCTGCGCAGCGTCCCAGAGTTCCGTTGGATCGCGGCAGTGATCGTCGAGCCGGAACTCGGGTTGTTGCGGATCACTCCATAAATTCCCTGCGGCGTGCGTCTGATGATGAACTCCCGAAACGTGTTCATGGTTGTGGCCGCAGCGACCCCCATGTCCACCGAAGTGATCGTGCCGTTATTGATCGTCTCGAAAAAGATGTTCGTGCTTGCGGACCGATCCACACGAAAACCGACTCCATCCAGTGGCGTGATGCTGCTGTCGTGAGAGTAAACGCCAATCCGGCAGATGGACGCACCGGAGCTGGCGTTGCCATCATTCAGCACGTAGCGGATCTCAAAGTTTTCGTTCAATCCGATGATTTCCCGCTCAAAGGAGAAACGCCCGGCGAGGTTAGATGTAGGTCCCCCCGTGGAATACCACTCGAAGGTGGAAGAGCCTCCATCAACGCGGCCTGCGAATGATCCTGTGATGCCAGTGGAGATCCAGCCAGCCGAGCCATAGGGCGAACTCGCAGTTCCCCGAATGAAAAAGTCCTGTGCATTGAGGATGTCCATTTGGCGGCCGTAGCGGAGTGACGTCAGCTCTGCGTCCTGCAGCGTCGCCAGGGTGTTGTCGGAATACCAACCGAGCGCGAATCCCTTCGGCACCATCAATGGCGCTGGATTCCCGGAAATGCCCTTCCAAACGATCGCCGCCGCAGACGCAGCACCCCAGGTTTCACCGATGATCTCCGCGGTGTTTACCACCGTGTTGGCACTGGTTCCAATATCAGCCACCAGACCCTTCAATCCGTTGAGCACTTTGATGGTGTCGATCACCAATCGACCGTCCGTTTTCCTCACCACATCGCTTCCCGGACCTTCCACGTTGGCAGTCGTGATCGTCACGTTGGAATTCAGCATATCCACCAGCCGAAGCATGTCGTTTGTGCCTCCCGATGAATTGTAGTCGCCACCGTTGATCACGGCATTCTTGCTACCCTGAAACCTGAAGACCGTTTCCACTCCTACAGACGTGCAGGCCGTAAATGCAATGCCATCGGTGTAGCGCAAGGTCGATACGGTATCGACCTCCGCCATGTTGAAACCGTAAACCCCGGTCGATACCTGGCAGAGTTCGTAATGCAGATCCGCAATCCGGGAGGCGGCGAAGCAATACTTAAAGCCGCTCACCCACACCTGCTCGACTTTGATAGCCATCCCTGCAAACGCCGAGATCGTTCCGGAGTCGTCACCAAACCGCACTCCATGGCCGGTTTTTGCATTGGTTCCGAAAACGCAGAACCGTCGAAGGACCACTCCGCCGGATGCATTCGCAGATGTGGATCCAGTAGCATCGATCACCGGAGCAGATCCCAGAGCTGGCATCAGGATCGTCGTGGTTCCGTAGTCCGTCGCGAGGGCAGAACCGCTCGGAAGATTCGATTGATTCATCCTTGGGTTGGCTCCCTCGATCACGATGCCAGGAGTCAGCGTCACGTTGCAGAGGAAGGCCCCGGCAGGAATGTAAACCGTCTTCGTTGTCGTCGAAGAAGTGGCGGCCGTGATGGCAGATTGAATCGCCGTGGTGTTGTTGGTCCCCCAGAATATGGTGGCACCTGAAACAGTGGTCGATGCAGCAGCACCCAGAGTGATGGATGTCGATGACGCCCGCGCCGAAATCGTGGTCACTAGATCCGCACCACCTACGCCAGCACCGACCACGCGGATGAATTTTCCCACGTGCCCTACGGTAAATCCTGCGGTCGCAGATGTCAGTGTGGTGCTGCCGCTGCTGATGGCTGCATCATCGATCCGGCGTCCGTCCCCCACTGCGGAATAGGGCGATGCCGTGACATCGATCGCCAGCGAGGATCCACCTCCCGAAACAGTCACATCACCACTCCCCAGCAACGAAGTCCCGTTCACCGTTTTGAGATTGTTGCCGCTCACCAACGTCGCCTGTTTAGAATCGAGCGCCGTCTGCAGCCCCGATGTCTTCGCGATCGAGAACGAAGCATCCGGCACCGCCGTCCAGAGGTTCGGGATCAGCGGAACCTGGTTGGGTCTCACCTTGCGGAGGAAGGGCGCGGTGGTGTCGCTGGCATCGCGCAGCAGGAAGAAATCATTCGCAGGATCGATCTCCGCGCCGGTGATGAAGGGTTTGTCGTCGATCGATTCGGACGTTTGCCCTGGACTGATCACCGCAGTGAGCAGCAGGGCGCTGAGGAGTAGGAGTTTGGTTTTCATGATTGAGGATTCGGGGTTGGAAAATCAGGCGTCAGTCGCGATGGCCTCGCCGTCGAGAAGCATCGACTCGCCATCGAGCAGAGCCCCGGCGGGCACCCGGCCGGGAGGCCACACCGGGAAGGGCATCGGAGGAGTGAGGATGGAGGTCGCCAGCAGCACCGCATCCGGTGCGGCCGGGGCATCGCTTACCAGGGCGGCCAGCACGGCGATGGGCATATCGGGCACTTCCAGCGGCGCGGCTGGCACCACCGCATCCGGAGCCAAGACCGGCACGGGGAAGGCTCCCGGAGTCGGACCATCCAACAAGAGGATGCCGCCATCGGAAATCAGAGTGCCACCATCGAAAATCGCACCCGCCGGATAGCGGGTGTCCGCCATCACCGGCAGCGGGATCTGCGGGATCACGGCAGTGGCTTCGGGCATCACCGCATCCGCCGCTGCAGGAGCCGTGAAGCCGTGCTGCAGCGTCACTGCATTCGGTGCCGTTGCGCTGCCGGGCACGTGCTCTGCCTCCACGGCCGCCGGTGCCGCCGGAGCGCCGCCGGTGGTGCCCGCGTCCACCGCATCCGGTGCAGTCGGGATGGCCGGGCCAGCATCGCCCAGGACAGCCGCTGCAGCAGCCGGTGCCGCCGGAGATGATTCGGCGATCACCACGGCCGGTGCAGTCGGAGTGGATCCCGACGCCGCGCCACTCACACCGCTCGGTGCGGTCGGTGTCGCGCCGGTCGCTGTCCCGCGCACCCCGCTCGGTGCCGTGGGAGTCGCGCCGGTCGCGCCGCCACGCACCGCATCCGGTGCGTCGGGCACGCTGCCCGTCTCCAGCGATCGCACCCGCTGCGGAGCACCTGGTGAGGATGCGCCGGAAACAGGCAGGACGGCTGGAGGGGCAGTGGGCATGGCGCGGAGTCAGATTTCAGTTAGGCCGCAGCGGGGAAGTTGGTGGAGTCGCCTGCCACCATCACGCCGTTCACGGCTTTGTGCTGGATGAACCGCAGCTTCGGCGTCGCCGCCTTGCCGTTGGCCTGCATGCCCTGG